>CBDUZZ010000025.1:0-60099 GCA_965371855.1 uncultured bacterium
AAGCTAAAGGCTATAAGCTAAAGGCTATAAGCTAAAGGCTATAAGCTAAAGGCTATAAGCTAAAGGCTAAAAGCTAGAAGCTATAAGCTATTCTCGTAATTCATAATTCGTAATTCCTCAAATTCACAACAATATGGCCTCAAAAGTTTTATTAGGAATGAGTGGAGGAATAGATAGTTCGGTTGCTGCTTTATTACTCAAAAAGCAGGGGTTTGAAGTAATTGGAATGAGTCTGCTTACCTATACTTCAGAAAAAGAGCTGCCCGGAATAGAAGATGCCAAAAGACTTGCCAAAAAACTGGATATTGAACATCACATAATTGACAGCCGTAAAGAGTTCAAAAGAGATGTTATAGACTACTTCGTTTACAGTTACCTGAAAGGTCAAACTCCAAATCCATGTATCCGGTGCAATGATGTGATAAAATGGAAATTCCTTTACGAATGGTCTGAAAAGCTTGATTGTGATTTTATCGCTACGGGGCATTACGTAAGAAAAACGGAAAAGAACGGTATATTTTACATTCAAAAAGGAACCGACACCTCCAAAGATCAATCATACTATCTCTGGAATCTGAATCAGGATACTCTTAAAAAGTCGATATTCCCGCTTGGTGGCTTCCATAAAAATGATATTAAAGAGTTAGCAGAATCAAATGGATTTTTGTCTTCAGGAAACAGAAAAGAGAGTATGGGAGTTTGTTTCCTGAAAAATAGTGATTATCGTAATTTTATAAAAACACAACTACCTGTCAACCATCCTGCAATTCAACCCGGAAACATCACAGATTTGAGCAACAACATAATTGGACATCATTTAGGATATCCATTTTACACTATAGGACAAAAAAGGCATATTGAAAATACCCCCCACAATCATTGTGTTATAAAAATCGTTCCCGATCAAAACAGACTTATCGTAGGAAACAAGGATGAACTTAATTCTAAAACCGTTTCATTATCAAACTATCGCATCACTCCGGACTCTTCCTTGTGGAAAAACAGAAAGGTATTCATTCGTATTCGTGGTATCGACAGTTCGCCCGGGTACTATGGATTATTGAGAGTGGAAGAAACCTCTTTAACTGTCACTTTCGACCAATCAGTTTGGGCAATCACACCCGGACAATCACTGGTGTTCTACAATAACGATATCGTTATTGGTGGCGGAATCTGTTAGAAAAAGGATTACGGGTTATGGTGTTAATTATTATTTTCAGGATAACTTTGAGTATATTCTCTAAAATCCTTGCTATTATTGTATTTCATTACACTGATTAGTTACTCTCGAAGTAATTTTATATTTTGCACTTCATTTTTTAAAACTCCAACAGATGAAACACCTGCTAACTGTCATACTCGTTCTTTTTTCGCTGATATCGTTTGCTCAACAAGGCAGCGTTAACGAGGCTAACATGAGTCAAATTCGTAAAGCATATGATAAAAATGACCCGTCCACAAGGGCTTTAACTAATGCTCTATCGAATAACGATGTAACAAAAATTGCCTTAAACCGTGAAAACCTGAGTAACATTGAACACAACTTCAAATATAAAGTTGACGTAAAAGGCATTTCTAATCAAAAAAAATCAGGTCGCTGTTGGATGTTTACAAGTATGAACACGCTCCGACCATTTGTAATTGATAAATATAAACTAAGCAAATTCGAATTTTCACATAACTACCTGTATTTCTGGGATATCTTTGAAAAGGCAAATTTATATCTTGAAGCGCAAATAAAATATGCCAAAAAACCGATGGATGATAAATACGTGGTATGGCTGTTTAAAAGTCCTGTAAATGATGGCGGAGTATGGAACTCATTTACAAACTTAGCCGAAAAATACGGTTTAGTTCCTAAAGAAATCTTTCCTGAAACAAATTCAAGCGATAATACAAGTTGGATGATTAAAATTATTAAACGCAAGCTTCGTGAAGATGGCATTGAATTACGTAAAATGCATTCAAAAAAAATAAAATCCGAAAAACTTAGAGAACGAAAACTTGAAATGTTGGGAGATGTTTATAGAATTCTGTCGTTGAATTTGGGGGAGCCTCCTACTGAATTCAAATATCGCTTTGTAGATAAAGACCATAATATAAATGAATATAAATCATACACCCCTATGAATTTTATGAAGGAAGTTTTAGGTGACATCGACTTTGCCGATTATATTATGCTTATGAACGACCCAACACGGGAATACAATAAAGTATATGAGATTGAATACGACCGGAATGTAATGGAAGGCAGAAACTGGACTTATCTGAATTTGCCAAATGATAAAATTAAACAATTTGCAATTGAGAGTATAAAAAACAACCAATCGATGTATGCATCGTGCGATGTCGGGAAACAGATAAACAATGATTTGGGCTTTAGCGATATTGACAACTATGACTTTGAAGATTTGTACGGAATTAATTTTAACATGAATAAAGCACAACGGATAACAACATTTGAAAGTGGTTCATCGCATGGAATGGCTCTTATTGCCGTGGATGTTGACGAAAATGAGAAACCGCTAAAATGGCAATTTGAAAATAGTTGGGGTGAAAAAAGCGGACATAACGGCTATTTGACCTTCACCGATGAGTGGTTTAATGAATACATGTTTAGAGTGGTTATTCTGAAAAAATTTATTAATGAGAATACCTTGAAATTGCTAGATCAGAAAGCAATAATTCTACCCCCTTGGGATCCAATGTTTCAGGCCGATGAATAAGAGCCAGGATAAAACTTGTAGCGGTGTGTCCTTGAAAATATTCTTCCAAAACTATACACTCTTTACTTTAATTGATTCAACCATACTTTTTATTAAAAGAAATCGCAAATTAATTTTGCATCTTTTATATATGGATTCAGAACCTTTACTCCTGTCATTATTGGAGCCAGTGAAATCAAAACCGTAACTTTTATATGCTTTAGCTTTGTTAGCACTATTTTGTTGATATATAAATCATTTTGTGAATCTCTCGTCATCTTTTGTTTTTCCAAGTTTATATACATTATGTTCAAGCCACCCATTTTTTGTTACTTTTCTAATATCAAATTCTGGTACGTAGGGTTTTATATCCAAAAGAGGTGTTCCATCTATAATATCAACATCTTTAATGTATAGTATGTTATTTTCAATTTTGTTGAGACGTACAATTGAAATCCCAATAGGATTTGGTCTACTTGGTGCACGTATAGCAAAAATTCCATGTTCCTTATCATCCATAAATGGTTTAACCTTTAAGGAAGTTTTCTTTGATAAATGAAAGTGATATATCAGGAAAATATGAGAGAAATTTTCTAAATCTTGTAATCCGTCAATAAATTTAGGAAATATTTCTACTTTCCCTTCATTATTCACAGAAGCGGTAGGTTGGATTGGTGTTCCTTTCGGCTCTTTGAAGGGGGTATGTATTATTCCGATTGATTTGTATCGTATTTCGTTCATTTTCTGTCTGTTTTTGTAATGTTTAAGTAGAGTAGAGCCTGATAGTCTACTCAATAATTAATAATCATAAAGATAATAATTACAAGTGAACTATCAGCACCTCCCTTCATCAAACGTATTCTGAAAAAAACTGAGGATATCAATACTGCATTCAAATTGGGTTTCCAAATGGCGGAACAAACTGTACGACACCATCAGAACGCTTAATTATCAATCCATTGAACGTTATGCTCATTAAGCCTGTAAAAAGGGTTTTCAATAATCTTATGCCTTAACAAGTCTGTATGTACACACCCCGGAACTGACGCATCCAGCCAGTCATTTACACCTGCTTCACTAAATTCCCAACCGGAATCAATAACTGTTCTATTAACAGTAGGTTCACTTACATCCTGAGTTTACAACTTACTGCCAATAAAAAGCCAGGCAAAATAAATAAGCAGAAAAAGCTACAACATCAATACTTGAGATAAAAATATCGCATAAAACGATAAATAAACCCTCCAGGGGTTTCAAAAGCCCTTGAAGGGTTATAGTATTTATTAAAATCTACGAATTAATCGTATGAAACAATTTTCTTTTATATTTTTACTCAAAAAAAAATCATTAAACACCTCAAGCATTGGCTTATTAACTCATTAACACAATAACTATGAAGCAAGGAAAATTATACCTCATCCCCAGTACTCTTGGCGGCAGTTCTATCGACTTCAATGTTCCCAAGGCTAACAAAGAGATTATTCTGTCGTTAAAATATTTTATTGTTGAAAATATCCGTACAGCCCGCAGGTTCATGAAAAAGGTTGACACATCCATCGACATTGACAGTCTGACTTTTTACGTTCTGGACAAACGCACCAAAACATCTACAATACCATCTTTTCTCAATCCCATTAACAATGGACATTCAATTGGCATACTATCTGAAGCCGGTTGCCCGGGAGTGGCTGACCCCGGTGCTGACGTTGTTAAACTTGCACACAAAAAGAACATAAAAATAATTCCTCTTATTGGCCCCTCGTCTATTCTGTTATCAGTAATGGCGTCAGGACTGAATGGTCAAAACTTTGCATTTAATGGATATCTTCCGGTTAAAACAGGGGAAACATCAAAAGCTATCAGAGAGCTTGAACAACGCTCAATACACCTGAAACAAACACAACTATTCATTGAAACTCCGTTCAGAAACACAAAAATATTGAAGGATATTATCTCCACTTGCAAGCCTACAACACAACTCTGTGTAGCATGTGATATAACTCTGGATACAGAATTTATTATTACTAAAACTATAGCCGAATGGAAAGGAAAGACTCCTGATATAAATAAAAGACCTGCCATATTCCTCATCCAGGGATAGTGTTACAGCTGGGAGTCTGAAAACAACTACCTTGACACAGTGCAGTATAATACTACATAACGCATGATGAAATTGTAAAAAGCGTAACTTTAAAGTTGAAGATGACTAGCCAAAAATAAGAAAACACAAATTGGGGAGTTGAGGAACTGAGGAATTGCTTTTCTAAAAGTTACAATATTGGTTTGCTATATTAAGGACATATAAGAAGTATAAAATCAGGCTTTGAACTAATAATGTCCCAGTAGTTTGGCTATTTTATTTATGTTGGCATTCTTATTCGGGTCGATAGGTTTATTGTCTGTTTTTGCAGATAGCAACTGTTTTCTTAAATTAATAAAAGTTCTAGATATTGATTCAATTGTCTCTTTCTGACTAATTAGTTGCTCTTCAAGTGATTTTAATTGAATATCTTTTTTCTGAATTTCCTCTTTATTATTAGAATAGTCAGAATATAATGAATTGTATTTTTGTTTTGTTTCGGAAAATTCTTTTTGAATTAATTCATTTCGTCCTTGTGCAAGGTTTATCGAGTAATGCAAACTGGCAGTATCTTTCTGCAGTTGAGTTAATTGTTGTTTTACTTTTTGCAGTTGTTCAGAAGTTTTAAGTGCTGTTTGTTTGTTGTATTTAAAATCGTTCCGGATGTCGTTCAATTGATTGTTAAGTTCATCAATTTTCGTTTGAAATGCAGTTGTTTTTATCATTAAATCACTAACCTCATCAGACTTAATAGCATTGCTTTTGCTCAGACTATATCTTACCTTATCATAATCTGCAACAGCGGATTCAAGGTCAGAGGTGAGTTTTTTATTCTCTGTTGTTTTATCATCAAGATTTTTTGATAAATGATTCTTTTCTAACAGCAGTGCTTCATATTTTTTCTTCGAAACAACACATCCTGTGAAAACAAAAATTGAGATAATAAATAAAAATAATTTGTATAACATGCGTCTGATATTTAAAAAGGTTTCTAAATTTATATCAAAATTAAAAAATCTTTTATTATGAGAACTATTTATGTAACTCTTTTAAATATAATTCTTTTAATCTCCCTGTTTTCTGCTGATATTTTTTCTCAGGAAAACAAGTATATTATTAATGGTAAAATCGTTGATGCATCTAATTATAACCCCGTTGAATTTGCAAATATAGGCATAGAAGGTACATTTCTGGGGACAGCATCTGATATTGATGGTATTTTCAAACTTGTTATCGACGAAAAATTTTCAGATTTTGATGTTGTTATTTCAGCTGTTGGTTATCAAAGTAAAAAGTCAAAGGTAAAAGAACTTGCGGTTGATGGAATTCAAACAATAAAACTTACCCCGGCCATTTATGGACTTTCACAAGTTGATATTAAAGCTCAATCGAGAGTGCTTTATGGAATAATAAAATCAGCAGGGAATTTAATAACACAAAATTATTTTTCTGAACCTTTTGAGTATAAAACATTTTATTTGAATGAAAACAGAACAAACGAAAGTAAAACGGAAGCTGTTATTTCGGTTGTTGACAGCAACGGTTATGGCAACCGGACTTATACAGATGCCTTTATAAACCGGTCGTACCACATTGATGAGATTAGGAGAAACTATGACCATCAACCGATAGAAGAGGGGTTGAGTAGTCTTGATTTTTTGTTGCTTTTTGACATTGTCAGAGTCAGGGGTAATATTCTTGATTCAACCGGGTTATATGATTTTGACCTGAAATTGGAAGATATTACGTTTTTTAATGGAGATTCTGTATGGGCTATAGGCTATAAAAATAGTAAGCCGGCTTTCACCACTACCGCGAATAATTATGTTACATCTTATTCAGGAGTAATATATGTATCAAAGTCAACAAGTGCTGTGCTTAGAAATGAACTGAATATTGAAACTGATGGATACTTTCCATATGGATATACTGCCTTTTATGATGATGAGATTAAATCACAATCAATTGCTAAATCAAACTATAAGGTAGTTACATCTTACCGTAAAAACAGTGAAGGAAAATATAAGCTAAGTAGTATTAGTATTGAAAAGAAGCTTGTTGGGAATGATGGTAAAGAGTTGGTTTTGAATGAAAAACTGAAGATTTTAAAAATGAAAAGTGATAATATTTCTCAGGTGAACAGAAGAGAATATTATTCATTAAAATCTGTTAATAAGGAATTCTGGAAAAGGTTTACAATTCCTGAGGATTAAAGTGTTGATTTGGTGATTTGTTAATGTGCTGATGAACTTATGCCTTAATTTTGTCAATTGCCAAATTCTTACTACTTACTTTTTACTCTTTTGTAGCAGCGAACCCAGTCAATATCCATAGATGTGGGTAAATTAGCTGGTATCTTATCTTCTAACAGATGCGAACTGAATACCATATACATTGTATGTTGTGGAATGTTTGTGCTCATCTCTTTAATAGTTTCTCCGTTAATTTTCCATATTAGTTTATCGGATGTCCATTCTAGTGAAAAGATGAAGAAATTGTCAGAAAAATTTGCTCCTGTTATTTCATGAGAAATATTTTTAAATGAGTCACCATCCTTTAAGTGAGAACCTATTCTTATTTTTTTTGATGATTTTGAATTATATCGGATGATATCAATTTGTGGTACATTTTTTTCTGAAACCATCCAAAATGAATGTGTTACAGGGTGTGAGTGGTTTAATCTGATTTTTGCTTCAAATTTTCCATATTTCTGTCTGAAACTTTGTCCGGTACTAATTATTCCCGAAGTGTACTCAAAGTCTGCAGGCATAAAACCGTATTGTTTATCCCAGATTTTTCCTTTACACTTTTCTTTTTTTGTAACAATGCTTGCCAAAGAATCACGCAATACAATATTCTTGTCCTGGAAAAACTGCTTTTCGTGAGCCAGTACATAATTATCGTTCAATAGTGCTTTACCCCAAAAATATCCTGTTATCCATTTTGTTGTATCAAGAGTTTTATTGTCAAACTCATCACTAAAAGTCTGTTCCCATTTATGTAATTCATCAAACAGATTCTCTTTTTTTGTTTTTGAGTACCAAATTAAATTTGGAGTCTTTTTTATCTCTTTATATTCATTTAAGAGACTATACTCTTCCGACTTTTTAAATCTGTCAGGGTCTTCCATCTCAGCTTTGAAGTCAAGAAACTTTTTCGAAGTGATATATTGTAACTCCTCGTTATAATTATTAATTCGTTCTGAGCCATTCAGAATCTCATAGTTTTTAAAGTCAGTAGAGTTCAATGCTTTATTTATGAAACGAATATCTGTCGATCTCTTTAGTTTTTTAAACTTCTTTTGTTTTTCAAACTCAGGAGTTTTTTTGAATCCTTTGGTCATTTTTGCCTGACGAAATGCCGAAGATTCCGTGAAATTTTTAAGTTCTATAAATCGTTGATATTCATCAGAACCTAATGTTTTGTCAATACGTTCAGGTTTTCCGCTGTTTTTAAACCGGAAATAATTTTTAATGTCTTTTGATTTACTTAGAGCTTTAAAGTTCTTGAATTTTCTGTATTGGTCAGTATGTTTAAACTTTTCAGTCTTTAGTTTTTTTACTTTTTTCTCAAATTCACCGGTATGAACCAGCTTATCTAATTCAAGGTAACGCTTATAATAGTTGGAGTTTTCATATTCCTGAAAACGATCATAGTCGGATCTCAGGTTGTTTAATTTTGATTCGTATTTTGCAGTGTCCGGAAATTTGCTCCCGAATATTTTACTAAATATACCTGACATATTTGAAACGTTTAGATTTAATATATTCTTGCATACGAAATTATATCATTTTTGTTAAGGAATTGATGTAAAAAGTGAAAAATATTAATAAATGATGATGTGTTTGGTATATAATTGAAAATATTTCTGTTGATATTGAACGTTTTGTGGTTTATTTGACAAATTCTAAATCCCAGTTCCGGCAATCGGAAGTGTTGTCATTTTATTGTACAATATGAGTAATGAGAATATTAAAACTTGAAAAAAGCCAACCCTGAGTCATTTAAGGTTGGCCTAAGAGTGTGTGCCCAGAACAAGACTCGAACTTGCACGACCTAACGGTCACTAGCCCCTCAAGCTAGCGTGTATACCAATTTCACCATCTGGGCATAAATAGAAAAAAATCTCTGAGCGAAAAACGGGACTTACCGATAAATAATTTCTAATTCATTCTTCATAAGAAATTCTAAATCGGCATAAACTTCTCATCCCTAATATTTTCATTTAGAGAAGCTCTCTGAGCGAAAAACGGGACTCGAACCCGCGACCCCGACCTTGGCAAGGTCGTGCTCTACCAACTGAGCTATTTTCGCAGTTAAATCATTTCTGATTTCGTGGTTGCAAAGGTATAAAATTACTTTTCTTTTGCCAAGATTTTTTTTCTGATATTCTATCATAGATTGTTGGTGTAAGATTAATTGCTGTATTTTTGCACAACTAAATTAATTTGAACATATGTTTTTATGAGTATTCACCTGAAGGGTCAGAAAAGATATAATGATTACAGTTCATACATAAAAAGTATTTTTGGAGAACGTGTGCAGAAAATATCGATTGATGCCGGTTTTACTTGTCCTAACAGAGACGGTACAAAAGGAGTAGGTGGATGCCATTTTTGTAATAATAGTACTTTTAATCCTAATTATTGCAGACCCGAATTAGGAGTTAGGGAGCAGATAGACAGAGGGATTGATTTTTTTAAGGATAAGTATAAATCGCAGAAATATTTGGCCTACTTTCAAGCCTATACCAATACGTATGGAGATACAGCAAAACTAATTGAAATTTATTCTGAGGCATTAAATCATCCTGAAGTTATAGGTATTGTTCTTGGAACCAGACCGGATTGTATTGAAGATGATTTGATAGAGCAATTGGCGTTGTGGCAAGATAAGTATTATGTTGTCATTGAGTTAGGGGCCGAATCAACAAAAGACACAACACTTGAAGCAATCAACAGAGGCCACACCTTGGAAGATACGGTGGATGCTGTTCACAGAATAAAAAAATGGAATATTCCGGTTGGTTTACATCTTATTTTTGGATTGCCCGATGAAACCATAAACGATATTTTGTTTCATGCACAGAGAGTTTCAGAGTTGCCGATTGATCTTTTAAAAACGCACCAGCTTCAAATTGTAAAAGGTTCACGGTTTGGATTTGAATACGGAAAACATCCTGAAAAATTTCGTGTCTTTACAGCAAATGAATTTATTGAACTTATTGTTGATTTTCTTGAAGTAATGAATCCGGAAATCGTTATGGAGCGGTTTGTTAGTGAGGCTCCAAGCGATTTGTTGATTGCTCCTCGTTGGGGATTGAAAAATTTCGAGTTTGTAGCAAAGCTGGAAAAGAGGTTAAAAGAGAGAGATACATGGCAGGGGAGGTCGTATAAAGTATGAGTGTCGGGGTGGCTACCTGATATATGAAAACAAGCCACCCCGACACTTTACTTGAGATTTCAAAATTCATAATCCCGTTCAACTTTTGCAATTCTTACCGCATAGTTCTTGTACCACTCTTTTTTGCCTTTTTCAATTGCAACTTGATGCTCAGCGTGCTCTTTCCATTTTCTGATGGAATCCAAGTCTTTCCAATAGGATACGGTAATTCCGATTTCATTTCTTGCACTTTCAACGCCAAGAAAACCTTTTTGTTGTTTTGCCAGTTCCATCATCCTGTCCGCCATTTCTGAATATCCATTATCTCTCACAGTTCTGGTTGATGTAAAGATTACGGCATAGTAGGGTGGTTTGTGTGTTTTTAAAAGAATCATCATTTGTGTCGATACTTATGCCGTTGTTTTTTCGTCTCTTGGTTAGGTTGTTTAAAAAGGTCTTTTATCAAATCAAAACGTTTCAATTTTTTTAATCGTGTTTCAATCTTCCGTCTGTATTCCGGTTTATACCAAAAGAAGTACATTCGTTGTTGTTGCTTTTCATCTTTTGAACGTGCAGTATAAATTTCTTTTAACGTATATGGATGGATGCCTGAGTAATAGATAACAGTAGCGAGTGTCATTGGAGTAGGTGTAAAATCCTGAACTTGTTCAAGTTTGAAATTCATGTTGTGAGTTTGTACGGCAAGGTGAGCCATGTCTTCTTCTTTACTACCGGGGTGACTGGAAATGAAATATGGAATCAACTGTTGATTAAGGTGGCTGTTTTTGTTGATTTTTTCAAACTCTTTGGTAAACTTTTTGAAATAGCTGAAAGATGGCTTTCTCATAAATTGAAGTACTTCGTCTGATGAGTGTTCCGGGGCCACTTTTAATCGACCGGATACATGCTTTTCAATTAGTTCTTGAATATATTTTTTATGACTCTCTTTCTCTTTTGCGGATGCATTAGGATTTAAAAGCAGGTCATACCTGATACCACTTCCAATAAATGATTTTTTTATCTCTTTTATACTATCTACCTTTTTGTAAATGGATAACATAGAAGTGTGATCTGTGTTCAGGTTTGGACAAATATTCGGAAAAATACATGATGGTCGTTTGCACTGTTTGCAAATATCAAGATCTTCACCTTCCAGTTTATACATGTTTGCACTTGGACCTCCCAAATCAGACAAGTATCCTTTAAAGTCAGGCATTTGGGTGATTTGTTTAACTTCTTTTAAAATAGATTCCTCAGAGCGTGAAGCAATAAATTTTCCCTGATGAGCAGATATTGTACAAAATGAGCAACCTCCAAAACAACCTCTGTGCATATTTACAGAAAATTTGATCATCTCAAAAGCCGGGATATTTCCTTTTTTATAATATCGAGGGTGAGGCAAACGTGTGAAAGGCAGATCAAAAGAGCTGTCTAACTCTCCGGTTGACATAGGAGGGTAGGGAGGGTTTACAACAATTCGTGAATTTCCTACCGGTTGGATTAAACGTGAAACATTCCATTTGTTTGACTCTTCCTCAATGTGCCGGAAATTCATGCTGAACTTCTTTTTGTTGCTCAGGCATATTTCATGACTAAAAAGAGTGATGTCTTTCCACTTTCTGTTTTTAGGAAGTTTTTGTTCATTAGATTGTAGAAATGCGGTTTGCGGAATAGTTTTCAGGGAGTTAAAGGGTACGCCTTTGTCTAATAAATTCAGAATGTCAGTTAATGGTTTTTCACCCATTCCATAAACCAGCAGGTCTGCTTTTGTTTGAGCAATTATACCCGGTTTTAGTTGGTCCGACCAATAATCGTAATGAGTTAAGCGACGTAATGAGGCTTCTATGCCACCCAGCATAACAGGAACATCAGGAAATAGTTCTTTTAAAATTTTTGTGTAAACAACAGATGCGTAATCAGGTCTTTGTCCTGCTTTACCACCCGGAGTGTAAGCATCATCGGAGCGTATGCGGCGGTTCGCAGTGTAATGATTTACCATGGAGTCCATTGCGCCGGAAGTAACTCCGAAAAAGTATTTGGGTTTCCCCAGTTTTTTGAAATCCCTCAGGTCGTCGCGCCAATTAGGCTGAGGCACTATAGCAACACGCCAGCCGTGTTTTTCAATTATACGTCCGATTACACCTGCGCCAAAAGCAGGATGGTCAATATAAGCATCACCTGTAAAGATTATTACATCAAGCTCATCCCATCCTCTTTCTTTAATCTCTTTTGTTGATGTTGGCAGCCATCTATTTCGATTGCTATTTATCACTTTATCTAAAAGTTTTATACAAAAGTAATGAAAAGAGTTTAAGGTTATTTTTTATTTACAAAACCAATGTTAACTTTGTATTGAAAAATTTGGTAATGAGTGATTCGAATCCTGATATAGTTGTTGAACTTCAAGTTAAAATAAACAGTTTAATAGACCGTCATATAGGCCTGAAACAGGAGGTATTAAGATTAAACGAAGAGAAAGAAAGGTTGATTTCTGAATTGAATGAGTCATCAGGAAGCTACCGGGAATTAGGGGTGAAATATGACAACTTAAAATTATCAGGAAATCTTTTAGCCGAAACGAATGAACCCGGAGAAGCAAAAAAGAGAATTAACCAAATTGTGCGGGAAATTGATAAGTGTATTGCTCTATTAAACCGGTAATATAATTGGATGGAAGATAAATTTTCAATACGTGTTAATGTTGCAGACAGGTATTATCCGCTAAGGATAGACCGTAAGGATGAAGAACATATCCGCAAGGCTGCGAAGCTTATAAACGATAAGATAATGCAGTATAAGCAACGTTATACGGATAAAGATGTACAGGATTTTTTAGCAATGGTGGCTTTGCAATATGTGATAAAGTTGCTTGAGCAGGAAAATAGAAATGATACAACTCCCATCCTTAATGCTGTAAAAGAATTGAATGATAAGTTAGACACAGTTTTATCGGAAGAAGTTTAGAGTAGCTAAAATAGATTTATAGGATTACCCGCATTGTTTACTTTTTTTATGCAGGAAAATTGTTTTTGTAATTTTTCTGTATGTTGAGTAAAATGGTGCGGTTTTATTATATATAAACAATTAGTTAAAAGTTAAATGAAATGGGACTTACCGAAATAACAATAGGAGTTATTGCTTTTATTCTGGGGGGTGCAATAGCACTGCTTGTCTATGCAAAGGCAATGGGATCCCGGAGCAAAAAAATACTTCGGGAGGCTGAAGCTGAGGCTGAAGTTATCAAAAAGGAGAAGATTCTTCAGGCTAAAGAGAAATTTTTACAACTGAAGAGTAGTCATGAAAAGGAGATTAATGCTCGTAATCAGAAGATTGTTTTTGCAGAAAATCGGATGAAACAAAAAGAGGTCAATTTTTCTCAGCGAATGGAAGAACTTCAGCGCAAGAAAAATGAAGTTGACGTCATTCGTGAAAATCTTAGTGTGCAGTTAGAGCTTGTTGAAAAGAGAAACGAGGAGGTTGAAAAAATGCATAAACAACAAGTTGAGCAACTTGAAGCAATCTCAGGACTGACTGGTGATGAGGCTAAAGAGATGCTTATCGAGAGTATGAAAGCTGAATCTAAAACCGAGGCTATGTCGTACATCAATGATATAATGGACGAAGCCAAGATAAATGCTAATAAGGAAGCTAAACGAATTGTATTACAAACAGTACAACGTGTAGCAACTGAAACGGCAATAGAAAATTCTGTTACAATATTCCATATTGAGTCAGATGAGATGAAAGGGCGTATTATCGGTCGTGAGGGTCGTAATATCAGGGCTATTGAAGCTGCTACCGGAGTTGAAATTATTGTTGATGACACACCTGAAGCAATTGTGTTATCAGCATTTGATCCTATGCGTCGTGAGATAGCACGTTTGGCACTTCATCAGCTTGTTACAGATGGACGTATCCATCCGGCACGTATCGAAGAGGTTGTGAATAAAGTAAGGAAGCAAGTTGAAGAGGAGATTATTGAAACCGGTAAGAGAACGACAATAGATCTTGGTATTCACGGATTACATCCTGAACTGATTAAGCTTGTGGGGAAAATGAAGTATCGTTCTTCTTATGGACAGAACCTGCTGCAACACTCTCGTGAGACTGCTAACCTTTGTGCTATTATGGCTTCTGAACTGGGTCTGAATCCGAAGAAAGCTAAAAGGGCAGGATTATTACATGATATTGGAAAAGTATCGGATGAGGATCCGGAATTGCCACACGCAATACTTGGGATGAAGCTTGCTGAGAAATATAAGGAAAAACCGGAGATTACCAATGCTATCGGTTCTCACCACGATGAGGTTGATATGACAACAATGCTTGCACCGATAGTTCAGGTGTGTGATGCTATATCAGGAGCTCGTCCGGGAGCCCGTCGTGAGATTGTCGAATCTTACATTAAACGACTGAAAGACCTTGAAGCCCTGGCTCTTTCTTATCCGGGAGTTCTAAAGACTTATGCCATACAGGCAGGTCGTGAGTTGAGGGTAATTGTGGGAAGTGAGAAGATTTCCGATAAGGAGTCTGAAGAGTTGTCGTACGATATAGCACGTAAGATACAGACAGACATGACCTATCCTGGTCAGGTTAAGATTACGGTTATTCGTGAAACCAGAGCAATTAGTTACGCGAAGTAAGTATTAACACAGAGGCACTAAGACACAGAGAATATTTTTTAGAGAGAGTGGATGATTTGAAGTAACAAGGACTTTTCTCGGAATAGAAGGAAGTTATTGAGGGTTTCACTTAGAGTGAAGCCCTTAATTATTTAAACAACTAAATTAAATACATATAACTAAGAACTAACACAGCCACTATCATATAAATAATAGTTAAAGGCAAACCAATCTTAAAGAAGTCTTTAAATTTATATCCCCCGGGACCATATACCATAAGGTTTGTCTGATAGCCAATAGGAGTCAAAAAGTTTGCAGCAGCAGCAAAAGAAACGATTAACACAAAAGGCTTCGGATCAAGGCCAAGATTACTTGCAGCAGTTAATGAAATAGGAAATATTATTGCAACAGCAGCTTTATTTGTTATATAAGCAGCAAGGACAGAAGTAATCAAATATATCCCTACTAATAAAGAGATACGGCCAAATGGCAGAAAAACAGAAATTACAAAATTTGCAATCATATCAGCAACACCTGATTTAATCATAGCTGTACCTAAAGCCAATGATAAAGCAATTATAACGGCCAGGTTATAGTCAAGACTTTTAGGAAGATCTTTCGCCGAAACAACTTTAAGAATATTAATAACAGCAATCACAACTAATAATCCCATAAACAGTGGAACAACCTTTATTGCAGATAAAAATATAGCCAAAAGTGTTCCTCCCAGAAGTGTCCAAACTTTATACCGTTCAGGCTTACGTAACTCTTTAACTTTTGATAATAGGTAAAAATCCTGCTCTCCATGAATTCGGCTATAAAAATTTTCTCCGGCAATAAGAAGCAGTACATCACCGGCTTTTAATTTCACATTCTCAATATGATCTGCAATTTTTTCACCATTACGATGTATAGCAATTAATGCAGCATCATATTTTCCCCTTAAATTAATCTCTTTAACCGATTTAGTTATTAAAGTGGAATTATATGAAATAACGATTTCAACTACCTGCAATAACTTTAGCTTAGTCATCATTCCCACGGTAGGAAGCGTTAAACCACTTTTATCAGATAAGATCTCTATAATATTATTATTATCCCCTGCAAACCTTAACAGATCACCTTCCTCAAAAGTAAAATCATCATCCAGAATCTGATAGAGTTTCTTTTTTCTGACTATTTCTATCAAAAACAACTCTTTTTCATTTCTTCTGAAATCTGTATCACCAATAGTTTTTTTGATAAGATGTGAACCTATACGAATTTCAGCTTCAACAAGATATTTTCGTTCACCGGTAGTAAACTCTTCCATTGGGGTTTTACGCTCCGGTAAGTATCTATAACTAAAAAAATAGAGATAGATAACACCAATTATCAACATTGGAAAACCAACCCAAAAGAAATCAAACATCTCCAATGGTTTCATGTTAGGAATAATATCCTGATCCAAAACCATACCACTAACAATAAGGTTTGTTGATGTACCAATAAGTGTCACACACCCTCCTAATATTGCAGCATACGAAAGCGGAATAAGCAATTTTGATGAAGCTACATTATTTCGTCTGCTCCATTGATGTACATAAGGCATCATAACAGCAACTAATGGTGTGTTATTCAAAAGAGACGACAATCCCCCAACCCATACCATCATCCGCATCAAAAAACCTTTGTTAGAGGATGACCGGGGAAAAATCTTTTCGAAAAATATCTCTATAATAGAAGTTTGCCTTATAGCATCACCCAGCAATAATAACATTAATATAACTGCTATTTGCTCATTTGCAAAACCCGATAATATTTCTTTAGGAGTAAGAATGCCAAAAAGCCCCAAAACCAACACTGCCAGTAAAAAAGTGAATGCTGCCCCTATCCACTCTTTATACAATGATACAAGTATGAAAGCTATTACCAAAAAAACAATAATGGTGTCAAAATGCTGCATATACAATGTATGTTATCCTCGTTTTTAGCAAAACTAATAGAAAGATAAACAAAAATATAAATTTATCTATATTTTATGTCAATCTTTATTCCGGCTTTTACCCAAATGCCCGGTTGTAGAACATTTCCTATGTCAAAATATTTTTTGTTAAACACATTATTAATATCCAGATAAACCATGTACTTATCAGCAAGCCACTGAAGTCTCATATCAACAGTAACAAACGGTTCATACTCTTTTTGAGAACCAACAAACGTTCCTTCATCAAGTACATACACCGTATATGTTCCGTTCCGTTCCTGATATAACAGGCTTATATCAGAACTTAATTTAGATATCAATCGGTTTTTAATGCTTAGATGTAATTTTTGCTTTAGATAATCCATAACATAAACAGATTCGTATCCCGGCAGGCTTTCTTTATCCTGACATATAAAATTATATCCAAACTCAACTGACTGAAAGAAGTTTTGATTCTGAATGAGTTTTTGCATATCAACAGTAGTAGCAAACTCAACACCAACAGAGTTCATATCGGAAAGATTACGGGTAACATATATCTCCGTACTATCCATTCTGCCCCAATCTATTAGATTGCTTGATTTGCGATAAAAAACCGAAAGTTTGTTCTCCATAAAACCTGCTAAGTAACGACCTCCCCCCTCATAAGTAACCGCCTCTTCAGGCTTAAGGTTTTCATTTCCTATATTTACAGGACCTGTGTAAAACAACTCAGTAAAAGTTGGCATCCTTAACGATTTGTTTATACTTGCAAACAGTTTCATTCGCGGATTAATCCAAAAGCTTGCATCCATACCCGGAAAAAATTGAACTGTCTCATCCAATGCAGAATTATTATTTACCAGAACGCCCGCCGAAAAAGAGAACTTATTCACCACAAAAACATGTTCAATAAAAAAAGAGTTACTAGTACGACTATAAAACTTATCAAAAAATTCACCTGACACTCCCAGTACAGGTTTAGGCTCATCCACGATATTGCCAATATTATTGCTCCAGATACTCTCCCGACGCACTTCTCCACCAAAGGAAGTCTTACCTAACGACCATGGAATAAAGAAATTAAGGTTGCCACCAAAAACATCAGTTAAATGATAATTATGACCTGCATACCAATCAGGAGATTCATATCTAAACAGTTCAAACCGATCCTGATTTCTTCGCCAATAGAGTGCAGGTGTTATTTTAATGCGCTTTCCTAATGAAGATTTTACTGAAGCAAAGGTGGTTTTTGTTTGTTCAAACTGTTCGGGATATTTAGGGGTATAAAAGGAGTTTGCACCAAAAGCTTTATTTGAATAACCTAACTGAAAATCCAGTGATTCATTAGCAAAGCTCAGTTTGCCATTGTAAAAAAGCTGAAGAGTTTTAAAATCAGTATTTTCAATATAACCGTTACTGCTACTGAAATTTCCGGCAAAATAATTTTTAAACTTCTTTGAAACCAGGGTTGAACTTACTCCGATATTATACAAACCATATTGGCCTGCCATAGCTTTTGCAGTAATATTTTTTTCTTTGAGGTCGGAAGTAATAACATTTATTGCACCGCTGAAAGCATTTGGCCCGTATACTCTGGCTCCGGGACCTTCTAAGATTTCGATTCTTTCAATGCTTTGCAAATCAACAGGAAGGTTTAAATTATGATGGCCGGTTTGAGGATCGGTAATGTTAATTCCGTTCAATAATATCATTACCTGGTTAAAAGAACCGCCACGAATACTAACATCCGACTGTATTCCTACCGGCCCGCGCTGACGAACATCAACGCTAACGGCATATCTTAATAGTTCATCAACACTTTGAACAGGCAGTTTTAAAATCTCTTGCCTTGGGATAACCGTTATAACCCGACCCACTTCAGAGAATAATGAAGGTGCTCGCCGGGCTGAAACCTTAACTTCATTTAACCTGATTATTTTATTTATTGTGTCTGTATTAATCTGGGCTAAAGTATGTGCATAACCAAAAACAGAGAAATATACTGTTGTTAAAGACAATATTTTCACTTCTTTACCAAGACTATTAAAAACAGCATAACTTTTTGATTGCCATTTTTTAAAAAACAATTTACTTTTTAATAATAGATAACTTCTTTTCATAACTTTGAGTTTAATTAAAATTTGAGCAAATATAAATATATTCATTTTTCACCGGTCTATTATTTTCAATATTTTCTTTCTAATCAGTGTAAATTTTTTCTACCCTGAATTTTGTGTATTTTTATCATCACAAAAAACTAAGCAGATGAAAAACAAATTAAAAATATCAGTTTTAATTACTTGTATACTACTTTCTATTTCAACCACATCAGTAACAGGTCAGGGAAAAACTCCTGAGAAAACAGCCACAGGTCATGGATATAGAAAAGAGATTATTCATAAAGCAAAAGGGATTAAAGCCTTAAACATAAAAAACAAATATGGTAATATCACTATTAACGGGTGGGACAAAGATTCTGTACAAATAGTATATGAAATAAATATTGGCACCTACAATGGGAAACTTGCATCTGAGATATTGGATCAGATAACTATTAATGAATATATATCAGGAAAAACACTATTCATTAAAACTGTTTTTGAGGAAGATTTCCATTCAGGCTTTACATTTTCAATAAATTACCATGTTAACATACCAAATAAACTACAAACAAATATAACAACAGGGTTTGGTAACACAATTTTAGAAAACATACAAAGTAAAATATCTGTTGATGCCGAGTACGGTAAGCTATTCATTACAAATCAAAATTCCACAGAACTCCCTTCACTATATTTAACACTAAATTTCATTGAAGGAAAAATACAAAATGCAGAAGATGCAGAAATAAACCTTAACAATTGCAATTTTAACATTAACAGGATTAATAATTTCACAGGCAAAACCAAGTTCTCAGTAATTAACGTCGATTCAATCAGGCAAATGAAGTTGAATACTGAGATTGACAGATATACCATTGGCCATGCTGATTCAATTACAATAATCGGTGATAAGTCTTTTTGCACAATTAATGATCTGCTACTCTACGGGCATTTTGAGATTAACACAGGTGGCTTAAAGCTAAGAATCAACAAAACTCTTAAATCATTAACAGTTGCCAACATCAAAGCAAATACGGAAATAACACTGCCCGGTGCTTTAAGTTATCTGCTTCATGGAGAAGTAAAGCAAGGTGTGCTATCGCACTATCAGCAAAATAGTTTAAAAATATTGAGAGATCAGGATACGATTTCATTTTCCGGAGAATTTGGAGATAAGCCAACAGCAAACATTATTATTTTTAATACATCTTCAAACCTTAATATAATGATACAATGATACAATGATACAATGATACAATTTTTAATTAATGCGTTAAAACAAATATTAATATGACAATCACAGAAAGGATTTTTTCTCTGAGAGGTCAAATGGCAATTATGGGCATTGATGCATTCATCATTCCAGGCACGGATCCTCATATGAGTGAATATCTTGCCGACCATTGGAAATTCAGAGAGTGGATATCAGGCTTTACGGGATCGGCAGGCACCATCGTTGTACTGGCCGAGAAAGCCGGCTTGTGGACTGACTCCAGATACTTCATACAGGCAGCAAAAGAGTTAGAAGGAAGTGAAATAGAATTGTTTAAAATGGGTTATCCTGATGTTCCTTCATATCCCAAATGGCTCATTTCAGAGTTGCCGGCAGGAGCCGTTGTAGGAATAGACGGACAAAACCTCTCAGTTGAAGAAACCGGAAAATTATCAAAATTATTTAAAAATAACGATATACGATTAGACACAAAAGTCCAGTTTCAGGATAGGGTATGGGAAGGAAGACCCGCTATACCGGAAGAAACAGTTTTTGAACTTGACATTAAATATGCCGGATTATCACTTGCCGAAAAACTTAAACAGGTACGTATTGAGATGAAAAAAATTAATGTTACTCATTACATAATATGTGGCCTTGATGAAATTGCCTGGTTTCTCAATTTGCGTGGGAATGATGTTGAATACAATCCTCTGTTTTATTCATTTATGGTTATTTCAATGGATAGCATAAATCTGTTTATTAACCCGCACAAAATAACATCAAGCATAGGAAAGCAATTAGCTAAAAATGATGTCAAAATATTTTTGTACGAAGATTTTTATGAATTTCTTCAAAGTTTACCTCAGTTGTCAACAATCTACATAGATCCGTCAAAAGTAAATCATGCTGTGGTAAATGCAATTCCATCAACAGCTAAAATAAACAGAGGCCTGAGTATTATTACCCACTTGAAAGCTTCAAAAAACCCAACTGAAATAGAAGGCATGAGAAAAAGCCACATTAAAGACGGGGTAGCAATGGCCAAATTTCTTTACTGGCTTGAAAACAATATTGGCAAAACTGAAATCACAGAATTATCAGCTGCAGAAAAACTTCAATCGTTCAGAAAAGAGCAAGAAAAATACCTGGGAGATTCATTCCACACAATAAGTGCATATGGTCAGAATGCAGCTCTTCCCCATTATTCAGCCAGTGAAGATAGTAATGCCACCTTACAACCCAGGGGTTTCTATTTAGTCGATTCAGGCGGACAATACCTGGAAGGAACAACAGATATAACCAGAACCATACCATTAGGAGAGCTGACTGAAAAAGAGATAAGAGACTTTACCCTGGTACTTAAAGGTCATATAAACCTTTCTCAAACAAAATTCCCGCAAGGTACTCGGGGTGTTCATCTCGATATAATGGCACGTAATGCCATGTGGCAATTCGGCATCAACTACGGACATGGAACAGGTCATGGTGTTGGCCATCTATTAAATGTTCACGAAGGGCCACAAAGCATCAGACCCCAGGATAACGGTATAGCCATGGAGGAAAATATGATTACATCAAACGAACCCGGTATTTATAAACCCGGAAGATATGGCATCAGAACCGAAAACCTGATGTTAACAGTAAAAGATAGTGAAACTGAATTTGGCACATTTTATGCTTTCGAAACATTAACAATGTGCCCAATTAATTTAAAAGCAATAAATGATACCATGCTTAGGGAAGACGAAAAAAACTGGTTGAATAATTATCATACTATAGTTTATAAAAATATTAATGAGTATTTGAATCCGGATGAAAAAAAATGGTTAAAAAATCAAACCCATAAAATTTAATTAGTTATTCAAAGTTTTAAATACATTTACATTCAAAAATCAATTTGTTTATGAAACAGATAATAAAACTTATTCTATTATTAATTTTTATTATTAGTCCGGCGGTCTCTTTTTCTCAAGGTTACGATATAAGAGCTACAATAAATGGTATTAAGGATACATCGTTAATACTTGGATATTACTTCAATAAACAGATGTACGTTAAAGATACGATTCTGGTAAACGATAAAGGTACCGGAACTTTCATAGGGGGAGAACCTCTTGATGGAGGAATCTACATTATTTACCTGCCTGATAAAACTTATTTTGACGTATTGATTAGCGATGACCAGGATTTCAGCATCGAAGCAACTGACAAAAATCTGGTTAACTCCCAAAAGATAACAGGTAGTACCGAATCGAATAACTTTCTGCAATATCAGCGTTTCCTAAATATTAAACAGGAAGAAGCTCAGAAACTACAAGAAGAGCTGAAAAACTTTGAAAAAGATACTCCCGGATATGAGAAAATAATTAAAAAACTTAAAGCACTAAAAGTTGAAGTTGATAAAAAAATGGATTTGACCATATCTGAAAACCAGAACACTTTTCTTGCAAACTTCTTAAAATCAACTAAAGATATTGAAATTCCGGATATTACCCTCCCGGAAAATACTGTTAACAAAGATTCAGTTATTCAAGTCAGGAAATATAAATATTATAAAACCCATTATTTTGACAACATCAATTTTAATGATGAACGTCTACTAAGAACACCTGTTTTCGCAAATAAACTAGAACGCTACTTCACCAAACTTCTTGTTCAGCATCCTGACACACTATTTAAAGAAGCTAATATGGTGATTGATAAATCGGAAGATACGAAAGTAAGAAGATACCTTATTCAATATCTTTTTAATATGGCTAACGATAGTAAAATTATGGGTATGGATGCTATGGTTGTTGACATTGCCGAGAAATATTACCTGTCGGGAGAAGCCACCTGGGCAGACTCTACTTTCCTGAGTAACCTGAAAGAGAGAGTTGATAAACTTAAACCAAACCTTATTGGAAAAACAGCTCCTGACCTTAAATTACAGTCTGTTGATGGCCAGACATACAGACTTAGTGAGGTGAGAGCTCCTATAACCATTTTACTTTTTTGGGAACCCTCATGCGGTCATTGCTCAACAGAAATTCCTAAATTGAAAAAATTAGTATGGGATAAATATCAAAACAATGGCATTAAAATATTTGCTGTTTACACACAAACAGAACAAAAGACTTGGAAAGAATTTATTGAAGAACATAATCTGTACGAGTGGATGAATGTGTTTGACCCATACCAAAAGTCTAATTTTCGAAACCTTTATGATATAAATAGCACACCGGCATTTTTTGTATTAGATAAAAATAAAAAAATAATAGCTAAAAGAATCGGAGTAGATCAAATATCCGGTTTTATTGATTACCATTTAAAAAACATGAACCAGTAAATGAGAAATTTAACATACATTATTCTATTTATAGTAGTATCTCTTTTAAGTTGCAACAACAATACAAAGGAGATGGATGCTCCGGAAATATTTCTTGCAATGCCGGAAGCCGGGTATGAGATAGAGCCGGATAGTGTATTACTTATCACTCCCAAAATAACTTATGATTACGACTCAGAGTATAAATGGAAAAAGAATGGAGAATTATTAGACTATACCAAACTCGAACTTGAATATACATCTACGGTTCTTAAATCAGATACTTTTCAGTTTTTTGTGTTTACTCCTGCAGGTTCAGATTCTATGATCATCCCTGTTCATACCATTATATTAGTTGATTTTGAAGAATTTAACCTTGACCAATATAAAACCCATATTAATAGTAGTGAAACAGGCTATTTTAACTCTAAAGGAGTAATACTGCCTGTCAAAAACATTCCTGAACAATCATACTGGAGTGGCTTTGCTATAAGTATTGAAACAAATACTATTGATCAAACTATTGAAAACCAGTTTAGCGTTTACACCTCATCAGGAGCAGATAATTCAAAACATTTTAGTGTATTCTTAACAGACGAATTAGGAGACCCTAATAGAATATATTTTAGTGACAGGGAAAACCACACACTTAAATCTGTTGCCATAAATAATTCTAGTTATACTGCCCTCACAATAAAACGTGGTGATAATAATGCACGTGCATTCAACTTTGGAGACTGGTATCTGTTAACAATAAAAGGATACGATAAAAACAATAATTATACCGGTGAAATTGAATACTATTTAGCCGATTACCGGTTTGAAAACAGTAACAAACGTTATGTGATTTCCAAATGGAATAATGTAAACTTGCAGGAATTGGGCAAGATAAACTCTGTTGAATTTATACTAACATCATCCGATATTGGCTATAGTGGATATAACACCCCGTTGTATTTCTGCTTGGATAACATTAAAATATTGGACTGAGGAGCTGTTAGCTGTTGTTAGCATCTAGCCTATACCCAATATCAAACATCCAATTTCAACTCCCAATATTGAACACTCAATTTCCAATATTCAATATCAAAAACCCAATATGCCCACAAACCACTAATCACAATAAACACGGAACCAGGAACTATTCTTCAATGAACTGAAAACTACTCTACCACCACTTTCTTAGAAATAGTTCTATCGTTAAAAACAAATCTCGCTATATAGATACCGGATGCTAACTTTGGTATATCTATATATCCTG
The DNA here is from genome assembly GCA_965371855.1 of uncultured bacterium. GTDB lineage: Bacteria > Bacteroidota > Bacteroidia > Bacteroidales > Marinilabiliaceae > JAADEM01. The sequence continues at coordinate 24,624 of CBDUZZ010000025.1, forward strand.
AATTCACTCCCTGACTAACTTCTTTATATAACAATCGCTCACCGTTAATACTATAAAACTCAATATATCTAAGCTCCTGATTATATATTTTATAATACAACCGCTCATTAACAACAGGATTTGGATATATGATAAGATTATCTTCACTGTAAACACTATCATCATCCGAAGTAAAAGTAACATCAGAGGCTAAAATATCAATCCAATAATTCCCCTTAATTCCTAAAGGATGTACTTGAGATAACTTTTTCCAGGCACTACCATCGTATAAGTACCCATATTCACTTGTATCACCTGAATTTGTTTTGATTTGATATAGTGCTACTGTATCTGTTTCACTTGTTCCATATTCAATCTCAATACCGGCAAAAAATGAACCTGTTACACTAACCGGCTGATTGAATGATAAAAGATGCTCTTTGTTTTTAGGTAATGATGAGACAGCAAAAGATTTCTCTGCCAATAAAGCATCCGGCCCGGAGTAACCTCCATTCCACAATTTCAACCTTACTGTGTCATTAGCACCTATTAATCGCTGACCAAATACCAGATATACACCCTCAACGGTTGCTGATTGTATATCTGAATAATGCACAGCATACTCAGTTATCCCCAAGCTGTTGTGTCCTGACCAATAACCTGTCATTCCGTTACCTTGAAGTAATAAGACTGTATCTGTTTTTGTCAGATGACTTAATCTCTGAACTTTATTATTATAGTAATCGAATCCTCCAATCTGTGAAACTCCTGAATTACCAGGATCCAGCCAGTGTGCAACCTGCTGGTCATCTCCCGGCAAATAATTCCACATCTTATTTAGTCTGGCAAAATAATCATTTACAGAATTACTACAAGAAGCCTGCCCTCCTGACAGCGTACCAACCAATTTGGCATTGGCATCAAACAAACCCCCTCCCGAAGAACCACCTTCTGTTGTTCCTGATTCCCATGTTTTAACCCACCAGTGGGCATCTTTCACAAATTGGTCACCACCAACAGAACTGGCATCAAAAGTAGCAGCAACAATAGCATCATTTTCAAGCGAGATCTTTTTTACATCTCCTGATGGATGATGAATTGTTACAAACGGAGCCGGAGGGGTTATAGACCTATTCCATCCTGCCCAATAAGGAAAGTATATATCAGGTGGTCTGTTATCAATCTCAACAAGAGCAAAATCGAGAGTATCAACCTGGGCTTTTAATGTAGAACCCGACAGTGTTTGAACCTTAGTTCCCTCCACGAAAGATATGCATGAGGGAGATTCGTAGTTAAAGTAAAAAATTATTGACTTGTCAGAGTTAGCGGATGTCAGGCAATGAGCAGCAGTAAGAAAATAAGGTATTCCATTATTAAGGGTGTTATTGACAAGAGTTCCTGTACAAAGCATTGTTCCATCAACAATAATTTTGCAAACAGATTGTGCAATAGTATCAGGCGTATCGTCGCTGCAGTTAACATTAATATTGCAATCACCGGAATCGCCAAACCATCCTAACTTTAATTCTCCTGACAGGTAGTCATATACTCCAAGATAGTCATGATTAACAGAACCTATAACCAATTCCGGTTCACCAACAACAGTATACTCTTCAACATACTCAACAACAATTTCATCACCGGGTATCGGAGCCACAGCAAATATCCCTGACGATTTATTATTAAGGTGAGTAAATGCACCCAATACCATACTTCTGTCCGGAGAATATAAAAAAACCTTACCTCCCTCAGGCACCTTAAACTTATCAAAAATAATGTTGAGACTTAATGCTCCATTCGATTTTATCCTCATTCTCCAAAGCCTGCCACCATTCGGCAAACTAAACCACTCACCATCTTTATCACATGAATAGTTAACATGAAAAGGATATGCAAACTCTAATGGAATAACCCTGTTGAGATTATCTGATATTTGAGCTTTGCTTTCAGCGGGAATTGAAGGAAGAGTAGTTAAAGATGTCTCTGAATTAATAACACTCGGATTTCCACCATAACTTAACTGACTAACTCCAAGATGATAGCCAACAAAAGAAAACAGTACTACCAGAACAATCTTTAATCTCATCATGCAAATAATATTTTCTCGACAATAATAACCCTAATTTGTTAATTATACGAAATGGTAAAGCATAATGTTTTTGAAAAGAGACGTTTTTTTGTTTAGTGACGGGGTGACTCACTCCATCAATATTGTAGTCACCCCGTCACTTTATAACTATATAAAATAACCTACTCATAAACCTTTGCCTCAACAACTCCACTCAGTACATTATGAGCATTTTCAGCAAGAGCTTTCATCTCATCCTCTCCGGGATATAACAATACAGGGGCAAGAAATGCAACCATCTCCTTTATATAATTAACCACAAAACGATTATTGGCAATACCCCCTGTAAGTAAAATTCCATCAATATCACCTTTTAAAACGGCAGCAGCTCCACCAATCCATTTTGCAATTTGATATGCCATTGCACTAAGTATAAGTTCAGCATGTTTATCCCCCTCTAAAGCCATCTGTTCAACCTCATGTGCCTGATTAGTCCCCAAATGAGCCATAAGCCCTCCCTTGCCGCTAATGCGTTTTCGCATCTCATCATGAGTGTATTTCCCACTATAACACGAGTCAACTAAAGCACCTGTAGGAAGTGTTCCTGCACGTTCAGGCGAAAAAGGACCATAACCGTCCAAACCATTATTAACATCAATAACTTTCCCTTTACGATGTGCACCGATAGATATTCCACCCCCAAGATGAGCAACAATAACATTAATATCTTCATATTTTTTTTCATGCGAAGCAGCAAAGTCTCTTGCTACAGCTTTTTGATTTAATGCATGAAAAACTGATCTTCGGGGCATATCAGGAAGACCGGTAACACGCGCAACATCTTCCAGCTCATCTACTACTACCGGATCAGCAATAAATGCTCTGGCATCAGACAAACTATTGGCAATATCATCGGCAATCAATCCACCAAGATTACTCGCATGTTCTCCCAAAAAACCTTTCTTCAAATCCTCTTTAAGGGCATCGTTCATCTCATAAACTCCTGATTCAATAGGCTTAACCAACCCTCCCCTACCAACCACAGCATCAATTTTCTCGATATCGATCTCTGCATGAATCAACTCATTTAAAATCACTTCTTTTCTGAATTCATACTGATCACTTATTTTCTCATATCTCGCCAATTGCTCAACAGTATGCCTTATGGATTTAAGAAAAATAGATTTATTACCATTAAAAACCGCGATCTTGGTTGTTGTAGAACCCGGGTTTATTACCAATATTTTATAAAAGTTTTTCATTGTATATGTTTTAGAGTTTAGTGCTTTATTCATTGTACCGATTACTGATTACCGATTACTGAATGCTAACCACCAATGGCTGCCAAAAGAATACTGCTAAATTTAGACTCCTCGGAATCGCTCCTCGAAGTAAGAACAATAGGGGCACTGGCACCTAAAATAACTGATGCAACTTTAGCTTTTGCAAAAAATACAAGTGTTTTATACAGTACATTTCCAACTTCAATATCGGGCATCAGTAAAAGGTCTGTATCACCGGCTACTTCACTCTTGATTCCTTTATACTTGGCACTTTCAAAACTAACAGCATTATCAAACGCCAATGGACCATCGATAATACAATTTCTGATCTGATCACGTTGGTTCATCTTCGAAAGCAGAGCTGCATCCATAGTAGCTTGCATACTCTCATTTACCATTTCAATGGCACCGAGGACAGCAATTTTTGGTTTTGCAATTCCCATTTTATTCAGAAATTCAACTGAATTATTAATGATTTGTATCTTATCACTCAAGTTAGGAGCAATATTCATTGCAACATCAGTAACAGCAATTAGCTTATGGTATGTGTTCACTTCAAACAGTGCGAAATGTGAGAGCAATCTGCCTGTTCGCAATCCCCACTCCTTATTTAAAACTGCTTTAAGCAAAACAGGTGTCCCAACCTTTCCTTTCATTAATATATCAGCTTCATTATTATTAACCATTCTGACAGCTTTTTCCACTGCCTTTTCAGGGTTACTCTCATGTATCATTAGCACATCAGAGAAATCATAACCTGCCTCAGATATCAATTGTTCTGTTTTCGGTTTGGAACCAATTAAAATCGGTTCAATAACGCCGGTTTTATATGCATTATGTATGGCTCCTAATGATTGTGAATCCTGAGAGACTGCCAGAACAAGCCTTTTTCTCTCTTTCTTATCTTCTATAACTTTCTGTAGATCCGCTAATGTTCTAAACATCTATTTTAACATTAAAACTCAATAAATACTAACATTTCCTATAACTTCTCAATAATTGTTTTTGTATCCTTGGCTATTACCAGCTCCTCATTAGTAGGAACTATCATCACCTTAACCTTGGCTCCGACCTTACTGATAACAATCTCTTTACCACGTGCGGTATCATTTACATCCTTATCAATTTCAATACCAAGAAACTCTAATCCTTTACAAACTCCTTCACGAGTTCGTTTTTCGTTTTCGCCGATACCCCCGGTAAAAATTAAAATATCAACACCTCCCATGGCAGCCGCATAAGCACCTATATACTTTTTTATACGATAATTAAACATTTGTATACCTAACTTCGCTTGTTCATGCCCATCTTCTGCTGCTTCATATATTTCTCTTGAATCAGAAGATATCCCTGTAACCCCCAGCAAACCACTATGCTTATTCAAAAGAGTACTAGCCGAGCGGGTTCCTATCATCTCTTTATCCATAAGATAAGTAATTACCCCGGCATCAATATCTCCTGAACGTGTGCCCATAATCAATCCTTCCAGGGGAGTAAAACCCATTGATGTATCAACAGAAACACCATTATTAATAGCAGCAATAGAAGCACCATTACCCAAATGGCAAGAGATAATTTTTTGATTATTATAATCAACATCCAAAATTTCACAAGCCCTTTTGGAAACATACCTATGACTTGTACCATGAAATCCATATCTTCTTATTCCGTATTTTTTGTATAATGAATAAGGTATTGCATACATGTAAGCATGTTGTGGCATCGACTGATGAAAAGCAGTATCAAATACCCCAACCTGAGGAACATCAGGTATTAATTGTTGAATAGCATAGATACCTTTCAGGTTTGGTGGATTATGCAAAGGTGCCAATGACACACTCTCTTCCAGTTTTTCAATAACCTCATCATTAATAAATACACTGGAACTAAAAGTTTCTCCTCCATGCACAACACGATGTCCTACCGCATCAATCTCATCAAGGTTATTGATACATCCGTGTTTCTTACTTATCATTACACCTAATATATAATCTACTCCGGTTTTATGATCAAGTATCTCTCCCTCAAGAATAATTTTTTCGCCATTCTCCTTCTCATGTTTAAGGAATGAACCTTTTAATCCGACCTTTTCAATTACACCTATAGCCATTACGCTCCAGTTGGCATTTGTAATTGAAAACAGTTGGTATTTAATTGATGAACTACCACAGTTCAGAACTAATATTTTCATCTGTTTATTTATTATTTTAACTATTTAGAAAGGAATAACCATAAAATCATTCTCTGTAATTCCCATTTAACCTATTTTTTTTGCCACAAAATCTTCTTCAATAATATTACCTTTGTCATCATATCTATAAAATCCTGCTCCGGTATGTTTCCCGAGACGTTTAGCTCTTACCAGACGTTTTAATACAGGTGCAGGTTTATACTTTTGCTGACCAAACTCTTCATACAGATTTTCCATCCATTTAACAACTTTCTCAAGCCCCATAAAGTCAGCTGTAAGAAAAGGTCCGAACCTCATTCCCAAACCTATTTCCATTGTTTTATCAATATCCCTCATTGTAGCAACGCCCTCCATAAGGGTGTAACAAGCTTCATTTAATAATGCTACATATAAACGAATACTAACTATTCCGGCAGATTCCTCAACAGGTATAACATCCCTGTTAATTAATTTCACAAAAGTACAAACCTTATTATATACCTCTTCTGACGTATACAGCCCTTTTACAACCTCAATAATCTTTGCCTCAGGAGAAGATGTGAAAAAGTGAAGACTCACTGTTCTTTCTCTATACTGAAGCTCTGAAGCAAGTTCTGTTATTACAATATTTGTAGCATTCGTACCGATAATAGCATCTTTGCTCGCTACTTTTTCAACCTCTCTGAATATCCTTTTTCTCTCCTCAAGGTCACGTTTCCCCGTTTCCGGATCTGCCGGAATCACCTCAATTACAAAATCACAATCTGCTAAATCACTACATTCCAAAGAGCCCTTTACACGTCCCATAATAGCTCTTTTTTCAGAAGGTGTTAGTCCCCAGCTTTCAATACGTTTATCCAATTCGTTACTAATTCCATCTATTGCCCTGGCAAGACTATTTTCATCTTTGCCAACCAATACAACCTCCATACCATGCCAACTGGCAATACGGGCAATTCCCTGCCCCCCTATACCACAACCAACAACACCAATCTTCGAAAAAAGTGTTTTTACCCTAATCTTCTGACTTAATGCATACGATTCAATAGGTTCTACTATTAATTCTGCCATTTTATAAATATTATTAATTTGTTTATATTTTTTTTCACCGCAAAGGCGGAAAGACACAAAGAAAAAACTTTGCGCCGTAGTGTCTTAGCGGTTTCTATTTTTTACTATTTCACTGTTCTTCACCAGCCTGTAAGTCTCCCTCGCAATAACCAACTCTTCGTCTGTTTTCACCACAGCTACCACTACTTGAGAATCAGATGTTGTTATTACTAAATCTTCACCTTTAACTTCTTTATTTTTCCCCCCATCCAGCTCTATTCCAAACCATGATAATTTTTCACAAACATCCCTTCTAACATTATAAGAATTCTCACCAATACCACCTGTAAAGACAACCATATCAACCCCATCCATAACAGCGGTAAGTAAACCTATCCATTTTCGCACATTATATGTAAACATGTCAAATGCAAGTTGTGCACGTTCATCTCCCTCACTGGCAGCTTTTTCAATATCCCTCATGTCAGAAAATTTACCTGATATACCCATCAACCCACATTTTTTATTTATCAACTCACTAATCCCCTTAATACTCAAATGCTCCTTCTCTTCAAGGTAAAGCAAGATGCCCGGATCAAGCGAACCGCATCTTGTTCCCATAATCAAACCTGCCACCGGTGTAAAGCCCATTGAAGTATCAACTGACTTCCCATTTTTTATTGCTGTAATAGAAACGCCATTTCCAAGATGACATGTGATTATTTTAGAGTTATGAAAATTTTTACCTGTTATCTCACAAGCTTTCTCGGCCACATATTTATGACTAATACCATGGAAACCATATCTTCTTATCTTGTATTTTTCATAGAAATGATAGGGAATACCATATAAATAGGCCTCCTTAGGCATTGTCTGATGAAAAGAAGTATCAAATAAAGCTACTTGCGGAACGTCAGGCATTAGAGTCTCCATAGACAATACCCCTTTCAGACTTGCAGGGTTATGAAGCGGAGCCAAATCAGAACACTTAACAATCTGTTCTTTAACTTTGTCATCAATTATTACACCATTGGCAAATACCTCTGCTCCATGAACTACCCTATGGCCAACAGCTTTTATATCCTTTATATCATTAATAACGGCGTTACATTTATCATTTATTAATGAGTCCAAAACAAGTTTAATTCCAATTGTGTGATTCGGTATTGGTTGCTCGTAACAAGTAGTAAGAGAATTATTTACACATCTGACTAATGAACCCCCTTCGATCCCTATACGCTCTACAACTCCACGAGTTAATAATTTTTCATTTTCTGAAAAATCGAACAAGCTGAATTTTATAGACGAACTTCCGCAATTGAGAACAAGGATAATCATACAAAAAAATATTACTGAATAATACCGGCTATTTATTATTTGTCATGTACCTGATTAGCAGTTATGGCAACCATGTTTACAATATCGCTTACAGAACAACCACGCGAAAGATCATTTATCGGCGCGGCCATTCCTTGCAGAATAGGGCCAATTGCTTCTGCATTAGCAAATCGCTGAACAAGTTTATATCCTATATTACCTGATTGAAGATCGGGAAAAACAAATACATTTGCATTTCCTGCAATATCACTATCCGGAGCCTTCTTTTTTCCAATCTCAGGAATTATTGCAGCATCTACTTGTAATTCACCATCAATTTTCATATCAGGTGCCATCTTCTTTGCTAGTTCGGTGGCTGTTACTACTTTATCAACAAAATCATGTTTAGCACTTCCTTTTGTTGAAAAGCTAAGCATAGCAATACGAGGTTCGATACCTATAATTGCTCGTGTTGTACGACCTGTAGCAACTGCAATTTCTGCCAATTCCTGAGCATCAGGATCAGGATGGACTGCACAATCGGCAAAAACCATAATTCCACCCTCTCCAAATTTCGAATCATTCAATACCATTACAATGGCACCGGACACAACACTAACACCGGGAATAGTTTTCACAATCTGAAATGCGGGACGAAGAACATCACTTGTAAAATTTCCTGCACCTGCTACTTCTCCGTCAGCATCCCCGGCTTTTATCATCATAACACTCAAATACAGAGGATTTTTCATCAACTCCGAAGCCTCTTCTTTTGTTAATCCTTTTGATTTTCTGATCTCAACCAGCATATTAACATACTCATCTATCTTTTCATGGTTTAAAGGATCTACAATCTTTGCTTTCGAAATATTCTTTAACAATAATCTTTTAGCCTCTGCTTTGATATCCTCAGGGTTACCAATTAAAATAATCTGTGCAAAACCCTCCTCCAATACAATATTGGCTGCACACAAAGTTCTCTCTTCCAGTCCTTCAGGTAGCACAATACGCTTTTGCAATATGGTTGCGTTCTGTTTTAATTTTTCAATAAAACTCATTATATTTTTTAAGAATTTAGTTTTTTTATATTTTCATGCAAATTTATTGTTTTTAAGTGATTTAACTTATACAAAAAATCATTATTAAGATATGTTTAATAACAGTATTTGGATATATATAAAACTACATAATTAATAATAAACATTCACTAATATTATTGGGAAAAGCACATTACAGTATGTTTTTTCTCATTTTATCATATATTTGTAAATATTTTCTTTTTTATTATTATAGTATTAAAACACAAAATAATGTTACGAATTATAACATCTATACCATTTCTTCTTTTCACCTATCTAATTATGGCTCAAGAGGCTGATGTTGCAAAAAGTAATGCCATAATAGCTGAAGGTAATGACAACTATAAAAAAGCTGCCGGACTGTATAAAAATGCTATCGAATTATATTCTTCACAGGAGAAGACTGATACTTTTTGCATATTCAAAGCCGGCCAAAATTACGTACGTGTAAAAGAATATGAAACAGGAGTTAAATATTTGAAAAAAGCAGAGACATTAAATTATAATAATAGCAGTTTATACCTGTATTTAGCTGATGGATATAATGGCCTTAAAAATCATGAAAAAGCCGAGTTTACCTACAAAAAGGGCATGGAACTATACCCTGAAGAAAAAGCTAATTACCTGAAAAAACTGTCATATTTTTATTATAATATTCAAGACTATGAAAAAGCTATTAATTCAATAGATGAAGCACTAATATTTTTTCCGGCCAATAGTAAATTGCTTTATCTAAAAGGCAATTCATTAGGAAAGCAGACTAAATATGATGAAGCTATTAATGTTTTTAATGATATCCTTACAAAAGATTCAGAAAATAAAAAAGCTATAAATAAGCTTGGTGTAATGATTTTCAAAAAAACAGATGTATTATACAAAAAAGAAATTAAACGCTATGAAAAAATAAAGAATCCTGACCGGATTGATTATCATCAATATAAAAAAAATCTCGAACAAATAAACTTAGGGTATAAAAATGCATTACCTTATCTTGAAAAAGCAAGAGCATCCAGCCCTAATGACAAACTTATTCTTAACTGCTTATTGGTTTCTTATAGCCGTTTGAAAATGACAGATAAATATAATGAGATAAACGCCATTCTTAAATAATTATTATCCCGCAATTTCCCGGCATTACTAAAGAACTGCTAAAAAGAAACTCTTTTGCATTCTATCCGTTTAATAACCATTAATAGACATATCTCAATCCTCTCATGAAACACTTATTCACGTTGTTGCTGATTGCAGTGCTCTTTACACCTGGTTGTACAAGTAAACGCTATGTTAATAAAGCTGAAAAATTTGACAATGCAGGGTTATATACAGATGCTGCAAATATGTATTATCACTCACTCACGGCTAATAAAAACAACATTGAAGCAAAAATTGGCCTTCAACGAACCGGTCAGATGGTACTTGAAGATAAGATAAAAGCTTTCACCAATCAATATAATACCGGCACTACAAAAGATGCAGTTTATGCATTTCGTGAAGCAGAAGCATACTACAAAAAGCTGTCAGCATTAGGTATTCAACTGGAGCTATCCGAAGATCAACGTGCATACTACAACGAAGTAGAAGATATTTATCTGAATAAGATATACCAAGATGCAGTTAAGGCTCTTATCCTTGAAGAATTTAATAACGCAGAGCCCCTTTTTCGTGAAATACTTTCAATTAACGCTAAATATAAAGACAGCAAAACCAAATGGACTATTGCAAAATATGAGCCCCTATACAGAATCGGAACAGATCACCTAACTAATAAATTGTTTCGGATGGCCTATTATGATTTCAAAACTATTATAGATGGAACAGGTGGTTATAAGAACAGTATAGAACTTAAAAATGAGGCCTTGAAAAATGCCATTATCACCATTGCTATTGTCCCATTTAGCTATTCGGGTACTCATCAACGAGATTTTGCTTCCAAATTGGAAACAAAATTGGTGAGCAACATTAACAATCTTAAATCCCCATTTTATAAAGTAATAAGCAATCAGGTAATTCGATCGGCTCCAATTGCAAACTACAAAGGATATCCAACAAAATACATTCAATGGCTCAAATCATTGGATGCCCACATACAAGCAAAGGCTATACTTACAGGTAGCGTCATCAGGGTATATAGCAAAACCGGATCACTACAAAAAACAGAGAAACGAGGATATATCAAGAGAACCGTTGAAGTATTAAACAAATCAACCAACCAAAAGGAGAAAAAAACAGTTTACGATAAGGTTATATACTATGAATATCAACAAAGAAACCTTGTGCAATTTTCTTTAAAATATGCTTTAACCCGAATGGATAATGGTGAAATTGTTGTTTCAGATCTGTTTACAACAGAAAATGTTGATGAGATTCACTATGCAAAATTTGCAGGAGACTACAAAAGATTGATCCCAGGTTACTGGAAACAAATTGACAAGAAGTCTGATACTGACAAAATTTATGATGAGCGAAGTTCCGTAAATCATCTTCATAACCTTTTCAATAATAAAAAGAAGATAAAAAGTACATATCAGATAGAAGCTTACCTGCTAAATGAGGCTGCTTCTTCAATAGCAAATCATATTGCTAACTATAATCCTGAACAATAATGACTCTGCGAATTAGCTCCCTCACGATAATTCTGGTATTGCTCTTTGGAGGATGTGCATCAAAAAAGAAACAGGCACAAATACTGGAAGCCAGCAAACCTATTTGGTTAAAGGAAAGACCTGCTCATCCTGCCTATTTTTTTGGAATTGGTATAACCTCCAAAGTTGGCTCTCCCATTTTATATGAGGAGAAAGCAAAAGAACGGGCATTAGTTGACCTTGCCTCTCAAATTAATACCCGAATTAATACTGAGACCACACTTCGCAGATTCGAAGATATTTCAGGTGTGCATGAGTACCTTAGCAGCCGTGTAAAAGCTACTTCGACCGAATTTTTAGAAGGCTATGAATACCTCGATAAGTGGGAAGATAAAGATTACTACTATGTTTATCTCAGACTTTCGAAACAGGAGTTCTTTACCAGAAAAGCGCAACGCAAAGAGCAAGCCATAGAAAACGCTTTATTAAAACAGACTCAAGGTATTGAACAGGAAAACGCCAAAGCATATATCGAGGCTATGAGATTATATGCAGCATGCCTGGATTTACTTAGTGGGTATATTAACGAGGAGACATCAACCTTAATCGATGGTGAAAAAGTTGATCTGGTTGAAAAGAGCAAAATGCGCTTAACACACCTTGTACGCAACCTTTCCATCTCAGCTTCGCAACAGACAATTGAACCGGGTGATAAGCAAAATATTGAAGAGGGAAAGATTACCTTTTTAGTTCAGATAAACAAAAATAGCAGGGCTTCGAATATCCCGGTTAGATTTTCTTACACGGGAGGTTATTTAATTAATGAGCTTGGTAAAAGTGATAAATCAGGAGTGGTTCCTTCCCCAATGCTAAATGTTACAGGCTCAGAAGAAAAACTATCGGTAAAAGTGGATTTAATCCAACTTGGCCGACAAATTACACGCAATCTATTTGTTCGTAAAATTATCGAAAAAGAGTTTGCCAAAAAGATAGAAGTGACCATTACATCATCTCACCAGAAATAAATTCAGAACTACTGATAAATATAATAGCTTAATAGCAACCTGAGCAGGCCAGAATCGAATGTGCACCTGTATTAGTTATATATCCATGCAGTTAGGTTTTTTTGTTTTATCATGTTAACCGAATTACTCACCTACTCTATTGAGTTATTGTGATAAGGTCGTATTTAGTTCAATTTGACTATTAAATTGAATTTTCCAAACATTAAAACTTAATTAAACGAGTTGAAGCAATTGATATTTGCTTGTTTAAGATGACTATAAGGAAAACACCCACCTAAAAATCACAAAATCACACTTAAAGTTTAAGGCATTTAATACTTATTTTGTTTGATTACAAAATTAGTATAGATGAAAGTGTTACAGAATATATCGATAATTATCCTTGCATCTTTGTTTTTTATTCAATCTGGTTGTACGAATAAAAAATTAGATGGAAGTATTGAGCCCAAGTTAAGTTTTGATGGAATCGAAGAAATACCGGAATGGTTAAAAGTAAATGTTGAAGAAGCCTTACCTAATGATGGGCTTAATGTCTGGATACCTACCAACAACTTTCAAACATCATCATTAATTCGTGTACCTCGATTTCCCAGAAAGTTTTCAGATGCAGAAATTGAAAATAACCAGGCATTGAAGGCTTTTGAAATTTTACAACTAAATTCAAATGAGACACTTAAAATTATTGGAGTGAGAAATGAACAGGTTTCAGCACAAATAGCTTTTTGTTCTACAGCAGGAATTTCAAATTTGTCTGTTAAGTTTGACGATTTACAATCAAAAACTGGCAATGTTTTTAGTAAGAACGACGTACAGGTAAGGTTTGTAAAATATCTACCGGTTCAACGGGCTCGAAGCGAATATGTTTGGTCGCCAAAATTGGAAAACATTATTGGCGAAGAAGTTTCAGGTACAATGTCGCCAAATGTTGTTGCTGATGCTCTTATGGAAGTTGAGAAGGCTAATGTCCCTGAATATCGAGCACAACCGGTATGGTTAACTTTTAGGATTCCGAAGACAATGAAACCGGGAATATATGAAGGAAATCTAACGATTCGGAGTGATGAGTATGATGTTATTTCACAAATAATAAAATTAGAAGTATTTAATCAGGAAATACCCAACCCTGCGGATTATAGATTTCATCTCGACCTTTGGTTGAACCCAAGCGCAATTGCTGAATATTACGGGTTGGAACACTGGTCTGATGCTCATTGGGATATGATTTCAAAATATCTTGATGATTACGCATCAAGAGGTGGCAAAAACATTACAACAACAATAACTCACGAGCCATGGCACAAACCCTGGCTTAATAATTCAACCCGGTCGCAGATTGCTTTTGGTTATCGAAGTATGGTAGAATGGATTAAAAATGAAGATGGAAGTTGGACCTTTGATTATTCTGTTTTTGATAAATATGTTGCGATGGCTACCAATGCTGGTATTAATGAAGCAATTAATGCTTTCTCAATGACACCGTTCCACACAAAACAAAAAATTCAATATTTCGATTTAAACGATGGTAACCAAAAAACAGTTGTAGTAGATATTGAAGATGAACAGTACATTGAAGTTTGGAGTTCGTTTCTTAAAAGTTTTAAAAGCCATCTTATTTCAAAAGGTTTATTCGAAAGAACATATTTGGGATTTGATGAAAAGCCGGAAGAAGTGTTTCAAAACTTGAAAAATATTATTAAGAAATCTGCACCTGAGTTTTTAGACAAGATTGTAATTGCAGGACATCCCGAAACAGGTGTACATGCAAAAAATCTATCAATTTCATATATGTTTTTTCCGGGGCAGGCTTTTGAGGGAAAAGCTGTTGTTCCTGTTCTGCCTACAATAGAACAAAGAAATATAGAGAAAAAGCAGACCACATTTTACCTTTGTGCCGAACCTGACCATCCGAATACCTTAACCTATTCTCCAGCTATTGAAGCACAACTAATACCATGGTTAGCATTAAAGTATAATGTTGACGGTTATTTACGCTGGGCGTACAATAACTGGACTAAAAATCCTTTCAAGCATCCTGTATTTATACACAGTCAGGGTGACGATTATTATGTGTACCCTGGGAAAGATGGCCCCGTTTCGAGTATCCGCTGGGAATTACTTAAAGAGGGTATTGAAGATTACGAGCTGTTCCGTTTAGTGAAGGAAAAGGGGAACGTTTCTGATAAAGAATTGCAAAAAGCGATTGAGCTTGCCACAAGAAATGAAGATGGAAGATATAAGGATGTAAATGACTTTGTAACAGCCAGGAATCTTATTCTGGATATAAATTAAGAAACAATTTAAAGGATGAACAGGAAGATTGTTAAAATATTATTTTTTGGAACATTGATAATAAGTATGTTATTGCCAACGGTAATTGTCGCACAAAAACTCAATGGTTCTTTTGAAAATAAGTTTAAAAGGTATCAGAAAAATGAAGAATTTAACGGTACTGAAACATTATTATGGAACTCGATTGCCTGGAAGGGAGAGCGGGTTTATAAACAAATTGTTCTTTGGAGTGATACTGATATTAACAATTTGGAATATGTGATAACCGACCTCGGAAATGAACATGAAAAAATACAAGCATCTTCGATAAAACTTCAATTTGGAAAATATGTCAAAGGAGACCCGGAAGCAAGAAGTTGTTCCGAATACCCAACTCATCCAACCTATGTTGAGATTATAGACGCATTGTCGAATGAGCAAATCAATACATTACAAGCCTCAGACCCCGTAAAATTTTGGGTAGTTATAGATATTCCTGAAACAACAGTAGCAGGAACATACAGCGGTACAATTTCTGTAAACGGTGGTAGTGAACCTTCGGTTTTTACGATGAATATTGAAGTTGTTAATTACACATTGCCCAAGGTTGCCGATTGGGACTTTCATTTGGATTTATGGCAGTTCCCTGTAAATATTCTAAACCATTACAACAACGCAAATCCAAGTAGCGAAATAATTATCTGGTCAGATGAGCATTTTGATTTATTGGAACCGGCATACAAACTTTTAGCCAATACTGGTCAAAAAGCGATAACGGCATATATAAAAGGCAATGCTTTGGGAGCTGAGTCAATGGTTAAATGGGTTAAGAAAACGGATGGCTCGTGGGAATACAATTTTACTGCATTCGATAAATACGTTACTACCTTAATGTCGTGGGGAATAACGAAGCAGATAAACTGTTTCTCCCCGGTTGGTTGGAACGAAAGCACAATCCCATACTGGGATGAGGCAACAAACCAATCATTGAGTATAAATGCTCCACTTGGTTCTGCAACCTATAATACCCGTTGGAATCATTTTCTTTCAGAATTTAAAATTCACCTGGATAGTAAAGGTTGGTTTGATAAGACAGTTTTGTTTCTCGATGAAGTTTCTGAGGAGAAACTGAATAAAGTAACTTCTCTGGTATATAGCAATAATCCAAACTGGAAATTGGGAATTGCATATTCCCATGGATTATCAGAACAAACAAAAGCCAATTTTTATGATTTGTCAGGAATTCTGGAGAGTGCTTCAAACAATGGAATATCAGAAGATAAAATATCAACCTTTTATACCAGTTGTACCCAGAAAATCCCCAATAGTTATGTTACCTCTGAAAACAGTGCTGCAGAGATGACTTGGATGTGCTGGCACGCATTGAATCAAGAATACGATGGTTATTTAAGGTGGGCCTACGATTACTGGCGTTTGGACGACCCGTTCGATTCGCGGGACGGAGCTCATACTGCCGGAGATTTCGCTTTGATATACCGAAGTTCAAATACTAAGCCAATAGAATATTTGCCGAGCCTAAGGTTAGAAATGCTCCGCGAAGGAATTGAAGATTATCAAAAAGTAATGATTCTTAAAGATTTGTTAGAAGCTTCATCTGTCCCGGCAGACCAGGAAAAATTACAATTATTGAATAACGTTATTGCGAAATTTGGAAAAACAAGCGGAGTTAATGCCAAACAGTTAGTAACAGAAGCGCAAAACAAAATTAGTTATCTTGTTGATGTTACTCTGAGTAACAAAGAGTATCCTATAAAAAAAAGTATTCGGATTTACCCGAATCCATTATCCGGTAGAACAGTAACAATAGAAATTCCTGGAATTAACGATGAAAAGGTGAAGATTATTTTATACAACTCTCACGGTGGTGCTGTATATACATCTGAATTTGGTTCATTTTCTTTTTCCCATAAGTTATTACTGCCTGAAAACTTACCTCAAGGTTTGTACTTTATGCAAGTGGAAACAAAAAGTGTTTTCCTTGTACAAAAAGTATTAATTCGCTAGGAAAACAGATATTGTTGCAAAGTATGGAAAATCAGTACAATGAAATGAAGGAGAATGTTCATTCATTTTGTTAAGTCGAATCAAAATGGATTACTTTAAATGAGTATGGTTTGAATTTCACCAATGGAATGAAGTAATAAGTATTAAGATTAGTAATTGAATGGATATTTTTATAATTTTATAGAAGTGGAAAAAGTATATAAATATCTGTTTTTATGTTTGATTCTCACACTCTGGGCTTGCAAGTTAAATGCACAGAATCAACTTCAATTTAAGCATCTAAATGTTGAACAGGGATTGTCGAACGGAAGTGTTACCGACATTGTTCAGGACAGTATCGGCTTTATTTGGATAGCCACAAAAAACGGGTTAAACCGGTTTGATGGGAGTAATTGCAAAGTCTATAATCAAAAAAATAGTAATATCAGTTCAAACGATGTTTCGGACTTGTTGATTGACAGCAAAGACAGAATGTGGATAGGGACTATTGGCGGCGGGGTAAATATTTACAATCCTTGCCTCGACAGTTTCATCACTTATAAAACCAATCAAACCGATAAAAACTCCCTTTCTTCAAACGAAGTCCATGCCATATTTGAGGATAAAACAGGGAACATTTGGTTAGGCACAGAGAACGGATTAAATCTTTATATAGAAGAAATACAGTCTTTCAAATCCTATATAAATCAGAATGATAGTTCAACTGCTCCGGGCAAAAATAGTATCTGGAGTATCTATGAACAGGAAAACGGAAACCTTTGGACAGGAACTTATGGAAGAGGGTTGTACAGGTTTGATAAAAGCACTGAAAAGTTTGTCCTTTATTCAGCGGATGCAAAATCTACAATCGACTTTTCTTCAATATTCATTAATTTCATATTCTCATTTAATCAAGACGAACTACTTATTGGAACAAACGGTAATGGTTTAATTCGCTTAAATACACAAAACCATGTTGTAACCAATTTCTTTCAGGGAACAGATTTTGAAGGAGTTTCAATAATAAGGACAATTTGGAAAGATAAGAATGGAAATTTATGGATTGGGACTGATGGTCAGGGAATTATAAAAATCGGTATTTCGGGCAAAAAGATATTGAAAATAGAAAATTACCTGAATGACAGCCAGCTACAAACATCCTTGTCAAATAACACGGTAAACTCATTCTTTGAAGACAATCAAGCGAATATATGGATTGGAACTGCATGGAGGGGAGCCAACATAATTAAACACGAGATAAACGATATTCGATTTTTCTATAGCGATGCAAAAGGATATAATTCTTCTCCGGTACTTTCTGTTTATAAAGAAAGTGATGACTTATGGATTGGTACCGATGGAGAGGGGCTAAGTATTATTAATGAAAATAGTAATCATGCCAGGTTTTTCAATAAAGAAAACAAAACTTCGCTTGGTGGCGATTTCGTGCAGTGCATTAAAAGAGGGAAGAACAACATATATTGGCTTGGAACTTTTGCAAATGGTCTTGTTTCATATAATTCCCAAACAGGGAAAAGGATACAGTACAAACGTGAACCAAATAATAAGTTTTCCTTACCCTTTAACGATGTAAGGGATTTAATTGAACTTCAATCGGGAGACCTGTGGGTTGGAACATGGGGCGGTGGTTTAAGTTATTTTGAAAGTGGCAAACAGGAATTTATAAATTACCGTCACGACTCCAATATTCCGAATACGATTAGTAGCGACAATGTGTTGTCCATACTTTCGGGAGACAATGGAAAGCTGTGGATTGCTACTTATGGAGGTGGTTTGAATTGTTTTGAGCCGGATAATAAGGAGTTTATCCATTTTGTTGTTGACGACTCCAATCC
The DNA here is from genome assembly GCA_965371855.1 of uncultured bacterium. GTDB lineage: Bacteria > Bacteroidota > Bacteroidia > Bacteroidales > Marinilabiliaceae > JAADEM01. The sequence continues at coordinate 43,305 of CBDUZZ010000025.1, forward strand.
AAAATCAATAGGAAGTAACTATGTGTTTAGCCTGTTAAATGATGGGATAGGGAATATTTGGTTAGGTACAAAAGAAGGATTAAACCGATTTGATATTAAAACCAATGAGTTCGAACAGTTTACCATTGGAAACAGCACGTATTCAAATACAATTGTTGGCTTGTTGCAAGACAATGACGGATATATTTGGATGAGTACCAAAGAAGGAATCTTCAGGTTAAATACTGAAACTAAAAAAGTGAACGCCTTACCTGATATTGCAGAAGGATTCCATATAAATGCCGCATTTAAAGACCAAAATGGAGTTCTTTATTTTGGAAGTATTGACAGAGTAGTTTCATTTAATCCAAAAGTATTTAAACAAGATAATTATCTACCATCCGTAAAATTTATCGATTTCAAACTTTTTAATAAAAGCGTGGGTATTGGCGAAAAGGAAGTTTTAAAAAATCAAATCTATTTTGAAAATGATATAACTCTTAAATATACCCAAACAGTAATTACTTTTGATTTTGCAGCATTAAAATATCCATTCTCTAATAACGAACAGTTTGAAATTAAAATGGAGGGATTTGAAGATAACTGGAGAAATATTGGGACTCAAAAAACGGCAACTTTTACAAACCTTTCTCCCGGCGATTATACTTTTAAAGTAAGGCGGCAGATTTTTGACGAAGAACCAATCAATAACAATATTGCAGCAGTAAATATTGAAATATTACCTCCCTTATGGCGTACATGGTGGGCATACATGTTCTACTTTTTAATGCTTATTGCATTACTTATTGCGTACCGAAGGTACACCCTGAAGTGGGCTGGAATGAAAAATGAACTAATTTTTGAAAAACTACAAAGAGAACAAGAAGATAAGTTGCATCAACTAAAACAACGGTTCTTTACAAATATCTCTCATGAAATCCGAACCCCGCTAACACTAATTTCGGGTCCTTTAAATAAGTTGTTACGATTTGGAAATTTCAATGCAGGAGAGCAAAAACAACTTTCGTTAATTAAAAACAACACAAACAGGTTATTGAATTTGGTTAATGAATTGCTGAATTTCAGAAAACTTGAAACAGGAAATATAAAGCTTAAAGTAAATCAGAGTAATATTGTTGATTTTATTAACGAAATATACCTGAGTTACACACAGCATGCAATTAACAAGGGAATCAACTACCAATTCGAAAAACAAAAAAACAATATACCGATTTGGTTTGATAAAGTCCAACTTGAAAAAGCAGTTTATAATTTACTTTCAAATGCATTTAAATTTTCCAGACAGGAAGATACTATTAAAGTCATTGTTAAACAGAACAGTGATTTTGTTTTTGTGATAATAAAGGACTCAGGAACAGGAATATCCAAAGAAAAATTACCTCACATTTTTGAACGTTTTTATCAGAATGAAGAAGATGAAGCGCAAAATAAAGGATTTGGAATTGGACTTTCCATTACAAAAGAAATTGTTGAATTGCATTCCAGTTCAATTGAAGTAATAAGCGAATTAACCAAAGGAAGTGAGTTTACCATTAAAATTCCATTGGGTAAAAATCATTTAAATGATGTTGACTTTGTTCATGAGTCGCAGGATGAAGAAAGTATTGAAAGTTACAGTATAACACAAACCAAACAGGAGTTAAAAGAATCGCCGGATAAAGAAGAATTCAAAGGTGCATCCATTCTTATCGTTGAAGATAATGCCCACATACGTGAATACCTCAATGAACTATTATCAAATACTTATGTGGTTTTCGAAGCATCCAATGGGAAAGAAGGTTTGGAAAAGGCAATTGAGTTTGTTCCCGATATTGTTATTAGCGATGTTATGATGCCCGTTATGGATGGCATGTCATTCTGCCATCAGCTAAAAACCGATGTTCGGATTAGCCATATTCCGGTAATTCTGTTAACTGCTCGAACCTTAATTGTCGACAAAATTGAAGGATATGAAACTGGAGCCGACGATTATTTAACCAAGCCTTTCAACGAGAGTATTCTGAAAGTGCGAATCAAAAATTTGCTGAACAACCGAAAAATGCTTCGGGACAGGTTCTTAAAAGAAGGCATCACAAATCCAAAAGAAATCACTTTAAATTCTCCGGATGAAGAATTTCTGTCGAAGCTGGTTAGCATTGTTGAAGATAATATAGATATTCCTGAATTTAGTATCGACCAGTTGGCAAAAGACATTGCCATGAGCCATTCGAGTGTTTACAAAAAAGTAAAAGCATTAACCGGAATGACAACCGTAGGCTTTGTACGCGATTTTCGCTTAAAAAGGGCAGCACAATTATTAAAACAAAATAAAATTTCAATTATCGATGTCAGCTTTAAAGTAGGTTATACTGACAGACGGCATTTCAGTCAGGAATTTAAAAAGAAATTTGGTGTAAATCCTTCGGTTTATGTGAAAGATAATTCTTAAAACACATATTAATATTCCTCTATTTCAAAAAAATAATCAAATTCCAAACCACAATATTTAATTGGATTTCAGACTAAACAGGAGTTGTTCTTGTAGCAATTATTAGTAATTAACACCAATTATGATGGGAATACGAAAATACCAACCTCACTTTATGAATTCCAATACACCCACAATTTTTACGCACATTACTTTAGCACGAAATTTTTAGAGTGAACCAAAATGATTAAATTATAAATCTATGAAGAGTAAAGCTAAATTATTGATTGTAATATTGGTTCTTTACGCCGTTAATTTTTCTTCGTGTACAAAGGAAGATGAATTAATTCCGTTAGACCAATTTGCATTAAGTGTTCCGGCATTGGAATTAAGTGTAGGCGAAGTTCAGCCAATTATAGCAACAGCAACGCCAGAGAACACAACCGAAAATCTAAGCTGGATATCGAGTGATGAAAACATTGCTGCCATTCAGTATAACGAAATGGGCTTGGTTGCTGGCGTAAAAGGTATCACTCTTGGAAGTGCAACTTTAACAGCTACAAATCCCAATGGGTCAATTTCCAAAACAGTTTCCGCAAATGTTATTATTAAAGTAGAGAAAATTGTATTGGAAGAAGTACCACTTTCCAGTCCTTCAGAAACAATGTATCAGGTTGTTTTTACACCAGCCGATGCAACAATACAAACAGTAACATGGACTTCAAGCGACCCATCGGTTGCTACCGTTATTGATGGTTTGGTAACAGCCGTTTCGCCCGGTGTTACTGTAATAACCGCGACAACTACTCAAGGAGAAAAAACTGCTTCGGTAGAAATTGCAGTTAGCGGGAATCCACCAATTTTGGGATTGCAATATTGTACTATTTCAGGTACAGGCAGCTACAATTCGGATGTTGTTACAACAACAGGTGGCGATGCTAATATTAATTATGCAGGTGTACAACCTGGTGGCAATTACGAGTTTTATGAAAGTGAAAAACTCATTGTTCAACCAGGAGGTTCTTTCGACCTTTCAATTGTTCAATCCAATAATTGGTCGATGACTGTTGTGTGGATAGACTGGAATAGAGATAAAGATTTTGTAGATGACGGTGAACGGGTTCAAATATTTGGAGCGAGAGAACAACTCAATGATGGTCCTTTCAATGCAACAATTAATGTACCTGCCGATGCTGCACCGGGAGTAATTCGAATGAGAATCCTGACAGGTGACTCTTGGACAACTGACCCTGATGCTACCCCGTGTGGAGAGATAGCAAACAGTAGCACCAAAGACTTTGTTATCGAAATTGGTGGAACGGCATATTGTACGGTTTCCGGCACAGGTGCTTATAATAGCGATGCAGTTACAACTACTGGAGGAGATACAAATATCAACTATTCGGGCGGGCAACCTTCCGGTAACTATGAATTTTATACAGAAGAAACTCTAAGTATTCAATCAGGAGGATCTTTTGATCTAACAGTTATAAATTCTAATGGATGGTCACGCTCAATTGCATGGATAGATTGGAATGCAGATGGTGATTTTGACGATGATGAAGAAATGCAAGTACCACTTAGCCCAGAAGAACTTTATTCAGGTGATGATGCTATTAGTTATACAATAACTGTTAATGTGCCTGCTGGGTTACCTGTTGGTGTTGTGAGAATGCGCATCTTAACTGGTGACGCCTGGTCTTACAATGATGCTTTAATGCCAGCTTCTCCCTGTGGAGAGTTAGCTAATAGCACTACAAAAGATTTTAATATTAAAGTTTTATAAATCGAAAATTGTAATAAAATGAAATACAAAATAAAAACATTAATACTGCTTTTGTGTATAACCTACACATCTTTTGCCCAACAAACCATAACAGGTGTAGTTAAATCGGCAAAAGACAACGAAACTTTACCAGGTGTATCGCTTGTTATAAAGGGAACTACAAACGGTACAGTTACTAATTTCGATGGTAATTTCAGTATTGACGTTCCAACAGACGGAATATTAGTAATAAGTTATATTGGTTTCCAAAAACAGGAAATACAAATAAATAATCAATCTGCTCTTGAAATTTTGTTAGAGGAAGATGTGGTAAAACTGGATGAAGTTGTGGTAGTTGGATATGGCACCCAAAAGAAAAGTGATATTACCGGCTCAGTTACATCTGTAAAAGTTGACGAGTTACGCCAAGTGCCAGTAGCAAGGGCAGATGAAGTACTACAAGGACGTGTTGCAGGTGTACAAATTACGAATAACGATGCCTCACCTAATTCAAATATTTCTATTCGCATAAGAGGTGTTAGCTCTATTAACGGAGGGAGCAACCCATTAATAATTATTGATGGAGTTCAGGGAGTTTCACTAAGTGATGTTCATCCAAATGATATTAAGTCGATGGAAGTACTTAAAGATGCGTCTGCAACATCAATTTACGGGTCGCGAGGGGCAAGTGGTGTAATACTAATAACAACTCATAAAGGTAAAAGTAAAAAACCACAACTGACTTTCAATTCTTATGTGACCGTGCATAATGTGCTTAAGAAAATGGATTTCATGAATGCTCATCAGTATGCTCTGAATGTAAACGAAAACAGGGTTGCCAGAGAATTACCATTGGTTTTCTCTGATGAAGAATTATCACACTTTCAGGCTAACGGAGGAACAGACTGGCAGGACAAAATTTTCCAGACAGGAATTTCTCATAACCAGCATTTAAATGTTAGTGGTGCGACAGAAAATCTATCGTATAGCATTTCAGGCGATTATCTGGATAATAAAGGAGTCGTTATTGGTTCATCTTTTAGAAAGTTTTCAATGCGACCAAATTTCTCAGTAAACCTGAGCCAAAAAATCAAGGTTAGTTTAAATTCATTTTTTTCATGGTCGAAAGATAATCCAACAGTAATTAATTCAAGAGATAGTCAGGGAAGTCCGGTTTATTCAGCATTGTTATTTGCTCCAACAAAACCGGTTTTCATGGATGATGGAACCTATTCTCAACCGGGAGGCGGCTATGGACCAAATACCGAATACAATCCACTAGGATTGGCACTTGAACCAATAAGAGATAACCTTTCAAACAGTATGATTATAAAACCAAGTTTTGAATGGGATATTGTTAAAGGTTTAAAGTTAAATATAAGTGGCTCGTACCAATTAGTTGATGACGAAAACAGCTTTTACTATAACGAAAAAATAATCAATGGAACAGAAGCTGACAGGGAGGCATCTATTATAAATAGCAAATGGACAAGCTACCAGAACACCAATATTTTAACGTATGAAAAGTTATTTAATGAGAAACACAACTTGAAATTGACAGGTGTTTTTGAGCAACAGAGGTCAAATTTTAATAGTAGTTATTCAAGTTCGAGGAATTTTTTAACAAATTCTGTTACATATAATAATTTAGGACTTGGAGCATCTCCAGGTGCTCCAGGTTCGTATAGGTCAGAACAATCCTTGGAATCATTTATGGGTAGGATTAATTACTCGTACATGAATAAATATTCAATAACTTTAACAGGGAGGTCTGATGCTGCATCTGTATTTGCTAAAAACAATAAGCGAGCGTTTTTTCCATCGGCAGGTTTAGCATGGAATATCTCACAGGAAAATTTCATGAAAGATTCTAAGACAATTGATAACCTAAAACTAAGAATGAGTTATGGCAAAGTTGGAAATGCTGCAATCAGCCCTTATCAGTCATTAGCACAATTAGTAACTGGTGCATATTTTTCATTCGACGGAGACAATCTCACAAATGGTATTAGTTTATCGACCCAGGCACCAAACCCTGATTTGAAATGGGAGACAACTTCGACATATAATATTGGTGTTGATTTTATGATGTTCAAAAACCGTTTATCGTTTACGGCAGACGTATATAATAAGGACACCGAAGATTTATTGTTGCAAAGTGCTTTGTATCAGGCTTCAGGTTTTCAAACACAGTTGGTAAATACGGGAAAAGTAAATAACAAGGGTATTGAAATTGCATTAGCCGGTAAGCCGGTTATGAATAACGTTTTTGTTTGGAGTTCAGGAGTTACTTACTCAAAAAATATGAACGAAGTTATCTCCTTAAATGAAGGACAAACCGAAATTCGCCTTGGAGGGGCAGGTTTGCCAGGATTCTCAGATGCTATTTGGCTTGAAGTTGGGCAACCAATCGGATTGATTCGTGGATTGGAATATGCAGGGGTATGGAAAAGTGACGAAGACATTCTGGCTGCTGTTTATAATGTTAAACCGGGGTCGCCAAAATATGTTGACCAAAATAATGATGGCATAATAAATAACGATGATGTTGTTAATATAGCAAGTGCTTTACCTGATTTTACTTTTGGTTGGAACAATACATTTACTTATAAAAGTTTGAGTTTGAATGTATTTCTTTTAGGAGTTCAGGGAAATGATATTTATAATCTCGGACGCTCTCGAATGGAATCAACCGATGGACTTAGTGTGGCATTGTTAGATACCTGGACACCAGAAAACGAAAATACAGATATTCCAGGACACGATCCATTGGGTACATTCCGAAATTCAAGTCGTTGGGTAGAAGATGGTTCATATATTAGGGTAAAAAATGTTACGCTTGGTTACGATTTCCCAAAAAAAGTGACAAATTCCATGAGGATAGGCTCAGCGCGAATATATGTATCGGGTACAAACCTTCTCACTTTTACAAATTATTCAGGATTCGACCCTGAATCTAATAATTCAAATGGTTCAGATACGTTTGCAGGTGTTGATTTAGCATCTTATCCTTCGCAGAAGAAATATACAATTGGTTTAGATATTAAATTTTAAGAAAATGGAAAAATTAAATAAGTTAATTAGAACAGTTTCTGTAATGATTTTGGGTATGGTTTTTATAATAGGCTGTGCCAAAGTTGAATTAGAAGAAACACCACCTTCTTTATTAAGCCCGGAATCTTTTTTTACAACGGAAAGTGAATTTCAGGCTGCATTGGCAGGTACTTTCAGACCTTTATATTCTAATTGGACCGGGTTTGATTATGCCTATCCACTTATTATGACATCAGGAGCAGAAGATGTCAGATCTGATGCCGGGATTTTTAAGGACTTAGACAGGTTAGGAGCCAATGGTAACGACCAATCTATTATTAATGTTTGGCGACAACTTTATCAAACTATTTCGAATGCAAATACTATAATCGGAAATTTAGATAATGCCGAAAACATTTCAGAACAAACACTTGGTGAAATTGAAGGGCAGGCAAAGTTTATAAGAGCATTTTCGTACTTCTACCTAGTTCGTTGGTTCGGAGAGGTTCAGCTAACAACGTTTGAAAATCAGGGAGGTATTGAGAACTTACGTCAATCTTCTGTTGCAGATATTTATTCCTCAATTATTCAAAACCTGAAAGATGCTGAAGTCAAATTACCGGAATCTTTTTCTGAAAAGGGAAGGCCAACCAAAGGAGCTGCTAAAGCTTTATTGGCAAAAGTTTACCTTACAATGGCAGGATGGCCACTGGAAGATGCCTCGAATTATGCTCAAGCAAAAGAGAAAGCTCAGGAAGTATTAGGGATGTATAGTTTAGAACCCAACTTTGAGGATTTATGGAAAGAAGAAAATAAACTTACAAATTCTGAATTCATTTTTGCCTTCTATGGTTCTATTAAAGATGGAGGTATCTCAGGCAGCCACATGCATACAGCATCCCGGCACTGGGGTAATGGTGAAGGTGGCTGGGGTGATTTCTTTAGTGAAGCACGCTTTTTTAATATTTTCCCGGAAGGCCCAAGAAAGGAAGCCTCTTTTACATCTGTTTTTGCCGACGGTACTACGTGGGAAGATGCCGGAGTACAGCCGCATATCGCAAAATATAGAAATGCCGGGGAAACAGTAGGTAATAATGGCGAAGGATTTAATGTGATTTTACGCTATGCTGATGTATTATTGATGTATGCCGAGGCTGCAAATATGGCTGATGGAGCACCATCAACCGAGGCTTTGGATGCCATAAACAAGGTGCGCCGCAGGGCAATGGGGCTCGACCCATATACTCCCGACCCAAGTGTTGATTTACCTGCTGGTATGTCTCAATCTGATTTTGATAAAGCAGTTATTGAAGAGAGAAATTGGGAACTTGCTTTTGAAACCAATCGTTGGTTTGATTTGGTTAGAAAGAAAATGGTAGTTGAAGTGAATAAAGATGTTCATCCTGGAGTTACAGAAGATAACAGGTTGTTGCCAAAACCCTCTGCTCAGTTAATTCCTGGAATCTTAGAACAAAATGCCGGATATTAATATAAGTCCTGTTTTCTGCACTTTTTTAAAATTGGCTATATACCCTTGATTCTATTGAGTTGAATTTTTAAAAAAGTTCGGAAAACAGGATAGTCTACCTTGATCATAGATGCCGATACAAACTCTATAAATATTATACGGAACAGTTTAAATAAACGTATATAAAATTACGTTATTTTCAGATGATTGGCATTACTATGAATCACACTTTTGGTTGCAGAATTTTAAGCGCCTGACCGTTACTTGCAATTATCTTTTATATATTGGAGCTGCACCATTTTTTGATGTTATAATAACGACACCGTTTTTTGCTTTAGGGCCATATAGTTCAATCGCTTTCTTGCCTTTAATTACGCGCACAGACTGAACATTGTAATCTTCAATTTCAATGATACCGGTAACGATTTTTTTATCAAGTACAAATAGTGGTTTTCCTTTAGTTTCATCGAAAGAAGTAAGCAATTCAACAGCTTCACGATCTGATTCAGACAATTCAAATTTTATCGGCATCACCATACGTGTATTTACTACTTTGCCATCCACCATACCGGATTTCCAATGTCCGGAAGTATTCTTCACAAGTCTTATCGCTTCATTATTCAAAATATCCTGTGAACTTTGAGAAATATAAACATCACCAACACTACCGGTATCTGTTACAACAAAAGAAACATATACAACTCCCTCAATTCCTGACATTAAAGCATCATCAGGATATTTCAGATTTTGTTTAAAATATTTCTCTATATCTCTTTTATAACCTTCAAGATAAGGTTTCTTATCAACAACATCATAAATATTACCGATACTTTCTTTTCCGGCTTTATCATCTTGAGAGAATACTTGAATTGAAAATGCTGATATTAAAACTGCAAAAATCAAAATAATGTTTTTCATGGCCTCCAGATTTTATTCTTTTTAAAACTTACAAAACACAAAGAAATATTTACAAATATTATACCATTATCACATTTATTAAATTTTAATTACGCCACATTAACTACATAAATATCAATATGAAATGCCGCGACTCTCTAATTGGTGAAAAGCAAAAAATGTAGTTTTCCCTTTTTCAATATTAAACTCAAATGGAGTAGTACTTGTTAGTTTACTACCAACAGCTTTTAACTGCACCTGATGTATACCTTCAGACAAAGGTATTCTGGCATAAGATATACTGTAAGGAAGAGTTTGCCAGTTCCGGGTATCGGCCTTTTCTGTCATTGCATTGATAATACCAAGAATAGCACCAAAAGATTCATCTTGATTTCTTGCCACAGCTTCAAGTGACTTTTTTGTAGCCAAACGAGCTATTCCTCCGGCAATTTCGCGCACCATACGATCTTTTAAACACTGAAAAGCAATAGCGTTAACATTTTCAACTAACTCAAGATTATAAGAATTACCTTCTGTTATTAATTGGGCCCGATAAAACAGTTGTTTACGTTCTATATACTTTGGGAAAGCAACCTTTAAAACTGAAAGATTAGAAAAAGCCTGTTTTTCTTCTTTTGACTTATCTCCAACATATACCGGAAAACTCAAACCATACTCACTATTTTTAAAAGTAACCCAGCCATTACGATAACCTGCATTTATAAAAGTGATACTCCATTCCCCTTTAACAGGTCCAAAACCATTCATCCAGAAAAAAACAAGGTGACCTTTATCCGGGTCTTCCATCTCAACCTTTAAGTTGAATTTTCTCTGATAAAAATCCAACTCTTTTTCAAACCCTATTGCCTGTGCTGTTCTTAATACATCCTTTTTAAGCTGCAACGGAACTTTTACACCAAACAACTTAGTGTATTTCGTTTCATAAACTTCCAATGCATTACGGTACGCAATAAAAGCATTATTTATATCTCCGGCAGCTTCATATACCAAGCCCATAAGAACATGAGCAAATGCATCTTTTGAATACTTATTCTTCCCATTCTTATAGCGGGTATTCATTCTCTGAAGCTGAATATTTACCCTTCGACACTCAACTAATGCATCTTCGTAATTGTTAAGATAAATATAGTTTAGCGCCATATAATAGTGGATCAATACTGCTTCAAAATCTTCGGGACGATACGGTTTTACCATCGGATTAGATACTAATGACAAGGCTTCTGCTCCAAAAACCTTACTAAAATCCTCGATATAATGATCGGCTTTTATAAAGTAATTATTACTATTTTCATACTCACCATTCATAAAAGCCACAACACCCCTGTTAAAAAAATAGAGAACTCTGTTTACACCGGTTTCCCCTTTTTTATTCCTATCCAATAACTTTTCGGCATGCAAAAAATCCCCTGATACCACATAACTCTGTAGCTCCCGGGATTTTTCATAATAAGTAGAACACCCTAAAAGAAACAAAAAAGAAACAAACAGTAAAGCTCGAAACACTTTTAACATAGGTATTATTTACAGCTTAGGGGGTAAAGTTAAAGGTATAGGGAATAGGGCACTAATTCATAATTCATAATTCGTAATTCGTAATTCATAATTTACTTAATGTATTTCTTGAGTTTTTTATCACCAATCCAAATAACTTCATTTGTCTCAAGGTCAGTCAACTCAAGGTTAACCTGGTAAAAAATCACACTTTTTTGTTTGTAAGTATCAACAATAGAATTAATATCTCCGTTTAGCATAAAATCAGCACCCAGTTCCTTTCCCCACTGTTTAGCTGTTTCAAGAGAAGCAAACTCCTGTTGAGCAGCTCTTTCCTTACGCAACTCTTCACGCTTGTCACCAGCCTGTACCAATCTTACTTTACCGGAATTTATAAAAGCACGTTCAACATCTTTTACAAATGTACCGGAATTGATGTGCTCATGAGATTTGTTATAAACCAACCCAACAATTACTACCGGCTTTTCCCCTTCATTAGTATTGTTAAAATTAGTTATCCATGCTCCACCTAACACCTGACTCACCATATCTTCGGCAACTAAACGGGAATCTGTATCATTCCACCTGCCACTAAGATCAATTACCTCGTTAGTTTCGACACGTACAACTTTATGTGAAGCACAACCCGATAAAAGAAACAATGCAATACTAAATGCAATAAAAATATTATATCTCATAATATATAATTTTAGATTTTAGAAGTTTGAATTATCATGTAGTTAACTATTCTGATTTATTTATAATTGACAAATAATGTATAAGTTGCTTTTGAAGTTCCGGCAAACCCCTATTTTCAGGTAAGGCGATCATTATATCCATAATATCATCACAAACCCCCTTCTCGCCCACTTTTAATGAAGCACCGGATAAAGCGCCAATATGACGCAACGGAAAATAATCGTTTTCACAATAAACTATCAGTAAATGAAATGGCTGTTCTATAAATGAAATTGTACTTTCATCTTTAGTATCATAAAAAAAGGAATAATCATCCTTGCTCACATAAGTAAATGTACTATCACCAATAAGGTCAATATCCTTACGGTTTTCATTTATATACCCAAGAGCTTTGGTATTAATATTAAACGTCTTAAGCTCTTTTATAAATTGCTTCACGAGGTCAATATTCTCTCCTGGAGTGGCTTCAAAAATAATTCCTGCAGTTTTAATATCTTTCAGATTACGTACAACTACATTCCTGTTTCGCTTTGCCAATCGCTTCTTCAGCAAAAATCCACCGACTTTTATCCTTATGTTTTCAATTATATTTGTCATTGTTGTAGCAAATTTAGTAAATCATCTTCTGAAATTTTCGTAATTCCTAATTTTTCAGCTTTTACAAGTTTTACAGGACCTATTTTATCCCCTGCTACAAGATAATCAGTTTTTAATGATATTGATGAAGTATTCTTCCCTCCGTTTTTTTCAATTAACTGTTTTAGCTCATCCCTGCTGTGTTTAGCAAATGTACCACTAATAACAAATGATTTATTTGCAAGAATATCAGAATGACTCTCAACTTCTTCTTCTGATAACTCAAACTGCAAACCTGCCTTTTTCAATTTCTCTATAATCTTACTATTTCTATCTTCGGCAAAATATTCAATTACACTATTGGCAATTCGTTCACCAATCTCATCTACATCTATCAATTCTTCCAAAGTTGCCTGTTCTAATCTTTCAATACTTTTGAAAGCCATTGCCAGCTTTTTGGCTACTGTTTCCCCTACAAACCTTATGCCTAATGCGAACAAAACTCTCGGAAAAGGAACTTTTTTTGATTCCTCAATACTTTTAATAATGTTCCTTGCCGACTTATCTCCTAGCCGTTCAAGCGGAGTTAACTGCATTGGATGTATTTCATACAGGTCAGAAATATAATGCAATAAATTCACATTGTAAAGCAAGTCAATCGTTTCAGCACCGAGTCCGTCAATGTTCATTGCTTTACGACTGATGAAGTGCTCAATACGACCTTTCACCTGTGGAGGACACGACTGTGTGTTAGGACAGTAAAATGCAGCCTCGCCCTCTTCTCTTTTCAGCTCTGTACCACACTCGGGGCAATGTGTACTAAACTCCACATATTTAGCATCCGGTATTCTGGAAGCCATATCAACCTTTACAATCTTAGGTATTATCTCCCCACCCTTTTCAACATAAACCATATCGTTAAGATGCAGATCAAGTGAGCGGATATAATCAGCATTATGCAAAGAAGCACGTTTAACAATAGTACCTGCAAGCTGAACAGGCTCAAGGTTAGCAACAGGAGTAACTGCACCTGTCCTGCCCACCTGAAAATCCACAGACAGCAATCTGGTATATCCCTGCTCTGCCTTAAATTTATATGAAATAGCCCAGCGAGGGTTCTTTGCAGTGAATCCAAGCCTTTTCTGTTGGTTAAGATCATTGACTTTAAACACGATACCATCAATATCGTATGGGAGGTTATGCCTTGCCTCATCCCAGTAATGGATAAAATCAAAAATATCATCGAGTCCCTTACAAATATTGTACTCCTTAGGGATCTTAAATCCCCAGCTTCGGGCACTTTCAAGATTTTCGGCATGTTTATCTGATGGCAGCTCCTCACCAAGCAGGTAGTACAAGAAACAGTCGAGAGGCCGTTTTGCAACTTGTTTGCTATTTTGTAGTTTTAGTGAGCCGGATGCTGTGTTTCTGGGATTTGAATAGAGCTCTTCTCCTGCTTCGGCACGCTCCCTGTTCATTGCTTTGAACCCTTCATGCGGAATATAAATCTCTCCCCTTATCTCAAACTCCGCCGGAAAATCACCATTCAGTTTAAGAGGAATACTCTTAATCGTTTTCACATTGGCAGTTACATCATCACCCTGCACACCGTCACCACGTGTAACTCCTCTTACCAGCTCACCGTTTTCATATGTTAATCCAATAGCAGTACCATCATATTTCAACTCACAAACAATTTCAAAAGGCTCATCAAGTGATTTAACAACCCTATTGTAAAAATCTGTTATCTCCCCTTCGGTATATGTATTACCGAGTGATAGCATCTGATATTTATGCCTGACCTGTTTAAACTCTATATTTATATCACTCCCAACTCTCTGGGTAGGACTATTAGAATCAAAAAAACCTGGATATTCTTTCTCAAGCTTAATCAGTTTATTCATCAACTGATCAAACTCAAAATCACTTAATACGGGAGAGTTAAGCACATAGTAACGATAATTATGCTGATTTAATTCTTCACGTAACTGTTCAATTTCATGCGCAATATCTGCATTGCTCATAGCATAGATTTAGATATGTTTATAAGCAAAAATACAACTTTCATTGTAATAACCTACATAATATTTGTCAGTTAATTTACAGTGATTAATATCTACTATTTCTGTAGATATTTGACAATTGAAATAAACTAATTTTTAAAGTATCGTCACTAATCTTCAATAAAACAATTATCTTTATAAGAGTGCAATTAAGGCAAAAGGTGTAAGGCACAAGGAATTATTGACACACAGGCGGGATAATTATATAGCCACGAATGCCTGCATGATCGGCAAACAGGCACGAATAAAAAAAACACTCAGTGTCTCAGCGCCTCTGTGTTAGTCATTTACAAAATCATAATCACATGAAATCAATACTTATAAACCAAATCATCCAACAAGTATTCAACATTATTAAACTGTTTACCTCTGAAATGAATATTTATTTCTGATTTTTCTAAATCACGTAAACTATTAAGTTTAAAACTTATATATCCGGTATAAGTCTGACTGGCAATGTCATCATTATCATCGTGACGAAATGTAAGCAAGATGAAACTATCATCAGATTGTTCCTGTTCATCATAGGTAAGATTGAAATAATGATCTTTGTTTCCTGCATAAAAGGTAAAATATACCGTTAAGTAATCCTGAGTAATCCAAACATCATGAAACTCTACCGGAGAACTTCCAAGAGTATCCCTATTTGCATCGTTAATAGTAATTATCTCTTTTGTAAATGATTCCTCAATTTCGTCAACATACACCCAATAATCAAAATCCTGATCTCCACCGGCAGGTTTCAGTATTGAATATTTTACAATAACTCTTAAGTTATCATCAAATTCCAGATCAACAGGCAGAGTTTCTGTCATAAGTTTTACACCGGCATCGGTTGTGATAAGATAAGAGCTCCCTGCATGATTAATCACCCCTAAATCATAATACTTGTCTTCTGTATCATCATTATGGTCAATACAACCAACAAAACCAATTAACACGAGTAATAAGATATTTTTCATACTATTCATATTTACTATTTCTTTACAGATGCAAAATTTAACATTTGGTTGCGTTAAAACAAAAAAACTATTCAAAAAAAAATGAATAGTCTTTAAACTTTTTATATTTTCAGTTATAATTATTATTCATTACTACTTACCCATATAAGTAATATTTACTTCCATAACTCTGGACACATAGTCATTACCACCAATTGTAGAAGGAAATAACATACGGCTTTTCGCAGGTTTCTCAAGAGTACCGGCACACATATAACGTATGCCAAGATCCAGACCAACATATATGCCGCGATTCGGATCAGGTTTACCAACATAATAAACAATTGGATCTGCAGAGAATACAATACTCCTAAATTTAGCCAGATATGGTTCTTTCGCACCTACCGAATCTAAAATATAATACATTGAATATCTAATCCCCACCTTCTTGCTCAATTGAACAGTATCTCCGGTGCCCTTTTCAAGTTCAAAATAGACTAACCCACTTGCATCACTGGAATCAATAACCATGTCTGCTTCATCAAACCACCCTTTATATGTTTCTGTCTCTTTAAATCTTTCTAAAATAGCCATCTCCTCAGCATACAATTCACTTGGACTTTTAATATTATCTTTTTTACATGATGTAAACAGAGTAATACTCAAAAGCAAGGTAAATATTATTGTTTGAAATATTGTTTTAATATTCATATTTAATTATTTATTTAATTTCCGTTTCAGGACAGCAAAGAAAATCATTTTTACTTAATACTCAAAACCTCTACATCATAAACAATTGATGAACGTGCAGGAATCTTATTATCATCACCTAACAAACCGTGTGCCAAATAAGGAGGTAGAATAAAAAGTGCTTTAGCACCTTTGTTAAGCATTAATACTCCCTCTTCAAGCCCTGATTCAACGCCACCATGCCCAACTTCAAATATTTTCAACCCCTCTTCGTCAGAAGTGTAACACACAGTACCATCTAACAATGACACGCTATATTTTAAAGTAATTATTTGTCTTTTCTTTATATTTGGCCCCTCTCCTCTTTTTTTAATCATATACCACAATCCTGTTTCTGTTATTTTCACTTTTACCCCCAAAGAATCAACATACTTCTTAATTTCTATTACATCCCTGTCTACAAGTTTCTTATTGACGTTCATTAATGTTTCCTGCGACACATAAGACCTGCGCTTGTTCCTATCTGTATCCTTACAGGCAACCAATAAAAACAGCACAAAAAATAAAAACCATGTATATTTAATAATATTGCTCATTTTTGATGTTTGATTATCTGGTTATTGCTATTTAGTTTCTCAGACACTATTTAATATATTTCTTAAATCAACAAATCTACGAATCATAATTTCACCCACCCCTAACCCCTCCGAGGAGTAATGGCACTAACATAAGTCATTAATTATT
>CBDUZZ010000026.1:0-59848 GCA_965371855.1 uncultured bacterium
CCACATGCACACCCATCATTTAAACCGCTCAGGCAAATATAAAGCCTCCCGGCCAACCCACGCAAGGTCAGACCCTACGGGTTTTTGATGAAAAATTTATAACCCTTTGTCTGATTTTCAAGGCATAAATTTTTAATCAAAAAACCTTGCCTTCCCCCGCCGGCTTTGTTGGTGGCCTAAGCGGTTCAAATGACTACCTATGTTTAAATAAAAAAACCTTTTTTCTTTTATCTGAAACTTTTAACTGAAAAAAGTAAACCATGTAATTTACTGGAAAATTTGTCGGCATTAGGGACACTCTCAAAAGATTACATAAAGGTGCTATTGTACTAAATGCAAAGAAGATGTATAATCGTATATGCAAAAAAATCTTTGACCTTATTAAAAGATTAAAATGCACATTAACTGATAGATAAGGCTGTCCTTTTTTTAACAAATTATAAAATGTTCTTTTGCCTTTGTATAGTCGAAGAAAAAAATATCCGTAAGAATCAGTTTTTGGTGAAAAATCAACTATTTAGAATAAAGTACTAATGAAATATGAGCAAAAATGAAAGATTAGAAATAAGGACAAAAGGGTTGGAATTAAACGTTAATCAGCCATCTTGGAAAAGTGTAATAATAGTTTTGATTGTTTTAGTATTTATCTTCTTGATGAGATATGGTACAATAATTTTCAATTAAAAGAAAAAAGATGTTATATTTGAGAGAGTTAGAAAAATTATGGGTTGCAGAAAACTTGCATATAGCATTGAAAACAGACCTGTTTTAAGGTGCGTCTGGAAATCCGGCGAACATCAAAAAAATGGCGTAAACTGGTATGATTATGGAGCACGGTTTTATGACCCAAGTTTGGGGAGGTGGCATTGTGTTGACCCGTTGTTGCAATTTCATAGTCCTTATGTTTATGCAGGAAGTAATCCAATCAGGTTTATTGACCCAAGTGGAATGTATTCTACAGAAGAATGGAAAAGAGATAATGGAATTACTGATGATGATTTAGTTACTATTTATCAGGCTCCAGAAGATGATAGTGGAGATAAATCAAAAGAGAATAATTCCCCAATGATTGATTTTCCATCTTTTAATGGGTTGAAACAAATTAGGGAGTTATTAGGATTATGAAACATATAGAATATAAGAGTTACACAGGAAGTATAGAGTACAGTAAGGAAGATGATTTACTGTATGGGAAGGTGCTTGGGATTAGGGGATTGATATCCTATGAAGGTAAAACCGGACAAGAATTAGAACTTGATTTTAGAGAGGCTATTGATAGTTATTTAGCTGATTGTAAAGAAGAAGGTACTTCACCGGAAAAACCGTTTAAAGGAACTTTTAACGTTCAACTAACTAATGGGTAAGAATAAGCTGAAAAAGTTTGCCGAAATGGCTACTTACAATCATGTCTTTCAGGCTACATTTGCCGACCTGAGCGATAAGGCCTTTCGTATGAAAGGCAGGTGGAACAAAGATTTTTTTAAAAATGATAATCCTGTTGTGCTTGAACTGGGTTGTGGCAAAGGTGAGTATTCTGTGGGGCTTGCCCGCCTTTTTCCGGAAAAGAATTTTATTGGAATAGATATTAAAGGCGCACGTATGCACCGGGGAGCTACAGATGCAAAAAATGAAGGGCTTACTAATGTTGCATTTATCAGAACTCACATAGAGTTAATAACGTCATTTTTTGAAAAGGGTGAAGTGTCAGAGATATGGCTTACCTTTCCTGACCCACAGATGAAAAAAACACGTAAGCGTCTTACTTCAACCCGGTTTTTGAAATTATATTCTAAGATACTTGTAGACAATGGTCTTATTCATCTGAAAACAGACTCCAACTTTATGTACACCTATACTCGTGAACTACTTAAAGCAAATAACATAACTCCCGAAGTTGATGAGGTTGATCTCTATGCCTCTGGTTTCAGCGGAGAGATACTTTCCATTCAGACATTTTATGAGCGTAAATGGCTGGATCACGGAGTATCTATCAAATATCTCAGGTTCAGATTGCCGGACAACTTAGAGTTGAAAGAACCTGATATTGAAATAGACTTTGATGATTACCACAGTGCAGGGCGAGGAGTGAAGAGTCGGGAGAATGATAAATCAAGGAAATGAGAATTGATGATACGAGTAAAACTAAATAATATTAATTTCTTTCAAAAAGTATATCAGATTGCCCGTCAGGTTCCTCATGGTAGGGTTACAACCTACGGGGCTATTGCCAGGGCCATTGGTTCAACACGTTCAGCACGGATGGTTGGTTGGGCAATGAACAAAGCATACGAACAGGAGGAGTATGTCCCGGCACACAGAGTGGTTAACCGCAAAGGCTTGTTAACAGGTAAAATTCATTTCCCGGGAGAAAACACGATGCAGGAACTTTTGGAAAACGAAGGAATAGCCGTTATTGATAACCAGATTCAGAATTTTGAAAAATACGTTTGGGAACCTCCGTTTATGGAGGAATAAATGAGTTCCGTAGTAACGACATATGATTTGTGAATTACCGTCTCTAAAAAAACTTTAAACTTACAGCAATAAGTATAATTAAAGATGCCAATATTAAGTAGGAAATAGGATTCCCAAAATTCAATGTCCATCCCATCATAGGATTTCTTTTTGGAACTCTTACTCTGGGGTCTTTTTTGTTGAAATAAAAGACCCCGGCTCTCCAATTGTTTGGATCCTTGTGCCAAAAATCATATTGCCTTTCTCTTTCTGAGTCTTTCATCTGTTTATAATTATTGTCAATCTGTTTTTGATGATCCTAAATATTTATACACCACTCCGGCCACAATGGCACCGGCTATTGGTGCTACCCAGAATAACCATAACTGACCCATTGCCCAGTCGCCCACAAATATTGCCTGGCTGGTACTTCTTGCAGGATTAACAGATGTGTTAGTAACAGGAATGCTTATAAGATGTATTAATGTCAACCCTAATCCAATTGCCAGACCTGCGAATCCTTTTGGCGCCTTTGGATGTGTTGCACCCAGTATGACTATCAGGAACATAAATGTCATAACAAACTCAGTAACCAAAGCGGCAGTCATGCTGTAACCATCCGGCGAATGCTCACCAAATCCGTTGGCTGCAAATCCGCCTAACTCAAATCCGGCTTTACCACTTGCTATAATATAAAGTATTGTAGCTCCTGCAATCCCGCCTAAAACCTGTGATACAATATATGGCAGTAACTCTTTACTGCTGAAACGACCTCCCATCCAAAGACCAATAGAGACTGCCGGGTTGAAGTGTCCTCCTGAGATATGTCCTACGGCATACACCATCGTTAACACAGTAATACCAAAAGCAATGGATACACCAACAAATCCGATTCCTAACTCAGGATAACCGGCTGCCAATACAGCACTTCCACATCCTCCAAGCAAACCATAAGGTTCCGATAAATTCTGCTACTAATTTTTTCATAATTCAGATAGTATTATTTTATTAATTTCTAACAATTTACCAAAATAAGATAGAAGATGCAAAAAGAGTGATCATTTCAAGGTACTTGTTGACAAAGTAATCTAAATGCAATTATATAGTTTGAATTTATGTATTTCTGTGTGGCCCCAGCATGTTTTCAGGCTTTAGAATTTCATCCAGTTCTTCTTTAGAGAGAATACCCTCTTCAAGAACAATTTCATACACTCCCTTACCTGTTTCCAAAGCCTTTTTAGCAATACGGGTACTGTGTTTATAGCCAATCACAGGATTCAGGGCAGTTACAATGCCAATACTTTTTTTTACCATTTCCTTACATACTTTTCTGTTGGCAGTAATACCGTCAATACATTTTGTTCGTAAGGTATCCATGCCGCGTTTCATAAACACTATCGACTCCATGATACTGTATGCCAATACCGGTTCCATGGCGTTTAGCTGAAGCTGACCGGCCTCTGCAGCAAATGTAACTGTAAGGTCATTTCCTATCACTCTGAAACAAATTTGATTCATCACCTCGGGAATAACAGGGTTTACCTTACCGGGCATTATGCTTGAACCCGGCTGAACAGCAGGCAGGTTTATCTCATTAAACCCTGCTCTGGGACCGGAAGAGAGAAGTCGTAAATCGTTGCTTATCTTAGAAATCTTAACGGCCATGCGTTTAAGGGCAGATGAAAATATCACATAAGAACCGGTGTCAGGAGTGGCTTCAACCAGATCGGATGCCAAAACAATAGGAAACCCTGTAATCTCACGCAAATGGTTTATACAACTCTCTGCATATCCTTCCATTGAATTTATTCCTGTTCCAATGGCTGTGGCTCCCATATTCACTTCGTTGAATAGATTTGCATTTTGAGTCAGGCGTGCAATCTCTTCTTCAATATTACTGGCAAAAGCATGAAATTCCTGACCCAGAGTCATTGGAACAGCATCCTGCAACTGTGTACGCCCCATCTTTAAAACATCAGCAAATTCATCACCTTTTTTCCTGAAAGATTCAACTAACTGTTTTACATGTTCAATCAGGTTGTTGTTCATTCTCAACAGTGCCAGCTTGATAGATGTAGGGTAAGCGTCATTGGTTGATTGTGATAAGTTGATATGATCGTTAGGTGAGCAATGTTCGTATTCACCTTTTTTATAACCCATAATCTCAAGAGCCCTGTTTGCAATCACTTCGTTAGCATTCATATTTGTTGAGGTTCCTGCACCTCCCTGAACCATATCTATTGGAAACTGATTATCAAATTTACCATCCATCATCTCTTTACAAGCCTGTATGATGACATCTTTTTGGTTCGTGTCCAATAAGCCCAGGTCATGGTTGGCTAATGTAGCTGCCATTTTTACTGCACCCAACCCCCAAATAAACTGACGGTAATGGCTCAATTTGGCTGTTGAAATATTGAAATTATTAATAGCTCTTTGAGTCTGAACTCCATAATATGCATCAATGGGAACTTTTAATTCCCCTATTAAATCACTCTCAGTTCTTGTTTCCATTTTTATCCATTTTTTATTTTTCATGAAATTTACTCTATTTATTGGAGTTATTAAAATATTTGTTTCATGATATACTAATTTGACTTAAAAATTCATGTTCGTTTGTTGTTAAAGAGTAACTTTGGACAATAAATATATAAGTTATCAAACCATGGTTCCAAAAATCATTCACATAATAGATAAAAAAGAAGGGGGTACAAATCTTTTTGTAGTTCAGGATATAAGCGTTTTATCCGATTTTGGGTTTTCCGGTGCTGAACTGGATTATATAAATGAAAAAAAAGAGAATAAAGAGTCATTTATTCATTTGCCGGAATTGGGAAATCAGAAATATGTTAGATTGTTGCCTGACCATTCTATTACAAATGATGATAAAGAGGAGTTGCGAAAAGATGGGTACACCTTGTGGAAATCTCTCAAAAAGGAAAAGTCAGAAGAGGTTACAGTATTTGACCTGGCAGGAACAAAAGAGGGTACTTTAACTTTGGTTGAAGGATTGGTTCTATCATCATACGCCTTTGGTAAATATAAGACAGAAAAAAAAGATAATGATGTGTGCCTGAAGGAGGTGCAAATTGCTTCTTCTGCCATCACTCTTTTTGATTGTCTGGAGCTACAAAATCTTTGCGAAGCTGTATTCATTACACGTGACCTGGTAAATGAACCTGTAAACAAGCTGGATGTAAAACAATTGAGCAAAACAGTCAGAGAGCTATCCGGAAGATACCATTTTACAGTAGATATTTACAGTAAAGCAAAAATTGAATCTCTGAAAATGGGAGGGTTGCTTGCAGTGAATAGAGGTAGTCAGGATCCTCCGGCTTTTATTGTTATGGAGTGGAAACCCGAAGGTGCAAAAAATGACTCTCCTGTTGTTATAGTAGGAAAAGGTGTTGTGTTCGATACGGGAGGAATCAATCTTAAAACTGTACCCGGCAGCATTGATGACATGAAAGCTGATATGGGAGGTGCTGCCTCCGTTATAGGTACAATGGTTGCTTTATCATCGAATAAAGTACCTTTTCATGTAATTGCATTAGTACCTGCTACAGATAATCGCCCCGGTTATAATGCCTATGTGCCGGGAGATATAATAACTATGTTTAACGGAAAAACAGTAGAGGTTATAAATACCGATGCTGAAGGGCGAATGATACTTGCTGATGCATTAAGTTATGCGGATAAGTTTAAACCTTCACTGGTGATAGACCTAGCAACTCTCACCGGTAGTGCTATGATGGCTATCGGACAGTACGGAACTGTAGTTATGGGTACAGCTTCTGACAACAGTTTTGAAGAATTAGAGAATGCAGGAGAATTTGTACACGAAAGAACCGTTCGTTTCCCATTTTGGAAAGATTATGACGAACTTATTAAATCAGAGATAGCAGATATTAAAAACCTGGGAAGCAGGGAAGCCGGTGCTATAACTGCCGGAAAATTTCTAAGTCATTTTACCAACCGCCCATGGATACATATGGATATTGCAGGACCGGCTTTTGTGAGTAAAGAGTATAATTACCGGGGTAACGGTGGTACAGGTGTAGGCGTGCGTCTTTTGTATGAATTCTTTCGTCAAAAAACAAAAACATTATAAACTTTAACTATTTTTACTTGATTTTTCAATTGTATAAGAAATGAATAACAATAAAATAAAAGTAGGTATTACTCAGGGCGACATTAACGGCATAGGTTACGAAATTATTTTTAAAGCCCTTGCGGATAGTCGCTTGTTAGAATCTTTCACTCCGGTAATTTATGGCTCATCGAAGGTGGCAGCATATCACCGTAAAGCACTGAATATTGACAATTTCAGTTTAAACAGTATACGAACTGCAGATGAGGCACATCCCAAAAGGGTTAATATTATTAACTGTTTAGGTGATGAAGTACGAGTTGAACTGGGTAAAAGCACTACAATTGCCGGTGATGCTGCTTTTAAAGCATTAGAGCGAGCTGTTGAAGATATTAAAAGCGGAGCAATAGATGTTCTTGTTACTGCCCCTATAAATAAAAAGAATATTCAATCTGAGAAATTTAATTTCCCTGGACATACCGAATATCTTGCACAACAAGCCGAATCAGATGAGGTTTTAATGCTAATGGTTAGTGATTATCTGAAAGTAGGGGTTGTCACGGGTCATGTGCCATTGAAGGATGTTTCACAGGGTATTACTATTGATAATATCTATGACAAGTTGCGTATTCTGGATTCTACATTGCGAATAGATTTTACAATCCGAAAACCACGCATTGCTGTTTTGGGTCTCAACCCGCATGCCGGTGATCAGGGTATTCTCGGCACGGAAGAGGAGGATATTATAATACCTGCCATAAATAAAGCCAAAGAGGAAGGCATTATGGCACTCGGGCCTTATGCAGCCGATGGACTGTTTGGTAGCAATCAGTTGAAAAACTTTGATGCTATTTTGGCCATGTATCACGATCAGGGTCTGGCTCCTTTTAAAACCCTTATGTTTACTAACGGTGTGAATTATACCGCCGGGTTGCCGTTCATCAGAACCTCTCCTGATCATGGAACTGCTTATGATATAGCAGGCCAAAACAAAGCTGATAAGGACTCTTTCTTAAATGCAATTTATCTTGCTGTTGATACCTATAAAAACAGGAAAGAGAATCAGAACCTGGCTAAAAATCCGTTGAAAAGTTACGATAAAAATGATCTTGAATATAAAGAGTAGAAGGTGAATTGTTTTCTGAGAACTTTTGACCTGTCTGTCGTCCAATGTCAATTAGTTAAGAAATCTAATCGTCATTGCGAGGAGGAACGACGAAGCAATCTCTTGAATTACAGATTGCTTCACTATCGTTCGCAATGACGCTTTTTTTGCATAAGCCTTAACTTATTGACATTAGTCTGACGTCAGTCAGGCTTGAAGAACTTTACAAACTTTTCACTGAAAAGCTTTTACTCTTTATCCGGATAGTACCCTCTAATAATTCCTCTATGTGAGTTTCTGACAAAAAGAATAATTTCATCTCTCTCTTTTGATGCGGGTAGTTCAGCCTCAATTCTTTCTATTCCATCACTGTTATTCAATCCCTTCTGGAATAAAATACGGTAGATATTCTGGATGTCACGTATCTGTTCATTAGTGTAACCTCTTCTACGTATACCTATCGAATTTACACCAATATACGACATGGGTTCACGGCCTGCTTTAATAAAAGGAGGTACATCTTTTCTTACAAGCGATCCTCCACTTATCATCACATGTGCACCAATATGCACAAATTGATGAATAGCAGATATTCCACCAATTATAGCAAAATCACCTATTTTAACTTCACCGGCAACCTGAACACTATTTACAAGGATCACATTGTCACCCACTACAACATCGTGAGCAATATGCACATAGGCCATAAGCAGACAATTTTTGCCAATGATAGTTTTTCCTTTCGAATTAGTACCTCTGTTTATTGTAACGTACTCTCTGATGGTAGTATTATTACCTATTTCAACAGTAGTCTCTTCTCCGGCAAATTTCAAATCCTGTGGAATAGCACCAATAACAGCACCGGGAAATATTTTGCAATTTTTACCTATTCTTGTGCCTTCAAGAATAGTTGCATTAGAACCAATTGTTGTTCCCTCTTCGATTACGACATTCTTATCAATAGTAACAAAAGGTTCAATAACAACATTGGGAGCAATCTTTGCTTCAGGATGTATATAAGCTAATGGTTGTTTCATCTTTGTGTTTTTCCTTACAATTTATTCTTTATTTTTTATCACTTGTGCCATAAATTCACCTTCTGATACAATTGTATCACCCACAAAAGCCACACCTTTCATGTTTGCAACACCTCTACGTAAATCAGACATAAACTCAAGTTTGAATATCAATGTGTCGCCGGGAACAACTTTTTTCCTCATTCTCACATTATCAATCTTCAGAAAGTATGTGCTGTATTTCTCAGGTTCATCAAGCTTATTAAGAACTAAAAGACCGCCTACCTGTGCCATGGCCTCTATCTGTAATACGGCAGGCATAACAGGTTCATCGGGGAAATGGCCTACAAAAAAGGGCTCATTCATAGTGATGTTTTTAATCCCTATTATATACTTTTCGCTAATTTCAATAATCTTATCTACTAACAAGAATGGAGGTCTGTGAGGTAGTAACTTTTTAATGCCATTAATATCTAATACCGGCTCTTTATTGGGATCGTACTCAGGGGCTTCAACCCTTAAGTTGCTTTTTTTTATCTCCTTATACAAAATATTGGCAAATTCAATATTAGCTTTATGTCCAGGTCTGGTTGCAATGATTTTGCCTTTGATAGGAAGTCCTGCCAAAGAGAGATCCCCAATAAGATCAAGTAACTTATGACGAGCCATCTCATTGGGAAAATTCAACTCAACATTATTCAAAATACCAATAGATTGTACTTTAATATGAGGTTTGTCAAACAGATCTGCCAGGCGGTTTATCTCATCCTGAGGCATCTCCCGGTCAACAATAATAATAGCATTATCAAGGTCACCTCCTTTTATTAAATTATTTTTTAGCAGAGGTTCAATTTCATGCAGAAACACAAAAGTCCGACACCCACTAATTTCATTTTCATATTCATCGAGTGACTCAATAGAGGCATACTGGTTGGCTAAAATAATAGAAGAATTAAAAGATATATGAGTGTCAACACTAAACTGGTCATAAGGAAGAGCTATGATTGTTATGCCATTCTCTTTGTCCTCATAAACCATCTTTTTCTTTATCACAAAATATTTGCGATCTGCATCCTGCTCTACAATGCCGGTATTATTTATGGCCTGAGTAAAATGCTTAGCACTACCATCCAAAATTGGGATCTCCGGGCCGTCAACTTCAATAAGGCAATTGTCAACACCCATTCCTCGCAATGCAGAAAGACAATGCTCAATAGTGCTGATTGATACACCATCTTTTTCCAACACAGTACCTCTTACCGTATTTGTTACATTATCAGCTAAAGCAGCGATTACCGGTTGATTTTCAATATCAACACGCTTAAATTTATAACCATGACCAGGTGTGGCAGGCTTAAATGTAAGTGTAACATTAGCTCCTGTATGCAAACCGGTTCCGGTTAACGAAACTTCTTTATTTAGAGTTGTTTGTTTTTCACTCATCTCTATATCGTTGTTCTTTTATTCTTCTTTTGTGATTTTCGCAACCATTTTTTCCAAATTGCTTAATTTAGTATAAATCTCCGGTAGTTTCTTAAATATCACAAATGACTTTGAATGCATCATTGCATCTATTGCTGGTGAGCCCATTAAAACCATTCCCTCTTTTGTAGCATGAGAAACACCTGATTGAGCAGCTACCTTAACTTTGTCAGCAATATTAATATGGCCTAAAATACCTACCTGTCCGCCAAACATGCACTCCTTGCCAATTTTTGCAGAACCGGCAACGCCTGTTTGCGCTGCCATCACTGTTTTTTTGCCAACATCAACATTGTGTGCAATCTGAATTAAATTATCCAGTTTAGCTCCTTTACGAATTATTGTAGATCCCATTGTAGCTCTGTCAATACAAGTATTGGAGCCTATCTCCACCTCATCCTCAACTATAACATTTCCTACCTGGGCAATTTTCTTATATTCATTATTTTCATCAGGCACAAAACCAAAACCGTCGCTACCTATAATGGTGCCGGAATGGATAATGCAATCACTTCCAATCTTACACTCTCTATATATTTTTACTCCTGCATATATTTTCGTATTGTCCTTAATCTCTACATTATCACCAATATAAACCTGTGGGTAAATTTTCACATTATCACCCAGCTTAACATTCTGACCTACATAGGCAAAAGCACCAACATAAACGAATTCGCCTAATTGCGCACTCTTGTCAATGAAAGATGGTTGTTCAATACCTGATTTCTGAGGTAATGATTTTTCATACATGTCAAGCAGTGTAGCAAGAGCCTCGTAAGCATTTGCGACTCTGATTAAAGTGGCTTTAATTTTTCCTTCAGGAACAAAATTATTATTGACAATTACTACACTGGCATTTGTTGTGTAGATGTACTTTGTGTACTTAGGATTAGCCAAAAAAGTTATTGTATTATCTCTGTCTTCTTCTATTTTAGAAACATCATTAACAATACTATCCGGATCTCCCTCTACAGTTCCCTGTACTAATTCTGCAATCTGACTTGCTTTAAAATTCATCCGTATTTTTACTTTACGTTAATAACTTACGGGATTAATACATCCCGTATATGAAACTATCTAAAATGCCATTAAATGGTAATTTGATATAAGAAATTTGCTGCAAAGCTAAGAAATATATTTACTAAAAAAAAAACTTTGACAACGGTCAAAATATCCGAAAATTCAAGATGCAAGTGCAACTTTAGGTTTTTTTTGTTTAAAAATACTTTATCTGGTATTTTAAATCTATCTTTTTTCATGCTATTGAATTAATGATTTGGGGTAACACAAAAAGTACTTGCGACTTCTTTTCCCAAGAACCGAGAGGTTAAGCATATCCGAAACTTCTGATATATCTTTTAATTCATTATCGTTGTATAGAATATTAATGCTCTCATCATTCGGGGTATACGTATTATTTGATATGCTTCCTGAATAAACCATAAAATCACAATCCGTTTCATCTTTCAAATCGTATGCTTTTGTAATTGCCTCTTTTACAATAATAATTTCAGAATCATCGAAAGGAACATTCTGGATTTTTATCTGAAATAAATTCCGGTTAATAAAATCACCGGCAAGTTGCGATAATATATGATCTTTTGAGGTTGACCAAATTTTTAGTGCGCTCATTATATCATAATCATCCAGCATCATAAAATTGGGCAGCACTTCGGGTTGATAAACAAAATCATCATAACAAATTTTGTTTTCCAGAAAGAAACTTAATTGTGGGGGCGCAAATAATTTTTCTCCATTAAGAGCCAATAACCTGGCACGGTTGAGAATGCTTATTAACATTTTTTCAGCAACAAGGGCTGTTTTGTGCAGATATACCTGCCAATACATAAACCGGCGAGCAACAAGAAATTTCTCTATTGAATATATCCCTTTAGCTTCAATAACCAATTTATCGTTGTATACATTCAGCATCTTTATGATGCGCTCAGAACCAATTATTCCTTCCGATACTCCTGAAAAAAAGCTGTCTCTTTTTAAATAATCTAGCCTATCCATGTCAAGCTGCCCTGAGACCAGCTGATGAAAAAATTCCACAGGATAACTACCTTCAAATATCGATATGGCATCAGTTAATGCATTGTTTGCATAAATATTAAGTCTGCTCATAATAAGCCCTGACAACTCCTCATGCTTAACATCTTGAATTATTGTGTTTTCCAATACATGGGAAAATGGCCCGTGACCAATATCGTGTAACAATATTGCTATGTAAGCAGATTCTGCTTCCTTGTCAGATATATCTACACCTTTTTGTCGCAATACATTTATTGCAGATACCATTAAATGCATAGCACCTATTGCATGTTGAAACCGGGTATGTAATGCACCCGGATAAACAAGATGAGTCAATCCCAACTGTTTTATCCTTCGAAGGCGCTGGAAATAGGGATGCTGAATTAGGTCAAAAACAAGATCGGAAGGTAAAGTAATAAATCCATGAACAGGATCATTGATGATTTTACGTTTGTTAGACATAGTGCTCTGTTATTTTTTAACAAAAGAGATAATATACTTTCTTTTATGCAAGATAATCATTCCTTTTCTATCAAAATTTAGTGTTTTTATTCAAACTCACCAGATTACTTTTTGGATTATTACCATGTTATATTTATCTTTGTGCCCGAAATATGTCGGTAGAGGGATGTAGGGGACAAAAAGTCCCCTATTTTATTGGTTAAAAAAACATGATAACAATTCAACAGATAGAATCTTTAATACTGGATAAGCTGGAATCTGACGGAGTATTCGTTGTTGACCTTTCGGTTAGCTCGTCAAATAGAATTTCAGTTACTTTAGACAGTGAAAAGGGGATACCTATTAGTTATTGTATTGATATCAGTAGACTTATAGAACATAACTTAGACAGGGAGAAGGAAGATTTTGCACTGGAAGTGTCAACGGCCGGGCTTGATCAACCGTTAAAACTTCCCCGGCAATATAAAAAGAATATTGGTAGGGAGGTTGATGTTATAACAAAGGAAGAAAAAAATATAACAGGTAAGCTTACTGAAGTTATTGATACCGGCTTTACTGTAGAAACAGAAGAAAAAGTTAAAATAGAAGGAAAAAAGAAGAAAGAGTCGAGAGTTACGCCTCATATTTTTAATTTTGAGGATGTTAAATCTGTAAAAATTGTTGTTTCTTTCAAATAATACGAGACATGGATAATATAAGTTTGATAGACACATTTTCCGAATTTAAAGAGTTAAAAAATATTGATCGTGCTACGATGATAAGAGTTCTTGAGGACTCTTTCAGAAGTGTGTTAGCAAAAAGATTCGGAACCGATGAGAACTTTGATGTTATAATAAATGATGATAAAGGTGATTTTGAAATTTGGAGAAATCGCGAAGTTGTTAATGATGGTGACGTTGAAGATGAAAATACTCAAATAGCCTTATCAGAAGCAAAAAAGATTGACTCCGATTATGAAGTAGGAGAAGAGGTTACTGATGAAGTTAAGTTCCATGAGTTTGGAAGAAGGGCTGTATTGAGTTTGCGTCAAAACCTTTCTGCACGTATCCTTGAACTTGAAAAGGACAATATATACCATAAATACAAGGAGCGTATTGGAGATATCATAACCGGTGAGGTTTACCAGATATGGAAAAAAGAGATTCTTATTCTGGATGATGATGGTAATGAATTGATACTTCCAAAACTAGAACAGATACCATCTGACTTTTTCCGTAAAGGAGATACAGTGAGGGCGGTTGTTGTTAAGGTAGAGATAAGGAACAATAATCCCTTAATAATCCTTTCTCGTACATCATCGGTATTTCTTGAGCGCTTGTTCGAATTGGAGGTTCCTGAAATATTTGATGGTTTGATAACCATAAAAAAGATTGTCAGGATACCGGGCGAACGTGCAAAGATTGCAGTTGAGTCATATGATGAACGTATAGATCCTGTTGGTGCATGTGTAGGCATGAAAGGTTCTCGTATTCATGGTATTGTGCGTGAATTAAGAAATGAAAATATTGACGTAATTAATTTTACTGCCAATATTCAATTGTTTATTCAGCGGGCATTGAACCCTGCAAAAATCTCAAATATCAAACTTCTTGAAAATGAGAATAGAGCAGAGGTGTATTTACGGCCCGAAGAGGTTTCACTTGCAATTGGCAAAGGGGGTTTAAATATTAAATTGGCCAGTCAGCTTACAGGTTATGAGATTGATGTATATCGTGAAATGGAAGCAGATGATGAAGATGTTAAATTGGATGAGTTCAGCGATGAAATTGAAGAGTGGGTTATTGAGGAGTTGAAGGCTGTTGGTTGTGATACTGCAAAATCAGTTATTGACCTTACTCTTGAAGATCTTGTGAAGCGTACTGACCTGGAAGAAGAGACAATAAAAGAGGTCATGAATGTTTTGAAGGCTGAATTTGAATAATTACATTATATTTGCCCTCAATAAATATTAAGATATTATATTTTAGTAATAGTAGAGTCCTAAGTATATGGCAGTTGGTAAAAGACTAAGTAAAGTAGCCCGTGAGTTTAATGTTGGAACATCCACCATTGTGGATTTCCTGCATAAGAAGGGTTATGACATTGACACAAATCCAAATACGAAAATCAGTGATGAGTTGTATTCCTTATTGGATAAGGAATATAAAACTGACTCGAAAGTTCGTAAAGAGTCTGAAGAGTTGGATCATTATTTTTCCGGAAAACATAAAAATGAGACTATCTCTATTCAGGATACTCGACCAGACATTTCAGAAGATGAAACATCTGTAGAAAGAAAAGAGAAGGAAACAACAGAGCTTATTGAAGATAGACCCAAAGCGGATCTTGATTTCAAAGTTGTTGGAAAAATTGATTTGGATGAGATAGTTCCAAAGAAAAAATTACCTGAAAAGAAGATTTCAAAAAAGGAAACTCCTAAGCCAATAACGGAAGAGAAAGCTCCTGCAGTTGAAGCTCCAAAGACTAAACAGGAGCCTACAAAAGAGGAGAAAAAACCGGATAGGAAAAAGGAGCCTGAACATATCCCGACAAAATCTGAAAAACTGGGCGAAGAGCTTAAAGTTGTTGGAAAAATTAATCTGGAGAAGCCCAAAAAAGTTAAGCCGGAAAAGAAACAGGTAAAAGATAAACAGGAGGTTAAGGAAGCAATTAAACCTTCTGCTGAAACGATTTCGAAACCGCCGGCAGTTAAAGATGTTGAACTAGAAGAAAAGATAAAAGAGGATATTTTTAAGCCCACAAAAACCACAAAACTCTCAGGACCAACTGTTGTAGGAAAAATCAATCTGCCCAAAGAACCGGTTAAGTCATCAGAATCGAAAGAAGAAAGAAAAAAACACAGGAAGAAAAGAAAGCGCATTCGTAAAGAGAAGATTGACATTACTGCCAAAACACAGCCAAACAACGTTACAGGAACGAAAAAACCACAACCGGGAGCGAAGAATGAGCCGCGAAAAAAGAAAATTGTTCAACATAAACTGAAGAAAAGACCTGTTCATAAAGAAGTTGCTGAGGAAGATGTTCAAAAGCAAATTAAGGATACTCTAGCCAGATTAACAAAAAAAGGAAAATCAAAAGCATCCAAATACAGACGTGAAAAACGTGATGCTGTAAGTCAAAAACAAATAGCTGAAATAGAGAAACAGGATCAGGAGAAAAAAGTATTAAAAGTTACAGAGTTTGTTACTGCTAATGAATTAGCCAGCATGATGGATGTTCCCATTAATGAGGTAATTTCCACCTTTATGTCATTGGGAGTGTTTGTTTCAATAAATCAACGTTTGGATGCAGAAACGCTTTCTCTGGTTGCTGAAGAGTTTGGATATCAGGTTGAGTTTGTTGATGCTGCTGTTGTTGAGGCTATTGAAGAAGTGGAGGACAAAGAGGATGAACTGGAGGAGAGATCTCCCATTGTAACTATTATGGGCCATGTTGACCATGGTAAAACTTCGTTGCTTGACTTTATCCGTAGTTCAAATGTAATTGCAGGTGAGGCAGGTGGAATAACTCAGCACATTGGCGCTTACGGAGTACAACTGAAAAACGGTCGTTCTATAACCTTCCTTGATACTCCCGGCCATGAAGCGTTTACTGCCATGCGTGCCAGGGGTGCTCAGGTTACTGATATTGTGATTGTAATTGTTGCAGCAGACGATAATGTTATGCCTCAAACTAAAGAAGCTATCAACCATGCATCGGCTGCGGGTGTACCCATCATATTTGCAATTAATAAAATTGATAAAGAGGGAGCTAATCCTGATAAAATAAAAGAGGAATTGGCTAATATGAACTACCTAATCGAAGAATGGGGTGGTAAATATCAGGCACAAGAGATATCGGCAAAAACAGGCCTGAATATTGACATTCTTTTAGAGAAAGTGCTTCTTGAGTCGGACCTTCTGGAGTTAAAAGCTAATCCAAACAAACAGGCGACCGGAACAGTTATTGAATCTTCTCTCGACAAAGGACGAGGATATGTTGCAACCATGCTTATACGTAGTGGTAGTATGCGCGTTGGTGATATGCTTTTAGCAGGTTCCCATCACGGGCATATAAAAGCTATGTTCAACGAACGTAACCAGAAACTGGAGGTTGTCGGTCCAAGTGACCCTGTTATTGTTTTAGGATTGAACGGAGCACCACAGGCCGGTGAGAAATTCAATGTGTTAAAGGATGAAAGGGAAGCGAAGGATATTGCTACAAAGCGCGAGCAATTGCAGCGCGAACAAGGAATGCGTGCTAAAAAGCATATTACCCTTGATGAAATAGGCCGACGCCTTGCTATTGGTAATTTCCAGGAATTGAATGTTGTGGTTAAAGGTGATGTTGACGGTTCTGTAGAGGCGTTGTCTGATTCTTTGATAAAACTTTCTACTGATGAAATTCAGATTAACGTTATTCATAAAGCGGTAGGAGCAATTACTGAAACAGACATTATGCTTGCTGCTGCTTCAAATGCTATTGTAGTAGGATTCCAGGTGCGTCCATCTATGGCTGCACGTAAGATGGCAGAAAAGGAGGAGATTGACATTCGTCTTTACTCTATCATTTACGATGCTATAGAAGAACTTAAATCTGCGATGGAAGGGATGTTGTCACCGGAAGTGAAGGAACAGATAACTGCTTCTCTTGAAGTTCGTGAGGCATTTAAGATTACTAAAGTGGGAACCATTGCCGGCTGTATGGTTAAAGAGGGTAAAATTAAACGTAACTCCAAAGTGCGTCTTATTCGTGATGGAATTGTGATATATACAGGATTATTAGGGTCATTGAAACGATTTAAAGATGATGTAAAAGAAGTGGCTACAGGATATGAATGCGGTTTAAACATTGCAAATTTTAATGACATTAAAGTTGGTGATATAGTTGAATCATACGATGAAGTGGAAATATCAAGAACACTATAATTCGTTTTTTTTTATAAGATATAGAAAAATCGACTCTACATGGGTCGATTTTTTTTGTTTAAAAGAATTTTTGTTATTGTTTTGTAATAAGTATGGAGAAATAAGAAAAGTAAATAGAAATTGTTTAAAATGAGGTCTGATAATTTTAGTTTAGTTGTTGTTAATAAT
Source organism: uncultured bacterium (assembly GCA_965371855.1). Classification (GTDB taxonomy): domain Bacteria; phylum Bacteroidota; class Bacteroidia; order Bacteroidales; family Marinilabiliaceae; genus JAADEM01. Next base: position 17,719 of record CBDUZZ010000026.1, read on the forward strand.
AAAAACCTTATCAAGGAATTTTTGAATTTCCCTGCTACCATTTATGTAAGTGATAAGAATTGGGTCAGGCCTTTGGATGATGAGATTGAGAAGATGTTTGACCGATCAAAAAACAAACTGTTCAAGACCGGAGCTGCTGTTCGCTGGCTTTTGTATGATGCTGCCGGCAAGGTAGTAGGTCGGATGGCTGCTTTCTTTGATAAACGAACAGCTGCAAGGCATGATCAGTCCACTGGAGGGATTGGTTTTTTTGATTGTATAAATAGCAAAGAAGCAGCCCATACTCTTTTTGATGCAGGTAAGCAATGGCTTCAACAGAAAGGGATGGAAGCCATGGATGGCCCGGTAAATTTTGGCGACAGAAATAATTTCTGGGGCTGTCTCGCCGATGGATTTTATGAGCCGGTATTTAATATGCCTTACAATCATTCCTATTACAACGAGCTTTTTGAAAGCTACGGCTTTAAAAATTATTTTAATCAGCATACCTTTAGTATTGATGTCCAAACGGGAGTCCAGTCGCCTGTTCTAAGGCTTAAGGGAGAGCGCCTTCTAAAAAACAGAGATTATCATTTTGAGATATTTGAACGGAAAAAAAGTGAAAAGATTGCTGAAGATTTTAAAATAATATACAATAAAGCATGGGCACGTTTCCCGGGTGTTAATAAAATGCGCTTACCACACGTAAAGGCCTTGTTCAATTCAATAAAAGCTATAATGGATAATCGTGCTTTTGTTTTAGGATATCATAAAGATGAACCAATTGCTTTTTATATTATGGTACCTGACTTAAATCAGTTAATTTATGATTTTAACGGTAAGATGAATCTGCTAAATAAGATGAAATTGCTTTACCGATTAAAGGTGCTGAAAAATTGTACGCGGTTAATTGGTTTAATATTTGGCGTTATACCCGAGTATCAGGGAAAGGGCGTTGAGTCTGCTATCCTATTGCGTTTTGAAAAAGAGATTGCTAAAGAAAAATTTACATATACAGACCTTGAGATGAACTGGATAGGTGATTTTAACCCTGTAATGATGAAATTTGTGGAGCAAATAGGCGGTAAAATATACAAAACTCATATTACCTATCGTTATCTTTTTGATCGGTCAAAAGAGTTTGTCAGAGCCCGTAAGTCATTTTAATTTTAGATAACTCTGTGATGTGTACAAATTTTGCGAATATTATTGCGGCGTAATAATTTATTCTATTACAATCTTTGATTAAATTTGAAGATAATTATTGAAAAAGAGTCCAAATTCTTATAATACAAATCTAAATGGGAATTTTGTCTGAAAAAGTTGTTAAATACAGGTGGTTTATCCTGATTGTTGTTTTTTTAATAACAGCTTTTTTCGGGTATGAACTTCAGTTTACAACGGTAGACTCAAATCTAATAAACTCTTTGCCTAAGGATGATCCTGTAGTGAGACTCATAAATGAAGTGGGGGAAGATTTTGGTGGTAATGAAATGGGGTTAATTATTTTGGAGGCTGATAATGTTTTAATGCCCGAAGTCCTGAATGATATTCAACAGGTCACAGACTCACTTTATGAAACTGACGGAATACTTAGCGTAACAAGTCTTGTCAACATGATGACAATAAATGTTGATGGTGATGATTTTGAAGTTGACAATTTGATTAATGACAATAACAGACCAACAAATATCAGGCAGGCTGAAGAATTAAAAAAGGTTATTACATCTAATAAAATAGTTGCCGGTAGTATTATCTCTGAAGACGCAACAGCTACATTAATAATTTATACCATAGAGGATGGTGCGAATGTAGATTCTGTTTCAACTGTGGTTATGGATAAGATCAATAGTATGAAATTGGATACTAAATACTATTTTGCAGGTGCTCCTTTTTTAGGAAAATATGTTGATAATATAGTTTCTAATGATCTAATAACTCTTATTCCGATTGCGTTTCTTGTAATGGCATTTGTGTTATATCTGAGTTTTCATTCCATCAGAGGAATTGTAATTCCAATTTTTACCGCCGGACTTGCCATCATATGGGCTCTCGGTGTTTTTACTTTGGCAGGTTTTAAGTTATCAATGGTGTCCAATAATGTGCCTATAATAATACTGGCTGTAGGAAGTGCTTATGCAATTCATGTTTTAAACAGAGTTAACCAGAGTGATGTTAAGGAGCATAAATCCAAAATTTCAAAGGCATTTTTATTTATGATTGTTCCGGTTAGTTTAACAGCTCTTACTACAATGGTTGGTTTTATGTCGTTTGTCTTCGGGGCCTACCTGTCGATGATTCGGGATTTTGGTATTTTGGCAGCTTTAGGAACTTTCTTTTCTGCTCTGTTGGCTTTGAGTTTTGTGCCGGCAATGCTTGCCGTGCTTCCTGCTTCAAGCAAGAAAGAGGCAAAACGGAGAATGAAAGGACATAAATCTAAAATGAAAAAGTATCTATTATTGCCATTGAGTAAATTGGTTATTAACCATAGTGGCAGGGTAATAATAGTGTGGAGCTTACTTTTTGTTGTTAGTATCTTTGGCATTTTCATATTGAAGCGCAGTGTGTCTGCTACAGGGTATTTTAAATCAGATCATCCGTATAGTATTGCTGAAAATATCATGTCAGAAAAACTGGGTGGCTCAAAACCTGTTTTTGTTGTTTTTGAAGGAAATATGCAAAGCCCTGAAGTATTGAATAGCATGCTTGAAACAGCAGAGTATATGAAACAAAGTTCCTATATATCAAGTACTCAGTCGGTGGCTGATGTGGTGGCTATGCTTAATGGAGCATTGGGAGGAGAGACTAAAATTCCGGATACTGAAGCTATGATTGGCCAGTTATGGTTTATTCTTGGTCAGCAGGAAAGTATGAACCGCCTTGTTACACCGGAATTGGATAAAGGAATAATTATTGGAAAGTATATTGATGATGGAAGCAACGATATTAAGGATTTTAACAGACTTATGCAGTCATATTTTGAAGAGCATAAATCAGATAACTATTCAGTTCAGATAACAGGAATGCCGTTTGTAAATGCACAGTTGGATAAAAGTCTTTTATATAGTCAGGTATTCAGCCTTATTATTGCAATAATATTTATTGTGGCTATTGTAAGTGTTATGTTCAAATCATTGATAAAAGGTGTAATTGCAAGTGCTCCTATTGTTGTTACAATAGGAATAATGTATGGCATAATGGGGCTTACCGGCATCCCGCTTAATATCGTTACTGTTTTGGTAGCAAGTATTGCAATAGGGATAGGCATTGATTATTCCATTCATTTTATTTCACATTTTAATCATTCGGTGAGAAGACTGAATTCTGTTCATGCAGCAATTGAGGAGACAATAGTAGTTAGTGGCAGGGCTATTATGATTAATTTCATTTCGGTGTCAGCAGGGTTTTTAGTATTAATTTTTTCCAATCTTGTTGCAATGGTATACTTTGGAATTCTTATTGCGCTAAGCATGTTGGGGTCAAGTATGGGAGCCCTAACTTTGCTTCCTGCAATTATTTTACAGGAAAATAATAAACAAAAAAAAGCAATAAGCGATGAAGACTAATATCATACTCTTGTTTCTGATAATATTTTCTGTAATTGCCGGCAGTGTAAAAGCACAGGAAGATCCAACTGAAATATTGTCAAAAATGGATCAAATTATATTAGCTGTAGAAGATAAGGTTGCGGATGTTGAGATGGAGATGACAAATTTGAATAGCGGTAAAGGGAATGTGAAAAAAGCACTTTTAATGCAAAAGGGTGCAGACAGGAAAATTTTCAGATATACTTATCCTGAATCGGACAGAGGAATTGCTACTTTGACTTTATCCGGAGAGGTGTATCTCTATCTGCCAATGCTAAAAAAACCTAAAAAGATAACCAATCTGGCTCAAGGTAATACATTTAACAAATCTGATTTCTCATTGGAAGATGCTGCTTTTATACCCTATTCTGAAAAATTCATTCCAAAATGGCTTGAGCCGATTGCAACATCATATGTGTTGGATTTGAATCCTAAAAGTGGCGGCATATCATATAGCCATTTGATTGTAACTGTTAATAAAAAATATTTTTACCCTGAAAAGATTGAGTATTTTGATAAAAAAGGTAAAAGGGTAAAAGAAGCTATTTATAAGTATAAAAAAATTAATAATTACTGGATTGCTGATGTGGTGACCATGACAGATTTGAAAAAGAATCATAAGACAAGGATTACTATGTCAAATGTTAAACTCAATCAGGGACTTAAAGATGATGATTTTACTGTTGATAAGTTAGCGCAACCCAAGTAATAAATTTATAGATTATTCAAATCTTAGAGATTTTAAATTAATTGTATTTGTATTATCTTTGAATCTTGAACTCCGGCATTGTCTTTTGTTCAGGCATAGATGCATCAGAAAAGAGTTCTGTTTTTTGGCCCCAATTTATTATCTGACAGATAAATAAACAGTTACAATAATCTGATCAATTAGTTTACATTTAGAATTGTAATTAAGATGAGTGAATTCAGAACAGTTGTACATATACCGGTTGCTACCGGTAAGATATCTTATAATTCGTCCATCCTGTTTTTTGGTTCCTGTTTTTCTGAGAATATTGGAGAACGTTTTGTTGAAAGACGATTTAATGCAACGATAAATCCGTTTGGGATATTATACAATCCGGCTTCGGTAAAACAGAGCCTTGATATTTTGATGGATAAGAGAATGTTTGATGATAGTATGCTGTTTGAATATAAGGGATTGTGGCATAGCTTTTACCATCATAGCCGTTTCTCTTCTGTTGATAAGAATGAGGTTATAACAAATGTAAATGAACAAATTGTTGCCGGGTATGAGAGGTTGGCTGATGCAGAATTTCTTTTTATAACCTTTGGAACATCATGGGTTTATGAACACTCAGAGGATAAGTTGGTTGTTGCAAATTGTCATAAATTATCTTCTTCAAACTTCAGCCGTTACCGGTTAACAGTTGAGGAAATTGTTGATAGTTATAATGAATTGGTTGGACGCTTAAAAAAGTTTAATCCTGGTTTAAAGATTATTTTTACGGTAAGCCCTGTTCGTCACTGGAAAGATGGGGCACACGGAAACCAACTGAGCAAATCGGTTCTGTTTCTTGCCATCGATTCACTCGTAAAGAGATATAGTTATGTTGAGTATTTTCCTGCTTATGAATTGGTAATAGATGATTTGCGTGACTATCGTTTTTATGACGAAGATATGTTGCATCCGAATAGCCAGGCTGTAGAGTATATTTGGAAAAGACTTACGGAAGTTTATTTCAATGATAAAGCAAGTGACTTTGAAAAAGTTATAGAAAAAGTGCTGAGGGCAAGAAAGCATAGACCATTTAATCCTGCTACGGAAGAGTATAAAAAATTTGCTAAAGGTGAGGTTGTCAAACTTGAAAAAATCTTAAAAGATTATCCGGGGGTTGATTTGAAACGTGACCTTGATTTTTTTGGAGATATTGCCAGGTCATAATTCTTGTTAAATCATAATTCATTTTCTTGATATGCCGTTCTGTTTGATAATAAAAGATGGAAATATCTTGTTTTAAAGAGATTATTTTCATAACTTTAGTTGAATAAATTTTAAAAGTATTTTTGTAGATTGTTGCTAAAACTATTATAACTTGTTGATAAATTCTCATCTTATGGATAACTATATACATTTGGATAAGTCGCAATTAATTAATCTGGAGTATACTCTTTATAGGGAGATTCTTCGGTCTAATAGGGCAGGGGCTTATTCAAGCAGTACAATTATTGGATGTAACACTCGTAAGTATCACGGGCTTTTGGTTGCACCATTGAAAGAGTTTGATTACAAAAGTTTTGTGCTATTATCATCTCTCGACATCTCTGTTGTTCAACACGAAAAAGTCTTTAATCTGGGAATACATAAGTATGATGGAAATCATTATGAACCAAAGGGACACAAATACTTGCGTGATTTTACGATGGATACTATTCCAAGATTGGTATACAGAGTTGGTGGTGTAGTCCTTTCAGTTGAGAGAGTTTTGGTTGAGAGTGAAAATCAAATACTTGTGAAAATCACATTGGAAGAAGCTCACTCCCCAACTACTATCAGGTTAAAACCATTTTTGGCCTTCAGGCAGATCAATGAGCTTACTGAGCAAAATTTGGTTGCCAATACACGATATAAAGATGTGAAGAATGGAATTCGATTGAGTTTATATGATGGGTTTCCATATCTGAATATGCAACTGAATAAAAAGAATGATTTTGTCCCAATGCCTGATTGGTATCGGGGAATAGAATATCTTAAAGAAGAGAACAGAGGAAATCAGTTTAGAGAAGACCTTTATGTTCCTGGATATTTTGAACTCCCGATAAAAAAAGGTGAAAGTATTATTTTCTCGGGATCTTTGAATGAGGCAAATCCTGTTTCCTTAAAAGGAAAATTTACACACCAGGCATCTATGCGTGTTCCCCGTAATAATTTGCGTAATACCCTTGTCAATGCATTATCTCAGTTTATTGTGAGAAGAGGTGACGATGTAAAATTGCTTGCCGGTTACCATTGGTATGATGAGAGGCTTAGAGATACGCTTTTAGCACTGCCGTGGGGAAGTGATTTCTTTAGTGAAAAAGGACTTGCTGTCAAGATACTTGAAAATAGTATTGTAAATCTTAAAAGAGAATATTTAGAACGGGATAACAGATATTTAATAGATCATGTAAAAAATATAGATGTTCCTCTTTTATTGTTCTGGACTATATACCAGATGGAGAAGAAAACTTCGGCAAAAATAGTATGGGAAAAATACAAGTCTGTTTTTACTGAAATACTTAATTTTTATAATGATGCTAATCAGGAGTATTTCAGAGTTCTTGATAATGGACTTGTTTATGGCAAGATTGAAAACAAACCATTAACATGGATGAAACTTTTTGCTTATGGTAAACCTGTAAATCCACGTTACGGAATGCCTGTGGAAGTAAATGCTTTATGGTATAATGCCATTAGTTATGCTTTGGAGCTTGCAAGAAAGAGTAAGGATAATGAGTTTGTTGAAAAATGGCAGACAATGGCTGAAAAAGTCGGTCAGTCATTTCGTGAGAATTTCATTAACCAAGGTAAGAAAACATTGATTGATTGCAGGGATTATGATAGTGTTGATTATTCAATACGGCCTAATCAGCTGATTGCTATTTCTATGCCTTACTCGCCACTTACTAAGGAAGAGCAGAAGAATGTTCTTGATGTAGTGAAAAAGGAATTATTAACGCCTAAGGGCATACGCACATTGTCTCCTGAAGACCCTTCATTTCAGGGAGTGGTTGAGGGAGATGTAAACAAACGCCATATTGCGATGTACAATGGAGCTGTGTACCCGGGTTATATTGCTTATTTTGCAGAGAAATATCTTGAAATACATAAGAAAGGTGGTTTGTCGTTTATAAAAAATATGGTTGATGGATTTGAATATGAAATGACCGAACACTGTCTCGGAACCATCTCAGAATGTTATAATGGTAATCCTCCGTATATTGGAGCGGGAGCAGTGTCGATGTTATGGAATGTTGCCGGAGTATTAAAAGTATTAAGTTTAATTGAGCAATACTCAGAATAAAAATAGTACATATGAGAGTATTAATGTTTGGGTGGGAATTTCCACCACATATTGCCGGAGGTTTAGGTACCGCATGTTATGGCCTTACAAAGGGTATGTCATATCTGTCTGATTTGGATGTTTTATTTGTTGTTCCTAAAGCTTATGGTGATGAGGATCAATCATCAATAAAACTTGTAGGGGCTAATAATGTTCGGGTTACTAAACGAAAGTTAAACCTCTCTCATTTTCGAAAAAAGCTGGATTATATTGAGGTTGACTCAAAGTTGGTGCCTTATGTTGATCCTGAAGAATTCTGGAAGCTCACAAAATATGAGGTTAGTGGGATAAAGAAATATGTTCAGACTACTGAAGAGGGATGTATCGGTTTTTCCGGAAAGTATGGAGCTGACTTGATGAAAGAGATATATAATTATGCTCTTGTCGCTAACGTTATTGCTCAGGATCATCCATTTGATGTGATTCATGCTCACGACTGGCTTGCTTATCCTGCCGGCATTGCAGCAAAAGAAGCTACCGGAAAACCATTGGTAATACATGTTCATGCCACAGACTTTGACAGAAGCGGTGGAAATGTTAACCCTACTGTGTTTGACATTGAGCGCAAAGGAATGATAGCAGCTGATAAGATAATTACTGTAAGTAATCTTACACGAAATACTGTTATTCATAAATATGGTATGCCTGAAGACAAAGTAATAACCGTATATAATGCCGTTGACCCTTTGGCTGATGACAGAAAAAACATGTTTAAAAAAGGTGTAAACGAAAAGCTGGTTACATTTCTTGGAAGGATAACAAAACAAAAAGGGCCGGAATATTTCATTGAAGCTGCAGCTTTGGTATTACAAAAAATGGATAATGTTCGGTTCGTGATGGCTGGTAGTGGTGATATGATGGAGAAAATGATACGAAGAGCTGCAGAGTTAAAAATAACTCATAAGTTTCATTTTACCGGATTCCTTAAAGGTAATGAGGTGTTTTCAATGCTAAGTCTTAGTGATCTGTATATTATGCCTTCTGTGTCAGAACCTTTTGGGATTTCTCCTTTAGAGGCAATGCAGAGCAATGTACCTGTTTTAATATCTCACCAGTCGGGAGTGGCAGAAATACTGACATATGCCATTAAAATAAACTATTGGGATGTGGATGCAATGGCTGATGCCATCTATGGTGTTTTGAATTATCCTGCTCTTGCTTCTACATTTAAGAAGTTTGGTAAAACTGAAGTGGATAATTTAAAATGGGAGCACTCAGCACAAAAAGTTAAAGATATTTATGATTCCGTTATATAAAGATAAAAACACTTAATTATGAAAAATATATGTCTCTATTTTCAGGTTCATCAACCATTCAGATTTCGTAGATATCGTTTTTTTGATATTGGAAATGACCATTACTATTATGATGATTACACTAATGAAGGTGTTCTAAATAAAGTTGCACAAAAGTGTTACTTACCGGCGAATAAACTATTGTTGAAATTATTAAAGAAGCATAAAGGAAAATTTAAAGTTTCTTTTTCAATTTCCGGAATTGCTATTGATCAGTTTAAACTGTATGCCCCTGAGGTGCTTGAGAGTTTTCAGGAGTTGGCAAAAACAGGACATGTTGAGTTTTTGTCGGAAACATACAGCCATTCCCTGGTGTCATTAAAGGACAAGGGTGAATTTGAAACACAGGTTAAGAGACATGCAGACACAATTACCGAGTTGTTTGGTCAAAAGCCTAAAGTCTTCAGGAATACAGAGTTGGTTTATTCCGATGAGTTGGGTGCAATGGTTCATTCAATAGGTTACAAAGGGATGCTTGCTGAAGGTGCTAAACATGTTTTGGGTTGGAAAAGCCCTAACTTTATGTATTGCAATGCACATAATCCAAGATTAAAAGTCCTTTTAAAAAATTTTACTTTGAGCGACGATATTGCTTTCCGTTTTAGTAATCATGATTGGAATGAGTATCCTTTAACTGCTGAGAAATATGTAAGATGGCTGAAAGATTTAAGTCCTGAAGAGGAGTTGGTAAACCTGTTTATGGATTATGAAACGTTTGGTGAGCATCAATGGAAAGATACCGGGATTTTTGATTTTCTGGAGAGATTGCCGGAAGTTGTAATAAATACAGAAGAATTGAGATTTATTACACCGAGTGAGGCTGTGAAGCAGATGCAACCGGTATCAGCCATTCATGTGCCAAATCCTACCAGTTGGGCCGATGAGGAAAGAGACCTTACCGCCTGGCTGGGTAATGAGATGCAAATTGAAGCATTTGATAAATTATATGCACTGTTGCCGAAAATAGAAAAATGTACTGATAAAGATATCTTAAAGGACTGGTCTTATCTGCAGACAAGTGATCACTTTTATTATATGTGTACAAAATTCTTCTCAGATGGTGATGTGCATGCCTACTTCAATCCTTATGAGACTCCTTATGAGGCATTCATGAATTATATGAATGTTCTTAGTGATTTCACACTTAGATTAAATGCCGCTGTTCCTGAAAATACTATGGGGCAGGAGTTGGCCACACTGACTGCTGTGTTAAGTAAAAAAGAAGAAAAACTTGAAAAACTTGAAGCTGAACTTAAACGGTTAAGAGTTGGTAAAGCCAGAACTAAAGCTACTTCAACTAAAACTAAAGTAGGGACTAAGCCTGCAGCGAAAACTAAAATAAAAGCAAAAACATCAGCCGGAAAGAAATAGTTAAATTGTTTTAATTCTTTTGGTAAATGATATAGTTATATTGTTTTTTTTAACTTGCGCTTAAATTTGAAAAAAAAATAGTCTCTGGAAAATGGGATGAATTATTTCTCCGGATATGAGTTTATAATAGGTGTAGGTAAAACCGAAAATGTAATGTTTTCGGTTTTTATGAGTTATGTTGAATATATTTTAAAATATGGATGATAAGTATTTAAAACCTGATTATGTGTTTGAGGCAAGTTGGGAAGTATGTAATAAAATAGGTGGTATACATACTGTTTTATCGACCAAGGCTTTGACATTGATGCAGGAGTTTAATGATAAGTTGATTTTTATTGGACCGGATGTGTGGCGAGAGGCAAAAGAAAACCCTGAATTTATCCCTGATGATAAACTTTTTGGTGACTGGAAGCGCCAGTTGTCAAGTGAAAGTATAATGGTAAAAATTGGAAGATGGAATATTGTAGGAAAACCAATTGTTGTTTTGGTAGACTTTACAACCTTTATTCCTGAAAAAGATAAAATTCTTGGCAAATATTGGGAGTTGTATAAGGTTGATAGCATAAGTGGTGAATGGGATTATGTAGAAGCAGTTTTATTTGGATATGCCACAAGCAAGGTGATTGAGAGCTTTTACAATTATTATCTTACTATAGAAGATAGGGTAGTAGCTAACTTTCATGAATGGATGACAGGTGCAGGAGCTCTTACCCTAAAAGATGTTGTTCCTCAGATAGGTACGATGTTTACAACTCATGCTACTACAGTAGGGCGTTCATTGGCTGGAAACGGGATACCCCTTTATGACCATCTTAATGAATTCGATGGCGATACTAAAGCCAGAGAATTAAATATTGTTTCTAAACACTCCATAGAAAAGAATACTGCTCTTCATTCCGATTGTTTTACAACCGTATCAGAAATTACTGCAGGTGAGTGTAAACAATTTTTCGGAAAAGAAGTGGATGTTATTACCCCTAATGGATTTGAAGAAACGTTTGTTCCTAAGGGAGAAGATTTTAATTTCAAGCGGAAAATAGCTCGTGATAAATTAAAAGATGTTACGGAGGCATTGTTAGGCTATAAATTAAAAGAAGATACACTTTTTATTGCAAATAGTGGAAGGTATGAGTATCGGAATAAGGGCATTGATGTTTTTATGGATGCACTGAAGCAACTGAATGAATCAGAAGAGCAATCAAAAGAGATTGTTGCTTTTGTTATGATTCCTGCTAATACTTATGGGCCACGTAAAGATTTGATGGAAAAACTTAATAATCCGGATTCAAATCAGGTTCTTGATAATCCTTTTTTAACACATGGTTTACACGATCTTGGGTATGACCCAATTATAAATAAAATACAGGAGACTCACCTTAGTAATGAAAAAGAGGATAAGGTAAAATTGATTTTTGTGCCGGCATACCTGAATGGTGATGATGGCATTTTTAATATGCATTATTATGATGTGCTGATAGGAATGGATCTTACTGTTTTTCCATCCTATTATGAACCATGGGGCTATACTCCTGTAGAGAGCCTTGCTTTTCATGTGCCTTCTATAACAACTACATTAGCCGGTTTCGGTTTGTGGGTTCAACCTGTATCGAAAAGTGTGGATGACGGAATCGCTGTAATATACAGAAATGATGTAAACTGTCATGATGTAGCTTCGACTATAACCGAAATTATTACACACTACAGTACATTAGATGAAAAGCAAATAAAAACAGTTGGAGAGAAAGCATCTGAAATCTCACGTTCTGTTGCATGGGATAAATTAATTAAATACTATTATAAATCATATCATCTGGCATTAACTGCTGTTGATGGAAGAAAAGAAAAGTTTAGCTTAATACCTAAAGAATATAGAATAAAAATGAAACCGGAAACATATCCATTCCCTGTTTGGAAAAAAATAGTCGTAAAATCGAAATTGCCTGAAAACCTGAAGTTTTTACATGAATTATCACGGAATCTGTGGTGGACTTGGAACTATCAGGCTTTGGAGGTGTTTGAGAAAGTAGATGCCAAATTATGGATTAAGTTTGATAAAAATCCGATAGTATTACTTGAGAAAGTTACATTGGAAAGAATTGATGAACTTTCCAGAGACGAGGGTTTTGCGTCTGAACTCCAGGAAGTGGAGGAGATGTTTAGAGCTTATATGAATAAGAAAGCTGAGGATACTCCTGCTATTGCCTATTTTAGTATGGAATATGGATTAACTGATAATCTGAAAATTTATTCAGGTGGTTTGGGGATCTTAGCAGGAGACTACCTTAAAGAGGCCAGTGACTGTGGTGTAAATATGGTTGCTGTAGGGTTTTTATACCGATATGGTTATTTCCGCCAGTCTCTTTCCTTAAATGGAGAACAGGTAGCAAATTATGATTCTCAGGAATTTTCAAACCTTCCTGTTGAAAGAGTTATGGATAATAATAATATGCCACTATACATATTTATTGATTTGCCGGGAAGGATTGTTCATGTGAAAGTTTGGAAAGTAAAGGTTGGAAGGGTTCCTTTATACCTGCTTGATACTGATTGTGAGAAGAACTCACATGCTGATAGAGGTATTACTCATTCTTTGTATGGAGGGGACTGGGAAAACCGGTTGAAGCAGGAAATTATTCTTGGATTGGGAGGTATTCGACTGTTGGATGAGATGGGAATATCAAATGACATTTACCATTGTAATGAGGGGCATGCTGCATTTACAACTGTTCAGCGTTTAATAAATCTGATTGAGAGAAATAAGTTCTCTTTCAATGAAGCAATGGAAATAGTGAGGTCTTCATCGCTATTTACTACCCACACTCCTGTTCCTGCAGGACATGATAAGTTTGATGAAGATATGCTACGTATATATTTACGCCATGTTCCGGAAAAACTAAATATCTCTTGGGAGCAGTTCATGGATATGGGAAGGGAGTGTGAGGGCGATCACGCTGAAAAATTCTCAATGAGTAATCTTGCAGCAAAATGTTCGCAGGAGATGAATGGGGTGAGTTGGCTGCATGGAGAAGTAACAAAGAAGATGTTTAATAATCTTTGGAAAGGATTCTTCCCCGAAGAGTTGCATATTGGTTATGTTACAAACGGGGTTCATTATGGAACCTGGACTGCATCTGAACTGAGAAAGCTTTATGAAACATTTGATGATAATTTCCTTAATGATTTGTCAAATAAAGAGTTATGGAAGAAAATCTATGATGTCCCGGACAAAGAGTTATGGAGTATCCGTAATGCTCTAAGAAAAAAACTATTCGACTATTTGAAAGATAGGATAAACCGAAATATGTCAAGTCTGAGAGAGAATCCCGGATTGATCATGGATGCTATGGATGCTATGAACGATAAGGTTTTAACCATTGGATTCGCACGACGGTTTGCTACTTACAAAAGGGCTCATCTGTTGTTTACTGATGAAGAGCGACTTTCACGTATTTTGAATAATCCGGAGCGTCCTATTCAATTTGTTTTTGCCGGCAAAGCTCATCCTGCCGATGGTGGTGGACAATCGTTGATTAAACGAATTGTTGAATTCTCTCGTCGACCTGAATTTGTTGGGAAGATAATTTTTGTAAAGGACTACAATATGGATATGGCAAAAAGACTTGTTAGCGGTGTGGATGTGTGGATGAATACTCCGACAAGACTGCTGGAAGCATCCGGAACTTCAGGTGAGAAGGCAGAGATGAACGGAGTTCTTAACTTTAGTGTTCTTGATGGTTGGTGGTACGAAGGTTATCGTAAAGAAGCTGGCTGGGCTTTGACTGACAAAAGGGTTTATGATAATCAGGAATTTCAGGATGAGCTTGATGCTTCTAATATATACAATATTCTTGAAAATGAGATCATACCTCTATTCTATGATGTTGATAAAGACGGGGTTCCTGTAAAATGGATTCAGTATGTTAAAAATTCCATAGCTCAGATAGCTCCTGATTATACTACAAAACGCATGCTTGATGATTATAGGGAAAGGTTTTACAACAAGCAATATAAAAGAGTAGTGAAGATTCGTGAGAATGATTATCAGGGAGCCGTTGAATTAGCAGACTGGAAACGTAAAATTTCTGCCAATTGGGATAAGGTTGAGGTTCTCTCAATTGATTTGCCTGATATTACTAAAAAAGAACTTGGTGTTAGTGACAAGTATGTTGTTAATGTGGTAGTTGATAAAAATGGCTTGAAAGATATTAAGATTGGTCTTGAAATGGTGTTCACCGATGGCATAGGTGATAATATGAAAAATGTTAAGGTGATCTCTACCGAACCCTTCAAGCTGGTAAAGGAGAAAGATGAGAAAGCGTATTATACCATTAAGTATAAATTAAAGATGGCCGGACTTTATAGTTTTGGAATCCGTATGTTTCCAATGAATGACGCTTTGCCTCATAAACAAGATTTTGGTTTGATGAGATGGATATAAGATAAGTGATTAGTTATTAGTGACGGGGTGACTGCCAGAGAGATTGTGGAGTCACCCCGTCACTTTTGTGCTTTTCGGTTACCTTACTCTTTTTATCTTCTGTTTTTGTAAAACCATTGCCATTCGTGCCGGAATGTACAGTTTTATTTGGTGGTGCTCATTGAATGGGATGTTTTCGGAATAGTAAATATAACTGGTATCAATACGTTCAAACCCACCGAATTTTTGATCATCGGTATTTAATGCAATTTTGTATTTGCCTTTAGGCACAGTAATACCATAATTCTCAAAAGAAACAGAAGGATTGAAATTGAAGATAAATACAAAATCATCTTTGTGAA
Organism: uncultured bacterium; assembly: GCA_965371855.1. Classification (GTDB taxonomy): domain Bacteria; phylum Bacteroidota; class Bacteroidia; order Bacteroidales; family Marinilabiliaceae; genus JAADEM01. Next base: position 32,794 of record CBDUZZ010000026.1, read on the forward strand.
ATGCTAAAATCTGGTCCTGCTCGTTTGCATGCAACTGTATAGGGGCAGGTGGTAATAGATTATGAGTATTAAACAGTCTTATCATTTCTTTGTCGAAATCATTTAGGTAATGAAACTTTAAAAGTTCATTATCAACAAGATTCCATTGCCTGCGCGCGTATTTATACGACCAGTTATTTCCTTCCCTTGGGAAATCTATCCATTCCGGATGTCCGAATTCATTTCCCATAAAGTTCAGATATCCACCGGTGGCCGTTCCGAGAGTGATAAGTCGTATCATTTTATGTAGGGCAATACCACGATCAATAACCATACTCTCTTGTTCTTTTGCCATTGAGTCATACATCTCCTTATCAACAAGCCTGAAAAATATTGTTTTATCACCCACCAGGGCTTGGTCATGCGACTCTACATAAGATATGGTTCTTTCTTCAGCCCGGTGTTGTGAAAGCTCATGGAAAATTTGAGAAACATTCCACTCTTCATCTTTTTTCTCTTTTATCATCTTTATCCAAAAGTCCGGTATACCCATCGACAGACGAAGGTCGAAGCCCAATCCTCCATCTTCAATCTTTCCGGCTAAGCCAGGGTATCCACTCATCTCTTCAGCAACAGATATTGCAGAGGGTTTGATTTTATGTATGAGATAGTTTGCCAGGGTAAGATATGTTATAGCATCGATGTCTTCTTCCCCTTTGAAATAATCTCCATAAGATGTGAAGTTTACTTCCAGTCCATGGTTATCATAGAGCATGCTTGTAACTCCATCGAATCTGTATCCATCGAAATGATACTCTTCGAGCCAATATCTGCAATTTGAGAGCAGGAAATGTAACACCTCATCTTTACCGTAATTAAAGCATTTGGAGTCCCATGCGGGATGTTCACCTCTTGGGCCGTCATGAAAATATTGATAAGATGTACCATCAAAGCGGCTTAGACCTTCCAACTCATTTTTTACTGCATGTGAATGAACAAGATCTATTATGACATTTAATCCCATGCTATGAGCAGTGTTTACCAACTTTTTTAATTCTTCAGGTGTGCCAAAGCGTGATGATGCGGCAAAGAAATTAGCCACATGATATCCGAAACTTCCATAATATGGATGTTCCTGAATGGCCATGAGTTGTATCGTGTTATATCCTAACTCTTTTATCCTTGGTAAAATGTTTTTTGTGAATTCTGTATATGATGCTACTTTCTCATCTGAAGAAGACATACCAATATGGGCTTCATAAATTAATGGAGCTGATGAATCCGGAATAAAATGCTCATCTGTCCATTTGAATTGTTCCCGGTTCTCCCAAACTTGTGCAGAGTAGAGTTTTGTTTCATCATCCTGAATAACCCGATTGGCATATGCCGGTAATCGTTCTCCTTCGCCACCTTCCCATTGGATTAGCAGCTTGTATAATTCTCCGTGAGTTAATAAATTATCGTGAAATTCTATTTCCCATATCCCATGTTCTTTTCGGGTTAATTTGTATTCCTTTCGAGGTTTCCAACCGGAAAAATCACCTATAATAAAAATATGTGTTGCGTTGGGTGCCCACTCTCTGAATATCCATCCTGTTTCTGTTCTGTGTAAACCAAAGAACAGATGCCCTGAAGCAAAATTAATTATCGATTCTGATTGTTCTTCAATATCTTCAAGTTTGAGTTTGTATTTTGATACTCTTGATTCAATGTGAAAGGAATATGGTTTTAACCAGGGATCCAGTTCTAGTAATTTTGGCATTTTCATGACTAATAAATTTACTTAAATTTATAAAAAAAAAGGCAATTAAATTCATTTTAATATGATTAATTTAACTATTTTATAGTTGATAAAATAAGAAAACTAAAATTAGAATTGTAACTTTGTCAGGTAAACCTGTAAAAATTTCAGTTTTAATATGGATGTTCAGCAAATAAAACAACGTTACGGGATAATTGGAAATGCTTATAACCTGAATAGAGCGATTGATGTTGCGGTTCAAGTTGCTCCTACCGATTTGTCTGTACTTATTACCGGGGAAAGTGGTGTGGGAAAAGAGGTTTTCCCGAAGATTATACATCAGTATAGTGCCCGTAAACATGGCTCATACATTGCTGTTAATTGTGGTGCCATTCCTGAAGGGACAATAGATTCTGAATTGTTTGGTCATGAGAAGGGGGCTTTTACAGGGGCTCTCGCTGCCCGGAAAGGGTATTTTGAAGAGGCGAATGGAGGAACAATTTTTTTAGATGAAATAGGAGAATTGCCTTTAAATACTCAGGTAAGATTATTAAGAGTTTTGGAGGCCGGGGAATTTATTAAAGTTGGTTCATCAAAAGTGCTAAAGACTGACGTGCGTGTGGTTGCTGCTACAAATACAAATATGGAGAGAGCAATACATGAAGGAAAATTTCGTGAAGATTTGTATTATCGTTTAAGTAGTGTCCCGATAATAGTACCTCCGTTACGCGATCGCTTAGAAGATATATATCTGTTGTTCAGAAAATTTGCTAATGATTTTGCTGACAGATACCGTATGCCACCAATAAAATTGTCTAAAGAGTCTAAAGAATTGCTTGTAAGATACCGGTGGCCGGGTAATATAAGGCAATTGAAAAATATTACCGAGCAGATATCTGTTATTGAGAAAACAAGAGAGATAGATGCTGAAACTATTGCATCATATATCCCATATCATATAGGAGATAATCTTCCTGCATTGATTGAACGTGACAAAAGACAGAATGCTGATTTTGGTAACGAAAGGGAGATATTATATAAGGTGTTGTTTGACATGAAGAACGATATGACTGACCTGAAAAAGTTAGTTCTTGAGATGTTGCAGGATGATGGTTGTTCTAGTGTTAAAGGTGAGCAGGCTCATATTATCAATAAATTGTATAATAATAGTGAAGGCGTACTCATAAATACATCATCAGTAGAACCCCCGCCGGTAACTCCTGACACTGCAGTAGTACCAGCAAATGTTGCATTTGCGAACAAACGAAATAATGAAGACCCAATGATTCAGGATACTGAGGAGTTTGTTGGAGAGTCATTGTCTTTAGTAGATAAAGAAATTGAGTTGATTAAAAAAGCTCTTGATAAACATAACGGAAAAAGAAAATATGCGTCTAAGGATTTGGGTATTTCAGAACGTACATTATATAGGAAAATAAAAGAGTATAACATCGAAGGATAATTATTGTGAAGCACATTAAAAAAATAGTTTTTTTTATTTTTTCATTACTTTTGTTTGTAGGTTGTTCAGTACGTATGACCTTAAGTGGTGCATCGATTGACGAAAACCTGAAAACTTTTTCAGTTCAGTATTTTAACAACAGGGCCGCCATTATTAATCCATTGTTAAGTCAAAAAATGACTGAGCTGCTGAAAGAGAGGATAATGGGTGAGTCGAGATTGATTTTGGCTAGTGGTGTAGGAGATGTTGATTTCTCGGGCGAGATAACAGGATATTCTATCAGGCCAATGGCCATTAAAGAGGATGCCGTATCTGCTCAAACCCGCCTGACAATTTCTATAAAGGTGCGTTGTCAGAATAAAAAAGATCCCCGGAAAAACTGGGAGTCAAGTTTCTCAGCCTATCAGGACTTTGCATCAGAAAGAAATATTACAGAAGTTGAAAGCGAGCTAACATCTTTAATTATAGATCAATTAACAGAAAATATTTTTAACAAAACATTTTCTGATTGGTAATAAATGAACAAACAACTTTTATATAACCTTATTCATAATCCGAAAGAATTAAATGAATCAACTCTAAAAGGTATCCAGGAGTTAGTTGATGAATACCCCTTTTTTCAGGCGGCAAGACTATTGCTGTTAAAAAATCTTCATTTTCTTGATCATGTTCGATATGAACCTGAACTGAAAAGATCTGTTTTGTTTGTGACTGACAGAACTTGTTTGTTTGAGTTGATTTATAATTTATATCCGGTAGGGGATTATAAAAGAGAGCCGGAATTGCAAAAAGAGAATAGGGCAGAGGAAAGCAAAGAAAAAACATCATCAATAGCTGTAACCGGGAAGGTGGAGTCTGTTGGTAATTATTTCAGGGTTGATGATGTTAATGAAACAATGCAGGGAGGAGCGGTTGGTTTTACTTTTGAGTCAAAGGATGAGGAAGTTTCTGATAATGGGTACATGTCAGTTCAAGACGACCAGCTGTTTGAATATGAGAAAGCTGACAATTTAGGTTATTCCCTTAACATATATGAGTCTCCATTGGATGTGGAGCAGAATCGTTCTTTTTCTGCCTGGCTTTCTGTAGTTGGGCAACAGCCGGTTGATAATTCTGCTGATAAACAAGCAAACAAAGCCAGGAAGAAGAATAAAACTATTAACATAATTGAAGATTTTTTAAATAATCGTAAGTCAGATAGTAAGCCGGTTAAATCAGAAAGTACAAAAAAACAAAAAGAGATTAAAGAGACAAGTTCATTTGATAGTGAAGAATTGATGACTGAAACTTTAGCCGGGATTTATATTAAGCAAGGATATTTTGAAAAGGCGAATAACATATTTGAGAAACTGAGTTTGAAATATCCCGAAAAAAGTGTTTACTTTGCACAGCAAATTAAAAAATTAAAAAAAATAATTAGTAATCAATAAATTTATAAGATATGTATCAGTTTGTTAATGTGTTGGTTGTTTTGGTTAGTATAATATTGATTTTGATTGTGTTGGTACAAAACTCCAAAGGAGGAGGATTGTCGGCGAATTTTTCTTCATCTAATCAGGTTATGGGTGTTCGTAAAACAACTGATTTTTTAGAAAAAGCGACATGGACTTTTGCAGGTCTTTTACTTGTTTTAGCGTTTGTTGCCGTTATGGTAATGCCTAAGGATAATGTAGTTAATGGTTCTGAGATTGATGAACAATTAAACAATCTTGCTACTCCGGGACAAGAAGCACCGGTATTTCCTACTTCCCCTGAAAACCAACAAACTTCAGGAGAAGAGAATAAATAGTCGCAACAGTAGACTATTTAAAAAAACAGTAAATCGTGTCAGTATGTCAGTCATATTGACACGATTTTTTTTGGCATACTTTATGAAAGAATAGTATCAGAAATATTTGGAGACTATTTATTGTAAGTTATCCTGATAAGAATTAATAAAAGGGAGATGACCTTTGATAATGAAAAAATTGTTTAATTATATAATCATTTAAAACGCTGTTGAAATGGCAAAAGAAATAAAATTTGATGTTGAAGCTCGTGAACTGTTGAAAAAAGGAGTTGATGAGTTGGCTAATGCCGTAAAGGTAACTTTAGGCCCAAAAGGAAGAAATGTTATTATTGATAAGAAATTTGGTGCACCTGCAATTACAAAGGATGGCGTAACTGTTGCAAAGGAGATTGAATTGGCTGATCCGTATGCTAATATGGGGGCTCAAATGGTAAAAGAGGTTGCCTCGAAAACTGCTGATGATGCAGGAGATGGAACAACAACTGCTACCGTTTTGGCTCAATCAATTATTAATGTAGGATTGAAAAATGTTACAGCCGGTGCTAATCCCATGGAATTGAAAAGAGGTATCGACAAAGCAGTTGCTGCTGTAGTGAAGAATATCGATTCTCAGGCAACACCAATAGGTGATCATAGCGAGAAGATAGAGCAAGTAGCATCAGTTTCAGCTAATAACGACTTTGAAATTGGTAAACTTATTGCCGAGGCAATGGAGAAGGTTGGAAAAGAAGGTGTTATAACTGTTGAAGAAGCTAAGGGTATAGAAATATCAGTTGATGTTGTTGAAGGTATGCAGTTCGATCGTGGTTATATATCTCCGTATTTTGTAACTAATACCGAAAAAATGGAAACTGAATTGGAGCATCCTTATATTCTGATTCATGACAAAAAGATTTCTACAATGAAAGACCTGCTTCCGGTTCTTGAAGCAACAGCACAAACAGGTAAGCCATTGTTGATTATTGCAGAAGATGTTGATGGTGAAGCATTGGCTACTTTGGTTGTAAACCGTTTGAGAGGGTCATTGAAAATTGCAGCAGTAAAAGCTCCGGGTTTTGGTGACCGCCGTAAGGAGATACTTCAGGATCTTGCAGTTCTTACAAATGGAACAGTTATTTCTGAAGAAACTGGTCTGAAACTTGAGAATACCACTTTGGAAATGTTAGGCGAAGCCGAAAAAATTACTATTGATAAAGAGAATACAATCATTGTTAATGGTGCAGGTACAAAAGAGGTAATAGAAGAGCGTACTGCTCAGATAAAAGCACAAATCAATAATACATCTTCAGACTACGATAAGGAGAAGCTACAGGAACGTTTAGCCCGACTGTCTGGTGGAGTTGCCGTATTGTATATCGGTGCAGCTTCAGAGATGGAGATGAAAGAGAAAAAAGACCGTGTTGATGATGCATTAAGTGCAACTCGTGCTGCTGTTGAAGAAGGTATTGTTCCGGGAGGTGGAGTTGCTTACATCCGTGCTATACACGCACTGGATAAGGTAGATGTTGAGACAGAAGATGAGGCTACAGGAGTTGAAATTGTAAAACGCGCTCTTGAAGAACCTCTTCGTCAGATCGTATTCAATGCCGGTAAAGAAGGTGCTGTAGTTGTACAAAAAATAGCAGAAGGAAAAGGAGATTTTGGATATAATGCACGTACTGATAAATATGAGAATTTATTAAAAAGTGGAGTTGTTGATCCTGCTAAAGTTATTCGTATTGCTCTTGAAAATGCTGCTTCTGTTGCAGGTATGTTCCTTACTACAGAATGTGTATTGGTGGATGAACCTGTAGACGAGCCGGCTATGCCAATGGGAGGAGCCCCGGGAATGGGTGGGGGAATGCCAGGTATGATGTAGAACTGTTCGATTATAAAATTTTTAAAGGCCGTTTGGAATTTTTCCAAGCGGCTTTTTTGTTCTGATTTTGTTATTGTTTAGTTTTTTTAATGAAATATTTTATAAACAGGATTTTAATAGTTAGTTTTATAAAAGAATATTTGTGATTAAATTGTCTTTAAAGAGCTTATAGTTTAATTTATATGATTAAAGAAAAAAATAAGATTGTAAATAATTTTTTAGCATTTATTGATGTTATTATTGCTTGGGTATCAATAGATATAACTAATTTTATTCAAAATGGAGATTTCTCATATTTTTTTAATGAGGGATCAGTTATTCAACATTTTTTTCTGTTGTTTATTTGGTTTATGTTATCAAAAATCCTTAGACTTAGTGAACTTTACCGTTCCAGGCCTTATTCTGTTTTGCTTTTTAATTGTATATTGCTGTCTGTCATAGGTTCAGCATTTTTAGGTTTTTTCATTTTTCTTATCCAACAGTACTATGTGAGTGTTATGCCATTACTATATTTCGCGGGTATAAATTTGGTTTTGACTTTTGCATTTAAATTTCTTGTATTTTCAATATTTAAAAATGCCAGAAAGAAGGGTTATAATTCCCGGACAGTCCTTATTATTGGAGACAGATCATCAGCATACTTTATAAAAATGCTTTTATCACATAAAGAGTGGGGTTATCAAATAGGTGCTGTTATTGGAGATGAACTGAAAGAATATTTTGAAGATAAATTGAAGTTTCTGCCTGAGCATGTAAATATTGATAAATTGCTTGAGGATGACCCTATTGATGAACTGGTGTATTGCTACGAGAAACCTGATATGAATAGAATTCAGAATTTGCTTCTTAGTTGTAATGAAGTTGGAGTGGTATTTAGAATGTACTCTCCTGTTTTTAATATGTTATCTAATAAAACTCACTTGCACTACTTTGGAACAACTCCATTGTTGACCATATCTAATACACCATTAAATTATTTGTCATTAATGATAAAGTGGGTTTTTGATTTTCTGATAGCCCTTTTTGCAATTATTATTTTGTCTCCGGTATATGTCATTATAGCTTTGTTAATAGCTTCTACATCTAAAGGTCAGGTATTTTTTAAGCAGGTTAGGGTTGGATTGAGAGGACGCCAGTTTTGGCTGTATAAGTTCCGGACAATGGTAGTTAATGCCGAGAATTTAAAAGATGAATTAAAGGTCTATAATGAGATGGACGGCCCTACTTTCAAGATGACTCACGACCCAAGAATAACTAAAGTTGGTCATTTTTTGCGTAAAACAGGTCTTGATGAATTGCCTCAGTTTTTTAATGTTTTACTTGGGCACATGTCATTGGTTGGTCCACGACCACCTGTTCCTCAAGAGGTGAAGGAGTATAAACGTTGGCAGTTAAGGCGGTTATCTATGAAGCCGGGAATAACTTGTATATGGCAGATAACCGAGTCGAGAAATAACATCTCTTTTGATGATTGGATGCGGATGGATATGGAATACATTGACAACTGGTCTTTAAAACTTGATTTTGTTATTTTTTTAAAAACTATACGTAGTGTATTAAGAGCTGATGGTAAATAACATTCTTATCAAATGTTATGTTTTAAAAATGTATTTACATGAAATTTCCGTTTAAATATTTATTCTCTGTTTTTATTATAGTTCTCATTTTTACCGGATGTTCCATAAAGGTAAAACCTCCTAAAGAGTTTCCAAATGAAGATTCTTTGGCAGTAATACTTGCTGATATATATTATGCAGAAGCTGTCTTAAATCAATCACGTGAGTTTTTCAGAGGTAAGAATGAGGATTTACCCAAGTATTATAAGTTTGTTCTTAACAGGCATGGTATTGGTAAAAAAGAATTTGACACAATATTTTCGTGGTATTCGCAACATCCCCAATTGTTATCAGAAGTTTATGATAAAGTAATTTCTATCCTAAACGAAAATGAATCTTACATTAAATATGATACATTAAGGCCGGAATTGAAAGAAAAGCCTCTAGCGATGCCTAGTATGAGGAATCTTTGGAAAGGGAAACATAGCTTTTCTGTTAACGTAAATGATACGTCTAATAATTGCATTCCTTTTCACTTTGAAGTTGATTCTTTACAATCAGGAATATACAGGTTGATGGCAACATATCAGTTTGCAAAAGGAAATTTGCTGGATAAAGCATATATGAAATTAATTGCTTGTTATTCTGACAGTACTGCTGATACAGTTTCATATTCTATTGATAAATCATTTACCGAACGAATAACTACATTATCTCTGGATGCTGATAGAAATAAATATGTAGTGGGATTAAGGGGCCTTTTATTAGAACATGATACAACCGTGGATGCTAAGGGTTTTATAAAAAACATTAGATTGCTGTATATTCCTAAGCACAGACCGCCTCCTGAACCTCATATGTTATGAGAAAAATATCTGCTCATTATTGTTTATTGCCTGACGGTTCATTGGGTAAAATGCCTGTGATATCTGTTGATAATAGCAATATTATTACCGACATAAAGATTCTTGGAGATGATTTTAAAGAGGAACAAGGGATGGAATATTATGGGGGAGTTCTGATTCCGGGGTTTATTGAAGATTTTAGGGGTATTACCCTAAGTGATGAAAATATTGTTGAAAGAGTTAAAATGATTAACAGGTTATACTCAAATGGCTCATTACGATATATCTGTTATCCTGACTTTAGAATATTTCCTTCCAATTTTAAAGGAAAAGTATTTCATGAAAAACAGGTCATAAGTATTAATAAAACAAATGCATTACCAAAAATATCAGCTTGGGAACTTATTAAGGAACAATGCTTAAATAGTAATGTAAGTGTGCCGGAGTTGATTCATGATTATAATAGTAAGGCTATTAAAAGCATTCCCGAAGAAGTGAAATGGGGAAGATTTGAGGAAGGGGTTAACCCGGGAATATTACTTATTAGAGGTTTGGATTATAAAGGAATGAAAATGCGAGAAAATACAACTATAAAGATTTTAATTTCATGAAGGAAGAATTTCTTGATCTGATTATTGATACTGCATTGAATGCCGGAGTTGCTATACTTGACGTATACAATCGTGATGATTTTAATGTAAGTAAAAAAGAAGATAACTCTCCATTGACAGATGCTGATGTAAATAGTCATAATATTATTATCAAAGCACTCGGGCAGACAGGAATACCTGTTTTAAGCGAAGAAGGAGCTGACATACCTTATGAAGAACGTAAGGGCTGGGAAAAGTTATGGATTGTTGACCCACTGGATGGAACAAAAGAGTTTGTTAAGCGTGGTGGCGATTTTACCGTTAATATTGCATTGGTAGAAAATAACTATACTACAATGGGGGTGGTTTTCGCTCCATGGTTGGGACAACTGTTTTGGGGAAGTAGTGAAGGTGCTTATTTTTCAGATCTTGGTAAAGAGTGGGCACAGAAAGAGAAGTCCTTATATGTGAAAAGTACACAGAGGTTGCCGTTTGTTTTACCCGAAAAATTCACTGTTGTTGCCAGTAAAAGTCACTTCTCGGAGGATACAAAAAGATTTATTGAAAAAGTAAAAGCTAAGGTTGGCGATGTTGAATTCTCTTCAATCGGGAGTTCATTGAAGATGTGTTTGGTTGCAGCCGGTAAAGCCCATCTTTATCCTCGTATCGGACCTACTATGGAATGGGATACTGCTGCCGGACAGGCTGTGGTTGAAGCGGCAGGCGGTATGTTATTGGATTTAAGTACCAAAGAACGGATGAAATACAACAGGAAAGATTTGTTAAATAACTATTTCCTTGTGACTGCTAAGGGGGTGAATGCTGAGGAATTCTTGTCGTAAATTTATTCAAAGTTTATTGAGTACTGCAATCGGTTTTTTGTTTGCATATTGCAGTTTTATGCCGTTAAATAATATTAAATTGTAAGGGATATTGAAGATTAATTTCCTTTGTGCAGGTATAATTTTTATCTTTGATGTTCAATATTGAGAAACTAAAAAATGTTTGAAAATGCTGAAAATTGATAATTTTAATTTTAAAGGTAAAAAGGCTATTATCAGGGTTGATTTCAATGTTCCGTTGAACGAGAAGTTTGAAGTGACAGATGATACCAGGATTAAAGCTGCATTGCCAACTATAAAAAAGGTTTTAAGTGATGGAGGGGCTGCTATTGTTATGTCTCATTTTGGGCGACCCAAAGGGAAGGTGAATCCTGATTTTTCATTAAATCATCTCCGGGCTCATTTTGCTAACTTACTTGGAACTGATGTCCAATTTGTTTCAGATTGTATTGGAAACGAGGCGGAAGAAAAAGTAGCTGCACTTAAATCGGGAGAGGTTTTATTGCTCGAAAATTTACGTTTCCATCCTGAGGAGGAAGGTAAACCAAAGTTGCCTGAGGGTGCAACAGAAGAAGAGATTAAAGCTGCTAAGGCTGAAATGAAAGAGAAACAAAAGGTTTTTTCTCAGTCATTGGCAAACCTGGCTGATGTATATGTTAACGATGCTTTTGGTACTGCTCACCGGGCCCATGCATCAACTGCTATTATTGCAAACTATTTTGATGCAGACAGCAAAATGTTTGGTTTCTTAATCGACAGTGAGGTCTCTAACCTTGATAAAGTATTGAAATCACCACAACGACCATTTACTGCTATTATGGGTGGAGCTAAAGTCTCATCTAAAATAACTATTATTGAAAATCTTTTAGATAAGGTTGATAATATTATACTTGGTGGAGGAATGACCTATACATTCATTAAATCAAAAGGGGGGAAAATTGGGAACTCTTTATGTGAAGATGATTATTTAGAATTGGCCAGAAATATTGAGAAGAAAGCTGCAGAGAAGGGTGTGAAACTTTATCTTGCAGTTGATGTTCTTAGTGCTGATGATTTTAGCAATGATGCCAATACTAAGGTTATGCCTGTTGACCAGATTGAAGATGGCTGGCAAGGGCTGGATGCAGGACCTGAGTCTATAAAGATGTTTAAGGAAGTAATTGAAAATTCATCTACTATCCTTTGGAACGGTCCGGTTGGTGTTTTTGAAATGGAGAAATTTGCTGCCGGGTCAAGGGTTGTTGCTGATGCAATTGTTGCCGCAACAGCTAAAGGGGCTTTCTCATTAATTGGTGGTGGAGACTCAGTTGCTTGTATCAATCAGTTTGGTTTGGCTGATCAGGTTTCATATATCTCAACTGCCGGAGGAGCATTATTAGAATACCTTGAAGGTAAAGAGTTGCCGGGTATAAAAGCAATACACGGATAAAAATAGTTACAGCGAATAAAAAAGCCTGTTGAATTTTCAGCAGGCTTTTTTATTTGCCATCAAATCAAATACTATCTTTGTAATAAAAAATACTGATGACTTGGATATATAATTTTGGAATACTTCTGGTTGACATTGGAATATTTACAGGTTCTTTTTTTAGTTCAAAGGTTAAGCTGTTAAGAAAAGGGCGATCGGTATTATGGAAACAGCTTAAAGATAGTAATATTCAGGATTCAACAATTTGGGTACATGCTGCATCATTGGGAGAATTCGAACAAGGAAGACCTCTTATTGAAGAGATAAAAAAACAATATCCTGATAAGAAGATTGTACTTACATTTTTTTCCCCTTCGGGATATGAGATAAGAAAAGATTATGAATTGGCTGATTATGTTTTTTATCTGCCTGCTGATACAAAACAAAATGCAAAGATGTTTATTGAGGCTATACGACCGGAAAAGGTTTTTTTCATTAAATATGAATTTTGGTATCATCTTCTTTCTCAGCTAAAAAAACGGTTTATCCCTGTATATGGGGTTTCCGTTATTTTTCGTGAGGATCAGGCGTTTTTTAAGTGGTATGGTGGTTGGTTTAGACAGATGTTGAAATCGTTTGAGTATTTTTATTTGCAGGATGACAAGTCAGCAGAGCTGTTGAAGAGTATATCGTTAAATAATTATACTGTTGCAGGTGATACTCGTTTCGACAGGGTTAAAGAAATTGCCGAATCGGCTGAAGATATTGAAATTGCCGGAAGATATTCAAAAGGGTATAAAACTATTGTAGCAGGGAGCTCCTGGCCTGCAGACGAGAAAATACTGACAAGGTATATAAATAAAGCACCTGAAAATGTTAGGCTTATAATTGCTCCTCATGAGATTGATGATGCTCACATTAAGCAGATAGAGTCATTGTTGAAAGTTCCCTCATTCAGGATCACTTCGCCACCTGAGAATCCTTCGGGATATAAAGTTATGATTGTTGATACTATTGGAATACTTGCGGCTATCTACAGATATGGGCAGGTGGCATATATTGGTGGAGGATTTGGTTCTGGAATTCATAATGCCCTTGAAGCTGCAACTTATGGAGTGCCTGTTATTTTTGGTCCGGAATATAAAAAGTATAAGGAGGCATGTGATTTGGTTGAATTGGGTGGAGGATTTGAGGTGAGATCATTTGAGGAGTTTATTTTATTGGTCACTAAAATATGGAATGATCCGGGTTACCTGAAAAGGAGCGGAAGTAATGCCGGTGAGTATGTTAATAAAATGTGCGGGGCAACTGACGTGATAATGAAGGATGTTTTTCAATTATAAAGATTTGTTTTTGACAACTATTAATAATTTACCATTAACAATTAACAATTGAAAAAGAAATTTTACGTTGTTTGGAAGGGACATAAAACCGGGGTGTTTGATAACTGGGAAGAGTGTAAAGGTGCTATTGAAGGGTATAAAGGAGCACAATATAAAGGATTTGCAAACAGGACACAGGCAGAATATGCTTATGCTCATCCCTCTTCAGTTAAGAGATCATACAATAAATCAAAAAGTGCAACTGGCAATAGCTCATCACAGATTGTTTGGGACAGTCTTTCGGTTGATGCTGCCTGTAGTGGGAATCCGGGAGTAATGGAATATCAGGGGGTGCATACCAAATCCGGGAAACCTGTTTTTCGTGAAAAATATCCCTTGGGAACAAATAACATTGGTGAGTTTCTTGCGATTGTTCATGGCATCTCTTTTTTGAAAAAGCAGGGAATAAAACTACCGATATACACTGATTCTATGACAGCAATGGGTTGGGTGAAAAAAAGGAAGTGTAAAACAAAACTAACTGAGTCAAGAGAAACAAAGAAGCTTTTTGAGGTTATACACAGAGCTGAGAAATGGTTGCAGGAAAATGATTATGATACTCCTTTGCTTAAATGGGATACTAAAAAATGGGGTGAGATACCGGCTGATTTTGGACGGAAATAAAAATTAGTTCCGCTCTTCGTAAGGGATGAAAAATACAATTCTTGTTCCGTGTCTATGTTCTTCTGTTAAGTCAATTGTGTTCAAGTCAACAATATGACCTTTTGCGCCACTGTTAATGAGTTTTAGTCTTTCTTGTGTTATTTCTATTGCCAGACTTTTGTGCGAATTTACTTTGTTGGCTTTTGTAGTATAATTAATCCCAATTCCATTATCTTCAATAGAGAAAATAAGCTTGTTTTGTTTTTTCTGAAAAGAGAGGGTTATCACTCCGTCACTGTTTTCAGTTAGTTGTCCATGTTCAAGAGCATTCTCAATAAAAGGTTGAGCCAGCATGGGGGGAATGAGGGTTTTTTCATCCGAGATACTATCATCGCTTTTTATGTTGAACTTGATCTTGTTGTTGAATCTTCTGTTTTGGAGATTGAAATATGACTGAAGCAGCTCTTTTTCTTGTTTTAGTGTAATCTTTTCTTCTCGTGAATATTGTAAGACTTTACGTATTAACTTTGAAAATTCAGTGAGATAATCATTTGCTTCTGCTGTTTTGTTATCCATTACTAAACATTGAATTGCAGACAGAGTGTTAAAAATAAAATGAGGATTCATTTGAGATCTCAATACTTTTTGTTCTAATACCAATATCCGTTGTTTCTCTTTTAGCTTGTTGTTTTTTATTAATATTATGAGAAGAGAGATAATTAAAACTAAGAATACTATAGCACCTGTAAATATAATTTTTTGTTTCTCATTTTGGGCTTTATAGATTAGTGTTTCTTTTCTGCTCTTTTGAACATTGTATTTTTTTTCCAGTTCAGCAAGTGTAGCAAACTTTTCATCATCAAAAATAGAATCCTTAAGTGCTACGACTTTTTCAAGTACCCTATTGGCATTTTTGTAGTCGCCTAAAGATTTATATGACTGGTAAAGAAACTCCAGATTGGTTTTTTGGATCTGTTTTAGGCCTAATAACTCATTTAATTTTTCACTTTTCAGGAAGTATTGAACAGCCTTTTTTTTATTACCGCTATTAGCATAAGCTTCACCTAATGCCGAGTAGGTGTGTGTTATGCCTCTTTTGTCATTTGTTTTTTTGAAGATTTTAATGGCACTGTAAAAGCATTTGATAGCAGTCTCAATATCGTTTTGATAGATATAAACATTGCCTATATTTGACAATGAAGAGGCTTCGCCTGATAGGTCTTTTACCTCTTTAAATAATCTGTAGGCCTTTTCATAGTGCTTAAGAGCTTCCTTGTAATTCTTTTGCTGCACATAAGTAACTCCTAAATTGTTTTCCAGATTAGCTATTAAATTTGTATCATTGAGTTGCTTGTAAATCTTAAGTGCAATTTTGTAATGTTCCAATTCTTGTTCGGTTCTGCCCCAGTTGCTATATATTAAACCAATGTTCTGATTTGATTTAGCAACTCCTAATAGGTTGTGTGTTTTCTTGTCAAGATTTAATGAGGCAAGATAAGCATCTAATGCCAAGCCGTAATCAGCTTTGTAAAAGTGTATCAGCCCGATGTTGTTATATGTTGATGCTAACAGGGAAGTGTCATGTGTAGCAATAAAATATTCGAGTGAATTTTTATAAGCAGTCAGTGCCGAATCATATTCCTGTTTGTAGTATAAACCTTCGCCTAAACCATAATATGATAAGCCCTTTATTTGTTTTTCATTTTTAGATGTTTTGTGTAATAGCTCTTTTGTTATTTGAATAGTGCTGTCGGGATATTGGGAGGATATATCAATAGAATGTTGTGCTGTTGTCAGTTTTTTGTTTTGTCCAATAACAGAATTAGAGATTAAGAAAGAAGATATGATTAAAGAAATAATTTTGCCGCAGTAATTAATCTTGTTAAGAAATCTCATTAAATGGTATTTAGATGGCAGATAGTCAGCCTTTATGAATAGTTAGTTATCTCAGTTGGTAAAAAATTTATTAAAGTTATAATTATTATTAAGAATAACAAAGCCTCTAAACATACTGTTTTAGAGGCTTTGCTTGAGGTTCCGAGCGGATTCGAACCGCTGTACGAGGTTTTGCAGACCACTGCCTAGCCACTCGGCCACGGAACCATTTTTTGAGGATGCAAATTAAGCAATTATTTAATTATTGCACAAATTTATTTGCTATTATCATTGATAAGAGAATTTTGAACTATATAAGGCATATACGTATATATAAGAAAAATATCCTCTGTGCTACTGTGTTATTTTTTGAACCACATAAGACATATTAGGACACTTAAGTAAAATGAAATTATCCTTTGTCCATTCGCATCTTTGCGAGAAAAATAATCATCCTCTGTGTCTCCGTGCCTCTGTGTTCATCTATTTAAAGTAACACTAACTTTTTCCATCCGCCCACCCATAGGAGGATTTAACTTCGAAACCTTAACTTTTGAACTAACAATCTGCGGAAACTCAGCATGTATACGGTCAATGATTCTTGCAACCAGGTGTTCCAGCAGGTGAGATTTGATGGCCATTTCCTCTTTTGTTATATCATATATCAATACGTAATTTAGTGCATCCTCCAGATTGTCTGTTTCAGCTGCTTTTGTACAGTCAGTTTCAATCGCTATGTTTACCAGGAATTTGTTGCCTACTATCTGCTCTTCTGCAAAATGGCCATGGTAGGAGTAAAATTCCATCTCCTCCAGTTCTATTAGTCCGGTTTGTTTCATGTTTGTTAGTTTATAAAGGAGAAAGGGAAAAGTCATTAGGCTATTGTCCTTAGTACTTTCATTTTTCAACTAATACCTTCCTCCTAATACCTTTTACCTTTCTTATTTGCGAAAATACGCTTTTGATTTAAAATGTTCAGGTATTTACAACTAAAAACGACTATTTTTGTACCCTTGAATTCAAAAATAAATTAAAGATGATTAAAGAACCTGTTGAATCAGCCAAGAACGAAGTTACAAAAGGAAACTTTATAACACAGGAGATAGATAAGGATTTGCAAGACGGAAAGAATGGAGGTGTTGTACATACTCGTTTTCCACCCGAGCCAAACGGATACTTGCATATCGGTCATGCAAAGTCGATATGTCTGAATTTTGGGTTGGCACAGCAGTTCAACGGTAATACTAATCTTCGTTTTGATGATACTAATCCGGTTAAAGAGGATGTGGAGTATGTTGATTCTATTAAGGAGGATATTAAATGGCTGGGATTTACATGGGATGGTGAGCCCAAATACACTTCTGATTATTTCGACAAGCTATATGATTGGGCAAAAAAAATCATAAAGAATGGCAATGCTTATGTTGACCATCAGTCGGCAGAAACAATTGCAAACCAAAAAGGAACACCTACAACACCGGGTACAGAGAGCCCTTATCGTAACCGTTCTGTAGAGGAGAACCTTGACCTTTTTGAAAAGATGAAGAGTGGTGAGTTTGAAGAAGGAGAGTGTGTTTTGCGCGCTAAGATTGATATGTCATCGCCTAATATGCATTTGCGTGATCCTTTGATGTATCGTATTCTGAAAAAGGAGCATCACCGTACAGGAGATAAGTGGTGTATCTACCCGATGTATGACTATGCTCACGGGCAGGGTGATTTTATTGAGAGCATCACACACTCTGTTTGTACATTGGAGTTTGAAGTTCATCGCCCGTTGTACAATTGGTTTCTTGAGCAGATAATTGAAGGAGAAGAGCCAAAACCGGAGATATTACCACGCCAGATAGAATTTGCCAGACTGAATTTGAACTATACAGTTATGAGTAAGCGTAAACTACTTGAGCTGGTCAAAGATAATTATGTTGACGGTTGGGATGATCCACGTATGCCAACCGTTTCCGGACTAAGACGCAGAGGTTACACCCCCGAGTCTATCCGTGTTTTTGCTGATCGTATAGGTGTTGGCAAGCGTGATGGGGTTATTGATGTTGCTGTGCTGGAACACTGTATTCGTGAAGATTTGAATAGTACTACTCCGCGGGTTTATGCCGTGCTGAATCCGGTTAAGATGATAATCACAAATTATCCGGAAGGTAAGGTGGAGATGATGGAGGCTATTAATAATCCGGAAGATGAGAGTATGGGCTCACGGGAGATTCCGTTTTCTCGTGAGATCTATATTGAGAAAGGCGATTTTATGATTGATCCGCCGAAGAAATTTTTTCGATTAGGTCCCGGTCGTGAGGTGAGGCTGAAAAATGCTTATATTATCAAATGTGAGGATTACAAGCTGGATGAGAATGGTGATGTTGCTGAGATATACTGTACTTATGATTCTGATACCAAAAGCGGAATGGAAGGTAGTAAGCGTAAGGTGAAAGGTACGCTGCATTGGGTAAGTGTTGAGCAGAGTATTCCGGCAGAAGTACGCCTGTACGATCGCCTGTTCAAGGATGAAAACCCTGATGGACATGAAGGAGTAGATTTTAAAGAGTTTTTAAATTCTGAATCGATAGAAGTGCTAACGACTGCAATGGTTGAACCAGGGTTGAAATCCGCTAAGCCATTAGATAAGTTCCAGTTTCAGCGGTTAGGCTACTTTTGTGTTGATAAAGACAGCAGTGAGGATAAACTCATATTTAACCGTACTGTGCCTTTGCGTGATTCATGGGCGAAGAAGGTGAAGAAAGGATAATTGAGCTTTTAGCCTTTAGCTAAAGGCTAAAAGCTTAATTTAGTATAGTCATCTCCTGAATCAGATTTTCTGCCCCTGCATATTTATCTATAACAAAAAGAACATATCGTATATCAACGCAAATGGTTTTTTGTAGTTGTGGTTCAAATGCAAGATCTCCGGTCATTGCTTCCCAATTGCCATCAAATGCAACTCCTATAAGATTCCCGTTTTTATCCATTACAGGACTACCACTGTTTCCTCCGGTAATATCATTATCGGTAATAAAACACACCGGCATATAGCCTAAGGCATCTTTATATTTGCCATACTCTTTCTGATTGTATAGAGACTTTAAATATCCCGGAACGATAAAATCAGGATTGTTTGGATCCTCTTTTTCCATAACGCCTTTAAGGGTTGTTTTGTAGTCGTACACTACAGCATCAGATGGATTGTATTTCCCTACTTTACCGTATGACAGTCTGAATGTGGAGTTTGCATCAGGATAAAATTCCTGGTTAGGAAACAGTTTAAAAAGCCCTTCAGTGTATTGCCTCATGGTTTTGTTTATTTCCACATCGAACTGGTCCAGCAATGAAGATATCTCAAAATAGTTGCCTAATACAGCTTTTGCAAATAAGAAAAACGGATCTTTATCGAGACTTTTGTATTTGCCATTGCTGATGAAATTGCTAAAAGTTTCATAATTATTAAAAAGAGTCTTTGAATAGAGCCCGGATGAAAATTTGGAATAGTCACCTTTAAATTTCTTTGGAAATAGATCTTCGTTTTTTGCTCTTTGTTTTTCATCCACTCTGTTTATGTAATATTCAAGCATCGATGAGAATACTTTTTCATCCAGAGCTACATCAAGATCTTTGTAAAAATCAGTAGCTTCTTCTTTAATGGTCTTTAATGTCTCTTTGTATTCTGGTGAGTTTTCATCCATGTCTTCTAATTCAAAAATATGAAAAGACATATTGAGAACAAACAGGGGTAAATCAGGTCCTGCCAGAACTGTTTCTTCGGCAATTGTTGTAGACTTTGTTATGCTATTTGTTAACATATAAGAAGCTTTCAGAAGGGGGAGGGTTCTTGCGTATTGGTTTTTTCGTGTAGAATCTTTTTCTAACCAATTGGAAAACTGATCTTCAAGTTGAACTCTTTCATTAATTACATTTTGGTGTTTCAAGCCTTCATTTTGACCGATACTGTATTTCCAGTAATTACTCGATTCGGAGTATTTTGAGGCATATTGGATCTCAACTTTGGGGTTTTTCAGCATCTCCTTTTTCCATATGTCTTGTTTGATACCACGCACCTCTGCGATAACCGGGTTTATATATTCTTCAACTTGCTTTATACCATAAGAGGTCATATATCTGTCTGTTTGGCCGGGGTAACCCATAACCATTGTGAAATCATTTTCAGCTATTCCATCTAAGGAAATCGTCAGGTGTTTCTTAGGAGTGAAAGGGATATTGTCTGGTGAATATTCAGCAGGGTTACCATCTGGAGAACAATAGACACGGAATATACTAAAGTCACCGGTATGACGAGGCCAAACCCAATTGTCAGTGTCTCCACCATATTTACCAATATCGGATGGAGGTGCTCCTACAAGTCTGACGTCTTTGAATGTTTGAGTGATAAATAAGAAATATTTATTCCCGTTAAAAAAGGATTTAACAGTTGCCTCTTTTCCGGTTGCCAGTGTAATCGAATCTTCAATTACAGATGTAAGACTGTCTATTAACTCAATTCTTAGTGGTTCTGAGATAGAATCATTGAGAAGATTAAGAAAACGGCTTGTCAGGTCTTTGGCATCAATTAGTATGGTTGCTGTTTTCCCCGGGTTGGGTAGCTCTTCTTCAAGTGCTTTTGCCCAAAACCCATCTTTAAGGTAATCATATTCAACACTACTGTGATTTTGAATATCATCATACCCACAGTGGTGGTTCGTAAGAAGTAATCCTCTTGAGCTAATGAACTCACCAGTACAACTTCCGTCATCAAGAGAAACAATAGCATCTTTTAATGAAGGTTTTTCAGGATTATAAATAGAGTCGAAAGGAATGGATAAACCCATTTTTTGCATTGCCTCAATTTGGCTATTGCTCATCAGGTATGGCAGCCACATTCCTTCGTCTGCCTTTGTGTTAATCGATGCTAAAAGAAGGATTAGATAGAAGATAATTGTCCTGTAATTCATGTTTAAATAGAAATTTGCGTATTGGCGAATCTAAACTTTTATTAGGAGTATGTTAAAGTTAATTGTGGATTTTAATTTTTTTTAACAACCATGTGCTAATAACTCTCCTTATGTGTCAATTATTTTGGAGTGTTTAACAAAGCAATTTCACCAACTGTTAACTGAAAGCTACTTTTTTCTGAAGTGAATCTGAATTGTAGCTCCGGAAAAATTCCAATTGCTTCTTATCTTATTCTCGACAAATCGCTTGTAAGGATCTTTGACATACTGAGGCAGATTACAGAAAAATACAAATTCTGCCGTTACTGTTGGTATTTGTGTAATGTATTTAACCTTTATGTATTTGCCTTTTGTTGATGGAGGTGGATTATTAGTAATGATAGGCAGTAGGTAATCATTTAGTTTTGATGTTGTTATTCTTCTTTTCCTGTTTCCATAAACTTCATGAGCCAGTTCCAACACTTTGTGTATACGCTGTTTTGTTAGTACTGATGTAAAAACAATAGGTATGTCAGTAAATGGTGCAATCTCTTTTCTGATTTGTTGCTCAAATACCTTTGTCGACATGGTATCTTTTTCAATGAGATCCCATTTGTTGACAATAATCACAACACTCTTTTTGTTTCGTTCTATCAAATGGAAAATCTTCTGATCCTGCCCTTCAAATCCTCGTGTTGCATCAATCATCAGCAGACAGACGTCTGAACTCTCAATTGCCCTTACAGCCCTTAGTGTTGAGTAGAAATCAATATCCTCTTTTACCTTTGTTTTTTTACGCATCCCGGCTGTGTCAACAAGGAAGAAGTCATAACCAAACTTGTTATACCTCGTGTATATAGAGTCTCTTGTTGTTCCTGATATTGGAGTAACGATATTACGATCCTCACCGATAAATGCATTTATTATTGATGATTTTCCGGCGTTTGGGCGACCAACAACAGTAAATTTAGGAATGTCAGGAATACCCTCCTCTTTTTCGTCAGGAAGCAGTTCAACAACCTTATCTAATAGCTCACCAGTTCCGGAACCGCTAATTGAAGATATAGAAAACAGGGACTCTAATCCCAAGCTATAGAAATTGCTGGAGTCAGGAATCCGGTCAAAGTTATCAACTTTATTTACTGCAAGCACTACCTCTTTATTTGATCGGCGTAACAGGCTTGCAACCTCTTCATCGTAATCAGTAATACCTGTAGTAACATCAGTTACAAATAAAATAACATCAGCTTCTTCAATTGCCAGTATAACCTGCTTGCGAATCTCTTCTTGGTAAATGTCGTCGGTGTTAATGGCATAACCACCTGTGTCTATAACAGAAAATTCTTTTCCATTCCAAAAGGCTTTTCCATATATCCTGTCACGTGTAACCCCACTCTCTTCATCAACAATAGCCTGGCGTTCACCTGTCAGCCTGTTAAAAAGAGTTGATTTCCCTACGTTAGGACGTCCTACTATGGCAACTATATTTCCCATGATCTAATTATTTTTGGGCTGCAAAGGTAGTTAATTCAGAAGGTTTTACAAAAACTTATTCGTAACCAAAATTTTTCAATAGATTATCTTTGTCACGCCAGTCTTTGCTTACCTTAACGAATGTTTGTAAAAATACTTTTTTTTGTAGAAATTGCTCCATGTCTTTTCGGGCTTCTGTGCCCACTCTTTTTAAAGCACTTCCCTGATGACCAATGATAATTCCTTTTTGAGAATTTCGTGTAACATGAATTATCGCTCTTATGTCGACACGTTTATCAGTCTCTTTAAACTCTTCAATCTCAATTTCTACAGAGTATGGCACCTCTTTTTTATAATGTAATAATATTTTTTCCCGTATTATTTCAGCTATGAAGAACTTCTCAGGTTTGTCGGTTAGCATGTCTTTATCGTAGAATGGTGGCGATTCAGGAAGTAACTCAATAATTTGCTTAAGCAAATTATCTATATTAAAATCATGCAGTGCTGATATCGGGAATATTTCAGAACCAGGTAACTCATTTTTCCAGTAATCAATAATCTCTTCAAGGCGATCCTGATCTATAAGATCAATTTTATTAACTACAATTATTACAGGAACTGATGTTTTTTTCACCTTGCTTAAAAACTCATCGTTCTTATCCGGCTTTTCATAGGGATCGGTAATATAAAGCAGTATGTCTGCATCGGAAAGAGCTGATTGAGAGAATTTCAGCATCGATTCCTGAAGCCTATAGCTTGGTTTTAATACTCCCGGAGTGTCAGAAAAGACTATCTGATATTCAGGAGTGTTAACAATCCCAAAAATCCGGTGGCGGGTAGTTTGAGATTTTGAGGTGATAATTGATAATCTCTCTCCAACAAGTTTGTTAGAAAGAGTTGATTTTCCAACATTAGGATTGCCTATGATATTTACAAAACCTGCTTTATGGTTCATAGAGTTAAAAGTTTATCACGTTTATCAAGTTTGTAAAGTTAAAAGATTTCTGGTTCAAAGATTCATTAATTAAAGTATTTCATAATTAAATCAATATCCCAAATATTATGAAACATATGTTGCTGCTTCCAGGCAGGAATGTAAATAATGGTTATGGCACATCCTCAAATCATCACACTAGCAAATCATCATATCAACGAAGTTCAATCTTATCAATTTCATTTAGAGTGTCAGGGTTTATAACTTTCATTGTAATTTTATCTCCATCAATATAAAACAGGCATACAGCATTTTCCACACTAAAAGCTTCCGTATAATTGCTCCAGGGTAACTTCTCCTGTGCATAATATGGTGCCCCGCATGCTCCGTTATTGATCTGATAAATTGGTCTGGATATTTTCAGTTTTGGATGCTGATAGTTTTCGGGGTAAATAGGAACTTCTTGGGTTAGTTTCAATCGGTTATAGTTATGTTCATCCCCTGTCAGTATGGCAACTACCTTACTGCTTTCGTTTATTAAAATATCCAGATACTCATCCCTGCGTTCTATTATACCTTTTTCAACGGGCTTGCCGTTTATATATGGTCTATACTCATTATTTCCATTATACCACATATCATCTCCGCTGTGTCCTCCGTTAGGAAACGCAGGAGTGTGTTGAGTTACAAAAATGTGATCTATGTCATTATCCTTTTCTAATTTTTCAATAATACTCTTTAGCCATGCTAACTGGTTGTCCATAATATATCCATGCAATCCCCCACTTGTACCGTTATCCCTCTTTAAATCTGGTGCATACCAGTAGTTGCTGTTAAGTACAATCATAGCCGTGTTTCCGTATAAATAATAAAATACATTTTCGTCATAAGAAGGAAAGTCAACTTTTTTGGCTTTAGGGTCATATTTACTGTTGTCTTCACTAATGGGGCCATTGTTTGGATTTACAAAGGCCTCTTTCATCGCTGCTTCGGCAGAATAAGTTTCATAAGGGAAGCCATCTACTGCACCCTTGTAATGTCCTTCGTCATCATAAAAAATATATCCCAAGGATTCATGGTTTCCCTGGCCAACATTAAATGGAATGTAATGCCAGAAAGGCTCAATCGATTTTTTCCAGTTCGAGAACTGTATCATCATCTCCTCTTTACTGGATAAATAACCGCTTACCAAATCGCCGGTAAACTGAACAAATGCTGCTCCATTACTATAAGCTACAGCAGCCATCTTTTTAGTGATATAAGCATTGACGCCAAAAATATTACGTTCACCACCTCCCGTAGCTTCACGACTGTCACTGGTATAAGCAAACATAAAAGGTTTTCTGTCTCCTTTTTTTAGGGCAGTTGTAAAGTGGTATTTTTGTGTTAACTCTCCGTATTTTACAATGTAGTCATATTGTGTTGCCGGCTCTAATCCTGTTATCTCAAACTCATGATGAGATATCTTTTTCTTATCGTAGAAAATGTTGCCGTTTACTTCAACTGAAGCTTTTACTGTAGATGATGTGTTAAACCATATAACAACCGAATTGTTTTTTAGATTACTTATAAAAGGGCCTTCATAAATAGTGGGTACAACTTTAAACGGTCCGGAACCGGTTACAGAAACTGAGCCATCAAAAACGATTAAGCCTGCTTCATCTATTAACCGGTATCCTAAGGTGAGTTGTTTTTTTTCTTTCCAGTTCACAAAATCAAAAGGGTAACTAAAATTTCTGGTAATATTTATAGATGCTTTTCCGCCAAGAATTTCTGTATTGAATCTGTATACCGGCAATGGATGTGTTGCCAGATCATATGCAATTAAACCATAAGTAATTGTCCCTTTAAATCCTTTAAAATCCATAAGTAGACCACTGTTTGTCCCTACAGGACTGCCCAGTAGTTGTTCTATTGTGTACCTGTCGTCAGATTTGTATGCATAATACTTTTTGCCATCCTTTGAGTAATAGAGGCGTTCATTTGCATCGTATTGCAGATTGCTGTATGAGGCCGGAATTCGTGCCGATTGTGCATTTAACAATGATGTTAAAAATAATAATAATAAAATTTGAATGAGTTTCATAGAGCAAATAATTTAAGATGATTCTTTATCTCTACTAATAGTATTAGTAAAAGTAGATTGACATTTCTATTATTTAACAATTAAAATGAACACAAGTTCAAACGGATATGAAAGCTGCATTGATAACCATTCTGTTTTATGTGTACTGGTTATTGAAAAACTAAATCACAGGGAGCTTCCAGGGTTCTCTGTATTCCGGCATAATAAGATTATTTACTGCATTGCTATTTTTAAATGTCAGTAGGTTTTTATCAGGCAATAATATTTCACCGGTACGATAAGCCATGTTTCCCATATGTGCAAGAATTGCAACGTTTTTGCCAACCGTAACTGATGCCCTTGGTTCAAGGTTGTTGTTTCTGATGCATTCCAGAAAATTATTAACATGTTTATCTAAGTCACCACTTCCTTCTGTAAAAGGAATCCCATTTTGCAATTCATCTTTCACATCATGTTCAGGAATTACCTGCCAACCACTTCTGTTTATTAACATCATTCCGTTGTTTCCTTCAAAAGCAATCCCCGCAGTAGAGCCGAATTTCTTTTGGCTTAATGTGATTGAGTGTTCCCATTCTACAACAAAATCATCAAAGTCATACAGAACATTAAGAGTATCCGGTACCTGTCGGGCATCGTTCGGTCTGCTCAGTTTCCCTCCCATTGCCACTATGCGGTCAGGTACGGTTGCCTTCATCCCATACAGGGCAAAGTCAAGCATATGAACGCCCCAATCGGCCATTAAACCTCCGGCATAATCCCAAAAATATCTGAAATTGTAATGAAACCGGTTTGGGTTGAAAGGAAGTTTTGGTGCCGGGCCTAACCACATATCATAGTCAACACCTTTGGGGACACTCGAGTCCGGTTTTATTGGCAGGGGTTGTTTAGATGTGTATGCCCATGCTTTAACTCTGCTTACTTTTCCCAGTTTGCCCGACCATAAGTAGTCTACAGCATTTTGCCAGTGCGGACCGCTTCGTTGCCATTGACCAACTTGTAAAACTTTATTGTATCTCTTTACGGCTTTTTCCATTATTATGGCTTCCCCGATTGAGTTAGTCATAGGTTTCTCCACATATACGTGTTTTCCGGCCTGCATTGCCATTACAGATATATATGCATGCCAATGATCAGGAGTCGCTATAATAACAGCATCAATATCCTTATCTTCTAACAGTTTTCTGAAATCAGTGTATAAGTCAGGTTTTTTCCCTGTTTGTTTTTCTACCCACGTAGCTTTTTGGTCTAATTGTCGTTGATCAATGTCGCATAAGGCTTTTAAAGATACACTGTTGGGATTTTTATCATTGTTTTGTCGCAGTAAAGCTCTGATGTTTGCATATCCCATGTTTCTTATGCCTATAGCTCCTACTGTTATTGTTCCTGTTGAGCATGCTGTTAATGTCCCGGCCATTGACGTTGTCAGAGTTGCCCCCGCTGTAAATGCAAACGAGTTTTTTAAAAACTTTCTCCTTGATTTTGTCATTGTTTCTACGCGTAATATATAATTAGTAAGATTATAATTTTGAGTAAAATTAATTAATTTTATTAATGGGAAAACATTTTTTATTAATTTCATTTTTTTTGGTTGATGTATCAGGCTGGGTTTCACTTAATAGCCATTTGTGAATAAATAAATTATTCACAAACATCAAAAATAGTTTTGTTGTTAGCAAATAAAGTTTCTATCTTTGCACCCGC
>CBDUZZ010000027.1:0-59090 GCA_965371855.1 uncultured bacterium
GGGTTCCTTGTTCCTTGTTCCTTGTTCGATTACTCAATTACTCAGCTTATGAGTGTCGGGGGTGTTCAAAATACGGAAGTTCGGTTATTGCGGTTACTCAATTCGGCAGTTTATTTTATAATTAAACTAATTGGCGTTTTACCTGAGTTATGCGATATCAAAATTGCCTTAACAAATACAGTCACTCACTTACCGTTACTAAAAAAGAAAGAGGAAACATACCAATATGAATCCCAAACTCCATTCAAAATCCAATTCTGGTAGCTCCCCCCTGTCTGCCACCAGGCAGGCTTTCGGGGGACAAAGATATAAAAAAAACAAAACGAAACCTCGGTTTCACTGCGTGTAATATCAATTACAATTGATAACAAACAGGCAAGTAATTAACGAGTAAAATATCATTAAAAACAATAAATTATGAAAACAAGATTAAATAAAATACTAACAGTTATTACCGCTGTTACATTTGTAGCAGCACTTGCAATAAATGTACAAGCATCATTTAATGACCCGTTTGCGGGAATGAGTGATGCGGCGATAGTACAAACAACAAGTGATACATCCGGAGAAACAACTGGTACGGACCCTTTAAGTGATTGTGTTGCTGCATCTAATTTTGATTGTATTCTATTGCATCCCACTGATCCTTCAAAAGACTTGAAAAAAGATGATCACAAATGGCCGGATCCTGAATGAAATTAAAATATTAGGTTATTTGAGTTCTGTTATCTTTTTATTAAGGTAACATGGCTCAAATAATTTTATTAAGTATTATAAAAACATTAGACAATATGAATATTAATACCAATAAACAATTACTGCAAAGTATTAAAAAACAAAAAAAACATATAATAAACGCACTTGTTTTTTTTATATTAACCATAACATTAATTACTTGCACGAACAAAACTGCAAAAATTAATAAAAGTAAAATTAATGAAGACTTTCCTGTTACTACAAAAATTGTAGATTTCGATACTATACTTTGTATGAATAGTATTATTTTTAACAATACCCCAAAACAGATGAATATAGTTGATAGTGTATTAATTATTCAACAAATTGAAGGAGATAAGTATTTCCTTTTTGTAAATTTAAAAAACAAAAGTATTATTAAATCTTGGGGAGATAAGGGGAAAGGCCCAAACGAATTTATATCTATCTCAGAGTTCTCATTAAAGGATAGTTGCATGCAATTTATGGACTATATAAAGAATCAAATAGTATATGTAAAAGTTAATGAAATAATACATCAGGATTCTTTAAAATTATTAACCAAATCTTATCCTAACAATATGGATTTTAGACCATTTAAAATTTACCATTTCAACCAAAAAAAGATAGTACTTGGTGGATTTAAAAATAATAGGATAGGTGTGCTTGATAAAGACAATAATATTATTGGCACATTCTGTGATTACCCTTTTCCCACAAAAATAAAAGGTATTTACAGGGGTGCAACCTTTCAAGGAATGTTAGGCATAAATGAGACGAAAAATAAGTTCTGCTCTATAATTTTTGGTACCGATATTTTTGAAATATATTCTTATAAGGAAAATAATCCCCAAAGAATATACATATCAAATTTTCAGACACCTAATGTGAGAAGGATAAATAAGAGCATAAATATAATGAATAGTTTCAATACAGGCATTCGTGGTCTTTCGGTTACTCCTGATTTCATTTTCTTAAGATATTATTACAATAAAAAAAATATGGAAACAAAAGAAATACTTTGTTTTGATTGGAATGGTAACAAAAAAGTAAAATATATTTTCCCATTTCAGGTACTGGAAACAACGGCCACAAATAAATTTATGTATTTGATAACCTATGATAATGAAAATACTTTTCTTTTAAGAACTAAAATTTAATATTGTAAAATGAAATATTACCATATCTTTTTAATATTGTTTTTTTTAATAAACGGATGCCAGTCAGATAAACTTATCAAAAGGAATTTTAACTTTAATAATTTACCTAGCGAATATAAAATCATTGACACAACAAAAAATATTTTAATAAAAAATATAAAATTCACGTCAAATAAGAATAAGATTTCTGTTGTGTTTTTTTTCGATGCAAGTTGTCCTTATTGCTGGTTCAAATATATGTCTGTTTGTGACAAACTAATAAAATATACTAATAACTTTGATGTAAACATCTTTGCTTATAGTTGTTCTGATGATTTCTTAAATAAAAAGAAATATACCCAATTTGAAATTAAGATCCCTGTTATCCTGATTGATAGTATACCAAATGACCTAACAACAAATATTTTATATTTCACATATAGAAATTATGCCTATCAACTAAACATAAA
This sequence comes from uncultured bacterium, assembly GCA_965371855.1. Lineage (GTDB taxonomy): Bacteria > Bacteroidota > Bacteroidia > Bacteroidales > Marinilabiliaceae > JAADEM01. Next base: position 2,324 of record CBDUZZ010000027.1, read on the forward strand.
GAGTTTATCTACAAAAAATATTTCAAACATATTAAATAAGATTAAAATCGATAATGACAACTTTAAGAATTAAAATTTTCATTTTTTCAAACCTATGAGCAATCCCCTCACCCTCCTCATCCCCACCTACAACGAAGCTGCTAATATACCCATGCTGTACGAGCGACTTGTAAAAGTTCTTGCCGGAGTTACGGAGTATGAGTTACTGTTTATTGATGATGGTAGCACAGATGGTACTGCTGAATTGCTTAAAGAGATAAGTGAAAAAGACAAGAAGGTTTCATTCATTAGGTTTTCGCGTAACTTCGGGCATCAGGCAGCTTTAAAAGCCGGATACGACTATGCCCGGGGTGAAGCGGTTATCTGCATGGATGCCGATATGCAACACCCGCCTGAACTTATACCTGAAATGATTGAAAAATGGCAACAGGGGTACGATGTGGTTTACACTATACGTGAGGATAAGAAAAATATGCCTTTTATTAAAAGGGTAACTTCAAAAATCTTCTATTGGTTTATAAACAAACTTTCTGATACATCAATAAACAGAGGTGCTGCCGACTTCAGGTTGTTAGACCGCAAAGTTGTAGATGCACTACGCCGTATGCCTGAAACAAATCTCTTTTTCAGAGGTATGATACCCTGGCTGGGATTTAAGCAAATAGGCATTCCATACCGGGCTAACGAAAGAGAGGCAGGAGAAACAAAATTCTCATTTGGCAAAATGCTTAACCTCGCTTTAAGTGGTGTTACAGGTTTTAGCATTCGCCCTTTACGGCTCTCCCTTTTTGCCGGATTAACAATTGCCCTGCTTGCTGCCATATATGGTTTTTATGCTATTGTAATGGCTCTGTTTACAGATAAAACCATTACCGGCTGGACATCTGTAATCGTAAGTGTTCTTTTCCTTTCAGGCATTCAGCTAATAGTGCTTGGCATTATGGGAGAGTATATCGGCAAACTGTTTATGGAGATAAAACGAAGGCCACATTATGTAATAGAAGAAAACAGTCAACAGTTATCAGTGAACAATTTGACAAAGAACTAGAAACAAGAAAACGATAAAATAAAAAAGGAGAAACCACTATGAATATAACCAATCGCTTAATAAGTCATCAATTCTGGTAGCTCCCCCTTTCGGGAGCAAATGTAACAATAAATTAAAAAACCAGAAATAGAGTTCACTTTCTTTAATTGAATGATTGTTTATTCAATACAATCAAAAATTTAAAATATATTTAGTTATGAAAACAAAACTTAATAAAATACTAACAACAATAACTGCTGCTACATTTGTAGCAGCACTTGCAATAAATGTACAAGCTTCATTTAATGACCCGTTTGCGGGAATGAGTGATGAGGCAATGGCACAAACTACATCATCTGCAACTTCAGAAACAACAGGAATAGAGTGTGAAACAACTATAACACATGAAACTGCTGGAGATGATCCAATCTGTGGTATCATTTCAAATGTTTGGTATAATTGTAATTGGGGGGATTCAGATTATGGCTCATGTCAAGATGGATTGGTTCAAACATCTGAATGTGGTGTTATAATTGATTCTGTTTGGGAGATAGATTGTGAAACTGGTGAACATACTGGAATTTAAGTTTAGTAATAACGGGCTGTATGAAGTATGCTAACTATTCGATACTATTTCATCAAGGAGTTATATGCTTTAATACAGTCCTTTTAATAAAAAATGGTTCTACTACCATTTTAGTGGGTAAATAAATAAATTGAAAATTTAAGGCATATATGTTTATCTGGTAATTCGTTTATCTGTTTATGTATAGAAACAACTCAATAGGCATCTATTTAAATATATTATACACATTTGATAAGTCTACCCACAAAATACGTAGTAGAACCTAAAAAATTAAGCAATGAAAATATCAAATATTTTATTAAGAACATTTGTTTTTGTTTTATTAATTGGATGTAATAGTTCAGATAGATCAAGTAAACATATAAATAAAGAATTATTAACACTCAATCTAGATGATCATTCTTTTAAAAAATGCAATTATAGTCAAGTTTTTGAAGTTTCTAACATTGTGAGTTTAGAAGAAACAGAGAATTCTATGCTTGGAGGTGTGGATCAGATAGTTAGTTATAAAGGTTATTTCTTTGTTTTGGATCTAAGGGTATCAAAAGGAATATACCAATTTACTCATGATGGTAAGTTTATTAAAAAATTTGGAAGTATTGGGAAAGGCCCTGAAGAATATGTTAATCCATTTAAATTTGCTATAAATAAAACTACCGATGAGATACTTATTTTAGATACAAGTCTACGAAAAATTATAATATATAGTTTAAATGGCAAATTCAAAAAGACAATACAGCTTTTAAGGAATAGCGGATATAGAAGTATTGAATCTATGGATGATTACATATATTTATTTAGTAATAACAGAAAACAAGAACATTTAATTACTATAATAAATTATGATGGCAAACAAGTTAAACAGTTGCTTAAACACAATACAGAATCAAGGATAAATATGCATTTTGGGAAAAATGTATTTTATCAAAACAATAATAACATTGTTTTTTGCCAACCATATTTATATGATATTTATCAAATAAAAGGACTGAAAATCAAATCTATAATTCGATTGGCATCTAATTCCTTTATTAATAAAGCAGATATAGATAAAGTGAATAACGCCAGCCCTAGAGAATTGTATGAGATAATGAAAGACATTAAATGTCACTGGGGTATCAATAGTTATATTGAGAATAGTACTTTATGGAGTTTTAGGATGGAGACCTCTCCAAGGATAATTTTAGGGGTTGTAAATACCAACAATACGAAAGTTATTGAAATTGCTAAAGATGATTTAACATTTATAAAAGCTCCGTTTGTTACTGCAACCAAAGATGCATTAGTATCATTAATTGATCCATATTTTAAAAATAGAGTTATAAGAGAATTAAAATCAGGTAAAATAGATGTTGGGAAGAATAAAAAAACAGTGATTCAAAAAATAAAAAGTGAAAATCCGGTTTTAGTATTATACAAATTGAAAAAATAAGTATGTATAAAACATTAAAGGTACAATTCATGATATGGATTTTCATTGTATTTAGTATAGTACTTGCATGGAATTGGAACAAAATAATTATTTACAAAAAAGAGAATGCCAAACTTTACAAGGATAATATTATTTCACAATCAAGGTTTAAATCTCTTGCATTGGATTATCCATTTGTAAGAATGGGAATAAATGAAGAATTTGAATTTCCTGATTCACTAAAGGGTAAGTTAATTTATAGATATTATAGCAACAGTTGCGGTAGGTGTGTAAGTAACTGCCTACATTTTTCCAAAAATAAAGTTTTAAATAGTTTGGTTGTATTTGTTGATAGTTCAAAAAATAGAAATGAAAAAATAAGAATAAAAAATGCATTAATCGATTTCACATATATTGAGGTTTCCGATAGTGTTTTATGTAGCAAGGTTAGAAATGAAAAACTAGAATACTTTGCTTATATAGATGGTAACGGCAAATTATGTCATCTTTTTTATCCAAAAATAGTTAATGATGATATTATAAATGAGTATTTAGATCTTATATCTGAAAAGTTCATGAAAAAAACAAGGAACGAGAAACGTTAAACCCGAAACATTGAACAAAAAAAATGATGAACAAAAAATACTATTGGCTTGCAGCCTTATTTATCATAACCATAATCGCATTTTACCCCACTCTTTTCAACCAATTTCAGATGTTATGGGACGATCAGGTACATGTTGTTAATAACCCATTTATAAAAACATGGTCTGTGGATTATCTTATCGAAATATTTACATCTCCCTATGGCTATCAGTATTCGCCTGTAAATACCATTGTATGGTTAGTTACAGGCTCTCTGTTTGGACTTAACCCCATGGTCTTTCATGCTGTTAGTCTGCTGTTTCATCTGTTGAATGTTGTGCTGATTTTCATTTTCACACAAAAAATCTTAATCCAATCAGCAAAACATAAAGATAATAGCACTCACATTGCAGGTATTGTTGCTCTCGTTTTTGCCATACACCCCATTCAGGTTGAGGCAGTAGCATGGGTAAGTGCTTTCAAGGTAATACTTCATGCCATTTTTTACTGGGCCGGTCTACTGGCATACATTACGTACATCGATAGAAAAAAGTATAAATACCTGATATATACTCTCCTCTGTTTTGTTCTCTCCTTTGGTGCTAAAGAACAAGCTGTGCTTTTCCCTATTTCGCTCCTGATTATTGATTGGTACTACGGAATAATATCACAAAAGAGAGTTTTACTTGAAAAGATACCGTTTTTTGTTGTTGCCATCCTGTTGGGTTATACCTCACTTGTAATATTCGATCGTACAGGAGATGGGGGACACCAGTTCTATCCTCTGTATCAACGATTAGTAATGGGAGCATTCTCCTATTTTGAATACCTGTTTAAGATACTTATACCTATTAGAGTAAGTTATCTCTATTTTTTCCCAATAAAAATTGGGGAAAGTTTATCCTTACATTTCTGGCTTTATCCCCTGCTGGTAATACTGCTAACATGGTATACCTGGGAGCAGTTTTATAAAAAAGAGAGAAGAGTAATTATTTTCGGACTGTTGCTTTTTACTTTTCATCTGTCGCTATTTTTACATATAATTCCTTTGGGGCGTTCAGGTATGATTGCCGACCGATACATCTATATGGCACTGCCGGGCTTAGTTTTGGCACTTACAGTTTGGATATGGGATTATGTGAAAAATCATAAAAAGGCTATTCCGTTTATAATCGCTGTACTAACTGTTTATATCGGCAGTCTGGCTGTACAAACCCACATACAAACTAAAACATGGTACGATTCTACCACTTTGAAACAGGAACTTAAAGAACAAATTGAAAAAGCAAAAAAAGAACGTGATTTACCATTAGAACCCGAAAAATGATGTTTGATAAATTTCCTAAAATACGAACGGAACTACCCAGAGAGTACCAAAAGATTTATAACGAGCATTACCGCAATAATCGCGAAGGTAATAACACCACTACCTCTATATCTAAACGTTTAGAGAGTTGGATGCATAGAAAAGTTGCATCAGATGTACACAATAAAAAAGAGGAACAAATCGAAACACTTGAAATAGGTGCAGGCAACCTAAACCACCTGCAATATGAACCTTTTGTTACGCCTTATGATGTTGTAGAACCTTATGCCCACCTGTTAAATTCATCTGCTACCAAAAACAGAGTTCGTAAAATATACAGTGATATTTCAGACATTGACATTAACCAAAAATATGATCGGATTGTATCTATTGCCTGTTTTGAACATGTTACTGATCTGCCTGATATGGTAGAAAAAGCCTGCACCCTGTTAAAACCTGGTGGACAAATGCGAGTAGCCATACCCAATGAAGGAACACTAATGTGGAAATTGGGAACCATGGTTACAGGTTATGAATTCAGGAAAAAATACGGTTTAGATTATCAGTTGCTAATGAAACATGAACATGTAAACACAGCCGATGAAATTGAAGAGATACTAAAACTCTATTTCAAAAGTATTAAGTGCAGTGTGTTTGGAATTAATAAAAAAATAGCGTTTTATAGGTTCTACAATTGCAAAACACAGTAGAATCACAAAACTTTAAACTTGATAAACTTTTAACTATATTTATACACTCACTCCTTTAGATACATCCTCCACTTTTTCCTTAATTTCGTCGAAATGCAGATAAGGGAATACTTTCAGAGCAAGGTCTGATAATGGATAGTAAAGTTTTGAAGACTCCTTTTGTTTCTCAGGAATAAGATTGAAGTTCTTATCTATACTATTGAACACAGCCAACAATATACTAATTATAAATGCATATTTCAGCAAGCTGAAAGCTGCGCCAAAAATACGGTTTATCGTACCCAAAGCAACAGCAGACACCAACTTATCAACCATTTTGGCTATCAAATGAACTCCTATTACAATAAGTATAAACGTCACAAAAAAAGCAATTAACCCTATATGCTCTGAATTAATATGCTGTGAAAGGTACTGTTCTGTCACATCAGAAAATTTGATAGCCCCTAAAATCCCAAGTACTAAAGCAGCCAACGTTGCCAACTCAATTACCAGTCCGTTTTTAAACCCTTTTACTAATGCTAAAATAAGCAGTATCCCCACAATAATGTCGAAATAATTCATATTCATCCTGTTTGTAAATGATTACCAAGCTCAAAAGTAATAAAAGAATTACAAAACAATACAGCTGAATATTAATCATTAAAAATAAATGGGTGTTTCCATCTTTATAGATAGCTTAAAAAATTATTTTTTATTTATCTTTATCCTAATTAAAATCTGACATTTACTGAACATGCCCATATTAAACTCTATAATATCTCTGGTCAACTCTAAGCGTATCAAACAAATAGATGCGTTTAAAAAAGAACCTGCTGAAACTCAACACAGTCAGTTTACAAATCTTTTAAAAACAGCTTCAAAAACACATATAGGCCGGGAGTATGATTTCAGAACAATATCATCTGTTGATACTTTTCGCAATCGTGTTCCTGTTGTCGATTATGAAGGTGTTCAACCTTATGTTATGCGTTTAAAAAGAGGAGAGAAAGACCTGCTATGGCCGGGAGAAATCAAATGGTTTGCAAAATCATCAGGAACAACATCTTCAAAAAGTAAATTCATACCCGTTAGTAAAGATTCTTTGGAAGATTGCCATTTTCGCGGAGGGAAAGACGTTGTAGCCTTATATCTTGAAAACAGGCCTGACTCAGAGATGTTCAGCGGCAAATGCCTTACTCTGGGTGGTAGCCATCAGATAAACAGTTTCAGCTCTGACTCCTATTACGGTGACCTCTCAGCAATATTAATTGAGAATCTTCCTTTCTGGACTCATTTTGTCAGAACCCCGAATCCTTCAATAGCCCTCATGGATGAATGGGAAGAAAAACTGGGGAAAATGACAGAAGTAACCATTAATGAAAATGTAACTTCACTGGCCGGTGTTCCCAGTTGGTTTCTTGTTCTATTGAAAAATATTCTGCAAAAAACAGGAAAATCAAATCTCCTGGAAGTATGGCCTAATCTGGAACTGTATATGCACGGCGGAATAAACTTTACTCCTTATCGCGAACAATACAAAACACTTATACCTTCCGAAAACATGAATTATTTGGAATCGTATAACGCCTCCGAAGGTTTTTTTGCAATACAGGATGATCTCTCCACCGAAGGAATGTTATTAATGTTGGATTACGGTATATTTTACGAATTCATGCCATTGTCCGAAGTTGGCAATCAATTCCCAAAAACCTACACTATCGAAGATGTAGAGCTACATAAAGATTATGCAATCATCATCTCTACAAACGGTGGATTATGGCGTTATTTAATTGGTGATACTGTTCGTTTCACATCTTTGTTTCCGCACAGAATAATAATTACAGGGCGTACAAAACATTTCATCAATGCCTTTGGCGAAGAGTTAATTATTGACAATGCAGAAAGAGGCCTGCAGATAGCTTGTGAAAAGACAGGAGCTATCATTAAAGAATATACAGCAGCACCAGTTTTCATTGGTGAAAACACCAAAGGTCGTCATCAATGGATTATTGAATTTGAAAAAAAACCTAATAACAAAAATGAGTTTGCAAGAACACTTGACGAAGCACTTAAGTCACTCAACTCAGATTATGAAGCAAAACGATATAAAGATTTTACTCTGGAATTGCTTGAGGTTATTGAGGCAAGACATAACCTTTTTATCGACTGGCTTAGGTCTAAAAATAAACTTGGCGGACAGCATAAAATACCACGATTAGCAAACAACAGGGAATATATTGATGAGCTCATTGTTTTAAACAACAAATAACTTAACCAAAAATAATTTATAATGCATATAGCAATTGCCGGAAATATTGGATCAGGGAAAACTTCACTAACAGAACTATTGGCACATCATTATGGCTGGAAACCCCATTTTGAGGAAGTTGACGATAATCCTTATCTGGAAGATTTCTATGAAGACATGACAAGATGGGCTTTTAGTCTTCAGATATATTTTCTTAAAAGCAGGCTGTCGTCTGTTCAGGAAATAAGAGAGTCAGGTGAAACAGTTATTCAGGATCGTACTATCTATGAAGATGCTTATATATTTGCTCCTAACCTGTATGATATGAGCCTTATGAGCCGGCGCGACTATGACTCTTATTTATCCCTTTTTGAATTAATGAGCAGTTTTGTTAAACCACCTGACCTTCTGATTTACCTAAGAGCATCAGTCCCAACTCTTGTAGAACAGATACAACGGCGCGGACGCAGCTATGAAAATAATATCAGGCTCGACTACCTAAAGCGACTAAACGAAAGGTACGAAGCGTGGATTGAACGTTACGACAAGGGTAAAATACTTATAATAAACACTAACGAAATTGATTTTATTCGTAACAAAACCGACCTAAGCGGTGTTATTGATAAAGTTGAAGCTGAACTGTACGGGCTGTTTTAGCCCTTATTCCAGCTGCCCGGATCTTTACGCCACTCAGCAAGAGTGTTTGCATCCTTTTCAGATACATATCCTGTATTAACAGCTACATCAACCAGTGTTTCGTAATTACTAAGAACAGTTAGCGGCACATTTGCTTTCTCAAAATTATCCTTGGCAACCTGAAAACCATAAGTAAAAATAGCATACATCTCCAGCACCTCACATCCAAAGTTACGAATTGCTTCCACCGCCTTCAGGCTGCTTCCTCCTGTAGAGATTAAGTCTTCGATAACCACAACTTTAGCACCAGGCTTAAGGTCACCCTCAATCATATTCGTAAGTCCATGCCCCTTTGGTGCTGAACGAACATAAACAAAAGGCTTATTGATTTCGTCAGCCACCAACGCACCTTGTGCAATTGCTCCTGTTGCCACTCCTGCAATAACATCAACATCAGGATGTTTCTCCAATATCAACTTACTGAATTGCTTCTTGATAAATGTCCTTAACCCCGGATAGGAGAGTGTTTTACGATTATCACAATAGATTGGTGATTTCCACCCTGATGCCCAGGTAAAAGGATTTGCCGGTTGCAATTTTATTGCCTTAATTTGCATCAATTGTTCAGCTACTTTTACTTCTAATTTTTCCATGATGCAAATGTATAAAGTTTTTTTTAAGGACAGAACTCTATTTTTTACCAATCACGTTGACAATGATTTGGCAATACATGCTAATACGATTTACAAATATGACACTCCAAATCAATTACAAGTTTTTATTACTGATTTTTTAAATAAGAAACATCTTAAAACAGGAGTCATATACAGCCATAATCAGGAAAAAGCTTTCGAAGCATTTAAAAGCTGCTTTATCTACATTCAGGCAGCCGGAGGTGTTGTTTTTAATGACAGGCATGAATTTATCGGAATACACAAGAAAGGAAAGAATGACCTTCCTAAAGGAAAACTTAAAAAAGGCGAAAATCCTGAAACAGCGGCTGTAAGAGAAGTAAAAGAGGAGTGTGGCATTAAAACGGTAAAATTACTTCATCGGATAATTGTTACTTATCACATATACCATATTGATGATAAGCCTGTACTGAAACAGACCCATTGGTTTAATATGTTCACTGAATCAGAGACATTAACTGCTCAACAAGAGGAAGGAATATCAAATATTTTTTGGATACCAGCCAATCATACACAACAATTCTTAAGCAATACTTATTCTTCTTTAAAAGACGTAATTGATGCTGCCGGATTAAGTTCAGGGAAATATTGACACATAGTATCTTATATTTTAAAAAAAACAATTAATAATCTCTTTTCATAGTAAATTTCTTTTATTTTTGTACATCTTTATAATTAAAGACTTAATTGCGAACTTTAGAGATGACAGAAGAGGATTTTATAGGGTGGAAAGACCAAACAAGACAAAGTGCCATGGAAAAAGAGGTTCAAAGGTTACGTGAGTTGTCACAAAAACAATCAGGTAAGCTTGGGTCGTTACGCCGTATAATATATTTTATATCATTCTTCTTTATTGTTCTTTTTACTATTCTCCTGGTAAAAGGGATGCTAATAATTCCTGAAGAAAGCACCAATGTCACAACTATCGTCCAGCAAGACACAATAGCTAAAAGTATTCTCGCAAAGATTGACTCAAGTAATATTAAAGAGACTGATTTATATATCCCGGACACTATTCCTGTACCGTTAAAAGAGACTAAAGGAATTGTTTTTTGTGTTCAGATAGGAGCTTATACCGGCATTGACCTTGAGCAATATAAAGAAAACCTTGTGTCGCTTCAGCAAGACTCTTATGAAGGAATTAACCAACTTACACTCGGACGCTTTACCGATTACAATAAGGCTATAGAATTTCTTTCTACAATTCAACAGATAGGCTTTCATGATGCTTTTATCATGTCGTTTAAAAATGGCAGACGTGTACAAGTACAAGACACTCAAAACAGAGATAATCAATCGACATACTCTGCTCCGATAAAAACACCTTCCGTTGACTCTACGGTTATTGGCACTTCCGCTGATAACAATATTTAATTCCAAAAAAAATAGGTTCTACTACGAGTTTTGTGGGTAGATATTTAATCATTCACTAAATTGACATATTTATTTAGTGAAATATATAAATCCTTATTCATCTTTCACCTCAACCCTAACCCTTCTCCTCACAGGAGAAGGGAAATTGAGGCTAAATAGTCATAACTGCTCCCTCTCCTATGAGGAGAGGGCCGGGGTGAGGTGTTTTAATAACAGTCTTTTCGTACCCACAAAATTCGTAGTAGAACAAAAAAATATATTTTGTAATTTTTCATCTCTTCTATCGAACAAAATATTTTTTCGATTATATTTACACCCTATTTAACCAAACACACCCACTATGAAAGGCGCAATAATTGGAGATATTATTGGCTCTGTATATATAAACAAGCCTGTTGATGCAAATAATTTTCAGCTTATACAGCCCGCGTCTGCTTATACTGACGATACTATTCTAACCCTGTCAACTGTTGATGCTCTTTTAAACAATAAAACATTTTCCGAATCATTACGTGAATGGGTATGTAAATGTCCATTAGCCGGATACCGTGAAGAGTTTTTAGAATGGGTGTTGTCAAATGACAAACAAGTATACATCAGTAAGGGTAATGGAGCAGCACGCAGAATAAGTCCTATCGGTATTGCCGCCAAATCACTTGAAGAAGCAATGCAACAGGCTGAAGAAACTACGAGAATAACACATAACATACCTTTAAAAATAAAAGCATCTAAAGCTGTAGCCGGGGCGATTTTTTTAGCGAAAACAGATGGTATAAAAAAAGAGATTAAGCAGTTTGTTGAGGATGTATTTGAATTCACAATAAACGATAATACTACCGGTTACTCAGCCTCTTCTGTCGAAGAATCACCAGTGCCGGCTGCACTATCAGCATTTTTACAATCAGACTCATATGAAGATGCCATTAAGAAAGCTATTCTGATTGGAGGTCCTACAAATACATTAGCATCAATCACCGGAGGTATTGCACATGCATATTACAAACATATCCCAAAATCAATTATACGCAAATCACTTGCCAGATTAACTCCGGAAATGAAAAATATAATTGTAGCATTTGAAGAAAAGTATTTCCCTGAACAAAAGACACCCGCAGAATTTATTCTTAATTTACGATAGAGATTTATAATTGCACTCACGGGGTGACTGTTTGCCAATACAGGGAGTCACCCCGTGAGTTTTACAAAATCTATATTTTCAAAGGCTTCTGAACCTTCTCCTTTAACAGTGCGATAGATAACACCTCATCCACCGAATCCACAAAGTGGAATTTCAATCCGTCGATATAGATACTTTTTATCTCTGCAATATCCTTTTCATTCGCTTTCGATAGAATTATCTCATTGATTCCGGCTCTCTTAGCGGCAAGTATTTTTTCTTTAATCCCACCAACAGGCAATACTTTACCACGCAGTGTAATCTCACCTGTCATAGCTATTCTGTTCTTCACTTTTCGTTGCGTAAAGGCTGAGGCCAATGATGTTACCAATGTTACACCTGCCGATGGACCATCCTTAGGGATTGCACCTTCTGGCACATGAACATGAACATTCCAGTCATCAAACGCATCAGGATTAACATTCAGTTCTTCAGCATGTGAATGGATATACTCTAATGCCAGCACTGCCGATTCTTTCATTACATCACCGAGATTTCCTGTAAGTGTAAGCTTTCCTTTTCCTTTACTCAGGCTTGTTTCAACAAAAAGAATCTCTCCACCAACTGCTGTCCATGCTAATCCTGTAACAACACCGGCAAAATTATTATTTAACCACTTGTCTTTTGAGAATCGTTCGGCACCAAGATATTTCTTAACATCAACGATTGTAAGCTTCTTTTGCACCTCCTCATTACGGGCAATCTGCAATGCTACTTTTCTAATTAATTTTGCCAAAACTTTGTTTAACTCTCTAACACCTGACTCTCTGGTATAATGCTCAACAATATATCCTAAAATGTTTTTTGAGAAACGAATTGTCCCTTTCGGGATCCCATGATTTTCAAGTTGCTGAGGAATAAGATGGCGCTTTGCAATCTCAGTTTTCTCTTCCATTATATATCCGCTAACCTCTATCAGCTCCATCCTGTCGAGAAGAGGAAGTGCTACAGTGTTAAGTGCATTTGCCGTTGCAATAAACATTACTTTCGACAAGTCAAAATCAACTTCCAGAAAATTGTCATGAAAATTGGCGTTTTGTTCAGGATCTAACACCTCTAGCAGTGCAGATGCCGGATCGCCGTGAAAGGTAGAACTAATTTTATCTATCTCGTCGAGTATAAAAACGGGGTTTGCTGCACCGGCTTTTTTAATATTCTGGATTATTCTTCCGGGCATTGCCCCAATATATGTTTTCCTGTGACCTCGTACTTCAGCTTCATCATGCAAACCACCCAGTGACATTCTGACATACTTACGCCCCAATGATTCTGCAACAGATTTCCCAAGTGATGTTTTACCCACTCCGGGAGGACCATAAAGACAAATGATTGGGGATTTCAACTCTCCTTTAAGCTTTAACACGGCAAGGTGTTCCAGTATCCTCTCCTTCACCTGGTCTAATCCAAAGTGTTCCCTATCAAGTATTCTGGATGCACGCCTCAGATCATAATTATCTTTGGTATATTCATTCCATGGCAAATCCAAAAGAGTCTGTAAATAGTTGAATTGTACCGAGTACTCACCGGCAGCAGGATTCAGACGCTGCAATTTATCCAGTTCCTTATGAAAAAGTTCAGATACCTCTTTTCGCCACTTCTTCTTTTCTGCCTTCTTTTTCAAATCACGTATCTCATGCTCAATCGGACTGGAACCCAACTCATCCTGAATTGTTTTCATCTGTTGCTGAAGCAGATACTCTTTTTGTTGCTGGTCAATATCAAGCTTAACTTTCGACTGAATATCATTTTTAAGCTCATTCATCTGAACCTCACGAGCCAAATGCTCAAGAAGTCTCATCCCACGAGCAATCAGATCATTTATCTCCAGTAAACCCTGTTTAGACTTAATTTTTATATCGGTATTTGAGCAAACAAAATTTATTAGAAAAGAGGCGTTATCAATATTTCGAATTGCAAAAGAAGCTTCAGGCGGCAGGTTAGATGATGATTTTATAATACGTAAAGAGAGGTCTTTTATCGAGCTAATGATAGCCTCAAACTTTTTCTCATCATCCGACTCCGGCTTCTCATCCTCCAATGCTTCAACACGGGCTGTATAATAAGGGTCAGTGCTGACAATCTCATTCATCTTAAACCTTTTCTTACCCTGTATTATTACAGAAGTAGAATTATCAGGCATCTCCAGCACCTTAATAATCTTAGCAACAGTACCTACTTTATGCATATCCTCAAAATCAGGATTTTCTACTTTAAGGTCTTTTTGAGCAACAGCACCAAAAAAACCTTTTGCGTCCTGTAATTCACGAATTAACTTAATAGATTTCACCCTTCCCAGAGAGATTGGAATAATCACTCCGGGGAACAGCACAGTATTGCGTAATGGCAAGATTGGCAATAACTCCGGAATTTCAAACTCTTCGATACTCCCCTCATCTTCATCTGCTATAATTGGAATAAATTCTGAATCGGACTCAAACATATCTGATAAAAGAATTTTATTTTGACCAAACTTTGAATTATCCATACTATCTTAAAAATAATGACAACTTGTCCTGGTTTAACTTGCTAATACAGCCGATGCTAACATACACAATAGGTATGCCAAAAACAATAACAAATAAGTAAAAAAAAAAGCTTCGGGTATACCGAAGCTTTTCATGCTAACCCTATTTAGGTTAAATTAATTTCTGCTCTTGTTCTTATCAATATGCTTTTGATATCTGCTTCTGAACTTATCAACACGACCGGCAGTATCAACCAATTTCATTTTACCGGTATAAAACGGATGAGAAGAACTTGAAATTTCAAGTTTCACTTGTGGATACTCCACTCCATCAATAACTATAATATCTTTAGTTTTAGCTGTAGAACGTGATAAAAAAGTATCGTTGTTCGACATATCTGTAAAAGCTACTAAACGATAATCCTCCGGATGTATTCCCTTTTTCATTGTAATATATTTTTATTGTCTATTTTCAAAATGGATTGCAAAGGTAAATATAAATATTTTAATCCCAAATTTTATCGATAAATAATACACAAACAGAATTGCCTTTTAAAAATCAAACCACGAATGATAATCCTCTTGTGTTTTAGGAGGAAAATCTTTATGATAAAACTCATTCTTAAAAGAGTCATAAATATAATCTTTCTCCCACTCCTCAGCGTTTTCTGAAATCTGTTTCACTGCATCAAGAATATAGTCAATATCGCTATCAGGCATCGATGGATGAACAGACATGCGAACCCAACCCGGTTTTCCTGACAGGTTACCGTGTTCTATCTTGCTTGTTATATTATTTGACGTATAATAATCAACATGAAGGAGATAATGGCCATAAGTACCGGCGCATGAGCAACCACCTCTTACCTGAATCCCATACCGATCGTTCAACAACCTTACAACGAGATTAAAATGAATATCATCAAGATAAAAAGAGACAGCCCCAAGACGGTCTTCAACATTATCAGCAAGAATATTCATCCCCTTAATTTTTCTTAGCTCCACAAAGATCTTGTTCACCATCTCCTCTTCCCTTTTCTTGATGTTTTCACACCCCATTTCCTCTTTTAGCTTAATAGTCATAGCAGCTCTTATAGACTGCAGGAAACCGGGAGTACCACCGTCTTCACGTGCCTCAATATCATCTACGTATTTATATTTATTCCAGCGATTAGTCCAGTCAACAGTTCCACCGCCCGAATTATCAGGAGTAGTATTGTGATACAATGCTTTATTAAATACCATTACACCTGCACTACCGGGCCCTCCAAGGAATTTATGAGGAGAAAAAAATATTGCATCAATACTCTCCATAGGATCTTCAGGGTGCATATCAATAGGCTCGTAAGGTGCTGAAGCTGCAAAATCAATAAAACAATACCCTCCGTTTTCATGCATAATCCTGGAAAGTTCACGATATGGCACATGGATACCTGTAACATTTGAACATGCAGAGAAAGAGCCTATTTTAAATGTACGATTTTCGTACTTTTTTAATTCTTTACGCAACTGATCAGGATCAACAAGGAGATTATTGTCAGGCTCCAGAACAACAACATCAGCTTCTGTCTCTAACCATGAAGTGTGATTTGAATGATGCTCCATGTGTGTTATAAACACTACCGGCCGATCTTCCTTTGGCTGGTGAAAATATCTTTTTGCCTGTTCGGGGATACGCATCCCAATTATGCGCTGCAACTTATTTATCACGTAAGTCATTCCCGAACCTACGGTAATTATGATATCATCACTGCCGGCATTAATGTGTTTCTTAATAATTTTGTGAGATAATTTGTAGATATTAGTCATTATCATTCCGGTATCGCTCGACTCCGAATGGGTATTTGCAACATAAGGCCCAATCTTATTTACAATGGCATCTTCGATAGGTTTATACAAGCGTCCGCTGGCAATCCAATCGGCATAAACCAATGGTTTTTCACCATAAGGAGTTTTTATCGTAGCATCCCAACCAATTGTGTTTTTACGATATTTCTCAAAATATGCTTCCAGATTATTACTCATCTCAATACCTTTTTAGTTCCAAACCGTGGCAAAAATATAAATAATTCAACTTCAAAAAAAGTGATTTTTTTCATGATTTACTTTTTCATGGTTTTTACACAACAAAAGCATCAAACTAACACAAAAAACCTCAATATCAAAACAAACATCAGCTTGAATATTAAAAATATTTTTTGAAACATTATAAAATCACTACAAAAAATTTATCTCCCCTTTTATTTCACTTGCCAGCCATTTCAGGTTTTTGTTCTTACTCTGTTCATATATACTAATAAGCGATTTACACTCATGTTTTGTTTCCGGTTTTACTCTGAGCATTTGTCGTACAAAGTGAGCTATACCGCGATATAAACAAAACACATCCTCCCCTTCCTGTTTTTGAGCATACCCCAATCCGGTTTCTATTAAATCGTCCGAAACCTTCTGAAAGCGAAACATCCAACCTAAAGTATAAAAGGCCAGTGTATTCATATAAATACTATCACTCTTAAACCACTCTTCTACCAGCTTTTCAGCAGTATCAATTTTACTAAAAACATTAAGAGCAGCCTGTTCAACCAACTCGCAATTATCAATCAGCTTACTCCACTCAAGGCTCTTCTCAAACGACATCGCTTCTTTTGGAACGATCAGAGATGCCAATATCATTGTTTCGCGTATTTGACGGTGCCACAACCTGTTAGCCAATTCCATATCATTAGGCAAACTCTTTGCCTTTTCGCGCAAATACACCAATTCAATACCAAAATTCAGATTGTAATGAATACCTCTCTCTTCCATCTGGTCGGCAGTTTCACCGTTCATCTGTTTCCTGAAAGAGCGTATCAGTTTCGTTATCTGCTCATCAACCTCTATATTTGGAAGAAATAGTTTCATTATGGATTATTAGATTTCAAAGTTAAAAGTAACAATTTAAATATTTTTATTGGTGTTTATGATTATTCTTTTGCAACAAAAAAATTAAACATTATCTTTGCATCGCTAAAATAAAATGGTGGATGTAGTTCAGTTGGTTAGAATGCTGGATTGTGGTTCCAGAGGTCGCCGGTTCAAATCCGGTCTTCCACCCAAAAAAGCCGATTTGAAAACAAATCGGCTTTTTTATTTTTAAAACATCACACCCAATCTGACAGGAGTAAGATATGGGTCTTGCAAATAATAAATTCCGGATTGGACATATAGAAAAGGAGTGAAACACCTTATTCCTTGTACCTTGTACCTTTCTCCTAGTCCCTTAAAAAGCCCATCCCAGCCTTAAGCCTCCTGTAAAAGCAATTGGCACTTCTGAGCCAACAATAAACCCATATGAAATAACATCATAATTATCCCCTGATTGACTTGTTATACCGTAACCTATTCCACAGAATACATCAACAATAAATCCATCATCAAACACCCATTGCTTCCCAAATTTCAGTGTAACAGCAATCGAAAAATCGTTTAACCTCTCCTGATGACTTTCATAAGGTTCCCAAAAATCATTCACATAGGGCTCGTATGAAGCATATCTTAATGCAAGTTCAGGGGCAATATATGCACCTTTAAGTATATGGGCATAATGCATACGCTGCATATAAAAATCGGGTTTGCGGATAAATTTATAGGCAAACTTTCCGTAAACGCCTCGTGGATTATAATCGTCAAGATCAAATCCCAATCCGATAATTCCCAGTGATGTTTCCCATGACCTGCCCGGTTTTAAACTATGTTCATAAATAAATTCAAAACTTGAATTTATAGGAGATAAAAAATTGATTTTTATCCCATTCCTATTTTGATCAATGTAATATTCCGGATTATCAAAACTGTTTGCTTCAATCTTTATAACTTCACCTGTTGAAAATTCTATTCTTCTAACCAATGTTTTGTCAATACCAAAAATTAGATTCTCATTGTTTGAATAATAATATTTGATTTGGTCGGCACCAATCTCCGTAACTTTACAATTTAAAGTATCCCCGGAATTTTTAATTACCCTGTCTTGTGAGAATACTGCTATTGAAGCAAACATTAACAATAGTAGTGTGAGGCTTTTCATAGTTTTAGTTTGTTTATATTGTTATTTATTACATAGACGATAAAAATCACAGACAGTTGCGTATCTACAAATTATCAGCTTCTCTTTTTAATGACCTTTTTACAGTTATTCACACGTATAACAGTGTCAGAAATAATATGAAAAACTTTTATAACACCTCACCCCCGCCTGCCATTTAAAAAACACACTAAAGTGACGGAGTGACTCTATACACAAGTGATAAAGTCACCCCGTCACTCATTAATCAATAAACCGCCTTAGCAACTTTTTGTACACTTTTTGATGCCATCATTGAATAGAAATGAAGTACAGGTACATTTTTAGAAATCAACTCTTTTGCCTGCATAGTGCACCACTCTACTCCAACCTGTTTTATTTCGTCATTATCTTTACACTTCCGTAACTCTTTAGCAAATGTTTCAGGAATATCCACATGAAAAATTTTAGGCAAAACTGTCAGTTGATTTTTCACCGTTATTGGTTTCAGTCCAGGTACAATGGGCACATTAATCCCAATACTTCGGCAACTATCAACAAACTCAAAATACTTGCTGTTATCAAAAAACATTTGTGTAACAATATACTCCGCTCCTTCATCAACCTTTTGTTTTAACCAGTAGAGGTCAGAATCCATATTCGGTGCTTCCTCATGCTTCTCAGGATAACCGGCAACACCATAACTAAAGGGTGTTTCAAAAGGCTCCATAAGTGTTCCGTCCAGAAACTTGCCATTATTCAGTTCGTTAATTTGTCTGCCAAGTTCAACAGCATAGGAATTACCTTCCTGCTCCGAATTAAGGGATCTGTCTTTCTGCAAATTATCCCCACGCAACACTAACAGGTCATGTATCCATAGAAAATTAAGGTCTATAAGAGCATATTCCGTTTCACTCTTAGTAAAGCCACTACAAATAATGTGAGGAACTACTTTTATGCCGTATTTATGCTGAATGGAAGCGGCAACAGCAACAGTTCCCGGCCTCTTACGAATAACTCTCCTCTCATACAATCCTTTCTCAATATCTTTAAATACGAACTCATCACGATGAGAAGTAATATTTATATAAAGAGGATTGAACTCTTTTAACATATCAATGGTTTTGAATACTCTGTTTATGTCGTTACCTCTCAAAGGAGGTAGTAACTCAAATGAGAACCCTGTGGTTTGTGATGTTTTTATTAATTCTGCTACTGTCATATTTTTATATTTAACTGCCTCCTTATTCTTCACACAAATAAAACGATTTGAGCCTGATTAAAGTTACTCAATAGTAAATATTAAATTATAAATAATCAATTATTTATACCCCAAATTCAATGGAAACCATTTCTCCACCTCCTCAATTGTCATACCTTTTCGCGAGGCCAAATCCCTTAACTGGTCTTTACCTACTTTTCCTATTCCAAAATATGACGAGTGCGGATTAGCAAAATACAATCCACTCACCGAAGCATTGGGATACATACTGTAATGCTCCGTAAGGGTGATGCCGGCTTTTTCTTCTGCATCCAAAAGATCGAACAGCAAACGCTTTTCACTATGATCAGGACAAGCAGGGTAACCCATTGCCGGCCTTATACCCGTATATTTCTCCTTTTCAAGATTTCCTTTATTAAAGGATTCATCCGGGGCATATCCCCAGAATTCTGTTCTGACACGATAATGTAGCAACTCGGCAAAAGCCTCCGCCAACCTGTCGGCTAACGATTTTAACAGGATACTGCTGTAATCATCATGATCCTCTTCAAATTTCTTTAACCACTTTTCAATGCCAATACCGGCAGTAACAGCAAAAGCTCCAATATGGTCGCTATGGTTTTCAGGAGCAATAAAATCAGCAAGCGAATAGTAAACATCCTTCCCCGATGTTTTCTGCTGTTGACGCATCATATGAAAGGTTGTGAGCTCTTCTTCCCTTCTCTCATCAGAAAAGACCACGATATCATCTCCTTTGGCATTTGCCGGGAAAAACCCGAACACCGCATTAGCTTTAAGCATTTTATCCTTCTCTATACGATCAAGCATGTTTTGAGCATCCCCAAATGTACTCAATGCCTCTTGTGCCTTCTCTCTATCCTCAGGTTTAAAGCCTGCCAACCACTCTCCTTCTGAATCTCCGGTAATATCCTCTATTCCTTTAAAAGTGCCGGTAAGTCGCCATGCAACAAAGAAAAATCGCCAGTCAATAAACTTACGTATCTCAGAAATGGGATAATCCTCAAACACCTTTATACCGGTAAATTCCGGCTTATGTAGGTCAATGTTATCCCAATTAATCTTAAAGCCATTTCTCTTTGCCTCCTCAAGTGGAACAATAACTTTTTCCCTTTTTGCCGTATTAATTTTTCTTATTTTATCATACTCCTTTTTAATTGAGTCCACAAAAGAACCTTTCTCTTTATCCGACAACAATGCGCTTACCACCTGAACACTTTTCGTAGCATCCTTAACATACACAACCGGCTCGTGTAATTCAGGCTCAATTTTAACTGCAGTATGTATTTTAGATGTTGTTGCTCCACCGATAAGGAGAGGCAACTGAATATTCTGCTTTCTCATTTCACGTGCCACATTAACCATCTCCTCAAGCGAAGGGGTGATAAGGCCACTCAGCCCGATGATGTCAACCTTCTGCTCAATGGCCTCACGCAAAATCGTTTCTGTAGGAACCATAACCCCAAGGTCGATAATCTCATAATTATTACAAGCCAGAATAACACCAACAATATTTTTCCCGATATCATGAACATCGCCTTTAACCGTTGCCATAAGTATTTTTCCGGCAGACCCGCCGCTGTCACCACGTTCTGATTTTTCTATCTCTATGGCAGGTTGAAGAATGGTTACTGCTTTTTTCATCACCCTGGCTGTTTTCACCACCTGAGGCAGAAACATTTTACCGGAGCCAAACAAGTCTCCCACAATATTCATCCCATCCATTAACGGACCTTCGATAATATCAAGTGAGAACTTATACTTTCCCTGAGCCTCTTTCATGTCCTCTTCCAGAAAATCGGATATTCCCTTTACAAGGCAGTAGTGCAAACGATCTTCCAGCGACTTCTCACGCCATGCCAACCGATCACTCTCTTTCACTTCCGATTTCTGATCTTTTATTTTTTCAGCATATTCTATCAATCGCTCTGTTGAATCCTCTCTTCGGTTCAACACTACATCTTCAACTCTTTCAAGTAAGTCTTTTGGTATATCATCATAAATCTGCAACATGCCGGGGTTAACAATACCCATGTCCATACCTGCTTTTATAGCATGATACAGAAAGACCGAATGCATCGCTTCGCGCACCACATTATTTCCACGGAACGAGAAAGAGAGGTTGCTAACACCCCCACTCACCCTTGCATAGGGGAGATTCTCCTTTATCCACTTGGTTGCTTTAATAAAATCAACAGCATAGTTGTTATGCTCCTCTATTCCGGTAGCAACAGCCAGAACATTAGGGTCGAAAATAATATCTTCAGCAGGAAATTTCACAGTCTCAGTAAGTATCCTGTATGCCCGTTCACAAATTTCAATCCTGCGCTCAAAGGAGTCAGCCTGCCCTTTTTCATCAAAGGCCATCACAACTACAGCAGCACCATAAGCTTTTATTTTTTCAGCTTTCCCAATAAAAGACTCTTCACCCTCCTTCAGACTTATTGAGTTAACTATCGCTTTACCCTGCACACATTTCAATCCGGCTTCCAGCACCTCCCACTTCGAACTATCTATCATTATTGGCAGCCGTGCAATATCAGGTTCTGAACCCATTAAGTTCAGGAATGTCACCATCTCCTTTTCAGCATCGAGCATGGCATCATCCATATTCACATCAATAACCTGTGCTCCACCGTCAACCTGACTACGTGAAATATTCAGTGCCTCCTCATATTTTTGCTCACGAATAAGACGTGCAAATTTTCTGGAACCGGCCACGTTAGTGCGCTCTCCAACATTGATGAAATTGGCCTCTTTTGAAAACTTTAAAGGCTCCAAACCACTCAGGCTGGTTATTTTGTCAGGCTGTGCAGGAATATGCATTTTAGCTTCATCCAGCAACAACGAAAAACGGCGAATATGCTCAGGTGTTGTACCACAACACCCCCCAATAATATTTACCAAGCCATCATTAAGATACTCCTTAATCTGAATACTCATCTGCTCAGGTGTCTCATCGTACTCCCCAAACTGATTCGGTAGTCCGGCATTAGGATAAGCACTAATGTAAAACGGTGCCTTTTTACCCATCTCCTCAACATAAGGCTTTAGGTCTTTTGCTCCAAAAGCACAGTTAAGCCCGATTGAAAACAGATCGATATGTGATACAGAATTCAGAAAAGCTTCTAATGTTTGTCCTGAAAGAGTACGTCCACTGGCATCGGCAACGGTAACTGACACCATCACCGGAAAACCGGATATACCTCGTTCTTTCAACTCTTCATTAATTGCAAAAAGAGCAGACTTTGCATTTAATGTGTCAAAAATTGTTTCTACGATAAACATATCCACACCTCCATCAAGCAACCCCTTAACCTGTGTTCGGTATGCATCCCTCAGGTCATCAAAAGTAACAGCTCGATAACCGGGATCATTAACATCGGGTGAAAGTGATGCTGCTTTATTTGTAGGCCCCATAGAGCCGGCCACAAACCGGGGCTTTTCAGATGTTGAATATTCATCGGCCGCTTCCCTGGCCAGCCTTGCTGATGCCAGGTTAATGTCATAAGCAGTTGACTCAAGTGAGTAGTCGGCCTGCGAAACAGATGTCGCATTAAATGTATTAGTTTCAATAATATCTGACCCGGCTTCAAGATACTGCCGGTGTATATCTTTAATTATTTCGGGCTGAGTGATAGAGAGCAAATCGTTATTCCCTTTTAGCGGCGAAGGGTGATCTTTAAACCTCTCTCCGCGAAAATCGTCCTCTTCCAGCTTATGTTCCTGGATAAGACTTCCCATCGCCCCGTCCAACAACAACACCCTCTCTTTAATCGCCTTTTTTAATAATTCACTTCGATCCATCTATAAAAAAATATTTTCTTATTTATTGCTATTGATACAAATCTTGCCCACACAAAAGCACAATTAATACCCGAACAGTCACAATATTCAGGAAATACAAAGTTAATACATTTTAATGAAATGGATTTATAAAAAGAGAGTTGGGATATAGCAACGCAAAACAATCACGCACAAGCAAAGAACAGAAGGAGTAACTACTCTTTTTATTTAAAATAAATACAATTTCTTGTTACCTAATATTTACAATGGGAGTCTATTATGAAAAAGCACATGTTTAACTAAAATTTTAATAGTATGGAACAGAATTTAGAATTAGTACCCATTTTTGGAATGTTAACAGGAATCATCATCAATCTTGGTTTATTTACAACAATCGTATTAGCTATCTATTTCAGTACTAAAGCCAGAAATAAAGAGCGTATGGCATTAATTGAAAAAGGTGTAGATTTAACAGAAATCTACAAAAAGAAGGATAATATCCATGGATTTTTTAAATTTGGAATGATATTAATTGGTATTGCTTTAGGGTTGGTTTTTGGTGTATTGTTCAGCAAAGCAGAATTATTACCCTCTGTGGTATCTTATTTTTCTATGATTTTACTATTTGGCGGGGCTAGTGTATTAGTGGCGAATTTTATTGTAGCAAAAAAAATGATGTAGAAATTGACAGATCAATTTTACATACAAAAAGTAATTGAGGGCGATACTGAATCTTTTAGATTCCTGGTTGACAGGTACAGAAATAAGGCGTTCTCTGTTGCTTTCAGAGTGTTGCGAAACCAACTGTTTGCCGAAGATGTTGTACAGGAGGCTTTCTTAAAAGCATTTAGAAAAATTGATACTTTTAGAGGCGATGCAATGTTTTCAACCTGGTTAATGCGTATTGTGGTAAATGAATCTATTAAGGTGCTACGGAGAAAAAAAATAGAATTTGAAGGCCATAAACAGATGGCTGATGTGGATGAAGTAGGTGTTAATAACAGTATAAAACTGTTGCAAGAAAAGGAGCAAAGAGTATTTATTAATAAAACACTAGAACAACTGCCTCAAAGGGAGGCTTTAGTTCTCCAGCTTTTTTATCTTGATGATTTAAGTATTAAAGAGATGGAAGAGATAATGGATATCAAATACGACCATATTAAAGTACTATTATATCGTGCTCGCAAAAGATTTTATGTTTTTTTGAAAGAGGAGTTAAAGCACGAATTAAAAACTATAATCTGATGGAAAACAGTAAAATTGATAACAGAGAGGAATTTAAAGAAATATTGAAAAAAGCCACTGTACCTAAACCTTCAGCAAAGTTTACAGATGCAATTATGGAAAACATCCTTGTAGCTGATGTAAAAAGCAAAGTATTTAATAAAAATATTAAACGTTCCTAGTTCTTTATACTTATTGCCGTTTTTCTTTCGATTGTATCAGTTTCACAATTAACCTATTTTGAATTGGCATTTACAGAGATTGTAAATAGATATCTGCCGGGAACTATTGAAGTATTTATCTTCACTTTGCTCTCTTTTTTGGCAGGGTTGTTTTTTTATCAATTAAACAATTTATTAACCTATCAATTTGCTGAAACAGAAAAGAAGTAACTATTATTCGTAGAGAAACGCGATACAATCGCGCACCAGCCTAGTGTTTTTTTCCGGTTGTTTCGGATATATTCTATCGTGTTTACAAATTGTTCGCTGGAAGTTATTTCCTTTTGCCCGAATTTTTGTGTCCAAAGGTGGTACTGCGTTTTTCCCCGGGTTCCTGCTTCGGGAGCATGCTCCCGCTTTCCGACAGGAGACATGGAGGCAGACATCGGAGCATGCTCCGATGTCTCTGCCGATGTATCCTGTCCTGTACGGGGAGCATGCTCCCCTTTAGCTGCCATAGGAATTGTCCGACCCATTTCAATATTGCATGCTCTTGCTGACATAGACTTTATCTTCTGTACTATTTTCGGGAGGTTCTCTTCCTCACATACCAACAGTATATGTACATAGTCGCTACAAATATTATATGCAATAATATTCAGATTATCATTTTCTGCAATTTCAGCAATGGTTTTAGTTACAACAATTTCTTCTTTTTCAGAAAGCCAGACGGGTTCTCCTTTTTTCACATAGCTAATCTTTTGGTTTTTCTCTCTGTTTTTATTGGTTTTATATTAATCCGTATATCTTGGAATCGTAAAATGAAATTCAGTCCCGGAACCTTCCTTTGTTTTGCACCAAATTTCACCACCATTTTTGTTAACAAATTCTTTACACAGAACTAATCCCAGACCTGTTCCTGATTCACCTGCCGTTCCAACGGATTTATATTTCTCCTCTATATGAAATAACTTCTTTACATTCCCGGCTGACATTCCAACACCCTTGTCACTAACAACTATCTCAAACAATTCTATTTTATCATGAATCTTAATTTCAACCGTTCCGCCCTTATTGCTGAATTTTACTGCATTATTTATTAAATTTCTGATTATTGTATTTGTCATTTCCCGGTCTCCATAGGCTTGCAAGTCATCCCCAATATTAGTGGTAAGCACCACCCCTTTTTTTTCAGCAGGAAGTTTATTCAAGTTCAAATTAATCCTAATCAGAATCGAAATATTAAATTTCTCCGGTGAATACTGAATATGCCCCCTTTGTGAATTTGACCATGTCAATAGATTTTCAAGTAAATTGAAAATTTGTTCAGAAGATTTATGAATCTTTTTCAACGCCATTATCTTATCTTCATCTTCCAGATCGTGATAATTAGCAACTATCATTTCACTCATTGAATGAAGGCTTGAAAAAGGATTTTTAAGGTCGTGAGCCAGAATTGAAAAGAATGTATCTTTTGTTGTGTTAAGCTTCTTCAATTGCTCTTCTGATTGCTTCCGCCCGGTAATGTTTCGTGAAACAATAGTTACTCCCAGCAATGTACCCTTTGCATTTCTTCTGGGAGAAATTTTAGCATTAAACCAGAATACTTTATTCTCTTTTTCAACAGAATAATCAAATTCTTCGAAACTATCCTTTTCCATTAGTTCTCTAAAAGCATTGGTCAGTTTCTGAACAATCAACTCAGGAAATCCAACACTATTAAAGTGCTTGCCAATATATGACTCCACTTCAGGATAAAGAACTTTATGAATACCCGGATTATAAAATTCCTGAAATATTCCCGCCTTATCTAATACAAAAACCAAATCATCAATGGAGCTTATGGTAGATCTCAATTTTGCTTCACTCTCTTCCACCAACTCTTTTTGTTGTGCAATCTCAGAAGTACGTTCCTTGATTTTTTCTTCAAGTATTTTTTTCTCCCTGGTAAGTTTCTTTTCTCTGATTCTTATTACCAAAATGATTCCAGCAATAATAAAAACAATGTAGAGCATGTAGGCATATTTGTTTCTCCACCATGGAGGAGAAATGGTAATATTTATACCTGTTCCTTCATTATTCCATACTCCATCATTGTTAGTCCCCTTAACATTAAATCTATACTCTCCGGGTGGTAATTTTGCAAAATGGGCAAACCGTCTATTGCCTATTTCGATCCAACTATCAGATATACCTTTCATTTGGTATGAATATCTGTTTTTATCTGAGTTAGTGAAATCGAGAGCCGAAAACTCAATAGTAAAAGAATAATCCCGATATGACAAGGAAATTCTGTCTGAATATGGATTTATTACCTGCCTTATCCCATTTGTCTCTTTCTCCAGCGAAGTGATTCGGACGGGTGGAATATAGTTGTTGTCTACAAGTGAATCAGGATAGAAAGAGACCAGACCATCAATTCCACCAAAAAACATCTCGCCATCGGCAGCTTTAAAAACAGCTTTTAAGTTAAATTCCTTTCCCAGAAATTTATCTTCAACCAGGAAAGTTTCTAACGCATTCTCATCAGGGTTCTTCATAGCCAGACCGCTTCCTGTTGAAAACCACAGATTTTCGTTACCATCTTTGATAATATCATAGATAATGTTACTGGGTAATCCATCTTTAACTGTATAGTGTAAAAACAGAGAATCAGCCTTATTAAACCTGTTAATCCCGCTGCTGGTCCCTATCCAGATATTGCCACTTCTATCCTCACAAAGTGATATTACATAATTATCACACAGAGTATTTGATGAGTCAGGATCATTCACATAATAATGAATTCTGTTTTCTGAAGGAACATACATGTTCAGGCCGTTTGATGTTGCTATCCACATATTTCGATCTCTGTCCTCAAGTAGCGAATAAACAAGGTTATTAGTTATTGCCAGGTCAGTTTCATCACCCATCTTGATGAGTAAAGGGACTTTTGTTTCCGTATTTAAAATAATAATGCCATTTCCTGTCCCAATCCAAATCTTGCCCCGGTAGTCCTCAACAATGCAGTACACTCTGTTGTTATTGAAATAATTGAAGTCGGGCGCATTAAAATAGATCTGAACAGGAATAAATATACTCCTCTGTTTATCAAAAACAGAAACTCCGTCTCTTGTCCCCAACCATATTCGTGATTTACTATCTTCAAAAATTACATGAACATGATTTTGAGGGATATGCATTCTACCTGTTAACTCAGAAGTGTAATAAATTACTTCATTCGTACTTCTGTCCAGTATATTTAATCCCTTACCCCAATTTCCTATCCACAATTTACCCTCACTATCCTGATATACTGATGCTATTACATTATCCAGTAAATTGACTGAATTTGGATTGTCTGATTTCAGGTATGTTTCTATGCTTTTCTTTTTCAGGTCTGTCTTGTTAATGCCTGCAACAGTACCTATCCACAGATTATCGGACTTATCCTCAAACAGAGAGTAAACAATATCATGACTTATAAAATCGGTTTTGTTAGATCCGCTTCTAAAATGAATAAAGTTTGCAGATCCCGTTGATACGTCATATGTCATTTTATTAAGGCCACCGCCATCCGTTCCAATCCAGATTGCTCCCGTATGATCTTGTGCAATTGAGCGGATGAAGTTATGACTCAGGCTACCCGGCCGGTTATTGTCATGATAATACCTACTTATTTTTTTTGATTTTGGGTTGTAAATGTTCAATCCATTCCCGGTACCAATCAGAATATTACCGTGATTATCTTCGAATAAAGCAGTTATATTATTATCACTTATAGTGCCAGTATCAGATCCACTGTGCGTATAGTTTTTGAATTGTTTATTCTGCAAGTCAAAACAGGAGAGACCATTTAACGATCCCATCCAAATTAATCCACGACTATCTTTAATTATTGGAAATCCCACATCATACAAACCCCTTTCAGGCTCAAAAGAATTTGTGTAGGTTTCAAGTAAGCCTGTATTGAAATTCAAAATTGAAAGGGTTGATAATTGATTCACATAAATATTTGATGAATCAGAGGCGATTCCGTAAATAAAATTATTATTATCAGTTGTATTGCCATCTATTGTGCTAACACGTGTGAACAGGCCTGTTTTTTTATCAAATCTGTTTAAGCCCCCTTTGGTTCCAATCCATAAAAACCCATTATCATCCTCAGTAATGTCAAAAATCCAACTGCTAGAGATTGTGTTTGTATCAGATGGATCGAAAAAATAGTTCTCAAAAGAGTAACCATCAAACTTGTTCAACCCATTTTGAGTTCCAAACCACATATATCTTTCTGAATCCTGAAAAACAGATAATACCTCACTTTGTGAAATCCCATCCTTGACCGCATAGTGATCAAACCTGATTCCCTGACCCAATAATATATTGATGCCTATTAATAGATAAATACCTGTAAGTAGGAATTTGTTTTTAAATGGTTCCATTATTCTCAAGGCTATATAGAGTGTCTGCAAGAGAACATAACACGGATCGTCATTGCGAAGACGATAGGACGAAGCCTGCCTGCAGCAGGCAGGCAATCTATTGATATTCAATAGAGATTGCTTCACTCGTACCTCGTTCGCAATGACGCAAACCTCTAAATTTGATAGTTCTCTTGCAGATACTATATTTGTTTCAATATTGCATGTCACTAAGATACAAAAAGTATTAGCGATTAGCACCATATTATGTCAAACTTGCAAATCGTCAACAATAATAGAACAACAGTGAATATCTATATATGGCCTGTTTCATTTTCTCAACGTTCGAATAGAAAGGATGTGTGTAGTAACGCCAATAGCTACTATAATTAATATGATTCGGATATAAATATTGTGAACAATAAAAACAGCGGAAAATGTTATTGTGATCCACAATAAAAAGATGGATACAACCATTACTTTTAATGGAATCCCTTTCCCATCGCGGTAATTTTTAATATAATTTCCAAACCATTTGTTTCTTAAAAGCCAATTGAAAAATCTTTTTGAACTTCTCGCATAGCATGCAGCGGCAAGTAGGAGAAAAGGAGTAGTAGGCAAAAGAGGTACGAATATCCCAAGAACTCCGAGGCCTACAAAAAAGGTTCCTGCAATAATCAATATCACCCGAATCAATCTATTTGGTACTTTCTCAGTACCATTGGATTCACTACCATAATTCCCTTTGTCATTTCTATTCATATTAACTCAACTCTTCGTTTTCATCGTAGAGTAGAGCCTGACAGCCTACTCAATAATTAAAATCACAAAGATAATAAATCTTCTTTTTTCATCTCTCTGTAAAATTAAGAATTAAACAAAAAAAAACTACCAGTGGTTTCAGCCCCCGGTAGTTTAACTTACACAGTTTATGAGATACTCCTTTTATTTTTCTGCTTTTTCTGCTTTTTCAATTTTCTCTTTTAATTCATCAAGTGCTTTTTCTGCTTTATTGATTGAATTTTCTAATTCCTTTTCTTTCAATTCTTTGTTTTGTTTGGCTTGTCTTGCTCGTTCCGGAAAACTACAGCCTTGTGACACACTGACTATTTAGGCAAAACTACGTTTAAACCCAAATTATTTTTTGTTGGAAACTTTTGCTCGTTTTCTTTCTCGTAATTTCACTCATTTATTTTTTCGAGAAAAATCTTATTCTGTTCGTCTTTCTATTATGTATGCAAAACTCTACAACTTCTTAACCTGTCTTGCAATTTTTCCTTTTATTTTTTCGTAGGATGGAGGGGGGCCTGTTCTTACCTCTTTATCATCAATATATAATGCATCCGCAATTCCCCATTCAAGCATAACTTCTCTGTCAAATGTATTTATCTCTTTAAATATTACCTTATCCACAAATTCTGACACAGCTCTTTTTGCTCTTTCAAAGACAATATTTTGAGCAGGACACCAGCCGTTTATAAATCCTGTTACAGTTACCTTACCAGGAACCTTCTCTGGTTTTTTCTTTCGTTTAATCCAATTTGGCGGAATTGAATCATCTGTGAATGGCTTCCATAAAAGGACAGGTCCCAAAAATCCTTGTTTATCCACCTTAGTGTACCCTTGCTTTTTAAACCATGCTGCCTTCATCCAGAATGGCAGTGGGACTCCCCAGGCCACTATTCCTTTTGCTCCCCTGTCTTTTACATCATTTTCAGCTGCTTTGAGTAACGCCTTCCCCATCCCTTTTTTCTGAAAGTTCCCTCGTCCCTTTTTATATCCATGAACCCAAATACAATTTATAAAATAGAGATCTTTCCCATTTGCAAAAGAGTACTCAATAGGGACATACTGAATCATACCACCAACTTTTCCACTGTCATCAAGAGCTATCTTTACCCCAAGCCCCTTGTCTTTCATCTTATCATACCAGCATTCCTTATGGTTTCCTGCCTCTTTCATTTCATCAGACCAGTCCTCAAGGCATACAAAGTACAAGTTCTTATGTTCCTCTGTTAAATCACTTACTTTCATTTTAGCTCATTTATTACTTAAACAATAAATTATTCATATTCCAATTTTTATGTGTGCAACTGTTACAGTAGAGTAGAGCCTGACAGCCTACTCCAAATCATTGTACTTAAAGATAATAATTATAAATAGACTATCAGCACATCCTACTTTAAGAGTTCAATAATGAGGCATCACTCATTTACACATGAAGAAACCAATACTCGCTATGAGTTGCAGACAGACTCCCATCTGAAACCTTTAAAAATCTGGAGTTTTTATTTTTTTTTGCTTTTTTTTATTTTCAAATTAAACCTTTTTGTTTTCATGCTATCTAAACAGATGAAGTTGAAATTGAGAAACAAAAAAATTTGAATTAATAAATTGATTAACATTTAAAATCTACAAACATGAAAACCAGAAATTTATTTTTATCGGCAATAGTTGCTACCGGACTATTTTTCACGGCATGTGAAAACAAAGAAGAAGTTGTATTAGAGGAACCAATAGATATTGAGGCCATCATCCAGGAAGATACAGACATGGAAGATATACTTGACCTGGTATCAGAACAAGTTGATGCTTATACTTCCCTCGACATAGAAGGTTCGTATGCTGATGTTTCACAGTTAAAAGGTGCAACCGAAGATGTTGTATATCCCATTGTAACCAAAGAACATCTGGAAGAAGGAAAATTTTACCCCATACGCATTACTATTGATTATGGCCCTGAGAATCATAAAATATTGGTTCGTAAAATAAAAGAAGCTTGGGTAAGAGGGAAGATCATCATAGTAAAAACAGGCCCGCATTATGTTCCTGACACAAAAAGAACTGTTACTTTTGAAGATTATCACTTTAATGACAATAGCATAGAAGGTACTAAAGAGTACGAAAATCAAGGTAAAAACGATGACGGTAATTTTGTTTTTGCATGGACAGTTGAGATAAAGGTTACTACTCCTGAAGGAAAATGGATTAGCAGAATTGTTAATAAACAACGTGAGAAGATTGCAGGAGCAGATACACGAAACATTTGGGATGATGAGTTTATCGTTACCGGCTCAAGTTCAGGTAGCAATTCAAACGGATATACGTATAATCGCACTATCCTTGATGAAAATCCTATTTGGAGAAAAAGAGTATGTCGTTTCCCTGTAAAAGGTACTGTTTCAATCGTTAACAGTAACCGGTCGTTTACTCTTGATTATGGCGATGGAGAGTGTGATGCTTTAGCCACAATTACCGATGAGGAAGGAAATATAAAAAATATTGTTCTAGGAAGAAAATAAAACAGGTTTTTTTCATAGGTTTTTTTGATAGTAACATTGGTTAAAGAGAGGGTTCATTAGAAGTGTACTCTCTCTTTTTTTATACCTATTTTAGTGCCAGCAAGAGAACATAACACGGATCGTCATTGCGAGGACGATAGGACGAAGCCCGCCTGACCACTATTGAAAAACATTAAAGTCGGGCAGGCAATCTATTGATATTCAATAGAGATTGCCTGCCTGCTGCAGGCAGGCTTCACTCGTGCCTCGTTCGCAATGACGCAAACCTCTAAATTTGATAATTTTCTTGCAGACACTATTTAAAAACAGACACCAGCTCCTCTCCTGTTGACTTTGCAAAAGCCCGAAACATTCCTGTAGTATTCATAACCAACGCAACATTTCCATCCTTATCAACGGCAATAACACCTCCACTGCCTTTTACTTTAACAAGCTTGCTGTTAATAACCTTGTTGGCAGCATCTTTCAAGCTTAACCCTTTATACTCCATTAAGGCCGAAATATCGTGAGTAACGGTATAACGGATAAAATATTCACCATGGCCTGTAGCTGAGACTGCACAGGTATTGTTATTGGCATAGGTTCCTGCTCCGATGATGGGCACATCGCCAACTCTACCATACATTTTATTAGTCATCCCTCCGGTTGATGTTGCGGCTGCAAGATTTCCGTGTTCATCTAATGCAACACAACCTACCGTTCCCATTTTCCCGGTTTTCTCCAATACCTTCTGTAATGATTTCCATCTTCGCTCTGTATAAAAATAGCTGCTGTCAACTATTTTGGCCCCATTCTCTTTTGCGAACGATGATGCCCCTCTACCAACCATCATCACATGAGGTGATTTTTCCATCACCATACGTGCAACTGTTATGGGATTTTTAATATTCCCTACACCGGCAATTGTTCCGGCATTCAAATCTCTACCATCCATAATAGCTGCATCCAGTTCATTATGTCCATCATGTGTAAAAACAGCCCCTTTACCGGCATTAAACAGCGGGCAATCCTCCAGATACCTTACAACACTCTCAACAGCATCCAGGCTAGTTCCTCCGTCAGACAGAATCTTTTTGCCTATTGACAAAGCAGCTTTCAACTCTTCTTTATATCCTGCGAGTTCACCATCTGTAAAATCAGCGGGAGTCATGTTTCCTGCACCTCCGTGAATGGCTATTGCCCATTTCTCAACATCCTCAATTTTATCTTTTTTATTACAAGTAATCTGACAGGAGGTGAGTAATAAAACCGAAAATAAAACCAACAACCTCATAATCTATTTTTTATTGATAAAAACTTAAAATTTTGGTTTACAGATTCTTTTCATCGTATTAAGCCGGGAATAGCTTCCCCCTCACAGCCGTTAGGATAACCAATCTGCAAGAAGGAACTGATTGTAGGAGCCACATTTATCATGTCTGTAGGCTCGTTATGTTCCTGGTGGGTAATTTTCCATCCGTAAAATATTAGCGGTACACGCTCATTTATCCATTTTCTCGAAACCAGTGTGCCGGATGGTAACTCTTCGCGCCAGCCGGGAGCAAGAGCAATAAGCAGGTCACCTGAACGTTTGGGATGATAGATGAGTTTTAGATTTTGCATTGCAGGCAGATTCATCGAAGCCGCAATAACATCAGTTGCAGGCAGTGCATAAGCTACGCCCTGTATTTGTTGCAAAAAAGCGGCAGCTTCCTTCTGAATTTCACTTATAGACAGATCTGATTTTTCAAGCAGATCATGATTAAGATAAAACTGGCCGTTGTAATAGGCTTTTACCCATTTCCCTTGTCCGTGAATGGCCATCAGGTATAGGTTTAACAATGCAGCAGCTTTCTTCCCGTTGAACATACCGTGATCTTCATTCGCCAGTTCAGTCACATACTTTCCGGGTGTTGAAATTCCTGATGTCACTATCAAAATGTTCTCCAGACCAATATTGTTATCGAGTGATTCAAGCATTCCGGCTATTTCTATGTCCAGTCGCAGAAGAAGATCTTCATTTACAGGGTCAAAATGGTCGAATCCGCTACTTAACGATGAAGATGTGTTAAAATTTATCGTAAGCAGATCAGGGATGTTATCCTTCCCAAAACTCTCATTGATCATCAACGTCTGGGCAAAGTCTCTTACTAATTTATTTCCATAAGGCGAACCCGCCACAACAGAATATGGATGTTTCCCTTTTGTTTTTTCTAATTCAAACAGAAACGGAGAAGTACCTTTCATTTGTTGTTTAAAAAAATTATATTTATGATATTCTGAAAGATCATTTAATGGCCCCCACTCTCTTTCCGAATAGACATCAAGAATATTTTTACTGTTAAATTCATCTACCCAGTCAGGATTCTTGCTTTTTAATGTATCGCGTGCCGAAATGAAATGTCCTGTTTTTGTGTCTATCCAGAATGCATTATCGGTATTTTTACCCATTGCCCAAACCAGTTTATCAGGGCTGAATCCAATAGCTGCCGTTTTAGCCGAATCACCATAAACACGCCTTAATTCATCAAATATCCCCGAACTTAACAATCGTGCTGCTGAAACTGAATTATTCTCCGGATTACCATAAAGGGCATCTACTTCTTTTTCTTTAAACTGCTCATACCACCGGTCTGAGATAATACCGTGAGTGCCCGGATAAGCTCCGGTAAAAAAGGTAGCAACAGACATCCCTGCATAATTGCTTCCTGAAGGATATATGCCATTTTTAAAATATGCTCCTCCGCTTAATAATCTATTAAAACCACCGTCAGAAAGCTTCTCGCGTAAAATAAACAGTTGTTCAGAACTTAGTTCATCAAGCATTAAGAAAAGCACCAGTTTGGGTTGCACTGGTGGAATATGTTTCTGTGCTGCCTGAACATTAAATAATAAAAGTGTTACGAATAATGCGAAAAAAAATGTTCTTATCATGATTGTATCTCTTTGAAATCGCAAATATAACAATCCGTATTGTAATATATACGCCTACCATAAAATTAAGCAGAAAATAACAAAGACAAAGGTTTAATTGATTAACGAAATTTCAGAATGGGAGTATAAAATAATATTAACATCTTCAATGTAAATGATTCCTCCTGAACCTGATTTTTTCATTAGTCTTGCAACAATTTCTGAAAAGTCAGAGATACGTTCTTCTCTGTCAACCAACTCAATTATAACAGGTTTTTCATCAGAAAGTGTGAAAACCTTAACATGATTCATAAGGCTATCGGCACCATACGACATTAGGCCTTTATAGATTGTAGCACCGGCAATTTTATACTTCTTGGCAGCAAAAAGAATAGCTTCATACAAAGGACGCCGATAAATAACATCCTTTTCCCCGATAATTATTTTGAGTTTTTTACTTTTCCCCTCTAAATTCATAACTTTTGCGGTTTCGGTTAAGTGTTTATTGATAAAATTACGGATAAATGATTACAAAATCAACTCCTTTCAAAACATAACAATAAACAACAACACAACATAAGTAAATGACAAAAAGTGAACTTCTAACTTTCGCAAACTTTTACTTGTTTGTTTTCTAAATATTACTAATTTTGACATACTCATTTAGACCCATATATTTATTAATTCAAAATTTTTGTTCTATGAAAGTTTATAAAGCAAATGAAATTAAAAACATATCACTACTTGGCGGTGCCGGCTCGGGTAAAACCACCCTTGCCGAGTGCATGCTTTTTGAGGGTGGTGTTATTAATCGCAGGGGTGAAGTCGAAAGCCAAAGTACTGTATCAGACTATCATCCCGTAGAACACGAATATGGTTATTCCGTATTTTCATCGATACTTTATACCGAGTGGTTAGGCAAGAAAATTAACTTTATTGACTGCCCCGGTTCTGATGATTTTATCAACGGAACTATAACTTCGTTAAATGTTACAGATACAGCTTTAATGGTTATTAACTCTACACAAGGCGTTGAGGTAGGTACTCAAAATCAGTTCAGATATACTGAGCAGTACAACAAGCCTGTGATTTTTGTTGCCAATCATCTGGATCATGAAAAATCCAATTTTGAACAAACGATTGAAACATTAACTGAAGCTTTCGGCAAAAAGGTTATTATTATTCAATATCCAATTAATGCGGGGCTTGGATTTAATGCTTTGGTTGATGTTCTGAAAATGAAAATGTACAAATGGGGTCCTGACGGTGGCAAGCCTGAAATCCTTGATATTCCTGATGATCAGAAAGAAAAAGCCGAAGAATTGCATAATGTACTTGTAGAAGCTGCAGCTGAAAATGATGAACCTCTGATGGAGCTGTTTTTTGAAGAAGGAACATTGAATGAAGACCAGATGCGACAAGGAATAAAAAAAGGGCTTATAGCTCGTGACCTGTTCCCTGTGTTCTGTGTTGCAGCTAAAAAGGATATGGGCGTAAGACGCTTAATGGAATTTGTTGGTAATATTGTACCATTTGTATCTGAAATGCCTTCACCTAAAACTCAGGATGGAACAGATGTAAAATGTGATCCTTCGGGCCCTGCTTCTATTTTTGTGTTTAAAACAAGTATTGAGCCACATCTTGGAGAGATATCGTTTTTTAAAGTAATCTCGGGCAGTGTAAAGGAGAGTGACGACCTTCAGAATTTAAACAAAAACTCCAAAGAGAGGCTTTCACAACTTTATTGCATGGCTGGGAACACCCGAACAAAAGTCACAGAGTTAGTTGCCGGAGATATCGGAGCTACCGTAAAATTGAAAGAGACTCGTGCCAATCACACTCTCAATGAAAAAGGATGTGATTATATTTATGAACCCATTCATTATCCTAATCCTAAATATCGTGCAGCGATACAACCATTAAACGAGGGTGACGATGAGAAGTTAGGTGAGGTAATGCAAAGAATGCATGAAGAGGATGCTACTTTGATTGTAGAATATTCAAAAGAATTAAAGCAGGTTATTATTCACGGACAAGGTGAATTTCATCTTAATACCATGAAGTGGCGTTTGGAAAATAACGATAAGATTCATATTGAATTTCTGGATCCAAAAATACCTTACCGTGAAACAATCACTAAACTGTCAAGAGCTGACTACAGGCACAAAAAACAGTCAGGTGGATCCGGACAATTTGGTGAAGTACATCTGGTCATTGAACCTTATTCTGAGGGAATGCCTACTCCTACTCATTATAAGGTTGACGGACATGAGTTTAAAGTTAATGTTCGTAATGTAGAAGTTATTGACCTCGAATGGGGTGGTAAACTTGTATTCAACAACTGTATTGTGGGTGGTTCTATTGATAACCGGTTCATGCCTGCCATACTGAAAGGAATTATGGAACGTATGGAGGAAGGACCATTAACCGGTTCTTATGCCCGCGATATCAGAGTGAGTGTATATGATGGAAAGATGCACCCTGTTGATTCAAATGAGATATCCTTTAAACTTGCAGGTCGTAATGCTTTTAGTATGGCATTTAAAAATGCAAAACCAAAGATTCTTGAACCCATTTATGATGTTGAAGTGAAAGTGCCCAGCGATAGAATGGGTGATGTCATGGGTGATTTACAAGGACGACGTGCAATAATAGAAGGGATGTCAAGTGAAAAGGGATTTGAAGTAATCAAAGTTAAAGTGCCTCTTAAAGAGATGAATAAATACTCTACCTCTTTG
Source organism: uncultured bacterium (assembly GCA_965371855.1). Taxonomy (GTDB): domain Bacteria; phylum Bacteroidota; class Bacteroidia; order Bacteroidales; family Marinilabiliaceae; genus JAADEM01. Next base: position 40,301 of record CBDUZZ010000027.1, read on the forward strand.
AGCAGTATTACCGGTGGACGTGCTTTTTACTCAATGAAGTTTTCAAAATATGATAAAGTTCCGGCTGATATTCAGGTTCAACTGCTGAAAGAGTATGAAAAGGCACAAGAAAAAGAATAACAGATTCAAATAAGTATAAAGAAATACACATGCTCAATACACCGGGTATCTACCCTTTACGACATTAAAACAAATAATTCGATTAGTCGCTAATGGTATAATTTTTGTAGTTAATTTACTATGAAATAAATCGGCAAACCATGAAAACGTTACTATTATTATTGGTTATCATTGCTGCTTTTATGGCCTGTAATAGTCATAAGCAAATTGCAGGACGAGAGTCGCCTGAACTATCCATTTCGCCTGATGAGCAAGACAGTACAAAATATGAACTTATTGTTTTTGAGTCGGGATATGAAACATTTCTTGTATCACAGGCTAAACCTAAATGGTACTACTCAAACAGTTATTACAAAAACTGGAATATTCAGTATGTAACAGAATGGAACTACCGATACAATAACCCATTAAAATATGGTAACTTTTATGAAACTGAAATTAACTATAATCCTTCGGTAGATTATGGAATAGACCTTAACTACAGATTATATCAATATTTTCAGTTCATTGAAAAAGAGTATGGCATTGTACTAATTCCACGTAGAGGGTCAACAAAAACAAATCACCCAATTAGTGAGAACAAATATTAGGCAGCCAAAAAACAAACTGAATATGTTTAATCCTTTTTCAACCCTACTGCAAGAATTGCACCTGCAATTACAAGAAAGGCTCCCAAATAGGCAAGGGCAGTGAACAGACTAATCTCAATCCACTTAATATTTAAGAATAACAACCCCTCTAAAATAATAAATGTAATAATAGGGTTAAGAGTTATTACAATACTTATCCTATTGGCTTCTGCATATTTTAACGCCAGGGATAATGAGCCATAGGCAACAACCGTATTCAACCCGAGAAAAACCATTAACACCCATATATACCACGGATAATTACAAAGGAACAACGAAAAATCAGCAAACGGGATAAACAGTAAAACAGGTAATCCATACAAAAACAGATTTAATTGCTGTGAAGGCCACTTTTTTACTAAAACTTTAAAAATAACGGCATAGCCCGTCCATGCAAAAGCAGCAGACAATGTCCATATCACACCTCTATTTAATACCGCCTCGTTTATAACAAACTCTTTTAACTGCTGAGAATAGAATAATCCGAACCCAATACCGGTAATAATAAAACCAATTCCACGAATAAGATTAATCTTTTCTTTAAAAAATAAAAAACCAACTAATCCCAGAGCGATAGCACCTGCCTGTATTAACACCTGAGCGATTCCCGGCCCTGCATAGTTCACCCCTTGCATAAACCCAATGTAATTATAACTCAACAGTAATGCTGCCCCAACCAATAAGGTTGGTGGTTTATACAAAATTTTCAACCATGCCGGTTTAACAAGCGAATAGTACATTACCAATACATTGAAAGCAATGAAAAAACGAAACCATACTATTGTATATGGATCAAAATATTTCAACGCAATTTTAAGTGCCACAGCCAAAAAACCCCACAATCCTGATGTAATACCAGCATACACTAAGCCTTTAACCTGATTTTCGTTTCCCATACAGGATGTTATTATTCTTTTATATTTTCCATGCAAAATTACTTTAAATCCGGAAAGAACAGAACTTAACACTGAGATAAATTAAAGATTTAAACAACTATTATTTAACATTATATTAATATTATTTATAATTTTATAGTCAGATTAAATTATCTTTGCATTAAATTTTAAACACAAGTAAACATGAAAAAATTAATTAACCCTATTCTATTCCTGACACTTGCTGCATTCGTAATTGTTTTTTTTCCTGCATGCCAGGGAGGGAAGCAGAAAAACGCGGCAACCGATTCTAAAATTGAAAAAGAGGAAGTAAAAAGTGAAGTAGCGAAAGTTGTTTATCCTTTGCCTACGTCGTTTGAAGTTACTGAAATGTTAAACAGGATTGAGGCCTCATATATTTTCTCACTCTGCAATCCTCCTGAGAATGTTGACAATAACATTACTGAAAAGGAGAAGGCCTTAGCTCTTGGTGTGTACGGTGCTGACCTGAGTTATTCGAGCACATACAACCAAAAACAACGAACTCTTGAGTACATGGATGTATCAAAAAAACTACTTGAAGATTTGGATATTGCTGCTGCCGTTGACCCTGAGATTATTAAAAAAATGGAAAACGCAGAAAACGATAAAGAAAAACTGGTAGATATTATTACAAATTCTTTCTATTCTACATACGAATACCTCAATAAAAACGACAGGACACCCGTTTCTTTACTGGTAATGTCAGGCAGTTGGGTTGAAGCTCTTTACATAGCCACTCACATCTCTGACGAGACTTTTGACAATAAGGAGATGGTTACAATTATTATGAACCAGAAAGAACATTTGAGCAAATTAATGTCTTTACTAAATGATTACAAGGATAACTCTTCTATTAATGAAGTAATTGAAATCATTACTCCGCTAAGTAATATTTATACCACTATTGATGCAGGCAGCATTACCAAACAACAGATGAAAGAAGTTGCAAAAGAGGTAGGAATTGCCAGAACAAAAATTATACAATAACATAATATTACATAACTAAAGGGAGGTGTAATCTTTAAGCCTCCCTCTTTTTAACTGTCATTCTTCAACCTAAACCCGCATAAATCCACCATGCCATGAGCGAACTTTTACTTGAAGCTCTAATGCAGTTATTTGCTTTGCTTACTGATGTAAGGCAAGAAAAAGAGATAGGAAAAGCACGTTTAAAAGTTGAAGATTTTCTCAAAACTGTTCTTAACAGTGATTATGTAACAGCCGGCCTGAAACGTTACGATTTTTATCTCGACAAATATCATAAAAACACTTATAGCGAAAGTAAAACAAAGCGGCAACAACAGTCTAATTACAACCTCGACAAACTTAAGCAGATATGTAACCAACTTAACAAAGAGATGGAAGCCGAAGAGAAGCTTCTGCTTATTACTTTAATGCTCAACTTTATTCAAAAAGAGAAAGTAACATCTGAAGAAATTCAATTTGTTGACACGTTAGCCTCATATTTGAAATTAGATCAAGGTGATTATAAAAACCAGAGAACATTCATACTTAATGACCCTAAAGAAATCCCTGATAAGTCCACCATACTATTAATAAGTGGGGAAAAAAGATCACCCTGGCCCAGAATCAAATACATATATAATCGGAATCAACAAGTTACGGTATGGGTTTTACATATAAAAAGTACAAATACACTTATTTTTAGATATTCGGGTGTCAGGAACCTATATCTTAACGGACATAAGATTGAACAAAATAAAGCACAGCAACTCTCTCCCGGTGGCGTAATTAAAACCTCAAGGATAAATCCTGTTTATTACAGTACTGTAGCTGAAAAATTTATTGCCCGCAAAGGGAAAGGACGAATTATCTTCAGGGCTATTGATATCGAATACAAATTCAATAATAATCAGGTAGGTATTCACAAGTTCAGTTTTACAGGCCGATCAGGACAGTTAGTTGGAATAATGGGCGGAAGCGGGACAGGCAAATCAACCCTGCTAAATGTGTTTAACGGAAATCTAAAACTCTCAAATGGCAAAATATTTATTAACGGTCATAACCTTTCAAAAGATAATGATATACTAAAAGGTGTTATTGGCTATGTTCCGCAGGATGACCTTTTGAAAGAGGAACTAACAGTATTTGAAAACCTCTATTTCAATGCACGACTCTGTTTCAGTCATCTGTCAAAAATCGAGATTATTAAAGTTGTTGATCAGGCATTGCTTGACTTTAACCTTATTGAAGCTCGCGACCTTGTTGTTGGCACACCCACAAACAAGATTATAAGTGGAGGACAACGAAAGCGCCTTAATATAGCTCTTGAACTCATACGTGAACCATCTATTCTGTTTGTTGATGAACCTACTTCAGGTCTGGCATCCATGGATTCGGAAAAGGTTATGACATTGCTTAAGCGCCAGACATTGAAAGGTAAGTTGATTGTTATAAATATTCATCAGCCCGGCAGCGACTTGTTTAAACTCATGGATAAACTTCTTATCATAGATAAGGGGGGGCGTATCATCTACAACGGAAACCCACTGGATGCCATTGTTTATTTCAAAAAAACTGCTAAATATGTTAATCCCGAAGAGAGAGAGTGTTCAGTTTGCGGTAATGTAAAAACGGAACAACCACTGCGTATCATTGGAGCCCGTATGGTAAATCCCAGTGGAAGGCTAATCCGAAAAAGAAAAGTCAGCCCTGAAGAGTGGTATAAGTTGTATATTAGTAATTTTGAAAAAAATTTTGAATGGAAACATATCCCCAAGCTTATCAACAGAAAAGAGAAGCTGCCTCCGAACCTGTATAATATTCCGGGCAGGCTAGAACAGTTTCGTCTGTTTACTACAAGAGATGCACTCTCTAAGATGAAAGACAAACAGTATGTGCTATTAAACCTGCTTATAGCTCCACTACTTGCTGTTATTTTAAGTCTTTTTACAAAATACAACCACGGAACCCCTGAAGACCCTATGGCATATGTTTTCGGAATGAACGTAAATATTCCGGTTTACATTTTCATGAGTGTTATTGTGGCTATTTTCATAGGATTAAATATAAGTGCCGAAGAGATAATTAAAGACAAAAAGCTGCTTCAGAGAGAGTCATTCCTTAACCTGAGCCGCTTTAGCTATCTAAACAGTAAGGTGCTGATACTTTTTGCCATATCAGCCTTTCAAACTCTCAGCTTTGTTCTTATTGCAAACTCTATTCTCGGAATACAATCAACAACATTTTATTATTGGCTAATTATCTTCTCCACAGCAGCATTTGCCAATATGCTTGGATTAAATATCAGTAGCGGACTTAACTCCATTGTTGCCATATACATTACAATTCCATTAATCATTATTCCTCAACTGCTTTTCAGTGGAACTATCGTTCCATTTAATAAGTTGCATCAAAATCTTTCAAGCGAGGAGTATGTTCCCATAGTTGGTGATTTAATGGTTTCCAGATGGTCGTATGAAGCATTGGCCGTAAATCAATTTGAAAATAACAGATATGAAAAACTTTTTTTTAATATAGATAAAGAAAAGAGTATTGCCTCATATACTTCAGGCGTGTTAATACCTGAACTAAAAAAGATTAACTACCATTGCTATGAGCTTTATGAGAACAGGGACAAAGATTTGTTAAAAGAGAGATCATTGTTGTTGTTTAACGAGATTGGAAAGTTGAAAAGAAATAACAGTGATTGTCTTTTGTTCCGGGAACTCCCTCCATTACATAATTACACAGCAAACCTATACAAACCAATTGATTCACTTTTTACAAAATTAAAAAACACCAACCAGCAAAAGTACAAGCACTTTGTTACAAAAAAAGACAGTACTATGCAGGCTTTGGCTGTCCGGCTGGGCTCTAAAAAAGCATTGACTCTGTTTAAACAGAGATATAACAACGAGGCTCTTGAGAAATTGGTGTTAAATAAAAATGAATTTCAGCAGATAGAAGTAACAGAGAAGGCCATTATTCCATTAAGGAATCCGATATTTATGCCTCCAACATCAAAATGGGGAAGATCGCATTTCTATTCATCCGAGAAATATTTCGCAGGGATAACTATACCCACCTCCATTTTCAATCCGGTTATTATCTGGCTGTCAACCATTATTCTCTACATTACTCTCTATTTTGATCTGTTACGCAAAGTCATTAATTACTTTGAAACATTTAAGAAAAGAAAACTGTACAGACGACTACAAAAAATGGCTACATAGATTATTGCCTTATTAAAACTGCCGTTTAACCCTGATTACATTTGATATATGCGAAATATACACTCACCTTATAAATATATCAAACAATAAAATAGAAAACACCTTGGACAGAATGCTGAAAAAAGATACTTTTAGAAAAAACAATAACGTTTGGGTTACGCATAAAGCAGAAATAAACGAATGTTTTTGTGGAGTGTCGTATATCTAAGTGTTACCAGCAAATTAAAAAACAAAGATATGATTGAAAAATTAAAAGATGACATCGAAGAAATTGATGATTATAATGAAAAAAACTTTGTCGATTTCTTGAATAAAAAACAAAGAGAGTTAATCACAAGTACAATTGATTATAATCTTGAAAGTCTCTCGCAATTAATCACAAAAAAAATCATTGATCTTGCTCCAAAATATCAAAGGAGATTTAGATGGGATGATGGAAGGAAATCTAAACTTATTGAATCTTTTCTGATGAATGTTCCAATACCTCCAATTTTTCTTAATGAAGATGATTATGGCAAATATTCAGTTATTGATGGAAAGCAAAGATTGTCTGCTGTAAATGATTATCTGACAGGAAAGCTAGTTCTTAATAATTTAGAAATTTTTAAGGATCTTAATGGTTTAAATTTCTTTGATTTACCAAATGAATTTCAAAACTCTTTGAAAATTCGTGCAAATATTCGTGCAATAATTATTCTACGACAATCAGATAAAGATATCAAATATGAAGTATTTCAAAGATTAAATACTGGAGGTGTCAAATTAAATGCACAAGAAATACGTAACAGTGCATTTCCTGGCATATTGAATGACCAAATACTTGAACTTTCAGTAAGTAGAGGTTTTCATAAAATGTTAGGTATAAAATCTAAAACAAAATCTAAAATATTCCAAGAAATGAAAGATGCAGAACTTGTTTTGAGATTTTTTGCGTTAAAGGACTATTGGTCAAAGTATGCTGGTGGTTTGAAAAATACACTTGATTCTTTTCTTGATGACAATCAGTCTATGCCTGAAAAAGATGTGGATAAATTGGTAAATCAATTTAAGGAAAATCTTGAAAAAGTGACTATTGTCTTTGGTCTTGATGGTGCATTTCGGCGTTGGATGCCTCAAACTGGAAAATGGAAACAAAAAGTATCAGCACCTCTTTTTGATGCACAAATGTTTGCTTGTTTTGGTCATGATAAAAATAAACTAGAAAAATCAAAACAAGAAATACTTATCGATTATAAAAATCTGTTTCTTGAAGATCAGGAATTTTTGCAATCAATTGAGTCATCGACAGCAATCCCAAGAAGGTTTATTTATAGAATAAATAAGATTAATGGAATAATTCTAAAACATATCTAATATGGGTGTGGCTTTTAATCAATTCAAAGAATCACTTGAACTCGCATCTTCTCTTAAAAGACTTGAAAGGGATAAATATCCACCAATGCCAAAAGCAAATCAACAACCATTTGTAAAAGGACTTCGTGGTGGTGCAGCAGTATTAATGGTAGCAGCTTTTGAATATTTTATCAAAAAACTATTTGAGGAAAATATTTCAAAGCTTAATTCAATACCTCCACTTATTGATTTATCAAAGTTGCCTGATGAGATGCAAGTTAAGGCAGTTTACCATGGTCTTAAACGTGCAATGGATGGACCTCAATTTGTTTCAAGACCTCCTAAAGTTCAGAGAATAAATGACATAATAGGTGCTAGCAAATTAATAATAAACGATCATATAGATCCAGGAACGTTCTCAGAAACAGGAAGTAATCCAAATAGTAGCAAGGTAAAGGAAAAATTTAAAGAAGTTGGAATTCCTGACATTTTTAGACTCATAAAAACAGATTTTGAAACTAAATGGGGGCAAGTAGTCATAAATGACTTTATTCATGCAAAGTTAGATGAAATTGTTAGAACAAGACACGTAGTTGCTCATACAACTGACACGTTAAATATATCAAGAAAATCACAAAATGAATCGCTAAAGTTTTTAAAGATTTTAGCAGAATTATTAGAGAAGAAATTGGAAAGACAAATAAAACAACTCTTAGTATCAGCTAAGAAATAATCAGCTGGTAACACACGCTCATAAATAATTGCCGGGTCAGTAGGTAATTCAAAGGTTGTAGCTCGCATCAAGTTCAATGTAAATTGATAGAGAAGTACTCGGTAATCGGCAACTATTCATAGCGCAATCCGTTATGCCGCATGCCGTGACTGTCCTAAAAATAAGATAAAGAAATACTTGATTGATATACTAAAAAGATATATCTTTGTGATATAAATAATACCATGAAATCAATATCATTAAAAATAGACGATTCAATCTTTGGAGAAACTGAAAAGATTCTTTCAAGGATTAAGAAACCAAGAAACAGATATATTAATGAGGCGATAGAATATTATAATCGATTTCAACGACGATTGATTCTTGAGAAAAGACTAAAAAGAGAATCTAATTTAGTAAAAAAGGATTCAATGTTAGTACTTAAGGATTTTGAAGATATTGATTATGTCAATTAAACAATATGAAATTTGGATTGCAGATTTGAATCCACAGATTGGAACTGAATCTGGAAAAACACGGCCTGTTCTAACTGTTCAAACCAATTTATTGAACAAGATACCTCATCCATCTACAATAATTTGCCCAATTACGACAAATGTAAAAAGGGACTCTGAAATTTTAAGAGTACATATAAAAAAAGGAATAACAAATCTGAATCAAAACTGTGACATCATGATAGATCAGATAAGAGCAATTGATAATAAAAGATTGATAAAAAAAATAGGTGATTTGCCAAAAGATTTAATTAGTAAGATTAAAGAGAATTTATTAATAACACTGGATTTAGAGTAATGCACGACAGCGGCACACACAAAAAAATAAAATCAATTCCCCTAAACGCAAAGCCAACGCTTCTGGCACAAGTTTTATTTCAGACGTTGTAAGGTATATAAAAAATCATGGATAATATAAATTCAACATCAGAAGCACTTTCATAATATGCCAATAATACTACATGGTTTTCAGGTTCTACTCTACTGTTCAAAAAAAACCAGTCAGGTTTTAAAAACCTGACTGGTTTAGTCATATCTATATGAGATTTTATTTACTATTCGAAACTTTGCAACAACAGTGCTAATATTTCAATTGCTGCTTTTGACACAGAAGTTCCCGGACCAAAAATAGCAACAGCACCGGCATCGTACAGATACTGATAGTCCTGTGCAGGAATTACACCGCCACATATCACCATGATATCATCACGTCCCAGCTTCTTAAGCTCTTCGATAACCTGTGGAACAAGAGTTTTATGCCCTGCTGCAAGTGATGATACACCCAGTATATGAACATCATTTTCAACGGCCTGTTTTACAGCTTTGACAGGTGTTTGTTGGTATGAAATGGCCATGAGGCTGATGTTATTTTATAGATACCACAAGTAAAACAGAAAGCCTTATAAATATATCAAACAATAAAACAGAAAACCCCTTGGGCAGAATGCTAAAAAAAGATACTTTTAGAAAAAAACAATAACGTTGGGTGCAAGCAATCCAAATAATAAAATCACGCATAAGCATAACTTTTAGTGATTTATTTCACCAAAAGGTGTATCTTTGGATAAAAAAGCAATGTATACAAGATATTTAAGTGACATAATCAAAAAACGAATTGGTTCAGGAAAAGCAATAGTGGTCATTGGACCAAGACAGGTAGGTAAAACGACCTTAATTGAATCAATCCTGGAAACAAAGAATTATTTACTACTTGATGGGGATGACCCAAAAACAAGAACTCTGTTAACAGAGCCTAATACCGAGGAGATTCGAACAATCCTAGGAAAATACAAACTTGTTTTTATCGATGAAGCACAGAGAATTGAAGGAATTGGACTAACAATGAAAATCATTACGGATAAGTTTAAGGATGTTCAATTATTTACAAGTGGTTCTTCATCTTTTGATTTATCTAATAAAATAAATGAACCTTTGACCGGAAGAAAATGGGAGTATCAGTTGTTTCCAATCTCATGGGAGGAATATGAGAACCATCATGGTTATTTATACGTAGAACAACAACTGACAAACAGACTGCTATATGGATTTTATCCTGATGTTTTAAATAATAGCGGAGATGAAATAAATGTGCTAAAAAACTTAGTGAATAGTTATTTATACAGAGATATTCTTTCGTATTCCGATATAAGGAAACCTGAAGTGCTTGACAAATTAGTGCAAGCTCTTGCTCTTCAAGTCGGTAGTGAAGTGAACTATTCGGAATTAGCTCAAATCGTAAACGTAGATAAGAATACTATCAGTAAATACATTGATATTTTACAAAAAGGATACGTTATTTTTAAACTAAGTAGCTTTAGTCGGAATGTTCGAAATGAAATAAAGACCAATAAGAAAATTTATTTCTATGACAATGGTATTCGGAATATGGTTATCGGAAACTTTAACCCAATTGATTTAAGAACAGACAAAGGAGCATTATGGGAAAATTTTTTGATTTCTGAGAGAGTTAAGCAAATTGAATATAAACAAAGTCTTGCACGCATATATTTTTGGCGGACTAAACAGCAACAAGAGGTTGATTTTGTTGAAGAAAAGAGTGGTAAAATATTTGGATACGAATTCAAATGGAATAAGAAGAGAAATTCAAAATTACCAAAAACATTTACTGAAACCTATAATGCAGAGAGTTCAGTGATTGATAGAGATAATTTTAGGGAATTTGTTTTAATCAACTAATGCCAGCACCCAGTCGAGTAGGTAAAGGGGAATCTCACCCCTAAACCTCTCATCCCGAAGTTTCGGGATACGTGACAGTCTCCCGTCATACGGCTCTTCCTGTCCAAGTCGCTGCTGAAGAAAACCATAATACCAATGCAAAAACAAATAAGGATAGTGCTTAGCAATATTGCTTAGCCACCTAAAAGCATGGGTTTTTATTTTCTTCCTAAACTTTCGATATTTGTTCCTTACCCAGAACATCAAACGGTAATTGAGAACCTTGAAATATGAAATACATAGAAGGACAAAACAGAAATCAACTCACAATTTCCCCCATTTCATTAGATGGTTCAATTGAGATAATATATAACGAATAAACGGTTTACAACAATTAAGTTTTGATGGTCGGCACATCTTGTCCCGCCATTCGGGCATCCAATCTAAACTTAGTATTGACGAAACCGGCCACAATCGCACTTACTTATGCTATGGGTAATGAATGGTTATTGATAAAGATGTAAAAAGAGGTATCTATTGTAATATTTGAACCCAAACTATCAAATATTACAAGCACGGGAGACTTAATTAAATTATAAATTTGCAATAAGTAGGGGAAATTATATATCTTTATTCCTTAGCTAATCGCTATACTTATTATGAACCAAACAAAACAAAAACAGAGAGCCGTTAAACTATAGCCACTTAGTATGCCTTATTATGAAGCACAAAGAAGAAATAAATGGAATAGGGTTGCGTTTAGCAAGTAGTTAGCGTTCAGCCAAATAAGGCAACACAAAAGAATTCTGAGATATGGATAAAAAAAAGAAATTAGAAAAATTAACAGAAGAAAAAGAATATTATATGGTGGAATTTCTTGAAAAACAAAAACAAAATAAAAGAAGTTTTGCAGAAAGAATATTCTTAGATTTTATATCCTGTTTTGACAAATCAGAATATTCATTTAATCAACACGAAAGAAAAGTAGAAATATCTGATATAAACAATCAATTTTTAATGGAATTATTGACTGATATTAATTTAAATCCAAAGGAACCTTTGATTTTTCAATATAGAAAATTAAAAAAAGAGACTAAAAAGTATTTATATTTCTTCATTAGACCATATAATAATTCACCACTTCCAAACCCTGATTTTAATAGGCTTACAGAAAACCCATATAAAGGAATGGATTTATTGGATATTGAAATAGTAGAAAAACAAAAGGATATTGATTTTTTCAAAAAGTATATTCAGGATGATTTTAGATTTGAAGATTATATTTATACTTGTCAAAATAAACAATCTGATAAATCATTAGGTGAATTTGATACTATGAAAGAATTAATTGGAGAAATAAAATGAGAAAAGCCGAAACGCTAACAAAATGTATAGTTCATAGCGGGTTGGCAGTAAAATCAAGCGGTGTAGTTTTTATTGAACACCGCCAAATCTGCCGATTTGACTATTTAAAAGGTGGCAAATTTGGCTCATTGCGTAATTTGAACATTATCGCTTTGAAGTCCGCTACGAAACCATACATCAGTCGTTAGGCTTTATTAAAACAGATGAATACGGTTCTAATTGTATTAAAATAAATGAACACAAACAATTTAAACGATGAAAGCAAAGACAGCATTATTACTTAGTATTATGGGGCTTATAATAATGTCTTGTAACTTAAAATAAGAAAAAAAACACTTGTTCATACTTTCGGGGCAATCAAATATGGTTGGCTTTATACCCGAAGAGTCTTTTACACCTGCTTTAGAAGGTACTTTTGGTAAAGGAAATGTGATTGTTGTGAAAGATGCTACCGGAACTATGCCTATTAACCGTTGGTATAAAGACTGGAAACCATTAGAAGGAGATAAACCTAAAGCTCAGCCAGACTTGTATGATTCCCTGATAAATAAAGTATATAAAGCAATAGAAAAGAAAAAAATTGCTACCGTAACATTTGTTTGGATGCAAGGGGAACGGGATTCAAGACTAAAATTTGGAGAGGTATACGAACAAAGTTTGATAGGGCTTTACAAGCAACTTAGTAATGACCTAGAACGAAAGGATATGAACTTCGTTATAGGAAGAATAAGCGATTTTGGTATGTCATGTGAGACGCACCCTCATTGGGTTATGATTCGAGACATCCAAGTTAAAGTAGGTGAATCTAATCCTCGTTTTGGATGGATAGACACAGACGATCTTAATAGCGGTTACAATAGAGAAGGAAAAGAAATAATGGATGACATACATATGTCTGCTGAAGGATACATCACTATGGGTAAGCGTTTTGCTAAAAAATCTATTCAGTTAATCGAAAATAATAAATAACAAAGCATAACAATAAAGCGTTCTGATGGTGTCGGTACGACCCAATCTGAACTTAGTATTGACGAAACCGGCCACAATTGCACTTACTTATGAGAAATGAATGATTTTTGATAAGATATAAAAAGAGGTATTTATTGTAATATTTGAAATAATACCACATGGTTTTCAGGCTCTACTCTACTGTTCAAAAAAAACCAGTCAGGTTTTAAAAACCTGACTGGTTTAGTCATATCTATATGAGATTTTATTTACTATTCGAAACTTTGCAACAACAGTGCTAATATTTCAATTGCTGCTTTTGACACAGAAGTTCCCGGACCAAAAATAGCAACAGCACCGGCATCGTACAGATACTGATAGTCCTGTGCAGGAATTACACCGCCACATATCACCATGATATCATCACGTCCCAGCTTCTTAAGCTCTTCGATAACCTGTGGAACAAGAGTTTTATGCCCTGCTGCAAGTGAGGAAACACCCAGTACATGAACATCATTTTCAACTGCTTGCTTAGCTGATTCGGCAGGAGTCTGGAACAGTGGTCCCATATCCACATCAAAACCTATATCAGCATAGCCTGTAGCCACTACTTTAGCTCCCCGGTCATGTCCATCCTGTCCCATCTTTGCAATCATAATACGTGGCTGACGTCCCTCTTTTTTTGCAAATTCTTTTGCCATCTCTCTGGCTTTTTCAAATTCGCCATCTTTGGCTGCTTCCGATGAGTACACTCCTGAAATTGATCTTATCACGGCATTATATCTCCCAACTATTTTTTCACATGCATAAGAAATCTCCCCTAAGGTAGCACGTTTTTGAGCTGCATCAACAGCCAATTCAAGTAAATTTCCATTTTTTGTCTTCACACACTCTGTAATAGCTTCGAGTGCAGCTTGTACTTCTTGTTCATTACGGTTTGCACGTAGTGTTTTCAATCTTTCTAGCTGCGATGTTCTAACAACAGTATTATCAATATCCAAAATATCCATCGGGTCTTCCTTCTCCAAACGATACTTATTTACTCCTACTATCGTCTGTTTTCCACTGTCGATTTTTGCCTGAGTACGGGCAGCAGCCTCCTCAATCCTCATTTTCGGCACACCCGATTCAATAGCTTTTGCCATTCCACCCAACTTCTCAATCTCCTCTATATGTGCCCAGGCTTTATGTGCCAGCTCATGAGTTAATGATTCCACATAGTATGAGCCTGCCCATGGATCAACAGCACGACAAACCTGAGTTTCGTCCTGGATATATATTTGGGTATTACGTGCTATACGGGCAGAAAAATCAGTAGGCAAAGCAATAGCCTCATCAAGAGCATTAGTGTGCAGCGATTGTGTATGGCCCAGCACGGCTCCCATAGCTTCAACACAAGTACGACCAACATTATTATATGGATCCTGCTCAGTCAACGACCAGCCGGAAGTTTGCGAGTGAGTACGCAACGCCAATGATTTAGGGTTTTTAGGATTGAACTGTTTAACCATCTTGGCCCATAACATACGTGCAGCACGCATCTTAGCAATCTCCATAAAATGATTCATCCCGATAGCCCAAAAGAACGACAGGCGTGGAGCAAAGGAATCGATATCCATACCTGCATTAACACCTGCACGAAGGTATTCCAATCCATCAGCCAAAGTATAAGCCAGCTCAATATCAGCAGTAGCACCGGCTTCCTGCATGTGATATCCTGAGATTGATATGGAGTTGAACTTCGGCATGTTTTTAGAAGTATATTCAAAAATATCTGCAATAATTCTCATTGAAAACTCCGGTGGGTATATGTAAGTGTTACGCACCATAAACTCTTTAAGAATATCGTTTTGGATAGTTCCGGACAGTTGTTCCAATTTCACACCTTGTTCCAAACCGGCTACAATATAAAAAGCTAATACCGGAAGTACAGCACCATTCATAGTCATAGAAACAGACATCTTATCCAATGGAATACTGTCGAACAGAATGTTCATGTCAAGTATTGAATCGATAGCAACACCTGCTTTTCCTACATCACCAACAACACGTTCGTGATCAGAATCATAACCACGGTGTGTCGCCAGGTCAAAGGCCACCGACAACCCTTTCTGTCCTGATGCAAGGTTTCGACGGTAAAAAGCGTTTGACTCTTCAGCAGTTGAGAAACCTGCATATTGACGTATTGTCCAGGGTCGCATAGCAAACATTGCAGAGTAAGGCCCCTGAAGAAACGGTGGTAATCCGGCAGCATAATTCAGGTGCTCCATACCTTCAAGGTCTTCTTTAGTATAAACATCTTTCAGTGGGATTTTTTCGGATGTTTCCCAATCTCTTTCAATGCTGTTATCGTTCCCTTTAGCTTCTTTGGCAATATCAACCTGAGAAGGCTCCTTGAAATCTATATTTTTAAAATTTGGTCTCATAATCTATTTGTTTGATGAACACAGAGGCACGGAGGCACAGAGGTTTTTTTTGCCTTTGTTACACACACCACAAGGTGTGCTAAACAATTCTCTGTGTCTTTGTGTCTCTGTGTTAATTCTCATAATATTCCATATATTTTTCGTCTTATTCCATTAGTCAAATTTACCTCATGAAAATTGAATAGTCCTAATTTTTTATTTGCCAATTTAAGATAAGTAACCATTTGAGCCTCATGAACAGGTAATAGCTCTTCCACAACTTTAAGCTCAATTATAACCTTATCTTCAACCACAATATCAATAAAGAAATGCTTATCAAGCTCTTTCCCTTTATATCTCAAAGGCAACTTCACCTGACTTTTGGCTTTTATTCTTTGTTCTTTAAGTTCAAACAGTAAACACTCCTCATAAACTGATTCAAGCAATCCGGGTCCCATCTGACGATGTACCTCAATAGCCGCACCAATAATTGTGTGTGTAAGATTATTATACTGTTTCTCATTCATATTAATAAAATTATGAACACGGAGGCACAGAGTTTTCTTTGCCTTTTGCAAACACACACCGTAGGTGTGCTTAATCGTTCTCTGTGTCTCTGTGTCTCTGTGTTAGTCTTTCATTAAACATCTTTAATGTCTCAAGCACATTAGTACGAACATGAATAAAGTGTTCTACTCCTTTTGCTTTCAGCTCATCCATACTTGCAGGAGCACCGGCAACAACGAGTATTGCTTCTCCATTTAACAATTCTAATGCTTTAGGGGCGGCATCAGCATACTCATCATCCGAGCTGCAAAGAACAACAATGTCAGCATTCACTTTCTTAGCAGCTTCAACTCCTTCTTCAACTGTTGCAAATCCATTGTTATCAATGATCTTATATCCTGCACATCCAAAGAAATTACCCAAAAACTGCGAACGGGCAATCCTCATGGCAAGGTTACCGAAAGTAAGCATAAACACTTTAGGTTGTTTTTCTGCCTTTTCAGTGGCGAGACGTAACGCTTCAAACTCTTCTGCTCCACGGAAAAGGGTTATTGGTTCAATATCTCTATCCTCGCTCTTCAGGTCATAGTTTTTAACCTCTACTATCTGAGCGGATATCTCTTCTGTAAAATTCGGATACTCATTAGTACCGAGGAAATTTTCGCGTCTGGTAGCCACAGCCTTACGTCGTTTATCGGCAGATTCACCAATTAGTTTTTGAATAAACCCGGCTTTTAAAGCTGATAGATAACCTCCTTTATCCTCTGTTTCAATAAACAACTTCCAGGCTTCAGTAGCAATACTGTTCGTTAAATTCTCAATGTAGTAGGAACCTGCAGCAACATCTTCAACTTTATCAAAGTATGACTCCTCCTTCAAAAGTAACTGCTGATTTCTGGCAATTCGCTCAGAAAAATCATCCGGTGTTTTATAAAATGCATCAAACGGAAGAACCGTTAATGATTGTGTTCCACCTAATGAGGCAGACATAGCCTCAGTTTGAGTTCTAAGTAAATTTACATAAGGATCGTATATGGTTTTATTCCATTCTGAGGTTTCACAATGAATATGCATCTTTCCTGACTCTTTGGATTCAGGGTTGTATTGCTCAACAATATTTGCCCATAGCAGACGGGCAGCTCTGAGTTTGGCAATCTCCATGAAATAATTTGATCCTATCCCGAAATTGAATTTTACATTATTTGCAACATCATCAATCGCAACGCCTTTCTCTGTTAATTGTAACAGGTACTCATTTCCCAAAGAGAGAGCAAAAGCCAGCTCCTGCACAATGGAAGCTCCTGCATTGTTGAAGTACTTTGCATTTACACTAACAGTTCTGAATTTTGACTGTTCTTTTAATGAATCAAGAATCTCTTTTGCATAGGCAAACACCTCATCAAAAGAGCGACAGGTCTTTCCTGTAATTGAAAATATTCCTAATGGATCGAAATTGATAGAGCCTTTAACCTTCTTCTTACCATTGAATAATGATGCAAGAACTTCTACAAGCTTCTTGTAACCGACCTTCACCTCAAAGTTGATCTCGACATCTTCAATATTTATACCTTCAAGCAGAGAGGATATGTTGTCTTCTGTAATTAAAGTATCGTCCTCAAAATAGAAACCGAGTGAAGTAACCCCTTTGGTTAATAGTTCCAAAGCTTTTTTATTGGCACTCACCATATCTGTAACTTTTATCTCCTGCCTGACAAGCCATCCTTCGGCCTTTACATCATTGCCTCTTATATAGGGAAATTCGCCGGGTAGTACATTTAGATATGTCAGCGATTTTAAATCTTCAGCCCTGTAGAACGGACGAACATTAAAGCCTTCATTTGTACGCCAGACAAGCCGTTTCTCAAAATCAGCACCTTTCAGGTCTGTTTTGATCTTCTCCATCCATGCCTCTGTTGATACAGGAGGGAAATCATTGAAAAGTTGTTGTTCTTTTTTTTCTTGCATAATGAAATAATTGTTTCACGCCGCAAAAGTAACCATTTAGACAATATAGGAGAATATTTTAATCTTTTTTAATACTGCTCTATAACATGATTCATAATTTCTTATGTACTTTTTGTCATATGTAGATATGTGTATTTTCAGGTGGTTTTCAATATTTTTAACCATTATAAGATATCTTTGCAGCATAATCAAATTGATAAGATTATGATAGATAAAAACAGTTGTACAAATATAGGTGAGTGTGTTAAACGACATGGTGTCAAAGGAGAATTGGTTATACGACTTAATACGGGTATAACGATTGATTCTATTGATGTTGCATTCATGTACTTTGAGCTGGATGGTGGACTTGTACCTTTCAAAGTAAAGACCATTCGTTCAAAGAATGATACCGATATACTTGTTTCGTTTTTTGACACTGAAAATGAAAACACCGTAAACAGACTTATCCCGACGCAAGTTTGGGCAGAGAATACAGACCTGCAAATTGACACCTCAACTAACAACGATTTAAGTTCTTTTGTCGGCTGGAAGGCCAAAGATACAAACAGTGGTGAACTGGGCATAATAACCGATATAGTTGAAATCACGAACAATCCTCTTTTTGTTATCGACAACAACGGCTCCGAACTTCTCATTCCTGCAAATGACGACCTTATAACTGATATTAATAAAGAAAACAAAATCATTACCCTTTCACTTCCGGAAGGACTTGTGAATGTAAATATTTAGCTGAGTGGAGAAGGAATTCAATGTCCAATAATCAACATTCAACATCCAATGAACAACGAAAAATTGGAATTGGTAATTGGGTGTTCGATATTGGATATTGAAAGATTGTTCAGTGCCTGTGAGTATGTTTAATAATTTTTTCTTTCTTATCATCTATCGAAAATTCCGGCTGAAGGGTTACATGGTCAATTTTATACATCCTTAGCACCAGCTCTGCGAGTGGAGAAGGAATTCAATGTCCAATAATCAACATTCAACATCCAATGAACAAC
>CBDUZZ010000028.1:0-56218 GCA_965371855.1 uncultured bacterium
TTTGAAATTTATTTGTTGGTTTTCAGGTAATTGTTACTTGCGAAACTTGAGTTAAAAGATAAAGGCTATACTATTAGTTTCTGCAAGATTCGCAAAACATATTTCTTTGACAAAAAGTTAAAATAAGTTAAATTTTTAACAGTGCAGAGTGGTTGCACTGTAACAACATATATTTGCTCCTGAATTAATAATGAAATATTGTTTTTTGCGGCCTCTTTCAAGTTGTGCTTGTAGTGTGTTTGAAGATTTAGAGAGAGCGAGAAACTCAGAGGAACGAAGAGATCACTCGCCCGAACTTAATCTTTAAACAGACGGAAAGTGCAACTTGAAATAAGCCTTGATTTTTTTGTTTCGTTTTTGCATCAAGGCAAAAATGAAAGGCGAAAAAAAAACATATAGAGAAAAAGAAATAACCATAAATAATACAACAATGACGTTACTATCTGCCGCTCTAAAGGGAGTTTTTACAAAAACATTTATGCTCGCAGTTCTACTACTAAGTAGTTACTCCATAACAGCCCAAACAAGTGATTATGAAAAAGACCTTGAGAAACTGTTACAAATAAACGGCTCAACTGCTATGTACAACATAGCTTTTAACCAAATAAAAACTGCATTAGAGTCGCAAAAGCCGGATGTGCCTGACTCTTTATGGGTCAACCTCAAAACTGAAGTGTTCGATATCGAAGTAACGAACCTCACCAAACAGATGGTGCCTATCTACAAAAAGCATTTTACCCAAAAGGACGTTAAAGAGTTGATCACCTTTTACGAAACTCCTATTGGCAAAAAGCTTACTACAAAAACCCCTTTAATAACAAAAGATGCCATGCAAATAAGCCAACCATGGGCTATGAGCCTTATGGGTAAGTTTAATACGTGGCTGACTGAGAAGGGGTATTGAGAAAACAAAAATATTTTTACTAATTTTAAATTTGAATTATGGAAACAAAAAAAATGAGTTTTGAAGAAATGGAATCAATAAATGGTGGTTGGTCGTTTGGTTCACAATTTTGGGATGATTTTTCTTGTGGAATTGGAGGTGGAATAAATGGTGCAATAATTGGAGGATTAATTGGAGGTCCTGTCGGTTTTCTCGTTGGTTTAACCGCAGGGACTTTGATGGCAATGGGATGCTCGGCCGGAGCCGCTTTAGATAGAGAATAACAATAATTGTATTATATTAAGTCCTCTGAATTCTTTTTTAGCTTGTTTTTTGTTGATTTAATGTATTACTAAAAAGAATTCTTGAAACAATAGACTATTACTGATAAAATATATTTCTTATGAAAAAACAAAATCTCTCAAACAAAATTGCTTTTTTTTATATAATTGGTTTTGTTGTGGCTTTATTGTTATCTGTTTTATCATATACATTAAAACCGTCAAGTAGTTTTGCAATACTATTTCCCTTAGTAAGTCTTTTTACATATTTAGGTGTTATAATACGAGGTAAGATTGAACCCATATCTTGGGGTAAAACATTAAAAAAAAGAATATTTGCTATTCTTGTGGGGTTTACATCAATTTTTGTGATAATCTATATAGAATCAATTGCTTTATTTTATAACTATTTTGAAAGTCAAATTTTCATAAAGGCATTGATTTTTGAAGGCATCTTATTAATTATCGGTTATATTATACTATATTTCTTATACTTAAAGCAAGTAATTTCAAAAGAACAAAAAAAAGAAAGTTTTTAAAGTTAAACTATCGTTTCAGAAAGAATAATAAGTATTATTTTTTACATAACTAACTAATTTCAAAAACCCCTTTAATAACCCAAGATGCCATGCAAATTAGCTAACCATGGGCTATGAGCCTTATGGGTAAGTTTAATACGTGGCTGACTGATAAGGGGTATTGAGAAAAAAAGAAATTATTATTTTAATTTTTAAAATTTGAATTATGAACCCAAGATGTTTGAATTTATTAGAACTTGAAGATCTTTATGGAGGCGATAGTTGGTCTAATATTTATGACTGCATGGCAAGTGCATACAGAGATTACGGATGGTGGTCAGGAGCTTTATGGGCTGTTTCTATAGCTCTCCCATCATATACAGTTGTAGCTGTAGCAGGTGCTTGTACTGGTCACTTGTTGGTTTTAGGAGAACTTTGATTTTACATTTAATCTAAAAAATAATGAAAAATCTTATTATCTATTACATTGTTATACTACTCCCTTTATGTGTTTTATTTTGGATACTGTTTTCGTTAGACAATAGTAAACTTTTCATAATATTACTATTGATATACGGAATAGTATTTCGCCCTTTAATTGATGCATACAGGCTAATAAAAAAAGGAGTCATACAAAAAAAAAGCTGGTGGAAAATGTTTAGTCCTATTGCTCATGTGAAGTGGTTCAGGGAATTATATCTTAAATAAGATAGATATTGAAGTAACTGTAGGTTTTGGATTATAAAATTTATCTTGAAAATACTACTTGAAAAGTAATCAAGTAGTATTTTTCATTTTAACTATAATCTCTTGTCCTAAAATAATTATTTCAAATAATACATATAAGCAAAAATAAATAACTATATGAAACCCACCCACATTTATTTAGTCATCCTCATCTTAGTATTATCCTACACCCTATTAACAGACATGCTAATAACCGACGACCTCTATTTCCGGAGTTTTACCGGCCATATGTCATCGGAGATGATAATGAAGGCACTAAATATCAAGCATCGGTTTGGTTGGCTCTCATATGTTATTGCACCTTTAATAGTAACCATCAAAATGTTTTTAATTACCGGGGTGCTTTTCAGTGGTAGTCTGTTTCTCGATAAAAGTTAAAGTAAGTTAAAATATTAACAGTGCAGAGTGGTTGCACTGTAACAACATATATTTGTGTTGAAAAACAGAAAGTATATTAAATCCAAATCAAATGCGAATTAATAAAAAAAAGCCTTTATCGTGTTCTTCCCCACTTAGGGGGGATAAGAGGGGGGCTACTATCCGGTTATTTACACTAACAGCTATACTGTTTAGCTGTTTTACCATAATCGCCCAAACAAACGACTACGACAAAGACCTTGAAAAGCTGTTACAAACAAACGGCTCAACTGCGATGTACAACATTGCTTTTAACCAAATAAAAACCGCACTAAAGGCGCAAAAGCCAAGCGTGCCCGACTCTTTATGGGTCAACCTCAAAACTGAAGTGTTCGATATCGAAGTAAAGAACCTCACCAAACAGATGGTGCCTATCTACAAAAAGCATTTTACCCATGCGGACGTGAAAGATTTGATCACCTTTTACGAAACACCTATTGGTAAAAAGCTTACTACCAAAACCCCCTTAATAACAAAAGATGCCATGCAAATTAGCCAACCTTGGGCAATGAGCCTTATGGGTAAGTTTAATACATGGCTGACGGATAAGGGGTATTAGAAAAATAATTGCTGAAATTTAAATGAAATGAAAGAATTAAATTTATTAGAAATGACCACTATAGAAGGTGGTGTTTGGTGCGCAGGCAGCGGTGAAGTTGATTTTTGGGGTGGGTTGGCTGCAGGTATTGGAATTGTATTACTTTTCACACCAGCTTTTGCTATAGGTGGAACTATATTAGTTCATTCTGGAGCTGCTTTATTATTAAATCATCAATGCATGGAATAAGTATTTAAACTTAAAAAAAAGAAAAAATGAACAACAGCACAAAATTAACAATAGATGAGATGTTAGCAATTAATGGAGACGGTTGGTTAGATATTGCCAACGGCATTTGTCTAGGACTTGCTACTGGAGGCGCAATTACAGCTGGTGCTGCGTATTTCGGAATTATTGCAATATCAGTTTCCGCGACAGGAGGCGTGGCTCTTGCAGCCTTAGGATTAGGATGTGTAGGCTTAGGAATTTATAATTACTATGAATAATTTAATTATAATGATTATTTATTGCATTTGCAACTTGCATTTACGCTATCCCTCCATTTTTAATCAAATTTGTTTGACATGAGTAAAAAAGCTATTTATCTTATTTCAAGTATATTTTCCTTACTTATCGGCTTGTTTTTAATATCTCAACAATCAAAGGAAAGGCAATTCTATGTAGGCATTCTTTTCGCTGTAGGAATAGTAATTGTTTTGATATTGAAAATTAGAAAAAATGAGAAATAGTTTTTGTTTATAGTTAAATTAGATTACTCCTTTCAAAAAGAAAGATAATCACAATTTTAATGAATATTTGTTTATGTTAGCACATATGAAAAGGAATATAGTGTAGGTAACATTACACTATATTCCTTTTGTTCTGTTTTTGTAATATTGTTAATATTTAGGTTAGGAAACGGTTTTTATACCAAAAAAAGCTACGATCTAATTTTCATTTTAGGGATTTCTAAAATAGAATAAAATAAAACTGAGATGTTTTGTTTAAAAAAATGGAGAAAAGAAGACTATTAGTTACATATAAACAATCACAAAAAACCTCATGAAACCCAACGGCATCTACCTGATAATCCTTATTTTAGTATTATCCAATACACTATTAACAGACATGCTAATTACCGATGACCTCTATTTCCGGAGTTTTACCGGCCATATGTCATCGGAGATGATAATGAAGGCACTAAATATCAAGCATCGGTTTGGTTGGCTCTCATATGTTATTGCACCTTTAATAGTAACCATCAAAATGTTTTTAATTACCGGGGTGCTTTTCAGTGGTAGTCTGTTTCTCGATAAAAGTTAAAGTAAGTTAAAATATTAACAGTGCAGAGTGGTTGCACTGTAACAACATATATTTGTTGTTGAAAACATTAAAAAATATCACAATGAATAATAAAATATTTTCTTTCCTGTATTTCCCCATTAGAGGGGCTGCTATCCGGTTATTTACACTAACAGCTATACTGATTAGTTGCTTTGCCGTAACAGCCCAAACAAACGATTACGACAAAGACCTTGAAAAGCTGTTACAAATAAACGGCTCAACTGCGATGTACAACATTGCTTTTAATCAGATAAAAACCGCACTAAAGGCACAAAAGCCGGATGTGCCTGACTCTTTATGGGTCAACCTCAAAACTGAGGTATTCGATATCGAAGTAACGAACCTCACCAAACAGATGGTGCCTCTCTACAAAAAGCATTTTACTCATGCGGACGTGAAAGATTTGATCGCCTTTTACGAAAGCCCCATTGGCAAAAAGCTTTCTACGAAAACCCCCTTAATAACCAAAGATGCCATGCAAATTAGCCAACCATGGGCTATGAGCCTTATGGGTAAATTTAATGCATGGTTGGGGGAGAAGGGGTATTGAAAAATATACATTAAAAAAAATGAAAATTACATGAATAAAAGAAAAGCATTTTTAGGACTTTTTATTTGCATCTCGTTCTTGTTTTCCATAAGCGCCTTACAGCAATTATCCATAAAAAATGGAGCTAGTGCTAAAGTTGGTTATGTTGCGGCAAGCTACCTGAGTGATGCTATAGGAGCAGAAGGTAAAGTGAGAGGTGCTATTGAAAATGGAGGTGCAGCGTTAGGTGCAGGTGCTGCCGTAGTTGGAACAGGAATACTTGCTGCAACTTTGGAAGCAACTGCTTCAGGAGCTAAACTCGGAGCATTACTGGGAGGACCATGGGGACTTGTAGCCGGTGCTGTTGTCGGTGCTGTGTAAACAATTAAGAAGTGGCTGTCTCTATGATTACATGAATTTTTTAGAAACTTATAAATAGAAATTCTAATTTCATGTAATCAGATTTTGGAGACAGACACTTTTCAAATTTTAAAAGCTGGAGAAGTTGTTTTGCAAAAAGAATAGGCTATTTCAAACAATCGCATTAAAATATTGATTTTCAATTTGTTTATTTTAGAAGGTTCTTTGAAAAGGTGTAATTTGAAGTTCTCTTTTATAAGTTTAGAAATGAGAAAAACAATGTACTTTTAAATAAAAGATATTAACTATCATCATTCGTTACAAATGAATGACAATTTTACATCACAAAGAATTAGCTTATGATAATATATAGCTTTTTGTTTTCATTTTTTTTAGTTGGGATAATAATAATTTTACCTATACTGATTTTTAAAATAAAGAGTGTACGAAAGGAAAATGAATTAGTCGAAAGTCCAATTGGTATTCTCTTAAGTTGGTTTATAGCTTCTGTTCTGTATGGGTCTTTGATTTATTTTATTTTATCTAATCAAAACCCTTCTGACATCTTTCTCATTTTCATGACTGTATTGTTAGTGTCTTTTTTTACAATGTATTCTTATTTTATTGCTCCAATTCTATTACTCTTATCAAAAAAAATAAAAAGAAATGATACTCTCGAATCTTGGATTAGTATAAACTTTAAACTAAACGTTAAAATTTATATTGTTAATACAAGTGTGCGCAATGCATATGCGGTTGGAATAATTCCTTTTTCGCGGATGATCCTTTTGGGTAAACCAATTATTGATAATATGCTTGAAAATGATATAAAAGGAATCCTACTGCATGAATTAGGGCATACAAAAATGAAACACCTCCTTAAATTGTTTAGTATAAATTTTGTAGCATGTATCGTATATGCAGTAATTCTGTTCCACATTTCCCCATATATCCTCGGATTAGTAAAATATGGAATCATAGGAGCAGCGATTAAAGGTTTATTTTTCGGATTACTTATATGGGGAGTCTCATATTATCAACGGAATATGGAATTATCTGCTGATATTTTTGCAGCCTCTAAGATAGGGAAACTGCAATACATATCAACATTGAAAGACCTTTACAAATTAGTGTATGGCAAAAATGAGGATAGATGGAAAATTAACTATCCAACTTTGCAAAAAAGAATTGCTAATGTTTTTTCAAACACAAAAGAGTAGTTATAAACATACTTTCATTTGCTTAACAGTATGGATCGCAGGAGGCATTTTGTCTCTATTTGCGAATATTAGTATCAAAGAGAATAACTTAAATTCAAATTTGGATTTTCCATCTTTAATTCCAATAGGTTTAAATTTCGTTTTTCCGAGTATATTAATTAACAATCTAATTATAGGACTAATATCTTCACTTTTGGGCTTCATAACTGGAGGATTCTTAACAATTGCTATTTTTCTATGGAATGGTTTTCTGCTTGGGTTAATTTTAAGAGGGCTGTTAGCATCAGGTGGATCATTGCATCTTATTTTTCTTCATGGAAGTGTTGAGATTTGGGCATTTTGCCTATTTGGTTCAATCGGTCTGAGAAGCATATACTTTTATAAAGGATTATTAGTCCATAAAGTGTTTTCAAGCGAATTATTACCTCAACCAAGAGAATTTATTATGCCAATTATTCTATTAACCATTGCAGCTTCTCTAGAAGCAATAATAATTGAACTAATTTGAATTTTATAATCTTCCATGCGATGAAAAAAGAAATAATAATGACACTAAACATCATAATCTTATACATCTCAATTACGATTATTTCAGCGATAGTAAAAGGAGAATTAATTTTTTCTTTTTTTGATACAAATACAATGACTATTACTCGGGTTAGTTTTTATCTTAGTACGGTTATTAGTGCATTATTTTCTTTTATAATAATGAATATAATTTTTATTGCAATATGGTTTTTTTTAGTAGTTATCAACTCCACTATTTCTGTAATTAATTATTCCTCATCAATAAAATGGGTGGCAACCATGCTTATTTATAACGAGTTAATAAAGTTAATTTTAGCATTGGTTATTTTATATGATGAAATCAATGAATTTGATGTGAGTATTTCTATTATTGACAATATAGAAAAAACATTTTGGTTTAAAGCATGCACAATAAGCGATATAATATTTTTAGTGCTTGGAGTTAGTGCCTTATTTATTGTTTTAAGATTATCAAATGAAACAAAAAAGCATGAGCCATATATTGCTGCAATTCTTGTATGCATCTTACTCATAGCAATCAACTCAAATATAATGAGCTTAGTATTTGGATAACCAATGAATGATTTTTTAAAAAAGATTTTTTTTTACTCGTTTTCAACAGTATACGCAATTTTTATTATTCTGTCATTCTGTTTTAACAACTCAGCCGGGCTTATATTAGGAATCTTTGCAATTATATTTATATTTTTCAAGATTCAAAAAAAAGGCAATATTCAATTTCATCCAATTGATTTTGTTGTTTTAGGCTTACTCTCAATCGAATTTATTGCGGGTCTTTTCAATACTCACGATATATATGCTAAGACCTACCTGTTCGGCCTATTTTTTAATGTGTTGATTTATTTTATCATCCGAATTTTTATTCAAAAGAAAAAACAAGAAAACTGGTTTAACAGCATTTTGGCCGGCTTTGTAATATTATTGGCAATATTAACTATTGGCTCATTTTACTTCTTTAAATTTACTATCGAATATGAAGGTTTTACCGATCTGGTCAACTTTAAAAGCATGTTCACCCCTTTGGGGTTTTTGCTGAACGACTGGGCTACCATCCTGTTGCTTGCCTCTTCGTTTGTATTGTTGGCTCTTGTTCAATCGCGCTTTAACACTCTATGGTTTTGGGTACTCATTGCAGGATTAGGAGCTGTTTTAATGAGCATTGTTTTTTCATTTTCCAGAGGGGCTTATCTTTCAGTATTATTGGGATTGTTTGTATTCTTTTGTTTTACTATTATTTTTCGGGTAGTAAGATTTAAGCAACTGCTGTATTTTTTTATCGGAACAGCTTTGCTGCTTACATTAACAGCTCTGCCTGTAAAAAAAGAGTTTATTACCACCATGGGTCTGTCAGGTACTACCTCGCAGGCACGAAGTACTATGGGCAGGATTGAATTATGGAAAGCCGCTTTTCAACTGATTCGAGAAGAACCATTAACAGGGGTTGGTAATGGACGGTTTTCCCTACGTGCCAACCCATACCTGGCCAAATGCGAAGATGCCACCTTTACAGGCAGAGCCACCAATAGCTATCTTCAACTAATGGCAGAAAAAGGAATTGTAGGTTTTATTCCCTGGTTTGTTTTAATAAGTTTGCTATTATTGGTACTATTTCGATTAATCAGAAAGCGTGATGAAAACAGATTATCGGCCTTAGTCCTTTTTTCAGTTTTTATTGCAGTATTGTTCCGGGAACTCACTTTTTCCACTTTTTTTGAGAAGCAGCAGATGCAATTATTTTTTTTCATCCTTGCTGCACTAATTATCAATAATGAAAATAAAACAAAATCACGGTTTTTGCTGCCCCGGTTATTTTTACCCATATTTCTATTCCTAATGTTTATCATCTCTGGAAGTTTTGTGGTAATGTATAAAATTTCAAACAAAAAGAACAATGCCTTTATCCAAGAATTTAAGGAGGGAAATTACGGAGTTGCGCTTAAATCAATATCAGAAGCAATCCGGTTCAACCCGGAAAATCCTTTACTACTTGCTAACAAAGGCTTCTTGCTGAATGAGATTCTGGAACAAGACAACCTAAGCAAACCTGACAATAAAGAAAATGCCTTAGCTTATTACCGGAAGGCTGTCAGGCATTCCCCTTTTGATTCGTATTTACAGCACAACCTGGCCTGGCTTCATTCTGTTTGTGGGAAACCCGACAGCGCTGAATATCATCAACAGAAAGCATGTGAGTTATCGGCAAATACGGCTATGTTCCACCTCGGCAATTGTAAACCCACAGCAAAAGAGTTACCCCATGGTTTAAACTGGAAAAGACTACAAAAAGCCATCCGCTTATCGCCAGATATACTGGATGCTGAACTTCCCAAAGATTTACAGGCTCAGTTTCCTGACAGTCTCCATAAAATACTGGACAATTTGGTTGAAAGCATGTTGCTGAAAATTAAAACGGATGATAGCCCAGTTATTAAAAGCCGTTTGGCAAAAATAGAATTGCATTTAGGAAACACCATTACTGCTATGAAACTTTTTGAGGTTGTTGTAGCACAATTACCCAACTTAGACCGTCCGTGGTATTACATGGGAATGATTAAGCTAGCACAAAAAGACACGACGAATTTTATAAAATATCTTAACAGGGCAATTTTACTTGATTCAAGAGACTATCTCTATACTCAAGCATTAGGTGATTTTCATTATCAGCAAAATAAAGAGAGGGATGCTATATATTATTATAAAAATGCTCTGTTCAACTATTGCAACATGTACACTCACCATGCACTAATTGCCCCTAAATGGTACGGATACAAAACATTGCCAAACGATATTTTACCACACAACATGCTCGAATCCACAAAACCATATATGAATAAAACAGAAGTTTGCAGTAAATTAGTTGAACTATATAGTAGCTTGGGGCAAATTAGAGAGAGCAATTTGGTTAAAAGATATAATAATAATGAGATATCAATATATCTGCTTTTTAAAGAGCTGAATAACCGTAATAATTATTAATTATGTAAAACAAAATCAAATCCTACAACTATTCTCCGTGGAAATCAAAAAAGTTAACAAAAAATTATTTAAGCCTTATAACCCCTGCCCATGAAACTCCTGAATAAATTCATCTTGCCGGTTTTGCTAATTGCTGTTATCATTCTGATTATCCGGCACAGCACGAGAAACAGTTCTGAAAACAAATCTACTGCTGAGAACAGACTGGAGTACACATTGCAACTTGCAGGTACTAACAGAGTTGAACTGGAAAAGGTGTTAACCCATTTTGAGAATGATTCGTTAAAACACGAGGCTGCACTTTTTCTTATAGAAAACATGGCTGATTGCAGAGAAGAAAAATGGCAATGTTACCGAAACGGTCAACCCGACAGCACCTTTTCCTTAAGGTCATTTAAAAACCAATACGATGCCCGCCCTTATATGGATTCACTAAACATTGGATACAGGCAGGTGGCTACTATCACCGATTGTTCCGTAATTAGCTCCGGCTTTCTTATTGAGCATATCGAAAGGGCATTCGGGCTTTGGCAGAGACCCGATAATCAATACCTCAGTTTTGATGATTTTAAAGAGACGCTGCTCCCGTACAGAACAGCTACTGAAAAGCTGGAGAACAACTACCAATATATTGCCACAAAATATGATACTCTATTTAAAGCAACGTATCCGGACAAAAAGCTGGAAGCTACAGTTCACATTAACAACCAACTGAAAAAGGAGATAAAATGGAATTCACGCATGTTGCTTTATCCGGGCAGTTTATCATGCATTGAAATGGACAGCCTGAAATCCGGCCATTGCGAACACCTGGTTAATTACGGGCTAAAAGTATTTCGGACGGCAGGCATTGCCATGGGTAATGATTTTGTGCCGGCATGGGGCAACGAAGATGCAGGCCATGCATGGAATGTTCTTTACCTTAAAAACAAAAAAATACCTTTTGCCGCATGTGGCGATAATCCACTGGAGTTTCCTTTTTATTGGAGAGCTCCAAAGATATTCCGATGCACTTATCAATTTCAAAATGGAGGAATATGGGCATATAAAAACAAACATCAGGAAGTACCTGTCGAGTTAAGCGACCAACACCATATTGATGTAACTTCTCAATATTACAAAACCATCACACTTAACATACCCCTAAAACACAAACCTCCCAAAAATGATAATTGCGCCTTTTTGTGCGTGTACAACAACAATGGTTGGCGCCCGGTAGATTGGGGGAAAATAAACCGGAAAAAGAATACTGCTCTCTTTTCCAATGTGAACGATAGTTTGCTGTATTGCGTGATGTACTACAACTGGATGAGGCTAAAGCCTGCCACTTTGCCCTTTTGGGTGGCTTCTGCAGATTCCATTCACTTCCTTGAACCAAATGAGAACAATGTTACTTTAACGCGAATTTTCGACTACAATTATTTCCAATGGAATACCACCCAGCCTGATAGGGAATATGAATTAATGATATGGGAAAACGAATGGAAACCGGTAGGTAAAGCTTTTGCATATCCGTGCTACCGAAAAGGCAATGAATGGATTAAATTCGAAAACACAGATACAATAATAGAAAAAAAAGTTAAATACTTTATTGATTTTAATAACATACCTGCCAACGGATTATACTGGCTCACGGCCGATGAACGGCCGTTTTGGATGGTAAACGGCAAAATGATTAGGCGGTTTCCTTGTAAAGCATATATTCATAAAAAGCTCATTAAATAAGCTAAAAGCTTTTTTGTTGCATTTATCCTCTTGTATTCATAAGCTATCGTTTCTGTCAACATCTCTATAAATATGTAGTAGTTTTTTAGCATCCGGATGTTCAGGAGTTTTTATTTTTATTTCATTCAGCAATAACAAAGCCGCTTTGGTAACCGGTACTTTTTGCAGCATATCATTATGAACATAATTCAAATATTTAACAACTTTAAAAGCATTAAATAACTCAAAGAAACGCTTATTAAAAACTTCATTGGACGCACAGTTATTATTCAAATGAGTAAGTTCATCATAAAAACCGTCTTGAATTAAAAAGTTTTTTAATCTTTTTGGCAGACTATCAACGCATATTTCAAAGTCATTCTTTGATATTTTATATAGAGTCGCACTTTTCTCAAAAAGCTTTTTCAAATCGTGAAAAGCCAAAAGATTATATGTCAAGTACTCTGTTTTCTCTTCAACCATCCTTTTAACAGAAGGTCCTGTCCCAAAAGGGACTCTTGATGAAGGGCGTGCAGACGGATACACACATGTACTATTTAACTCACCGTAGCCACCCATTTGCACAACCTTTTGTATCAGGTAAAAGTCTTCTCCTGCCTGCTTACGAGGCATGCCTCCGGCTCTTACATATTGAGATGCCCGTATAGCAAAGCTTGAACCAACAGTATAAAAAGCGTATGGAAATCCTGTTTCATGCAAAGCCGTTTTATAATATCTCAGATGCAATTCATATTGTTCAATGGCTTTATATAAACCGGAGTCCAGGTCGCCGGCCAAAGGGTGCTCAAAATAGATACTGCACCCCATATTTTCATCTACAGAAAAATACTTTTCTATCTCTTCAAAATAGTTGGGAGCTACCGGACTATCAGCATCAAGTGAAACAATAACACCACCATATTTATCTTTGTTTAAATATCTTAATACTGCCTGATCCATCCCCGCCTTACGTGCATATCCAACCCCAAAATGTTTTTTCTTTATACTAAATTCTCTAACCGGAATAAAATTTATTCTTGAACTGTTGTTCTTTTCCGAGAAAGCTTTTATCTGTCTGTATAGTTCTTCTTGTTTATTTATCACATCAGCAGAAGCTGCTTCAGAAGCATTTATTACAATAAACACCTCTATTTTTGTAGTTACCACATTTGCATTAAACAACGAGTTTATACAAAAAAAGATGTAATCTTCCTCCAGGTATGCCGGTATAACAACAATAATACCAACATCATTGAGATTAACGTCATGTATGCGATCAATAATCTTTTGACGATAAATATATTTGCTGAATACTCCGGAAAATGAATATTTTGATACCATAAACACTTGTAACTAATCAGTATTAAAGATTCAAAGCTAATGATAAGATGTCATTTCAAAAACTTCAGCATCACAAAATAGTATTTAGTGTCTGCAATAAAACATGAAACGAATCGTCATTGCGAGGACAATAGGACGAAGCAATCTATTGATATTCAGTAGAGATTGCTTCACTCGTACCTCGTTCGCAATGACGCAAACCTCTAAATTTGATAGTTTTCTTGCATACACTATTTAGCAAAAAAAAGCAGAAACCTTTTAGATTCCTGCTTTTTATAAAATAATGCAATCTCTTATTTCTTCCCGGTTTTATAACGTGCATTTAAAGCATCAACAATATCATTAGTAACATCAACACCATCTACACTATAAAGAATATTGTCTCCCATGGTATTACTTAATATCACTTTATACCCATTTTCTTCATTATACACCTTCAGATAATTAATTAATGAATCTCTTAATTCACCATTAATTCGGTTTTGTTCAGCCATCAATTCATTGGTCAAGCGAGTATTCAAATCCTGCAGATCCTTATTCCCTTTAGTTAAACGCTGTTCCTCATTTTGTGCCCTTTCAAGACTCAAATAACCATTATTTTGCAATTTCCGCTGATGTTCCATTAAATCCTGCTGGAAAATTTTTGCTTTTTCATTGAAATCGGCTCTGGAATCTTCCTCCTTACCCAACATCTGTTCTTTGAGCAACTTTGCATACTCATATTTTATTAATAATGAATCTGTATTAATAAATGCTAACGGGAAATCTGAAGCACTTTGTACAACTTCACCATCTCCGGAATCATCTCCATCCCGACCCCCCTGATTACTAAACTGTAAAACAAACAACACAACAACAGCAATAAGTAAAACGCTGTTAAGAACCACTGATAAATTTTTCATACTCTATTAATGAAATTTAAACTGTTTAATTAACGAAGAGCAAATATAATTGATTACCCAATATATAAAAACTAATAAATTAGATTTTTACAATAACCACCCAACAAACAAGCCTTATAGTTTTGGTTTTATGGATATTATGCGAATTATGAAATAAATGTTAAAAAATCTTACGTGAACTACGACGATATTTTGAACCTCCGGAAGAGCCACTGTATCCTGATTGACTGCAAGGCATTGCACCTCTGTATGTTTTCTTCTTGTAGCCACTATTAAAACGGTACATTATAGAGAATTCATTTGCACCATTGCTACTACCGGACAAATCAGACATAGTATAATCATAGCTATATGAGAAACGAATATTACCAACAGTAACAGCAAGAATCATAATAAGTGCATCATTATTAGAATAGCCATCAGGTGAAGCAAATGGGATACCACGATACCATAACCCCATTTCTATGGGATTAATATACCAGTATGCTCCTATATCGAGTTGATTAAATTTTTCCTGCATTCGATAGTTTAATGCAACGGTAACACTTTGTTCATCATGTTTACGGCCTCCTTCCCTATACCGAATCTTATATCCTCCATAAATAGTAGTTTTAATAGGAGTATATGTTTCTATATCAGTATAACCAATATCTTTTTTCACTAAATGATCAACAACAACACCTGCCCAAAAGAAATCACTATAAACCATAGCAGATGCAGTAGCGTCAAACCTTTTATAACTTTCAGCAGCAGCATATGACGATCCCGGAAGATAAGATCCATCCCCAGGATCAATATCCTCTGGAGATATTAACCTTGAAGGATCAATTTTTTGTTCAGCAAATTTAAACTGAATACCCGGTCTTACAAATATATTTGTAAGCACCTCAAATTCATAAGCATAAAGCAATCCAAAATCTTGCTTTACCAGTTGACCTTTACCCTGATCATCACGTACAAACATTAATCCTAAACCGCTGCTGTATTCGCGGAAAAAATGATCTGCAGAAAATGCAACTGAACTGTATGTCCCGGGAATACCCGGCCATTGATCCCGATAATTTAGTGTTAGCCTGCTACCATCAGTCAACCCTGCAAACGAAGGACTCAAATATAAAGGAGAAGCATACGTTTGAGAAAACGATACATCCTGAGCCTTCGTATAAATCAGGCAACTGAAAAGAAACAGTACTAATAAACTTTGTTTAATATATTTCATACCTACAAACTATTCATTCTATCTTACTGTGTATGTTTTTTTTTATAATAGATAAATAGAAAACTCTTTTTCTGTCTTTCATTTTTGTCTTGACACAAAAACGAAACAAAAAAGTCAAGGCTTATTTCAAATTACACTTTCCATGTGTTTGAGAATTAAGTTCGGCCGGGTGATCTCCTCATACCTTCGGAGCTTCCCGGTCTCTCTAAATTCTCAAACACACTACAAGCACAACTTGAAAGAGGCCACTATTAAAACATAATATTACCCATCATATTCAACATAGAACCAAACTATTTAACGCACCAACAGTACACTTCCTGTTTGTCTAAATTCCTTGCCACTAACATAAGTTCCGGATGCTTTCCATACATATACAGCCTGAATGGCCAATTTTCCTTTATATATACCATCCCAGCCTTCATTAATGTCATGACTTTCAAATATTAACTGTCCCCAGCGATTAAAAATCTGCAATATATATGTATCCACATCTCTATATACCGGTTTAAATATAGCATTTACATCGCTAACTACCGCACCGGCAGGACGAGGCATAAATGAATTAGGGAAAGAAACAAATCCTTTCATCTTAGCTTCAACGATATCTTCTTTCAACATAACATCCTCACAACCAAACTCATTATATACTGTCAGTTGGATAGAATAGATGCCTTTATCCTCATATTCATGAGAAGGATTAGAAACATCAGAAGTTGTACCATCACCAAAATCCCAAAGATATGAATCAGCATCAACAGATAGATCATATAATCTAATAAAATCTCCCGGCACATAAACCGTTGTTGGTTTCACATCAAAATCAGCTACCGGATGATCATAAACAGTAATCATCTTACTATAAACCGCATCCTGTCCATCAGGGCCGGGAATAGTTAAGATCGTTGTATATTCACCGTCAGATGTATATGTATGCACCGGATGTCGTTCTGTGGAAGTACTACCATCACCAAAGTCCCAATAGAAAACATTACCTCCAACCGAATAGTTCGTAAATTTAACATCCAGCGGATAACAACCGTTCTCATTATCAACCTCGAAACCTGCATCAGGTACTTCTTTGTACCATATAGTAACATCATCGTAAGCACCGCAGCCATCCACATCAATAGACCAACGGAATGTATTTTTACCTGCAGCAAGGTTACGAACCACTGTGCTAAAGAATCCTGTATCATCAAAATCGCCATTTCCTGCAACTACTGACCATGTTCCTTGCAACGTTCCAGGATTGGCAGCTTGCATTTGATACTCAGGTTCATAAACAGTTGCATCATCACCTGCGAATGGAACTGCCATATTGCTGGTAACTGTTACTGTACTTTCAGTAAAACAACCACTTCCGGCATAGGCTATAGTCCATTTATAAACATTTTCACCAAATCCTACATTTACAACTTTAGTATTAAACAGATGTAAATCTTCAAAATCACCGATACCACTTATTACTGACCATGTACCAGTTCCCGAAACAGGATTATTTGCATTCAGCACCACATAGTCTTCACAAATAGTACGATTAGAACCTGCATCAGACGGATCGGGTACCTGATTGAATATCACAACCTGATCAGAAGAGAAGCAATCACTCTTACTAACTGTCCACATAAGGATATTCTCACCAAAACCGAGATTATGTACTGTAGTTTTCGGATCATTAACATTATCAAAATCACCTTTCCCTGACACCACTGTCCAGATTCCAACACCATGAACCGGTACATTAGCATCCAGTTCCGACCAATCTTTACAATCCTGAATATCAGGCCCGGCATTAGCTATTGTTGGTGAATTATTTGTAACAATAATTTCATCATAAAGTGTACATTGTCCTTTAACTAATGTCCAACGTAAAATATTCTCATCCGGAGCAAGATTCTCAACCTGTGCATTAGGATCCGTCGGATTACTGAAATTACCGGCTCCCTGAACAATTGACCACATACCGGTGCCAAATTCAGGAGGATTAGCCTTAAGTGTTGTGTTTGAATAGCAAATATCCATATTATGACCGGCATAAGGTTCAGATGGCCTGTTATTGGTAATTAATACATCATCAGATGATACACAACCTTTATGTAATACAGTCCAACGGAAAACGTTATCACCTTTTGACAGATCAGATACCGGGGATTTAGGATCATTAAGATCAGAAATAGAGGCAGCACCTGTTAGTATCTCCCAATGTCCCTGTCCAACAATAACCGATGTTGCATCCAATATAGTATTATCTTCACACAGCTCCTGAGAATTACCGGCGTAAGATGTACTTGGCGAATTATTTATAATATTCACTTCATCAAAAGTCTCACAACCACGATAAGATACAGTCCACCTTAACAGATTATCTCCCTTAGCAAGGTTAGAAACCCTTGAATGCGGATCATTTTGATCTTCAAACATAGCCTGATTAGTACCACCTCCCACAACACTCCATGTACCAATACCCGGCAATGCGCTATTGGCCACCAAAATAGTATCCGTAGAACATGTTATCAGATCACTTCCGGCTACTGCATCAATTCGGTTAAAACTAACTTCAACATCGTCATACGACATACATGTATTATGTGTAATTGTCCAACGCAACAGGTTATCACCAAACTTCAGGTTATTTATTCTGGTTTGAGGGTTTTCATCATCTACAAACTCACCGCCACCATTAACCAATGTCCATACACCATCACCAATAACAGGAGTATTGGCAGACAGTTCAGTTGTATTTACACACAAACCAATGTTTTCACCTGCAAAAGCTTTTGTCGGGTTATCATTACGTATCACAACCTTCGATACTGATGTACAACCCATATAATTAATTGTCCATGTCAATTCATTATCTCCGTGATCCAATTCACGAACAACTGTATACGGATTAGATGTATCTTCAAATATAGCAGAGCCTGAGCCACCAACAACGCCCCATGTTCCAACACCGGGAGCAGACAGATTAGCTTCAAGAGTAGCAGTATCAGCACAATTAATCTGATTAGCACCTGCAATAGCAGATATAAGATTGTTAGAAATCTCAACATCATCAGAAGATGTACAACCATTATTATCTACAGTCCAACGGAAACGGTTAGCACCTCTGGCCAGTCCGGTTACTTTACTATAAGGATCAGCATAATCTTCAATATTTCCACTTCCTGAGATAAATTCCCAATGTCCAACTCCATATTGCGGAATATTCGCAGACAAATTAACCGAATCAACACAAACAACACGATCATGACCGGCAAAAGCTATAGATGGTTGATCATTTTGAATATGCACAGTATCTGTAGATACACAATTTGCAGAAGAGATAACCCAAACAAGCATATTTCCTCCGGGAGCCAATTCTTTAGCCCAATTACCGTCAAACTGAGCAGAACCTTCTTCCACTCTCCATTCACCAACTCCAAACGTAGGTGTATTGGCGTGTAGTTCAACAGAGTCAGTACATATAGTCTGATTCAATCCGGCATCAGCAATAGTTGGTAAATTATTATAAATTGTTACTGAATCAATAGAAGAGCAACCAAGCTGGCTAATTTCATATTTAAGAACATTCGCTCCCTGTGTCAATCCTGAAACAACGGTATTAGGATCTGTAGGATCTGCAAATGTTCCACTACCGGATATAACTGTCCAACCGGCATTTCCAATAGCCGGAATATTGGCCTCTAAAGTAAAAGTGTCACCGCATAAATCTCTATTGGGTCCGGCATTTGCAACCGTTACTTCATTATTTGTAATAACCACTGTATCAGTAGAAGAGCTATTGGTATAATATATTGTCCAGCGGAAGACATTCTGACCGGATCCCAAATCATAGACACGTGTTTTTTGATTATGAGGTGATTCCAGTTTACCCGCTCCTGATACAACCGACCATTCACCAACACCCACATCAGGATCATTTGCCTCAAGGAAAGTCCATGAATCACATATCGTCTGATTAAGGCCTGCATTAGCTTCAATGACTTCACCATTTGTAATGATAACCTCATCAATTGAGGTACATCCAAGGTGCTCGACAGTCCACCTGAACAGGTTAGGGCCACGACGGACACCATTAATTTCGGTATAAGCATTAAATGCATCTACAATATTAGCACCACCTGAAACTAAACTCCATGAACCTGTACCAATAAGTGCGGGAGTAGCGTTAAGGTGAGTCATCGTACTGTTAATAATCTGGTCTGTTCCGGCATTTGCAGCATAAGGAGAGTTATTAGATATTACAACCGTATCCCTCGACACACAACCGGAATTATTAACAGTCCATACAAACACATTATTTCCATAATCAAGTCCTCCAACCCTTGGGTTAGGAACAGTAGTATTTGGATAGAAAGTAGCAGACCCCATACCCGGAACAATATTCCATTCACCTGTTCCGGTTGTTGGTATATTTCCATTAAGAACAGTTGTACGCTCACATATAGAAGTATCTTTGTCGGCATTAACATAAACCTTCATATTTTCAACTTCCTGATCAGCAAACGATGAACAGCCATTATTGGTGATAGTCCAGCGATAAGTATTTATACCCTCCTGAATATCACGGGCAACAGTACCCGGATCATTAACATTATCAAACTTTCCTGAGCCTGAAACAACAGACCAGAAACCGGCACCAACTACAGGGGCATTTCCAATTAACTGAACAGTATTGGCACAAACAACAAGCTGTGCTCCTACAACTGCTACTGTAGGTTCATTATTAACAAGTGTGATTGTATCTGTACTAATACAACCTTTCTGATCCATTTCCCAAATTAATCTGTTTGTTCCTAAGGCTAAGCCTGTAACTGTTGCATCAGGAATAAATCCATCATCAAAAGTTCCGGCACCTTCGAAGACAACCCAACGACCGGTAACTCCTGCAGGAGGTATTGTAGCACTTAACTTATAGTCACCTTCACATATTAAATGTGTACCACCGGCATCCACATCTAATTGGTTATTGCGTATTGTAATCTCATCTACGGTAAAACATCCGTTTTTCTCAATAGTCCAGCGTAACACATTATCACCTTTTTCAAGACCGGTAACATTAATGGTTGATGATACCGGATTATCAATAATTCCGGCACCTGAAACAAGTGTCCACAAACCTGTTCCTTCAACCGGAGTATTTGCTGTTAAGGAAACACTTTCGGAACAGACATCCATATAATCACCATTTGATATAACTGCCTGATCGGGCTGATCGCTGATTATTTCAACTTCAGCAAACGACTGACAACCATGTTTGGTAATAGTCCAACGCAGAATATTCTGATCAGGATTAAGGTTTACAACCTGTGTTGATGGATTTGTAGCATCAACTATTGTTCCGTTACCTGTTGTGAATGTCCATATACCACCATCGGCACCAACAGGAACAGGTGTTCCGTGCACCATTGCTGTACCATCACAAGAGACTCTCTCTTCGACAGCAGCAATAACAGTAAGTTGATTATTAGTGATAACAACCGTATCGAGAACAAAACAACCTGTAGCATCAACTTCAACCTTCCACTCAAAGATATTTTCACCCTGAGAAAGATTAGTAACCGTAGCACTCGGATTATTAACATCCGCTACTGCAATCACTCCGGATCCTTTCAGGATAGTCCAAGTACCGGTTTGAGTTCCAGGCACAACATTACCCTGCAAAGTATATGTATTTGCACATATCTCTTCATCATTACCTGCAAACGAAACAGGCAGTGGTGTAACTTCCACATCAAAATCAGCGGATGGCAATCCGTTACCACAACCGTTAACACCCTCTACACGGATGATACCCGTAAGGTTAGCAATTGTAGGATTAAGATCAACAATTATTGAAGATGTTCCATCACCGGAAACAATATTAAATCCTGCAGGAAGTGTCCATAAGTAACCAGTTGCATTAGCAATAGTATTTACAGAGTACATCACTCCTGTACTTGCCTGACACAAATCTGTTGGCCCTGAAACAGCGCCCGCAGGCTCAGGTAGCAAACTAACATTTATCAACTTCTCATATCTTGCAGATTCGGCACAGCCGTTTTCAGCATAAACACGTATTATACCGCCTGCAAAAGCATCGTCAAAATCGACTGTTATGGAGTCACTGCCTCCACCACTAACAATAGTAGCACCGGCAGGAAGTAGCCATACGTAATTAGTAGCAAACTTCACCTCATCAATAGAGTAACTTATACCCATTGCACCCTGACAAACCAGATCATTACCGGTTATTGCTCCCGGATCTTCAGGATAAGGTCGCACTGTAACAAGCACACTTCCGGCAACTGTTTGATCGCAACCGTTTGCATCAGTTACTGATTGAAGTATATATTCTGTAGTATCGGCAGGAGTAACTGTATAGATATAGTTTCCTGTTGCATCAGGTATTAATCCTGTCAACGTTTTACTAACACCATTTTCGGTCAGTGTAACATTGTAAGGAGCAGTTCCTGCACTAAAATTGAGATTAATATCTGTAGATAAACCGTAACATATATCTGCATTTCCTGTCATCGTAACATCGGCACGCTCATTAACGGTAATGGTTACCGAACCTGTTCCCACATTTGTACAATGGTTATCCTGAACCTCAGATATGGTATAGCTTGTAGTTGTATTAGGAGTTACATCAAAACTAAACGGAGTGGCTGCAATACCTGAAACCACTGTTGAAGTAGTTCCGTCAGTATATGTAACAGTCCATGGAGCTGCACCTGTGAGATCAACAAAAATTGTTGCCGTCTCGCCGAAACAAATCTCCCTATCGCTATATATCCTTGCAGTTGGTAGAGGATTAACAACAACAGTTGCTGTACCTTCACCAAATCCTTTATCACATCCTGCACCATCGTTTACATTAGTGATAGAATAAACAGTATTCGCAACCGGAGTAACACTGTGCAGGTGTGGTGATTCGTCAAGTACCACAACAGACCCGTCACTCAATGTAACTGAAAGGTTATTAGTTGCAATATCAGCCCAGTTCTCAACAACAAACTTAATTTGGGTTGATTCACCAATACATATTTCACTATCAAGACTAACAGTAACTTTTGCTTCAGGTTGATTTATTTTCAACGCCCTTTCAACAACACAATCATCATTCACATCAAATACGCCATCACCATTACTATCGTCTGTTAATCGAATATTATAAACACCACTTGCAAGAGTAAGATAATCAAAATCAGTAGCGGGTGTTATGTCTGTACGTACATTAATATAACCATTAGGCCCTGTTACTTCGATACGGTAATTACCCGAACCATCAGGAACGCCACCATTGGCATTCACACGGATAGTCCCTGTTTTGCTTTCGTAACAATCTACATGCTGAACAATTAGCGTAGATAACTGCAACGTTGCCGGTTCAGTAATTGTAATGTCATTTTTGCTTATAGTCACACTATTTGCGTCAGTAACATCCACACGATATACTCCGGCAGACAGATTATCAATAGTTACTCCGTTGGCAGTTACCTGTCCCAACTGATTATTACCTGAATCATACCAGGTAATAGTATAAGGCAGTACACCACCTGTAACATTAACGTTTATCTGGCCATTATCATTTCCCTGACAAGGTATTATATCTTGTGTTGTAACCACCATGAGCAATGCACCACCCGGTTGGTTCACAAAGATATCTGTCAATGAAATTGTACAACCATTACCATCAGTAATATCAACAGTGTAATTACCTGCCACTAATCCGGTTTGACGATTAATATCATTGGTTAATCCGCCAACAGGAGCACCTCCCAGGTCAGTTCCACTCCAAATAATGGAGTATGCACCTGTTCCACCTGATACTGCAATCTCAATCTCACCATCGTTGCCTCCAAAAACAGTAACATCAACAACATCAGTTACAGAAGCTGTAAGAGCTTCGGCAGGTTCAGAAACTGTTATTACATTACTAACAATGAAACAACCATTTGCATCGGTAACAGTTACTTTGTAATCCCCTGCTATTAAATTATTTTGAGTAGGAGAATCAGTAAATGAATCCGGACCTGACCACTGATAGTTATAGTATGGTGTACCAGTTGGATCAAATGGCGTTCCTCCTGTTACTGTTATGTCAATTATACCTACAGCTTCGCCTTTACATAAAATATCGGTTACTAAAGTATTTGTAATAACAATTGGAGCCGCCGGACTTCTTACGTCATAAGTTTGAGTCACTTCACATCCAAGAATATTATCAGTAACAAGAACCGTGTATGAACCTGCAGACAACCCTGTCTGATCTTTCACTCCGTCAACAATACCTGTTCCCGTTCCTGTCCAGTGATAACTGAAATTACCCGATCCTCCTGAAACTGTCAGAGATATTTCACCGCTGTTATCGCCATAACATAGCACATCAGTAACAGCCCCAATAACGTTTATCACATTATCGCGAGCAATAAAAATATCTTGTGTTACAGAGCAAGCACGAGTATCGGTAACCGTTACGCTGTAAGTACCTTCAGTTAAACCGGCCTGATTTTGAGCATCAGGAACAACTCCACTACCATCGGCAGTAGTCCACAGATAAGTATATCCCGGTTGGCCACCCTGTACATTAATTGTTATTGCACCATCACCCTGTCCATCGCACGTTTCAGGTACAACAGAATAGGTAAGATCTATAGCAGAAGTAAGAGTAACAGTTTTTGTAAGATAACAAGTAGTGTGTCCCGGAGCAGCATCCCATACTGTAACAGTATAATCACCTGCTATCAATCCTGTAACATTAGTTGTATTCTGATGTACAGGAGTAATACCCGGCCCGGCCCATGTATATGTATAAGAACCCGAACCACCCGTAACATTAACTATCTGAATAGCTCCGGCAGTACCATCACATTGTGTATCGGTAACTGTAAGGTCATATTCAATAGCATCAGGTTCAATAATAGTAAAGTCAGTAGTTGCAGAACAACCATTATCATCAGTTACCACAACGGTATAAGTACCACCTGAAAGACCTGATTGATCTTTGGCAGCAGGAATCAATCCTGTTCCATTACCTGATGACCAGCTGTAGGAGTAATTACCAACTCC
The DNA here is from genome assembly GCA_965371855.1 of uncultured bacterium. GTDB lineage: Bacteria > Bacteroidota > Bacteroidia > Bacteroidales > Marinilabiliaceae > JAADEM01. The sequence goes on from CBDUZZ010000028.1 coordinate 24,589, forward strand.
ACCTGTAACTGTCAGCAGTATTTCTGCGTCAGCATCTCCATTGCAGGTTATGTGCTTAACAGCACCTGAAATAACTATTGCATCAGGCTCTGAAAGAACAATATCTTTGTTATAAGTACATTGACTTCCATCGGATTCACCGGCATCAATTATAACTATTTTATATGTTGCAGCTTCAAGATTATCAATATTCTTTGTGTTGGCAAATGGCACATTATTTTTAAACCATTGGTAAGTAAATGGCCCGACTCCACCAGTAATATCAATTGTAATAGCACCATTTATTGCTCCATTACAATCCAGATAGGTTACATTTTCGGTTATTACAACCTCTTCAGGAATAGTAATACTCTTAACAACTTCACAGTTATTCTCATCCTTAACTGTAACAGTATAAGTACCACCAACTGTTAAACCGGTAAGATTACGGGTGTTGAAACTTGCACTACCCGGCCCTGTCCAATAGAACTGGTAATTATTAACATCACCGATACCACCTGCAAGGTTATTCAGGTTGATACCTCTTTGATAAGGATCACAATCCTCTATAATTAGTGCCAGATCGAAAGTTATAGCAGCCGGTTCATTTACAAAGAATGTTTCGGTAGCAGCACAACCATTATTGTCAACAACATTAAGTTGATAGGTTCCACCTGAAATATCCGTTATATTATCAGTTGCTGCGATAAAGCCGTTTGGCCCTGTCCAACTATAATTTACAACTGGTGTTGCATCAGTAATATTTACATTTGTTACAGCACCATCACTGCCTCCATTACAAGTAACATCTTTTACAGCACCGGTAATTATCAGAGTATTTGTATTTATTACAACAAAGTCCTGATCAACGGTACATCCGCGTGTATTATCAGTTATTGTTAGATTATAAGTTCCTGCAGAAAGACCTGCCTGATCAAGAGTACTGTTATCCAGTCCCTGTCCATCAGTAGTAGTCCATAAATAAGTATAATTACCCGACGAACCGTCGATTGTCACACCTGATATGGTTCCGGTATTAACACCAAGACAAGTAGCATTGGTAACAGTACCTGTTATTGAGATCAACTCAAGATCAAAATTAAGCACATAGCCACATGCTAAAGGAGTAGAAGATAGTTTATCCTGCACCTCGAACAGATACGAACCGGCAGGTAAATTAGTAAATGGGGTAGAGTAAGTTGCACCGTTAGCAACAGTTATGTTACGTGTATAACTTGCCCCTCCCGGACCACTTAATCGCAGGAAGTACTGATGGTTGTTAGAACCATCGAGACTACCACCTGAAATATCGAAATTCAATACTCCTGTATTATCATTTATACAGTCAATACTGTACGAAACATTATTCACAACAAGCGGCAATGGTTCTGTAATAGTATATGTATCAGAAATTGAGCACAGATTAGCATCAGTAACCGTAACATTATAATCACCTGTAACAAGATTAGATATAACAAATGGCCCACTACCTGTTCTGATATCGGAAGGATTACCATAATCCAACGTAAACGGACCAACACCACCGGTAACATCAATTGTTAATTCCCCTGAATTATCACCACTGCAAGAAGTTATTGATTTAACTGTTGTGTTGAGTGATAAAGCATCATTCTCAGTTACTGTAATATCAGCAGAAATAACGGTACAGCCATCACTTGTTGATGTGATTTCTGCATGATATATTCCGGCAGAAAGGTTTATCATAGTAGGTGTTGCATTAGGAGCATACGAAACCCATGCTGCACCATTCCAACTATACCAATCATATGTGTATCCATTTCCGGCAGGGCGACCTGAAACAGTAATGGCTATCTCACCATCAGCCCCTCCGTTACAAGTGATATCCTTAACATTAACTACATTAACCACTAACTCATTTGGTTCTGCCAATGTATAAGACAGGGTTAACGGACAGTTATTTCCGTCAAACACCGTAATATTATAGACTCCGGGTTCACTTAATCCGTTTTGAACCTGTTCAGCAGCAACAGTTCCATCGCGATAGAATCCTGACGGGCCGTTCCATACCATACGATATGCAGCAATATCACCTGCAGGACGACCGAATAGTCCTACACTGATAGATCCGTTAGCATCACCAAAACAAGTAATATCACTAACAGTAGTAGTTGCGATAAGTTCGGCAGGCTGAGCAATTCTTATATTATCTTCAAAATAATGCGTACCTAAAACATCGTAGGCATTAATTGTATATGTACCGGCTTTCAAATTATTAACAACACTATTTTCAGAAGCAGGATTGATTACTCCGGAATCATAAGTTGCACCATCATCCAGACTTCCGGTTATTTGATAATAATAACCGGTATTATGAGATGTAAATTCAACAGAAATAGACCCATTGTTACCATCATAACAAGTTACGTCTGTAGGTACAACATTTACAACAAGCGGATTTGGTTCATCAACTACGATATTTGATATTGTAGTATCACACCCTATTGCATCGGTAATAGTAAATTCATAAGTTCCGGCAAACAGATCACTTCTTATACGACTTGTTACACCAATATTATCAGACCAACTAATGGTATAAGGTTCACCGTTATTTCCTGTAATAGTATGTACATTTATTTCACCGTCATTTAATCCGGCAATAGTTGCATCTTTTGTATTCAGATTAATAATGTATGGCGAAGGTTCAGTAATTGTAATAACATTGGTTATCGGGCAGGAATTCCCATCGGTAAAGAGATAGGAGTAATCACCACCCCTGATAACAGTTAGAGACAGAAGTGAATTGTCAGATAAATTACCCTGTTTGATGATTCCTGATGGGCCTGACCAAACAATATAGTCACTTGCGCCGACAGCTCTGTTTACAGTAAGTACAATTGTTCCTACACCTTTATCAGCAGCAAAACAAGTGAGATGCGTTACTGTTTCAGTAATAGTAGTTTCCGCAGGATGAGCAATTAAAACATTAGTTTGTGAGAAAGTATTACTAACATTATCGGTAACATCAACCTGATAAGTTCCGGCATACAAATTATCAAATAGTTCAGAACCAATATGAGTATTTACCGTTCGTGTTTCATCAAACGATGTTCCATCGAATAGTGTACCACGGAGTCGTATTGTATAAGGCTCATTGCCTGATGTAACATCTACTTTAATTCGTCCGTTATCCTGTCCATAACATTTATTATCTACATCGTCCGGTGTTACTGCTACAGTAAGAGCTTCCGGCTCACTAATAATAATATCACCTGAATTAAACGTACAAACAGTTGTAACATCAGTAATAGTATACCAATAAGTTCCGGCAGCAAGTCCTGTTCGAAGTCTCTCATCAGGGTGACCATCACTCCAAACAATTGAATAGGCAGGAGTATTTCCTGACAATACGTCAATATTGATTGTTCCATTATCAGCACCTGTTGGAGTAACATCAGTTGTGACATGATTAACATTCCAAGCCGCAGGCTCTGTTACAGTATAGGTGTCAGTAAGAGTACAACCGTCCTGATTAGCAACAACGACACCGTAATCACCGGCAATTGTTGCAGTTTGAGTTGCATTACCTGATAAAGCCCCGTTATATATAGTTACTCCATTAGGATCAATCACCTGCCAGTTTTCAGAACCATCTTGATATCCGGTAAGATTCATTGTTATTGAACCATCTTGTGCACCATTACACTGAATATCGGCAATAGTGGGATTAAGAACCGTTTCGGCATTTTGTGTTATTGTAATATCTTTATCAAAAGTCTGGTTTGGAGTAGCACTATCAGTCACCAAAACTTTATATGTACCCGGCTTAAGGTTGTCAAACAGAGTATTTGTTAAAACACTTGATTGTGGAGCAAAAGTTGAGCCATCATCAGGTGTTCCTGTAAGCACAACATTATAAGGAGCTGTTCCTGATGTTATAATTACCTGTATTGATCCATCATTGGCATTGTAACAATTAATATTATTACCAACAGCCGACACAACCAAAGCACTTGGTTCGGTAACGGGAATATCAGGACTGGTATATTCACAATCATTATTATCAAAAACTACATAGTGATATGTATCGGCACCAATATTACTCAATGACTGACCTGTTTCACCGGCAATAATACCCGAAGTATTATACCATTCAATCTTTTTAACACCATTTTCACTAACAATATTATCAATAGTAATATCACCATCTGTTCCTCCGCTTGTTGAAACATGAGTAACTGTATGGGTAGCTGATATTGCAGTAGGTTCTGTCAGAACAACATCCACAAGAGGAGTAGCAACACAACCATTCTCATCGGTAACATTAATTGTATATTTACCGACAGACAGACCTGACTGAGTTTTATTTCCACTTACACTTCCGGATAAAGACCAACCGGCAGGATCACGTGTCCAGTTAATTATAGAAGATGCTTCATTAATTGCCCGTCCTGTTATAGAAACAGATATTACTCCATCACTACCACTGTTACATGTAACATTTGTTAATGACTGTAGTGTAACAGAAATCTCAGCAAGATGATCTATTGTTACAGCCTTTTCAAGAAACTCACCTTCACTATCGATAACTTTAACGGAATAGGTTCCCGCCTTAAGATTTGAAAAGGTATAATTACCTGTTGTATGATTATTTATCAAAACCGGAGCAATTACAGTACCGTCATATTCTGTTCCGGTTAACGTAATGTCATAATTCGGAGTGCCTGAAGTGATTGATAAAGCAATGCTTCCATTATTGCTATCATAACATGTTGCATCGTTACCCGATACATCAAACAAAAGTTGATTTGGTTGAGTAACAGTTAATGTTTCGGTATAAGTACATCCATTACTATCGGTTATTGTAAATGTATAATCACCAGCTATTAAGTTGTTACGCAACCATGGATGTGGCAACGGAACACCACCTGTAGTCAGGTCTGTCCATTCTATTGAATATGGAGGATTATTTCCTGTTGGAGGATTAATAACATCTATTACACCATCGTTGTTACCATAGCTTGAAACTGGAGTTACCGATGACGGTACATTCCATGAAGCAGGTTCTACAACAGCCACAGGAGAAACCACAACTGCTGAACAACCATTATTATTGGTGACAGTTACAGTATAATTACCGGAAGCAAGATTGCTCCGGGTAAGATTAGCAGGAATAGTAGCATCCAAAGGACCATTGGCAAAGCCATTATCAGCAGTCCAAGAGATTGTAGATCCGGCTATTTCGCCAGATAACACAACACTAATCACTCCGTCATTATCACCATTACAGGTAATACCGGTTACAGTTTCCGTCACCGTTAATTCGACAGGCTGGTCTACAACAACAACACTCTGTTTAGTATTTCCTGATGCATCAACAATATCTACAGTATAAGTACCTGCTTCAAGCGTTGCAATAGTGTATGTGTTTTGTGGTTGAGTAACACTTCCGTTAACAGTTCCACCTGACACCAGATTACCTGTCCAGCTTATTGTATAGTTAGGATTTCCTGAAGATATATCAACAAAGATAGATCCGTCATTACCTCCATAGCAATTAACATCAGATGGAGTAACAGTTGCTATTAGTTCCGTTGGTTGAGAAACAACGATATTGGATTTAGTTATAGTACATCCATTACTGTCTGTTACTGTAAACCCATAAGTTCCGGCAATTAATCCGGTACGGTGAATGTCTGTTGAGCCATCTGTCCACAGAACTGAATACGGAGGAGTATTCCCCACAATGGTATGTATATCTATCTCCCCGTCACTGTTTCCATAAGTAGAAACATTGGTTACTGTATATTGAACATCCCATGCTATAGGTTCAGTAACAGTATATGTAGCAGTTGTTGAACAACCTTGTGCATCAGTCACAATCACAGTATAATCATCAGCAACAAGCAAAGTAGGATTGTTACTATTTCCACCAACAGCAACACCTAAGCTGTTTGTCCATTGATAGGTATATGCTCCTGTACCTCCGGAAACAGTTATTGTTATAGCCCCATCGTTGTCTCCATTACATGTAACATCAGTAATTACAACATTATCAATAGTAACAGAAGCTGCAGGTTCAAGAATATCAACCGAAACCTCATCAATTTTTGTACAAATAACCGGAGCATTTTCAATATCACGAATCGATATTTTATAATTTCCTGCAATCAGATTATTAAATATTGTGCTTGCATGCCAGTTAGTTCCACCATCAATACTATATTCAAGCTGACGGCCTCCCTGGTCAGGAGTAACAGTAATAGTACCGTCATTCCCACCGAAACATGAAATGTCTGTGTGAGCTACGGTAATTGTAAAGTCATCAGGTTCAGTAATTGTAGAACCAATAATATTTATAAGTTGACAACTTACCGATGAAACATCTTTAACACTAAAGTTATAAGCACCGGCGATAAGTCCATTAAAAGCATTTGAAGCAACCCAGTTTGTTCCTCCATCAATGGAGTAAACATAATTTCCACTTCCACCTGAAGCTGAAAGAACAACAGCTCCGTCAGCATTACCATTACATGACACATTAGTAGTTGAAGCGATTGATAAGCTCAGAGGTGTAGGCTCAGTAATAACAATAGAAGCTAATCCACTGTAAACACAACTGTTATCAGCCACATCACGAACCCAAACATTGTATGAACCCTGAACAAGTGCTGTAAATATTGGCAATACCTGCCAGTTGGCACCGGCATTATTTGAATACTCAAAAACGCCAGAACCACCTCCGGCAACAACTTCAATTTGTCCTGTTGCACCGTTATTGCAATCAACATCTATATGTGAAGCAACCACCTCTGTCAAAGTCAATGCGGCAGGTTCAGTAATTACAATCGCATTAGCAATTTGTAAAACACAACGTATATAATTAGCATCACGAACCCAAACATCATAACTCCCTGCTAACAGACCTGTAAACAGAGGAGTGTTAAACCATGTAGAATTATCAATAGAGTACTCATAATTTAATGACCCACCGCCAACAGTAACACCCAACTCACCTGTATTTCCACCATTACATGAATTATCAACATGCTTTGTAATATCTTCAACTATGGTAAGAGCAGGAAGTTGTGTTATAGTAAACGGAACTGTAACTATACAACCGTTGTTATCGGTAACTGTTACACTATGAGCACCGGGCTCAATATCATTTTCAATAGTACCTGCACCACCTGTTGACCAGACAATAGTATAATTAGGAGTACCTCCTGTAATGCTAACCTCAGCACTACCTTCACAGATTCCTGCACCGGTTGTACAATCACATCCTACGTCTTTTTTATTTATAACATTTACAGTGAGTGCACTATTTGGTTCGTTAATAACAACACCTGTAGTTACAGTAGAACAACCAACAGCATCAACAACTGTTACCTGATATGTATCAGCCACAAGATTAGATGCAACAGCTGAATTGGCAACCACAACATTACTACTATTTCTCCATTCATAAACATAATTAGCAGTGCCTCCTGAAGCAGTGACTGTTGCACTTCCATCGTTACCACCTGTACATGACACATCAGTTGTAGAAACAACAAGAGTTACATCATTTACCTTAATAGTAGCACTGCCTGTCATCATTACCGAACAACCGGATGCTGCATTAACGGCCTCTACAGAATATACACCGGGTGCTGTTTGATCACCAAATGAGATTGGAGAGCCTGTTCCGGCAACAATATTTACCGGAGCAACAGAAATACCGTTAAGCAACAGTTCATAGTTCACACCAACTTCCGAATCAGACAAACCAACAGGAATACCGGTAGGATTATTAGCAAAGCAGAAATCACCACCGCCTGTCACACTGTATGAAACAGGATAATCAAGAATCCTGAATGTCTTAATCCTTGTTGAAATACAACTGTTAAGATTAGTATAAGTATATGTTATAGGATGATCACCCACAGTAAGGCCATTAGGATCGAATGTTGCTGTACCGTTAGTATGATCAGTAATTCCATCACCTGTAAATACGCCTGCACCAACCGGAATAGAAGTGTTAAAACTGGCAGTAAGCGTAATAGGAGCATCATCCTGACAGAATTCAAGTAGATCGTTCGCACCACCAAAGTTCACTTCTGGAGTTTCATAAATAGTAACAACCTTATCAATAGAATTTTCACAACCCTGAGCAGGGTCAACATAAGTCATTGTAACAGTATAAGAACCAACACCAACAGCCGGATCAAACACAGCACTACCATCTCCATTATCGGTGATAGGTGAAACACCAACAGTATTGGTTGTAGAGGTAAATGTCCACACACCACCCGGAGTACCGAAATTACTCGCTAAGACTGTAAATGAAGCTTCATTATCGCAATAGTCAGGATCCAGATTATTAATATCGATTGTTGGTAAAGGAACCACTGACATATCATTTCTCGTATTTACACTGGTACAACCATTTTGAGTTATGGTATAGGTAATATTATGAGTACCAACTCCTGCAATTGACGGATTAAATATATTTCCGGAAACGGCTGTTCCTGTAAAATTACCACCAACAACTATTGGCGTAAGAGTTACTGATGTTTCGGAAACACAATACTGAGAAATCTCAACACCACCACCTGTTTTTTCATATTCAAAAGTTGCATCGGGCATAGGATAAATCTCAACATCCCAAATACGTGAATTAGCACATCCACCACCATCGATAAATGCATATTCTACATGATAAGTACCGGCAGCAAGAACAGCCGGATTAAAAACGACTGTATTGTCAGGGCCACTGCTAATTAAATTATTAGCGGCATCACGAAGAGTAACAGTACCACCGTTAGGAGTACCATCAATAGTAACAGCTGCATCACCATAACAATATGTAGGATTAAGGTTTATTGACAAATCTGTGCCAATAGTAAACGTTTGTGTTTGCGAACCTGTACAACCGTTAGCATCGGTATATGTAAAAGTTATTGAGTGTGTACCATTACCCGCAAGAAATGGATTAAATACGGCCGTACCGTCATTACCTCCATCTATTAATCCCGGATTTGGGCCTGTGAAGACACCGGAAGCAACATCAACACCTGAAACCTGACCTTGTAAAGTATAATTAGTATTTTCATTCTGACAAGCACTTGCAGGCATACCGGTAAAAGAGACCGTAGCATTGAGATCAGGATGAAGCGTAACATCAATCTCATCATAAGCAGTACAAATATTAGGATCTGTATAGGTGTACCTGAATGTATATGTACCCCATCCTACCTGGGCTGTAGCTATAGTCGGATCGAACCATCCTGTACCATTACCATTATCACCCCACCAAACATTTTGTCCGGCACCCTGTCCTATAACACTAAATACACCTGTTGCAGCAGTCGGGCTACCTGAGAAGGTTACTATGCCGTCATTTGCACAATATTCTGTTCCAAGTCCAAATATAAATACATTTGGAACACTATTTACAACTATCTGTTTGGTAATATTATTTACACAACCCTTGGGGTCAGAGTAAGTATAAGTTATATTATTATTCCCAATAATAGCACCTGCCGGAGAAAATATATCAGAGGCAGGAAGAATACCTGTTCCACTAAAGCTACCACCAACAGGATTTCCTGTAAGAGTAACATTAGCATCATTTTCACAATATTCATAAATATTACCGGGAGTACTAAAATCAACAATAGGCAATGGATTCACTGTTACCGTAACAGTATTATTATCAGAACAACCTAATGCAGTAGTAGCTGTAACAGTATAACTGTGAGTAGCAGCAGGTGCCACATTAATAGCTTGATTATTTCCCAGTCCATCACTCCAGTTATAAGCACCGCCAACTCCGGCACCAAACGCTGTAACAATAACAGCATTTCCGGCACACACTTCAGGGGCAGCCGGATTAAATGTAATAACCGGAATAGGATCAATATATACAGTAGCTGATCCTGCCGGAGTTTGAGGCAAACAACTAGCTGCATCCACGAGATTACGTACAACAAAAGTTGTTGTTGCTAATGGATTAACTGTAAATGAATAGATCAATAGGTTATGGTTATTTACAACTATCGGAGGACTTCCTTTATCATCTTCAATTGTAAAATTAAACGGTGGAGTACCGGTCAATGTAACCTGAATAGTAAAGTTCCCGAGAATATTTTCACAACGACGATCAGACCCATTTACTGAAATAGTTGCAGTTGGAGCAGGAGCAGCAACAATTACAGGATTAAAATTCATCTGTAACGAACAACCTCCAATATTTGAGGCTTGAACGGTATAACTACCTGCAGTAACATTAAACCATTGCAAAGGAGCTCCGATACCAATAACAACAGCACCAAGTGGAACTCCACTCTCCATTAGCTGATAATCAACACCAACTTCGGAACCCGACAGAGTAAGATTAATACCGCTTACAGCAGCTGATGCACAATAGGTTGTACTATTAGCTGAAAGATTAAAAACTGTTGGCTGAGGTTCAATAGTTAACCGATCTGTTAAGGTTATTGAACAACCATTTAAAACAGCCACAACAGAATACTCACCTGCTGTGGTTTGATTACCAAAAGTAATTGCATTTCCCGTAGAGCCATTTTCCGTAAGACCTGTGTTTATGCCATCACGCCAAAGCTGATATGTAGTTCCGGTAACAGAATTAGTTAAAGCCACCACACCATTAGGACATACTAATCCTGTATTTAAAAAAGCTTGATTCACCGGTAATGGATTAACAGTAGCTGATCCATTCATGTTTGTTGTACAACCGGTTACAGTATTAATAGCTAAAATAGTATATGTACCTATTATTGTCTGACCTCCAAAATTTCCATTTCCTATTAAAGTAGCAACCAAAACATTACCCGGATTACGATACAGATCATACTTAATTCCTGCCTCAAAACCACTAAGGCCAATTGTAACTGTATTACCATCACACACTACTCCACCGGTTACATTAAAAGGAGTTGGAGGAGAATTAATTGTCATTGACGTAACAGGTGTCATTACCACAGGTACACAAACACCATTATCCGCCTCAACACTATATGTTCCTGCAATTGAATTATTAGTGAAAGAGATGACGCCACCGGTTCCAACTTGAGAATTTACCAATGTTGCTCCTCTATATAATTTATAAGTTACTCCGTTATCAGAACCGGACAGTTGTATCGTATAATTATTACCTGAGCAGTATGGAGCTGGCTCAACTACACTAACATTATAAACAGTTGGAGAAGTGACTATTGTTACAGAGCCTGTCATTTGCACTTCACATGTGCCATCGGTTGCAAACACTTCATAAGTACCGGCTAATGTTTGGGCTGTGAAATTAAGGACACCACCAACACCAGCTAATGTTTGCACATCTGCTCCATCACGCCGGAGCACATAATTCACTCCAACTTCACTACTACTCAATGAGATGGCAGTATTTGTGCCGGCACAACCAGAGCCACCATTAACAGTAAAGATAGTAGGATTAAATACAGTATATGAAACCGGGCCAACAGGCAAACCTGCGGCAATACAACCATTAGCATCACTAACATAAATAATGCGATAATCAGTACTGGCCGTGATAGCATTCATCGTAACAGTATTAGAGGTTCCCATTGCAACATCACGTGTAGTGGTTCCTGATGTGGGCACATCAGTAGTCTCTATCCTTACTGTATAACCAGCAGTACCATTGGCAAGATTAATATCCAGTCTGGGAGAGGCAGGTACATCAGCAGCACACAATGTAGTATTTGGAGGTGTATTGGCGGCAAAAGAGGTTACTGAGGGTGCAGAAACTGCAATGATATCAGTTGAGTATATACTGCCTGAGGGATTGTGTCTCCATTGAACAGTATATGTTATTCCACCAATAAACCCTGAAACAATAGAATTTGAATCAAACATATCAGAAAAAGTCAATCCTGCAGTTGTAATCCATTGACCATTATTCCTGTGTCCAGGATTTGTTATTTTAGGAACAGCCTGATCGAGTATATCATTCCCCATTAACGTAGCCTGTCCACAAGTATAAATTGATTGACTTTGAATACTCTGAAAAGATATAGCAAAGAAAAACAAAAGAAAAGATATAACTCTCCCCTTGTTTACAATATTTGTAAGTAATTGATTATAAACTCCCATGTTCCGGTACGTAAGGTTTAAACTCAAAAATAAATATTTATATAAAGTTTGTACGTAAACATAGCAAAATTGTTTGGAAAAAATTAAGATTTCTTTACATTTAAGAATCCCTCTCAACCCTATTATATTAGCGAGGGTGTCGCTGATAGCGACACTCTCGCTATAGTTTTACAATTCTACCTCATCCCCGGTGTTTCTGTTTTCTACCTCATCCCCGGCCCTTCTCCACATGGAGAAGGGAGAGTGCCATTAAGAAGGCAGTTACTTCTCCCCCTCGCCTATCTCAAGGAGAGGGGGCCTGGGGGATGAGGTGCTTCCGATTAAAACTTTACACCAACCTCATTTATCTCTAACCTTCCTCTATTCCCTTATTCCTGGTTTTCACCTCATCCCCGGCCCTTCTCCACATGGAGAAGGGAGAGTACCACCAAGAACGCAGTTACTTCTCCCCCTCGCCTTAAAGGAGAGGGGGCCGGGGGGTGAGGTACTTCCGATTAAAACTTTACACCAACCTCATTTATCTCTAACCTTCCTCTATTCCTTTCTTCCGGCTTTCTTCCTCACCCCCAGCCCTTCTCCACATGGAGAAGGGAGAGTGCTGTCAAGAACGCATCTGCTTCTCCCCCTCGCCTTAAAGGAAAGGGGGTCGGGGGGTGAGGTGAAACTGTGAAATGGTAGAATCAAGCTTTTAGCATAATAACAGCAATCCCGTTACAAATAAAAGAGAGAAGTTTAGGAATAGGTGAGATACAAATAAGAAAATTACATTATAATTTCATAACTTTATATAACTCTTAAAACATAAAAAAATGTCACAGGAATATTTTGACAGTCTGTTTTACGATGCTAGTAAACAGATACATTTGTATGCTAAAGAATTGCGTAATTCAATGACAACCGCGGAGAAAATTCTTTGGAAACAAATACGTAACAAACAGATAGCAAATTGCAAATTCAGGCATCAACACCCTATTGGCATTTTTATTGCTGATTTTTATTGTCATGAGAAAAAATTAGTCATTGAAGTTGATGGAGAAATACACAACACACAAAAAGAATATGACATTGGTCGAACTGCCGAAATGGAAAATTACGGGATAACGGTAATTAGGTTTACTAACAGCAATATTGAAACCAACATAAAGTTTGTTATTAAAAAAATTAACGAAATATGTGAAAAGTTATAATGCTGCCCTGTCCGGCTTTCACCTCATCCCCGGCCCTTCTCCACATGGAGAAGGGAGAGTACCACCAAGAACGCAGTTACTTCTCCCCCTCGCCTTAAAGGAAAGGGGGTCGGGGATGAGGTATCATATCAGCACCCGAAATGCATTACCCGGCAATGCTTTAACCAAACCCGCAAATTCAAGGTTTAGCAGGGAGGCATTTACCTGACTTACAGGCAAGTTGCTTTTCAGACTAAGAGCACTCGCTGTCATCTCCTTTTCCTCAGTCAATATTGTGTAGAGCAGCTTCTCTTCATCGGAATTAAACTCCACAAAAAGTTTCCGTTGTGCATGCTCTGTAATATTTTGACTCTCCCACCCAAGTGCATATTCCAGGTCATCAATATTCTCTATCAATGCCGCAATATTTCTCTTTATCAAATAATTACATCCTCTTGACAGTTCATCTTGCGGATTTCCCGGAAAAGCCAGCACATCGCGACTATAAGACGAAGCTATTCGTGCCGTTATTAGTGCACCACCTTTTATACCGGATTCAACCACAACCACAGCATCACTTAACCCGGCAACAATTCGGTTACGTTGCACAAAATTATGCTTGTCGGGGTTAGTACCACTAAGAAATTCAGTAACCACAGCCCCCTCCTTTTCAATCATATCTTTAGCAACATTACGATGAACATAAGGGTAAATCCTATCCAGTCCATGTGCCACTACAGCAACTGTATCTAATCCATATTTTAAAGCCGCCTTATGAGCACAAACATCGATACCATAAGCCAGTCCACTCACAATAAGCACATTGGAATATCGTTCAGCTAATTCTTTAATTAGCATCTCACACATTATCTTACCCCGCTCAGTAGCCCTGCGAGTACCAACAATACTAAGAACCGGCCTCATTTCAAATGTAGTATCACCTTTAACATAAATCATTAATGGGGCATCTTCGCAATAAGATAGCTTATGCGGATACTTTTCAGAAGTAAAAAAAAGAGGTGTAATATTGTGCTTTTCAACGAACTCAATCTCCTCTTCAGCACGTTCCAGCACATCTGTACTTTTTATTGAGGTGGCAAGTATTGTTCCAATGCCGGGAATTTTAGAAAGGTTCTTTACACTCTCATTGAAAACAGCCTCCACTCCACCAACATAAGCAATCAGGTTACGCGCCAATACCGACCCTACCCCTTTGATTAAACTAATGCCAATTTGGTATTTAAGATCACTGTCCATGAAAGTTGAATATAAGGATAAAAATATAAAAGTTATCTACGATTTTCATGAATTTTCACGAATATTTGACTTAACCCCAACATTGGGATGCATATTTCATTTATAAATGGAAATAGTAATAGCTCATCATTCTCCCCATTTCAGGGGGAACCAAAGGAGATGAAAAAAGCTGCACTATGTCGATCCAAGTGAATAAAGAAATAAAAAAGCCGGCACTGTAAACAGATGCCAGCTTTGATAAAGCATACAGATTTGGGTAATTTTTTTATATGCCAAATATTTTAAACCCTACAGAAAAAGTGAGCATATTATAATTATAATCAAACGGTGCTGCTAATGCATGGCCACTATATATACCCCCACTACCGACATCCCCTACAGGCCATTCGTATCTAACATCAGCTGTAAACCTCCATATCTCAATTCCTCCTCCGAACTGCATCGTCCAATTAGATTTCTCAAAGCTGAATTCATCATATTCCGGATCCGATGAGCCATCCAAATTAAATGAGATTACAGGTCCTCCAATGGCATATATATTAAAAAGATCAAAACTAAGCAATCTTAAATGAAGTAAAAGTGGCAAGTCCAATGAGGTCATTGTTGTTGTAAAACTAGTATCAACATCAGGAAAATCTATATTAACCGAATTATAGTTATTTCTTCCTGCTTTCTTTGTATAGAATACCTCCGGTTGAATTGATAACCCTTTATAAATTCTGACTCTGGTAAATATTCCTGCAAGATACCCGCTTTTTGCATCTCCCGTTGTACTCAATAGTCGTTGTTCCAGGTTATTCACGTTAAATTTAGTAGATGTATAACCGGCTTTTATTCCTATGGCAAACCTGTCCTGTGCAAATACTCCAACAGAAAACACTGTAATAAAGAACATTAAAATAAACCTCTTCATATTTATATTTATTATAATTTTTCACTTAAAAGTGGTGACTAAAGTAAGAAAATATTACTAAAAACGTTCAAATATGTTAAAATAAATTAAATAGCTCAAAGTAGGTTTAAAAAAAAAGAAACTATATGTTACAAAAATACATTGTGGTAAAATATTAAAATTTTCTTTCATTATATGTATATTTGGGAACTCTTACTGGTTGAGCTGAATAGTCAACTAGTATTTGTTGGGTTAGGTTTGAAGGGAAGAGAGGGGTCTCTTCCCTTTTTTTATTCTCTATATTTAGATTTTATCCGCGAATTACACGAATTGGCACGAATAAGTTTTTTATAATCATCTCTTTCTTATATTATCTTTCTCTACAAATATTTTAAATTTAACTTTATCTTTAACAGGTATACCGTCATGTATAGCCGGCACCCATGTAGGGCTGTTCAGTATAATTCTTATTAATTCATCATTAAAATCTTTTTCTGATGATCTCACAATATCAACCTTTTCAATCCTGCCTTTAGGAGAAATCGTTAGTTCAATAGTTGCTTTAATTTTTCTACCCCCGGTTTTATTTGATTTATTAATACGCAACATTAACTCCTCCTTATACCTCTCCATTCCCATATCCGGTTCTGCATGTCTGTTTTGGTCGTTAGCAACAATCGAATAGATAGCCACCTCCTTCTTGTGACTTGAATCAAACACATAAACACGTTTAGATGCAACTGCAGCAACCGGCACAACCACTGGTTCAGAATCGCTTACAACTTCATCTATATCGGAAACTTCTAATTCTTCATCCAATTCAATATCATCATCAATTATTTGAATCACGACTTCTTTCTCAGATGACGATTTCGCAACAACTCCTTTCTGTTGCCTAACAACTTGTTGTTTAATTTCTGTCATTTCTTCTTCACCCTTTTCTGAAATGATATTCTCTTCAGATGCTATCGGCTCTACTGTTTCCTCGTTAATATCAAGCTGAGACTCAACAACACTACTCTTTTTTTCCTCTCTGTTTTGAGCTATTCTCCCGGAATTCTGAGGAATAAAAAGAAACAATAAAAAGGAGATGCCACCAATGAAAATAATTGTAGCAGCCACAGCCATCCACCTGTGGACTATTTTTCTTTTAGTGCGGCCATCCAATCTATCCTCAAGACTCTTCACATCTTTCAGATAATCATTTCTGCTCAAGTTTTCTAATCCGCCTAAAGCATCGGACAGAAACAAATTTGACTGTTCTTCTCTTTCCAAAGCATTCTTTTCCCGTTCCGGCAAATTGCCAAACAGGTAACTATAAATACGTTTACCCCAATCACTTTTAATATGTCTATCCTTGCTGTTCATTAGCTTCTTCCATGCAATTTTTCAGATTCCGTTTTCCGTTTTGAATAAAACTCTTAACCCTATTTATTTCAACACCCAACTCCTCAGCTATTTCTTCATAACACTTACCATCAAAATAAAATAGCTTAATACAATATTTTTGCTCCTTTTTCAAACGATCGATACAATTTTTAAGTGTATCATTCAAATTTCCATCAGATTCATCTATAGGATGCACAAAACTTTCGGATTCCATAAAAAGAGTTGTTTCTTCCTGATATTTTTTCTCATGCAAATTTTCCAACTTCTTACTTCGCAACGACATCAGGCAATGATTTTTAGCCACAACATACAACCATAATTTGAAATTGTCAACATCTCTTTTTTGCAGCTCAACAACCAACTTCTCAAATATGTCCATCACAGCATCTTTTGCCCTCTCCCTATCTTTCAAATATTTCAAACAGACTCCGTAAACAAGCACCATATAACGATTATACAGAATACCAAGCACATCAATATCACCGGATTCCTTATACTGTTGTATAAGATTCTCATCATTTTTCTTTTTCCATTTTCCGGCTACTCTGAAAGGCATATATACATCACTTCTGTAAATTCTGAATAGTTAAGATTTTGAATATAGTGAAAAAAAACAGAAAAAATTTATGGAATATCAATTCTTCATGCATCCTACTTACGAGGAACAGAAAAATGATCCGATATGAAATATAGTTGGTAAATATATTTTAATACCCACTAAGAATCATATAGAGTATATAAATATCAATGTATAACCATAAAAATTAAAAAATGAAACATTTAACATTTCTAATTACACTATTCGTGATTGCAGTTCAACTGTATGCACTACCGGCATTACACACAATTACCGGAAAAGTAACCGATGAAACGAACACTCCTTTAAAAGGAGTATTAGTTCTTGAGAAAGGAACGAGCAATAAAACATCAACAGCTTATGACGGAAAATACAACATTAATGTCTCTTCCGAAAATGCAATCCTAATCTTTAGCCTTTCAGGCATGAAAACCAAAGAGGTGAAAGTAAAATCCAGATTAGTAATTAATGTCATCTTAAGTTCAGTACTGATAATATCCGAAGAACTGGATATATGTAATGACGAAGTTGCTGTCAATTACTCAATAGTGGGTAAAAAAGCAATGTCTGCATACCCGGCGAGCTACAATACAAGATTTGCCGGATATCGTCCTCCTCCGGGATTCAATACCGAGGGTTACTCTGCTATTCATGAAAATGGATACAAAAGTACTAATGATCAACCATTGTCAACTTTTTCTGCAGACGTAGACAGGGCTTCCTATTCAAATATCCGACGGTTCCTGAATCAGGGCAAAATGCCACCCAAAGATGCAGTGCGTGTGGAAGAGATGATAAATTACTTTAACTATAATTATGATGAACCGAAAGGAGATAGGCCATTTTCAACAAACACAGAACTTGCCGAATGCCCATGGAACAAACAACACCTGTTACTTAAAATCGGCATTCAGGGTAAAAAAATAAAAAAAGAGAACCTGCCTCCTACCAATCTTGTATTTCTTATAGATGTTTCCGGCTCAATGAATTCTCCTAATAAACTACCATTGTTAAAATCTTCATTCATGTTACTAGTCGATCAACTACGCCCCCAGGATTATGTATCGATTGTAGTATATGCAGGTGCGGCAGGGTTAGTTCTTGAACCAACTGCCGGGGATGAAAAACAGAAAATTCTTAATGCCATTGAGAAGTTAAATGCAGGAGGATCAACAGCCGGAGGTGAAGGTATAATGCTGGCATACAAAACAGCTGAAAAGAATTTTATTAAAAATGGGAACAACCGTATTATTCTGGCTACTGACGGAGATTTCAATATCGGAGAGAGTTCTAATGCATCTATGGAGCGGTTAATTGAGAAACAACGTGAAAAAGGAATTTTTATTTCTGTTTTAGGCTTCGGAATGGGAAACTACAAAGATGACAAAATGGAGATTATCGCTGATAAAGGTAACGGTAATTATGCATATATAGACAATCTTCTTGAAGCTCGTAAAACTCTGGTTAGCGAATTTGGAGGTACTCTATTCACTATTGCCAAAGATGTAAAATTTCAGATTGAATTTAACCCTCAAAAGGTTGCGGGATACAGATTAATAGGTTATGAAAACAGAATTCTCAACAATGAAGATTTTAATGATGACAAAAAAGATGCAGGTGAAGTAGGTGCAGGACATACCGTCACCGCTCTTTATGAAATAATTCCTGTCGATGCATCAGACATTGACAAATGGTTAAAGTCTGTTGACAAATTGAGATATCAAGAAAAGGCAGAGGTATCTACAATGCAATATAGTAAGGAGTGGTTAACTTTGAAGATTCGTTACAAATTGCCTGATGGTGATAAAAGCAAACTAATTACACAAGCCGTAACAGGAAAACCAAAAAAAGTTGTGAACGCATCGGATAATTTCAGATTTGCCACATCTATAGCAGCCTTTGGTATGTTGTTACGTAACTCGGGGTATCTCAATTCATTCTCATACGATGAAGCTGCAAAACTGGCACAAAATGCACGGGGAGAAGATAACCAAGGATTTAAAGCCGAAATGATAAGATTATTAAAAACAGCAAAAACACTAAACAAAAAAATGGTAGTTAGGGAGAATAAGTCACTCCATCAATAACATAAACACCTGACAGGTTTTTAAAATCTGTCAGGTGTAAACATTATAAAAAGCCAAACCAGTAAAAGAACTAGTGTCAAAAGCATAACAAAGAACCTCTAAAATGAAAGGTCTTTTATATAATCTATTTATTATGTCTTTTAATTAGGTTCAGTGCCGAGCCGGCCTTAAACCACTCTATTTGTTGAGCGTTATAGGTATGATTTAATGTGATTACATCTTTTGTTTCATCAGCATGAACAATCTCAAGACTTAAAGGCTTTCCGGGAGTAAAATAATCCAGATCAAGGAAATTAAAAACATCATCTTCCAAAATTTTATCATAATCATTCTCATTAGCAAAAGTAAGCCCTAACATACCCTGCTTTTTTAGATTTGTTTCGTGAATACGAGCAAAACTCTTAACTAAAACAGCTCTAACCCCAAGATGACGAGGCTCCATAGCGGCATGTTCACGTGAAGAGCCTTCACCGTAATTTTGATCACCAACAACAATAGTTGGAATACCGGCTTTTTTATATTCACGCTGCACCTTCGGTACTTCACCACACTCACCTGTAAGTTGACTATTTACACAGTTTGTTTTTTCGTTAAATGCATTTACAGCACCAATAAGCATATTGTTTGAAATGTTATCGAGATGACCACGATAACGCAACCATGGCCCGGCCATCGAGATATGGTCGGTAGTACACTTGCCTTTAGCTTTGATAAGCAGTTTCATTCCGGTAATATTTTTACCATCCCATGGCTCAAACGGTGTTAACAACTGCAAGCGTTCACTTTCAGGTGAAACTACAATGTTAACATCTGAACTATCTTCGGCCGGTGCCTGGTACCCGGGATCTTCAACTCCAAAACCATTAGGAGGTAATTCAAACCCTTTAGGCTCATCCAACTTCACCTCTTTACCCTCTTCATTTACAAGAGTGTCGGTAAGAGGATTAAAACCAAGATCTCCGGCAATAGCTAAAGCAGTAACTATCTCAGGAGAAGCTACAAAAGCATAAGTATTAGGATTACCATCGGCACGTTTAGCAAAGTTTCTGTTAAACGAGTGAACAATACTGTTTTTCTCCTGCTTTTCAGCACCAACACGTGCCCACATGCCAATACAAGGTCCGCAAGCATTAGCATATAACTCTCCACCAATTTTATTAAATGTATCAATATAACCGTCTCTCTCAACAGTGTACCTAACCTGCTCAGAGCCGGGGGTAATTTTAAATTCAGCACCTACCTTAAGTTTCTTTTCGGCGGCCTGATTAGCTATTGATGCAGCTCTGGAGATATCCTCATACGAAGAGTTTGTACAAGAACCTATTAACCCAACTTCAACCTTTAATGGCCAACCATTCTTTTCAGCCTCCTCACGCATCTTTGAAATGGGAGTGGCATGATCAGGAGTAAACGGTCCGTTCAGGTATGGCTCCAGTTCATCAAGGTTAACTTCAAATACTTCATCAAAATATTTCTCAGGATTGGCATACACCTCAGCATCGGCAGTAAGATGTTGTTTTACCTCATTGGCAGCATCAGCCACATCCGAACGATTTGTAGCACGAAGATATCTCTCCATTGACTCATCATAACCAAAAGTAGATGTTGTTGCACCAATCTCGGCACCCATATTACAGATAGTTCCTTTGCCTGTACAACTTAACGACTTTGCACCTTCGCCAAAATATTCGACTACACATCCGGTACCACCCTTTACTGTAAGCATTCCTGCAACTTTTAATATAATATCTTTAGGTGCAGCCCATCCATTCAGTTTACCGGTTAATTTAATTCCAATCAATTTAGGAAATTTAAGCTCCCACGACATACCGGCCATCACATCAACAGCGTCAGCACCTCCTACTCCAACAGCAATCATACCTAAGCCACCGGCATTAACAGTATGTGAATCGGTACCAATCATCATACCACCGGGAAATGCATAATTTTCAAGTACCACCTGATGAATAATTCCGGCACCTGGTTTCCAGAATCCGATACCATATTTATTAGTTACGGAACTTAAAAAATCATAAACCTCTTTGTTTGATCCCTTAGCAATTTCCAAATCAGCTGAAGAACCCACTTTAGCTTGAATAAGGTGGTCTGCATGAACTGTTGAAGGAACAGCAACTTTACTTTTTCCGGCTTGCATAAATTGAAGTAAGGCCATCTGTGCAGTAGCATCCTGCATGGCAACCCTGTCAGGATTAAAATCAACATATGATTGTCCCCTTTCAAAAGATGAGTTAGGAAATTCGTTTGCTATATGCGTATATAATATCTTCTCTGTCAAAGTAAGTGGCCTACCAAGTAGTTTCCTTGTTTGCTCAATCTTTTCGGCCAAACCACTATATACCTTCTTAATCATTTCAATATCAAAAGCCATAATATTATTAATTTATTTATATATCTATATCTACAAGTATACAAAATTAGTCAAACCATAAGAAATTCCAATTAATTTAATCATTGTAAGAAAAAGACAGATTATTAAGATTGCTAAAAAAACAACGTTTACGAGGTAATACTATACTAAAATATCATTAGCGCATTCGTCACAAAAAAAGGAGTAGCCGCTAATGCGCAAATAAGAAATATGTATAAAAACATTAGCGCATTCGCGGCAAAAACAAAACAGCCGCTAATTCGTGAATAAGAAAAAATATTTTTGTAAATTTAGAGATTGTTATCCAATACTAATAAGGAAGTGAAAATACTCAACCGACTGAAACAATTGATAAAGGACAAAAAGAAAGTTTATGCTTTCATTATTCTGTCCATAATAACAATTTTCATAATAACAGTATTCACAATTTTTCTTGTTAAGTATACTCCACTACCACAACAGGTAATATTATTAAATATTAATTCTACCGATTCCATAATCACATTTGATGACAATATTGTTCCCCCGGTGCTTTATCAAAAGATGCCAAATATGAAACCTTTAGAAACTCAAGAAAGAAAAGAAAGGTTTATTGATTTAATGCTACCAACAATCTTAGTTGCTCAGGAAATAATTAATCAACATCGAAACAGCTTAACAAACAGCTTGAAAAACAGTAAAGACTCTAAAAGAGCAGATACACTTTTACTAAGATTAATGCATAAATTCAAAGCAAAAGATTATGAAGACTTAATCTCACGAATGCAACCTCACCCTATTAGTATTATTCTGGCACAGGCTGCAGTAGAGAGTGGCTGGGGAACATCACGTTTTTGTCGCAAAGCTAATAACCTTTTCGGCATTTGGTCATTCAACAAAAAGGAGAAAAGAGTTGCTGCCGGTACAACCAGAGATAAAAAAACTATCTATCTTCGAAAATACGACTCTCTGATTGAATCTGTAATTGACTACATATACACTATTGGAAGAGCAAGTGCATTTAATGAGTTCAGAGAAACTCGTCTTATTTCACAAAATCCATATCGACTTATTTGGTGTTTGAATAATTATTCGGAAAAACGTTTTGGGTATATTATTACCCTGCGAAATATGATTGAACATAACGATCTTACCCGATATGATAATTATCCCTTAGCGAAGATTGACAAAAAAGATAAGACATGGAAAAGACTCGTTGAAGAGTATTAAAAGCAACTATTTTACACCTGTCAGGTTTTGGAACACCGTTTTGCGGTTTTATTCAGCAAAATATAAAAGACACCTCCGAAAAATCAAAGGTGTCTTTTATTTTATCAGCATAGTTGAAAGTAAACTAATGCCGTAATACATCAAATGAATTACTTTACAGAATCCATATATTTAATTAACTCAACAACTTTTGCAGAGTATCCCATTTCATTATCATACCATGAAACTACTTTTACAAATTTATCAGTAAGAGCAATACCTGCCTTAGCATCAAATATCGAAGTTAGAGTTTCACCGGTAAAGTCACAAGAAACAACAGCATCTTCAGTATATCCTAAAACACCTTTCATTGAACCTTCAGAAGCATCTTTCATTGCTTTACAGATAGCTTCGTAAGAAGCTCCTTTTGCAAGATTTACAGTTAAATCAACAACTGAAACATCAGGAGTTGGAACACGGAAAGCCATACCTGTAAGTTTACCGTTTAAGCTGGGTATTACTTTACCAACAGCTTTAGCAGCACCGGTAGAAGAAGGAATAATATTTTGTCCTGCTCCACGTCCACCTCTCCAGTCTTTCATAGAAGGGCCATCAACAGTTTTTTGTGTTGCTGTAGTAGCATGGATAGTTGTCATTAAGCCATCAACAATACCAAAATTATCATTTAATACTTTAGCAATAGGAGCTAAACAATTAGTAGTACATGATGCATTTGAAACAAAGTTCATATCACTCTTGTAAGATGTATTGTTAACACCCATAACAAACATTGGAGTGTCATCTTTAGAAGGAGCAGACATAACTACTTTTTTAGCACCTGCATCAATATGACCTTGAGCAGATTCTTTTGTTAAGAACAGACCTGTTGACTCAACAACATATTCAGCTTCAACTGCATCCCATTTTAAGTCAGCAGGGTTTCTTTCAGATGTAACACGGATAGTTTTACCGTTAACAATTAATGAACCATCTTTAACCTCAACTGTTCCGTTGAAACGACCGTGAGTTGAATCATACTTAAGCATATAAGCCATGTAATCAACGTCAATTAAATCGTTAATACCAACAACCTCAACATTATCGCTTGCTACTGCAATACGAAAAACAAAGCGGCCGATACGGCCAAATCCATTAATACCAATTTTAATTTTTGACATTTTATTATTTATTTAGTGATTGTATTTATAATATCTTTTAAAAAGAGCCACAAAAGTAAGCATTCATAACCATTAAGTCAAATAATCTTTAAATGGATTTCCTCAATAAATGTTAAAAAAAAACAGGCAGACCACTATACCGTGATCTGCCTGACATTAAATATTTCACAATTGGAGCTCTAATCTACTCCAGATAAATTCCACAAAATAAACTGATCGTTTCTACACACAACCGCAATAATTGAAACAATCAAATTAATTAATCTGTTGCTATACCCTTTGTGTTGTCTGTTCTGTATCTACACTACTATATGCAGGACAATCCTGTGTGCTCTTACAAGAACTCATACCTAACGCTAATAAAAACACTACTGCTGCAATAACTGAAATCTTTTTCATGATCAAAAACTTTCTTAAGTATATAAAATAACTATTTAATTAAAACCTCACAAAACAACTATGTAACCATCTTACTGACTATACAAACGTAAAGTAAGGTCTTAATGTTTCATTTTTTTTATTGTTATTGGGGAAAAGTACAATTGTTTAGATAAACGCACTGCATTATTACACCAAATCAAACCCATGTCTTCTTACTCAGGCCACAAAATATCTTCATCATCATCGCTCCAGTTTGGCCCAATTTGAATTGAGTCAACAACACCATCTCTAATCCAGATATTTATATTTTTATCTTCAAATGAATATAGTTCATTAACATCACTCCCTTCATCAGACAAATCTTCAACATCAAACTCTCCTAAATCGTCGGCATGTTCTAAAAATAACTCTTTCGACATTCCGGAGAAAAAAACATCCTGCAATGTATACTGTGAATCATCAAATGCAATTTCCACTAACCGCAGGTCAACCATAGAATCGAAAGACATTGAAACACCCATTTCATCATAGTAGTAAATATTTACAGACTCCCCATCATCCATCTCTTGCACCTCAACCTCATCAGGCTTGCCTAAGATATAGATAACTTCTTCTTCATTCATTCCGAATTTCAGGTTATCAAAACCTATTCCCGGTAATATTAATTTATCACTCATAATTATTTAGTTTTTAAAGTTTATTAAAGTCATCAAGTTCATCAAGTTGAAGATAGTAAATAATTCACATTAAACAATCTCAACCCGAAACTTAAGGCTTGACATGTCAATATATCACTACACTCTCACAATCACCAAAACAACTAATCGCCACATTAGCACATCAGACAACTATTTCCAAACAGGAATTCTGCTTGGGGTATAAGGTGCATCCATATCATCCATTATCTTTCTTAACTCTACAATTTTTGTTTTGGCAATTTCTGTTACCTGATTTAAAACCGGAGGGAACTCCTCTTTCAGAATCTCAAATCCCATTTTGGATGTTGATGTGATATTTGATGTACTGTTTAATTGGGTATAAATTACACTATTCAACCTATTCATTAAGGGCATATCTGCCGGAGGAATCTCTTCCCAACTTGCTTTTGCCTTAACACCGTTAAACTGAAATAAAATATCATCCAGCTCTTTTTTCACTCCGTCCAGAGCAGGCAGCAACTCTTCATGAACACCGGGCAAAGTCAATGCGGTTTGCTGCATCATGGTTACTTCTCTCATTAAATCTTTTGTTAATCGCAATATTCCATTCATAGCTTTCGACAGACGACTAACCTCCCTTTGGAAAGCAACAACAACTGCTCTGTCTTCAGCCGCCAGGGTAGCATTGTTTAATCCTAATACCCTAAAATCACTCTTTTCACACAATGGTTTCGACTCTCCATTGTGTACCATAGCCATTTCTACCGAGTAAGTTCCCGGCATAACAAACACACCACCATCAGTTTTGGCAAAAGGATCAAAATTATCTTTCTGCTTAATCACCGGACTATCATACTTCAAATCCCAGTTTATTCGCTGAATACCTTTAGCCGGTTTTTTAGTCATCGTTCTGACAACAGAGCCATCTTCATCTCTAATTGTAATTAGCATATAAGGATGAACTTCCTTTTTCTCATCCTCAAGCTCTTTCCATGTTGGCTGAGGGATAGGTTTTCCATCTTTATACAGCTCCTTATCTTCCTTTATTCTTAACTGCCTGGCTGTTTTTGGAACATCTTTCAGATAAAGAGTGAATTCAGCACCAAATGCCGGATTTTTTGCAACATAGTATGTGGCTCCCTGGCTCCCTTTACCCCTCTTCTGGATGTATAGTAAAGCATCTTTAATTTCAGACAAATAAGCATCTTTCTTCACTGTTTCTTCATTAAGTTGGCGAAGTGGAGAGTAGTTATCCAAAATATAAAAGCTACGTCCGAAAGTAGCAATTACCAAATCACTTTCTCTTTCCTGAATAGCTATATCATAAACTGCTATTGTTGGAATACCTGATTTTAACTGAACCCAGCTCTTACCGCCATTTATTGTAAAGAATACACCAAACTCAGTACCGGCAAAAAGCAAATCTTTCTTTTTGTAATCCTGAATTATGGAATGAACACTTCCGTTTTCAGGCAGATCGCCTGCAATTGATTTCCATGTTTTTCCTTTATTAGAACTTCTAAGTATATAAGGTTTAAAATCATCA
Organism: uncultured bacterium; assembly: GCA_965371855.1. GTDB lineage: Bacteria > Bacteroidota > Bacteroidia > Bacteroidales > Marinilabiliaceae > JAADEM01. The sequence continues at coordinate 51,376 of CBDUZZ010000028.1, forward strand.
CTTTTAAGATTATCAAAAGTAGCGTAAACAACATTCTCATCAAACCGCGAAGCAAAAACATCACTCACAAAAGTATGTTCAGGCACACCGGGGAAGGATGATATTTTTCTCCATGAGCTACCGGCATCTTCAGTTACCTGAATTACACCATCATCTGTCCCTACGTAAATAAGGTCTTCTTTAACAGGAGATTCGTCCAGTGCCACAATAGTTCCGTACAACGATGTTGAAACATCTTTGGCAACGGCATCCGGGCTCCAGTGTTTACCCATAACAGCCCATGTGTTACGATCGATATGAGCAGTAAGGTCATCCGAAACAACCTCCCATGTTTCACCACGGTCATCACTTCTGAACAGTTTATTTGCTGCCATATACAAACGGGTATGTGAATGAGGGCTGATAATAAGCGGAGCATTCCAGTTCCAGCGATAAGTCTTTTCATCTTTTCTCGGCTGTGGTTTTATGTTAATACGCTCACCACTCTTTTTATCATACCTTACCACATTCCCATACTGCCACTCAGAGTATACGATATCAGGATTTTCGGGATCTATGCACACCCAAAATCCGTCACCTCCAACAGTAACAATCCACTCACCTGATGTTACTCCCTGACTTGTAAGATTACGTGACGGGCCACCCAAGGTGTTATTATCCTGTGTTCCACCATAAACATTATAAAAAGGTTCTGCATTATCAACTGCCACGCGGTAAAATTGTGTGACAGGAAGATTAGATACATATCCCCAGCTATTTCCATCATCGTAAGTCATATAAATTCCGCCGTCGCCACCAATCATATAATGTGTGTTATCTTCAGGATCAACCCACAAAGCATGGTCATCAACGTGCCGGCTTTTATTACTAAGCTTCTTCCATGTCTTTCCACCATCAGTTGTAACATGTGAGTATGTTTCTACTGAATATATCTTATCAAACTCAACAGGATCGCAATAAATCTCATTGTAGTACTGTCCGCTGGCGCTATGGTCACTCATCTTTGTCCATGACTCTCCGCGGTCTGTTGATTTGAAAAACCCTCCTGCACTGTTGGCAGCCTCAACAATCAGATATAGAACATCCGGATTCTGAGGCGAAATGGCAATTCCCATTCCTCCAATATCTTCTGACGGCAGACCTTTTTTAATCTTCCTCCAGTTCTGGCCTCCATCTTCCGATTTATAAACTATACTTTCGGGGCCTCCGCCAATTTTAGTATACACATGACGACGACGCTGCTCTGAAGTGGCATACAAAACATCAGGGTTACGTGGGTCACATATCACATTATTTACACCTGTATTCTCACTTACCTCAAGAACTTTATTCCAGGATTTACCACCATCGATAGTTTTATACAGACCACGATCACCGCCCGAACCCCACACCGAACCTTCGGCAGCAACATAAACAACATTAGAGTTTCTTGGATCGATAAGTATCATTCCTATCTGACGGGAATCTTTCAGCCCCATATTTTTCCAGCTCTTGCCACCGTCAACAGTTTTATAAACACCATCGCCATACCCCAATGCACGCTGATGATTGTTTTCTCCTGTTCCGGCCCAAACAACATTCGAATTATTCGGATCCATAGCCAGACAACCAATGGAATATGCACCATATTCATCAAACACAGGCTTGAATGTAATACCCTTGTTAGTTGTTTTCCATATATTTCCACTGGCAACAGCAACATAAAACTCTGAATGATTATCAGGGTTAACTGCAAAATCGGCAATACGTCCGGAAGTAAAAGCCGGACCTATAGAGCGCCACTTGAGCCCGGAAACCAGACTGCTACTTATTAAAGTGTCAACAGATTCTTTTGTTTTGTCATTTTCCTTTTTCTGACCTGCAAACATAAAAAAAGGCAAAAGCAACATTGCCATCAGCAATGATGACACTTTAAGTTTTCGTCTTTGAGAAACCATTAGTTAATAATTTAAACTGTCAAATTTATAATCGTATTGCAATCTGTAAAAAAATTGTCTGTATGCTATTCTTTCTAATATTTTTTAAAATTATGATTTTTTTGATTGAAAATAGAACTCTCTAATAATTATCTGATAATGACATTATTTAATAGCCTCAACAACTAAATGAAAAGAGTTTTCTTTCCAAACGCTCTTTTTAAAATCGCCATAAAATATCACTTTGGAAAAGTAGGGTGCTAACATATTTTCAAGCTCCTGTTTTTTTAAGGGCAGCAATAGCACACTATTTACTGTCTGTTTGCATGTAAACTTTGCCGAAAGAACTGTTTCAAAATTAATTAGTCCGTCAGGCTGATGATGATATATTCTTATAAACTCATAATTATCGGTATTTATAGTAGGGAGAGAGTCAACGCGATCTTCCAATACCCTATCATAATTGACAATTTGTAACAGTAGTTTGCCGTTTTTTTTCAAAAGTTCCGATGTTCTTTTTATAAATTGCTCTATTCTCTCTTTCCTGATTAAGTGAACCAGAGTATTTCCAAAGCATAAAATCCCGTCATACTTATCCTCTTCAAAATCATTCAGGTCATCAACCAAATCCCCAACATTAAACTTCAGGTTAAGGGCTTGAGGTTGTTTCTCTTTCGCAACAGCTATCATCTTACTATCCGAATCAAAACCCAACACATGAGCCGATCTGCGGGCAAGCATAACAGCCAAAGCCCCTGTTCCACAACCTGCATCTATAATCATTTTTCCGGCAACAGAATTTGAAAAACAACTCTGTACATACTCTGCCTGAGTAGGATTAAATGGAAAAAGCTCATCATAAGCTTTAGATATTGAGGTATAAAATGTCATCAACGATATTTACAATATTTTTTCTGATACCTGATACTTATTTCTTTCATGAGAGCTGCGTGAAACCAGTTCAGCCAAAAATCCGGTCAAAAACAGTTGTGTGCCGAGAATCATACTAACCAAAGAGATATAAAAATAGGGACTATCAGTAACCAAAGGAGCCTCAATTGCATGATAAACAAACCATAACTTTCTTACTCCCAACCATGTAGAAGTAACAAAACCAACAAAAAACATTAAAATACCTAATGTTCCAAAAAGATGCATAGGGCGTTTCCCAAATTTTGTAATAAACGATACCGAAAGCAGGTCTAAAAACCCTTTTAATGTTCGTTCTATCCCAAATTTTGATACTCCGTATTTTCTTTCCTGATGCTGCACAATCTTTTCTCCAATCTTATCAAACCCATTTTGTTTAGCTATTAATGGTATGTACCGATGCATCTCACCATAAACCTCAATATTCTTAACAACCTTATTCCTGTAGGCTTTTAAGCCGCAATTAAAATCATGAAGCTTTATCCCGGAAACAAAACGCACAGTACGATTAAACAGTTTACTCGGGAGTGTTTTAGAGATAGGATCATGCCGTTTCTTTTTCCAGCCACTAACCAAATCATAACCCTCCTCAGTAATCATCCTTGCCAACTCCGGAATCTCCTCCGGGCTATCCTGAAGATCGGCATCCATCGTAATAACAACATCTCCTTTTACAGCCTCAAAACCACAATGTAGTGCAGCCGACTTACCGTAATTACGTCTGAATTTAAGCCCTTTAACTTCTTTGTGCTTTTCTGAAAGTTCAGAAACTATCTTCCATGAATCATCTGAACTGCCATCGTCAACAAACAAAACTTCATATTCCTGGTTCAGAGGAGTTAAAACACGCTGTATCCAGGCAAACAACTCTCCTATTGACTCTTCTTCATTATATAAAGGAACAACTATCGATATCTCCATTTTCTACTCAACATTTTTTACAGCATCATAAAAACTACTCGTAGGCTTTTTCATAGCTATAGCAGCAACAATTAAGGAGATAAGCGTTCCTGAGAATATCTTACCAAAGAACTCGGAAAAAGCAACCAATCCAGGCTTAACCGCAATCTCATACATTTCACTCACACTTTCGATCAACTCATCCGGCAAGCCACTTTTCATTAAATTCTCCTGCGTTACAACTAATAATTGATCAGAAAGAGACTTGTCAAACGTCATTAAAATATACATAGTAGCTGCAGCAAAGATGCCACCAAACAAAGAAATTAGTACACCTAAACCCACGCCCTGCCCATAGCTCAGAAAACCATTATTTACTTTATCCCTATAACCTGTAAGACCAATCCAGATTATCCCAATAACAAAGACTATCAGTATATAACCTGCAAAAGAGTTATCAAACAAATGATTCCTGAAATAGAGCACCAACAAATAAATGACATGAAATACCCCAAGGTATAAACCATAAGTCATCGCCCATTTAGTTAACGATATAGAATTCTTTTCCATAGATATTAGTTTTTATTCAATATTAATGATAATAAAACAGGAAACTAAAATACGAAGAACTTATTGATTATTTGTCATATCAGAAAAAAGAATAATAAATCATCAAAAACATAAACGAAATATTTGTGCGATAAATGATTTTTGATACTTTTGCACTCGCAAAACGGGTAAGTCCCATACGACTAGCTCCTGCTTAATCCCCCCAGGGCCTGACGGCAGCAAGGGTAGGCGGTTGTAGCGGTGCGATATGGTAAGCTTACCCACCCGCCGATGTAGCTCAGTTGGTCAGAGCAGCTGATTTGTAATCAGCAGGCCGTGGGTTCGAATCCCTCCATCGGCTCAGCGTTCTTACAAATATTGTTATTTATTGGGGAGATACCAAAGTGGCCAACTGGGGTCCCGAAGTGTCGGGATAACTCCGCTGGAATATTTGAAACCCCAAAGATATTTGAAATAGTGATTGTTAATTTAGGGGGAGATACCAAAGTGGCCAACTGGGGTCCCGAAGTGTCGGGATAACTCCGCTG
>CBDUZZ010000029.1:0-54919 GCA_965371855.1 uncultured bacterium
AAACAATAAAATGAAAAAAAAGATTTGTATATTTAATTTTTTGTCATGTACTTAGCTCAAATTTCTAAATTAACACTTGAGATGAATCCGCCGGATGTTCTGATCGAAGTTTCCAGAAAAGCCTGTGGTACATTTGATTTTTATAAAGCGACAGAACTTATTGAATTGGGTAGAGAAGCTACTCAGATAAGTATGGAGAAATTAATTAATGAAAAATCTTTGTAATGAAAAAAGTATCAGCAATAATTTGTGTCTACAACGAAGAAGAAACTATAAGGGATGTTGTTGTATCGGCCTGTAGTTATTCTTTTGATGAAGTTATTGTTGTTAACGATGGCTCAACAGACAAAACAGATAATATATGTAATGCTTTATGGCTTAAAACATCCTACAAAATTTAAAAAAGTTTCAAAGCAACAGGCTATAAAGGAATTTGTTAAAGAAGGTCATCAAATTGCGTTAACTGTTTTTAGAAATTTCGATTTAGTAACAAGTTCAATTAAAAAAACAATAAATAGAAACTTTAAAATATGAAACAAATAAATTTATTCCTCATAATGGTAGTAGTACCATTTATAAACATAAATATTACAAAAGCACAAGAAGATGCAAATAAATTAAAATTGTCGGGAGAATTATTAACCGACCAACGGTTTTTACTTGAAGCCCCAAATGATTGGGCTTGGAACGAAAACCGATTGACTCTAAAACTTGATAAGAGAATAACGGGCAACTCAAAGTTTTACAGCGAAGTCTGGCTGCGTAATATTGGCTTACCAAATATAAGTTCATCATCAGACCTTTATAACAAAGGAATTGTTGACCCTTACAATATTGAAATAAGAGAGGCATATGTCCAGTTATATGGATTTTTATCTGAAAATCTTGACCTGAAAATTGGTCGCCAAAGAATAACATGGGGAACTGCCGACAAATTAAACCCAACCGATAATTTAAATCCATACGATTTGGAGGATGTTTTGGATTTTGGTCGTCACCGTGGCTCCGATGCGATAAGTTTCGACTATTATTTTAATTCGGAGTTTTCATTACATGGTGCATTTATTCCGTTTTTTCAACCGGCAAATATGCCTGTTGGTATTTTTGCAGATGCACTTGCACCTAGCATGGAAATGCCTCCGGGTATGACATTAAAAGGATTAAATGATACTATTTTAATGCCACGATATAATCTTGGTGAAAGCTCAACCGTAGGTTTAAAATTTAAAGGTTTTGCTGCCGGGTTTGATTTCTCTCTAAGTTATGTTTGGGGCAGAGACGGAATGCCTTTTGCCACATACAACACATTTGTACCGGCTGATGCAGTTGGAGGTATAAATATAAATTCGCAATTATGGTTTAACAGAACTCATATTTTTGGAGCCGATATGGCAGGTAGTATCGGAGGTGTTGGCGTTTGGGCAGAAGCTGCGGCATTTTTACCTGACAACGAGGTTGTAATGATAAACGACTTCTCAGCATTTTATCCCGGAACACCTGTTCCTGTTACACAAGATTCAGTAATACTGAAAAAAGAAGCATATGTGAAATTTGTATTAGGTGCCGATTATATTTTTACCAATGGAGTTTACCTGAATTTTCAATATCTACATGGTTTTGTAAATGAAAGAGGAACTGATAATTTAAACGACTATTTCTTTGTTCAATTAGATAAAAAGTTTTTTGAGGATAGGTTGAAAATTGCTCCGTTAGCAGGCGGATTTATTGTTTCGGACTGGGGTGATGTGTCAAGTAATTATGCATTAGTTTACGTTCCAAATATTTCATTTATGGCAACTGACGATGCAGAAATAACAATATCAACTGCAATCTTTGATGGTAAAGGGGAAAGTGTATTTTCAAATTTTACCGATTACAATATGATGATGTTTAAACTGAAGTATAGTTTCTAGGTAGAAGCGGGAAGTATGACGTAGCCCAAAGGGCTAAAGCCCTGCCCTGCTGTAGGGTTAGCTTACCCAACGGTATTAATATGCCGTGGTAACTGATTTTACAATATTCTGTAATCCGAAGATTTCAAATCTGTATAGCAAATGGTGAATAGAACGTTCGATTCTTTCGGGATGGCATTTTAAAATCCAATAGAGAGGATTCAATATCCTATAGAATTTACTATGTTTGTTAATCAGTTTATTGACAGAAGTATGAACATCGAAGAACTCAGAGAGTATTGTTTGCAAAAGACGTTGGTAACCGAAGGTTTTCCTTTTGATGAAACAACCCTTGTTTTCAAGGTAGCAGGAAAGATGTTTGCACTTACCGATTTGGAAGGTGACTTTACGGTTAACTTAAAATGTGATCCTGCGCTTGCCATTGAACTACGTGAAAAGTATTCATGCGTCAAACCGGGATATCACATGAATAAAAAACATTGGAATACGATTGAGATGGATGATTCGGTCCCGGATGAAATACTTAAAGAGTGGATTGACCATTCTTATAATATGGTGGTAAAAGGATTGCCTAAGAAGTTGAAAAAAAATTTATTGATTAGATGATTAAACAATTAAACCATATAAGGCATAAAAGGAATTATAAGAGAAAAAACTTAAATGAACTTATATTTCATGTTTGGATTTAAACACACAAGATGAATGATTAAAATGGCCACAGCCTGCCCTGATTTTTTTTGGGGAATGCACGAATAAAAAACACACTCTGTGTTAGTCATATACTAAATTATAAATGTATGAAAAAACTAATCCGGTATTTCTTTCAGGGGCTGTTGTATATAGCACCGATAGCTGTAACTATATATGTTTTTGTTATAACCTTTACCTGGCTTGACGGATTATTAAGGAACCTGGAAATATTTAGCCGGGATCCTTATTCTAAATTCAGTTTCCCCGGAATGGGGCTGTTAATTATTCTTATCTTTGTTACTCTGATTGGCTTTTTGGGTCAACGGCTCATTACTACTCCAATTGCTGCATTTTTTAGCCGTATGCTTGAAAAAGCACCATTAATACAAGTTATTTACTCATCAGTAAAAGATCTTCTTTCTGCCTTTGTGGGTAAAGAACGAAAGTTTGATAAACCTGTTTTAGTAACTCTTGATAGTGAAGGGGTATTGAATCGTTTGGGTTTTATTACATCAGACGATTTGAACGATTTGGGGATAAAGGATAAAATTGCGGTTTACCTGCCCAGTTCATATGGAGTGTTAGGAGAGTTGTATATTGTTCCTTTCGTTAAGGTTAAACCTATTGATGCAAATTCTGCTGATGTGATGAAATTTATTGTTTCCGGTGGGGTGACAAAAGTTAAATAAAAATGTGGTGATTAAATTCATTATATATAAATTAAATTACCTTAATTCAAGCAGGCAGGGATTAATCAGCTTCAACCATTTATTTCATTACCTCTAATACTCAATCAACGAATGAACGTCATAGTCTGATAATTTTTCTATCCCGTTCAAAAAAGTCAGGTTAATCAAAAAAGATATCTGAACTATTTCGGCACCTGTTTTTTCTATCAGGTTACAAGCAGCTTTTATCGTGCCGCCTGTTGCAAGCAGGTCGTCATGAATCAACACTCTATCATCAGGGGTTAAGGCATCTTTATGAATTTCAATGGTATCTGTTCCATATTCCAGTTCATAAGTTTCAGAGAGTGTTTCGGCAGGTAATTTCCCTTTCTTTCTTACCGGCACAAATCCTACTCCTAACTTTGCAGCCAAAGCACCCCCAAAAATAAACCCTCTTGATTCAATCCCAACTATTTTTGTAATGCCATTGTCTTTGGCCAACTCATATAGCTTTTCCAGCGTTTCAGAGAATCCACCGGCATCTTTCAACAAGGTAGTAATATCTTTAAACACAATCCCTTTAACAGGAAAATCAGGCACATCCCTTATCAATTTATCCAATTCCATAAAATTATATTTTAACCCCTCTTAACCTCCCTATGGGAGGAAATCGGTTACGTCTTTTACAAAGAAACATAAAACAATATCTAAAACAAAAAATAAAAACATTGACATTAAAAAAGTAAATACCTAAATTGTTGATAACATGATTTCTTGTTTTTTCCCTGATGAAATATTTATATATCATTATCACAATAGCAGGAATGTTTCTTTCCCGGATAGTAACCGCTCAGGATTTTAATTATTCAGGAGCAGCATCACTGTCATTAGGTCAAATTCGATCTGTGGAAAGAAACATCTTTTCAACTATGTCTAATCCTGCCGGAGTAACATCAGTAAAAACTGCCGGGTTTGCAATTTCATATATCAGCCCCTATACTATACAAAAGCTCAGTAACCGCTCAATAACAGGAACTGCTCCAACACACCTTGGTCACTTCTCACTCCTGTTTACACAATCGGGATATTCATTAAGCCTGCTAAACAGATACGGATTCTCCTATGCCCGTACCTTCGGAAAACATGTGTCAGCAGCACTGCAATTCAATGGTTTGACACATAAGATTAACAGGTCTGATACATACGGTGGCTTTTTCACAACAATTGGAATACAATTTTTCCCATCCGAAAAAGTTGAGTTAGGATTTTACATTCAAAACCCTGAACAATCAAAAATATCATATCCTGAACAAAAAATATTAATTCCGGTACTTTATGTTGCAGGCCTAAAATGGCATCCATTGAATTACCTTGCACTAATGGTCGAAATGGAGAAAGACCAACAATTTGACCCTCAATACAAATTTGGAATAGAATTACAACCGGTGGATGTTTTAACACTAAGAGGAGCAGTAAAAGGTAGTCCTGTAGAACTCTCTTTTGGAGCAGGTACCAAATGGCGATTTATGATAATAGATATAGGCATATCGTATCACCAGCAACTTGGAGTCACTTCCGGAGCTTCCCTGACAATATCATTGCTGAAAAAACACCCTAAAAACAACAAGCAATGAAATGGGTAAAAATAACCGTTGCACTATTCATCATATATAATAGCACTTCGGCTCAACAGTTAACCGATGTACGACAAGTCATAACTGATCTGCTCGAACCATTAGCCGAAAAACAACTTATTCAGGATGACTACTCAGAACTAATGGATGACTTGGTTTACATGTACGAAAACCCTTTGAATCTCAATTCTGCAACGAAGGAAGATCTTGAAAGAATTCCATTTCTCAACGATTACCAGATAGAAAACATCCTTTTTTATGTATATAATAATGGGCCTCTGATAACTATTTATGAACTAAGTGCAGTTGAAGGATTATCAATGAAAATAATTAAACAGACAATCCCGTTTTTGACTGTTGCTCCGGTAAAAAAAATTAAAAGAACAAAGCCTAAACTAAAAGGAGAGGTTATAATCAGGGGACGCACAACACTACAAACCCCGACAGGATATCTTGTATCTAACGATTCCACTCCACCTGTATATGCCGGCTCGCGCGAAAGAATCTATTCCCGAATACAATTAAATTACGGAAACAAACTGTTTGCAGGCTTCACCCTCGAAAAAGATCCGGGAGAGCCAATGTTCAATAGTCAAATTCCGGTAATGGATTTCTTGTCAGGATACCTTATGCTTAAACCCAAAGGGGTAATAAAAAAGATTATCATCGGCGATTACAAAGCATCTTTCGGGCAGGGAGTAGGGATATGGACAGGGCTGGCGTTTTCTAAAAACTCAAATGTGATTGAGATACGACGCAGGGCAAAAAACCTTGACAAATACTCTTCGGTTAATGAAAACTCTTTCTTGAGAGGCATCGCTACCGAGCTTGAGTATAAAAACTTTCAAATTCATCTTTTAGGCTCATATAAAAAGAGTGACGGCACATTGTCCGGTTTAACAGGTATAACATCTATCCGTCATGATGGTTACCATCGCACTCGTACAGAATTGAGTTACCGGAAAAACCTTACAGAAACGACATTTGGCGGAATAGTATCATGGCAGTCAAGAACACTGAAAATTGAGACCGGACAAATATACTGGCAGATAGACAAACCATTAATTAAAAACAGCACTTTTTACAAAGCACCTTCTTTTTCAGGAGATAGTTTATACACTACTTTCATTAATTACAGTTGGTTTGGCCGAAAACTTATACTGTTTGGCGAAATAGCATTACAGAACTTTAATAATTTTGCGGCATATCAGGGATTAACATATTCACCCGGAGCAGATATACAGCTGGCCTTGAGCTACCGGAACTTTAGCAAATCATATTTCTCTGTTATTTCAAATCCTTTTGCCGAATCTTCGGCTGTAAACGGAGAAAGCGGCATCTATTTTGCTTTATCATGCAGCCCTTTTTCAAAGCTCACCATAGACTCATACGTTGACTTGTATTGGTATAAATGGTTAAGATACAGAACTGATAAGCCATCAGCAGGAACAGATTTTCTTTTGCAGGCAGCTTACTCTTTTACAGAAAACGTCTCTGCAGCTTTAAGGTATAAAACATCCGGAAAAGAGCAGAACAAACTATTTTATTCCGGCAATGATTCTCCTGTAACAATACATAAACTCAACTCTATACGACTTCAGCTTAATTACTCACATGCACAATCCTGGAGGTTCCAAACCCGCATGGAACAACTGTTCTTTAATGAAAAAGGGGGACACTCTTCCAAGGGTTTCCTCATCAGTTTTGATACGAGACATACATTAATAAATAATAAATTCACAACAGGTATACGTATTGCTCATTTTGACACAAATGATTACTATAGCCGTATTTACTCCTGGGAGCCGGATGTCTTGCATGCTTTTAGTATACCTTTCTATGCCGGCACCGGAGTAAGATTCCTCCTTAACCTTTCGTTTAAACCCACACAAAAATTACAGTTTTGGTTTCGTCTGGCAAATACATATATGCCTGATAAAAATGAAATTGGCTCAGGGTATAATACTGTGTCCGGCAATAATCTGACAGAAATTAAACTTCAGATGAAATATAAGTTTTGAGATTTGAGTAGCTGAGAAATTAGTGTCTGCAAGAAAACTATCAAATTTAGAGGTTTGCGTCATTGCGAACGAGGTACGAGTGAAGCAATCTCTATTGAATATCAATAGATTGCTTCGTCCTATCGTCCTCGCAATGACGATCCGTGTTATGTTCTCTTGCAGACACTAATTATCATTTCCATCCTCAAATCAACAAACCTAAACTTTCAACTTTACAAACATTATGAACTTTCAATGAACCTAATTCCCAACCTCTGAGATAAACTTAATACGCATCATACGAATATTTTCTTCAGAATATTCATCTTCTCCCAATTCTTCAAGAGCAGCACTAATTGAATCTGTTTCGGCATCCTCTTTAAAATAGTAGTAAATATCCTCCTGAAGATCTTCATCCATCACCTCATCAATGTAGTAATCAATATTTACCCTTGTTCCTGAATAAACTATTGATTCTATTTCTTTCAACAACTCAATTGTCTCTATTCCTCTAGAATCCGCAATATCATCAAGTGACATTTTACGATCGATACTCTGAATAATTGATATTTTAAGCTTTGATTTATTTGCTATCGATTTAACCACCATATCTATCGGCCGGTCAATCTCATTCTCTTTTACATGTTTCTCAATTAATGAAATAAACTCTTTTCCAAAGCGTTTCGCTTTACCCCCGCCAACTCCGGGTATATTTTGGAGCTCTTCTATAGTAACAGGATAATAAATTGACATGGCTTCTAATGAAGGATCCTGAAAAATTACAAAAGGAGGAAGATTCAACTTCTTGGAAAGCTCTTTTCTAAGATCTTTCAGCATACTGAACAGCATATCATCAAGCGCAGCAGTTCCTCCGGTAACTGTTTCTTCTTCAAGAGTATCATAGTCATGATCTTTTGCCAGCATTACCGAAGTCGGAGTTTTAATATACTCATGCCCTTTCTCACTCACTTTCAACAATCCGTAATTCTCAATATCCTTATCCAAAAGGGTATTAACGAGTGCCTGACGAATAACAGCATTCCAATATTTATCATCATGTTCACTGCCCAACCCAAACGATGATAATTCGTGATGTTTATATGACTTCACAGCCGAAGTTGCATGTCCTATTAACACATTGATAACATAATCAGCTTTGAACTTCTCTTTTAGTTCAATTACAATTTTCAGTACCTTAACAATACTGTCCTTTCCTTCGAACAACTCTTTTGGATTGACACAGTTATCACAGTTTTCACAATTATCTACATTATATTTCTCTCCAAAATAATGTAACAAAACTTTCCTGCGACATAAAGATGTTTCAGCATATGCTACTGTTTCTAAAAGTAATTGCTTTCCTATCTCCTGCTCTGCCAAAGGCTTTCCCTGCATAAACTTTTCAAGTTTTTGTATATCCTTATAACTATAAAAAGCAACGCATTTACCTTCACCACCATCCCGACCGGCACGGCCTGTTTCCTGATAATAACCTTCCAGGCTTTTAGGTATATCATAATGCATAACCAAACGCACGTCGGGTTTGTCTATTCCCATCCCAAAAGCTATTGTAGCAACAATTATATCAACATCTTCCATCAGGAACTTATCCTGATTTGAGGCTCTGGTTGCCGCATCCATCCCGGCATGATACGCAAGGGCTTTAAGTCCGTTCACCAATAATGTCTCTGCCAGCTCCTCTACCTTTTTACGGCTCAGACAATATATAATAACAGATTTTCCTGTGTTATCTTTTAATAGTTTTATAATCTCTTTGGTAGCACTCTTTTTAGGTCGCACCTCATAAAACAGGTTAGGACGGTTAAATGATGATTTATAAATTCGTGCATCCAACATCCCCAAATTCTTCTGAATATCATGCTGTACCTTTGGTGTAGCAGTGGCTGTTAAAGCAATTACAGGCGCAACTCCAATTTCATTTATTATTGGTCTTATCCTGCGATACTCAGGTCTGAAATCATGTCCCCATTCAGAAATACAGTGCGCCTCATCCACTGCATAAAAAGATACATCAACCCGTTTAAGAAATTCTATATTCTCCTCTTTGGTTAATGATTCCGGAGCAACATACAACAGTTTTGTCTTCTTGCTTATTACATCCGATCTAACCTGCTGAATAGCAGCTTTAGTTAATGAGGAATTCATAAAATGTGCTACTCCGTCATCCTCACTAAAGTTACGCATGGCATCCACCTGATTTTTCATCAATGCAATAAGAGGTGAAATAATAACTGCAGTACCCGGAAGTATTAAAGCAGGTAATTGATAACACAATGATTTACCACCACCTGTTGGCATTAAGACAAATGTGTCATTTCCATCAAGAACATTTACAATTACATCTTCCTGATTTCCCTTAAAAGTATCAAAACCAAAATGCATTTTTAGATATGCATGAAGGTCAATTTGTTGTTTACTCATGACAATCTCTATATTTCATCAATTCCCTATCTGCAAAATATCGCTTCCCGTTAATAGTTTCTTTTAGTTTAGTAAAAAACAAAAAAATGATATTTTTGTAAGAAGAATCATAAGATTATATTTTCTAAATAAAATTAATAAAAATGAATGAAGTAATGTTTAAATTTAACACATTTCCTGAATAGAAAGTGAAAATTAAACATTATTTCTTTTTTTGAAAGTACTCAAAATTGTTTTGTAAAACAAAAAACTTGAAAGAATATTGAACTAATAAAACTAAAAACTCAATAATTAAAAAATCATTTCTAATTTTGGGACTTGTAAAAAATGTTATGTTTTTTACTTTTATAATAAAAACGAAAATCCCAACATGAAAGATACACCAAAGAATGAAATGTCTTTTTTAGACCACCTTGAAGAACTAAGATGGCATTTAGTGCGGTCTTTTATCTCCATTTTTGTATTTGCCATACTGGCATTTATATTCAAAGAGTTTGTGTTTGACGAAGTGATATTAGCCCCAAGCACTCCTGACTTTTTCACAAATAAGTTTCTGTGTCAATTATCAGATAAATTAGAGTTGCCTGCCCTGTGTATCAATCAATCATCACTAACCTTACAGAATATTAACATGTCAGGTCAGTTCACAACTCATATATGGGTGTCTTTCATTGTAGGGGTTATTGTGGCATTCCCATACATTTTCTGGGAATTCTGGAGCTTTCTAAAACCTGCCCTTTATCCTAAAGAGATAAAACATTCGCGTGGAGCATTGTTTTTTTCATCAATACTTTTTATCGTAGGTGTATCATTTTCCTACTATGTTATCTGCCCGTTGTCAGTACACTTTCTCGGCAATTATCATGTCAGTACTCAGGTTGAGAACATTGTAAATTTAGGCTCATATATCAGTACAATAACTTCAATAGTTTTGGCAGGAGGTATTATTTTCGAATTACCTATAATTATTTTCTTCTTAGCTAAAGTTGGTTTAGTCACTTCCGGTTTTTTAAAAACATACAGACGACATGCTCTTGTAGTAGCACTGTTATTAGCTGCTATCATAACTCCACCTGACATTATAAGTCAAGTCCTTGTTTGTCTGCCTCTAATTGTTCTTTACGAAGCAGGAGTTATTATTGCGAAAAGAATGGAACGTAACAGAGAAACTGAAACCTCTGAATAAAATTAATTTTATGGAAGAACTAAAATTACATACCAAAGACCTCGTAAAAAGATATAAGAAACGAACTGTTGTAAAAGGCGTTTCCGTAAATGTTAAACAAGGTGAGATTGTTGGACTTCTTGGGCCTAACGGAGCCGGCAAAACAACTACTTTTTATATGATGGTAGGTCTTGTACAGCCCAATAATGGAAGGATTTTCCTGAATGACGAGGACATTACGGATTACCCTGTTTACCGACGGGCTCAAAAAGGAGTAGGTTATCTGGCTCAGGAAGCAAGCGTTTTTAGGCAACTAAGCGTCGAAGACAACATTAAAGCTGTACTGGAAATGACTAAATTTTCTAAAGAAGAGCAGAAACATAGGTTAGAGGAACTTATTGTTGAATTCGGGCTAAAACATATACGCAAAAGCCTTGGCATTCAACTTTCTGGAGGCGAAAGACGAAGAACCGAGATTGCCAGAGCATTAGCCATTAACCCCAAATTCATACTGCTGGATGAACCATTTGCCGGCGTTGACCCTATTGCTGTGCGCGACATTCAGGAGATTGTGGCAAAATTAAAATATAAAAATATTGGCATTCTGATTACTGACCATAATGTTCACGAAACATTAGCAATAACGGATCGTGCTTATCTGCTTTTTGAAGGCAATATTTTAAAATCAGGTACTGCCCAAGAACTTGCGAAAGATCCTGAAGTAAAACGTCTGTATCTGGGTGATGATTTTCAACTACGCAGAAGAAGTTTCGACAAATAATACATTTTTTTTTAAAAGTTTGGGTGATAGCAAAAATCATATTATCTTTGCACCGCGAAATTGACCTGCGGATGTGGCGTAATTGGTAGCCGCGCTAGACTTAGGATCTAGTGCCGAAAGGCGTGGGGGTTCGAGTCCCTTCATCCGTACAAAACACACAACCGTCTTCACTTACGATATAAATCGGCAGTAAGACGGTTTTTTTTAAATTTATAAATGATATTATAAACATATTGAGTAGCAGATGAATATTTCAAAAGAAAACGTCGAGGGATTAAATGCAGTAATAAAAATAACTGTTAGTAAAGATGACTATGAATCCAAGGTAAACGATGTATTAAAAGATTATCGAAAAAAAGCAAACATGCCTGGTTTCCGCCCGGGGAAAGTGCCAATGGGATTGGTCAAAAAGATGTACGGAAAATCAGCATTGGTTGATGAAGTTAATAAACTTGTTTCTGAAAGTATTACTAAGTTTATTACTGACGAGAAAATTGAACTCCTGGGTGAGCCTTTACCAAGTGACAAACAAGAAGTCATTGATTTCGATAGTCATGAAGAATTCAACTTTTTCTTTGACATTGCCGAAGCACCTGAAATAGAAGTCAATCTTTCGGAGAAAAACAAAGTGTCATACCATAAAATCACAGTAACCGATGAAATGACAGACCAACAACTTAAAAGCGTTACAAGCCGATTCGGAAAACAGGTCAGTGTTGAAACTATTACGGAAAAGACTCTTGTTAAAGGCGATTTTGTTCAATTGGACCAAGACGGAAATGAGCTGGAAGACGGCATCACAACTAAAGAATCTGTTTTGTCAATGTCCGTAATAAAAGACGATGATGCAAAAAAGAAATTTCTCGAAGCTAAAATAGGTGATGTAATTACTCTTAATCCCAGAACTGCATATCCAGACAACACAGAGTTGTCGTACCTTTTGAAAATAGAGAAAGACGAAGCTGCAAATATTGATGGCGATTTCAACCTTACAATAAAAGAAGCAACTGAATTTATCGACCCTGAATTAAATCAGGAACTATTCGAACAGATTTATGGAGCAGGAGTTGTAACTACTGAAGAGGAGTTTAAAAATAAGGTTAAAGAGGATTTGGAAAACCAACTGGCTATGGACTCAGATTATCTGTTCTTCCTGGACACAAAAAAGAAACTGATAAAGAAAATCAACTCAGAGCTGCCTGAGGAGTTCCTTAAAAGATGGATCATTGCTACAAACCGTGAAAACCAAGAGCTGACACCTGAAAAAATTGATCAGGACATGCCATTGTTTATTGAAGATTTAAAATGGCAATTAATCAAAAACAAGCTGATTAAAAGCAATGAAATAAAACTCGAAGAGTCTAATATGCTTGAATACGCAAAGAAATCTACCCGTATACAGTTTGCACAATATGGTTTGACCAATGTTCCTGAGGAGCACATTGCAAACTATGCCAACGATATGCTTAAAAACGAAGAGCAATCAAGACAAATTATTGATGGAGCCATGCATGACAAACTGATAGCATTTATTAAAGAAACTGTGAAACCGAAGGAGAAAGAAATCAGTCGTGTTGAATTTAACAAGTTGATTGAAAAGAAATAGCTGTTCTACATAAGAACAGGCACATATTTTTTTAACTTAGCGTCTTTAACAAGAAATAATACCAAATCAAAATGATAGATCCAAAAGATTTCAGAAAGTATGCAACCAAGCATATAGGGATAAACAGTATTGTTTTAGATCAGTTTACTTCCATGTCCAACAACTACATCTCCCCTACAATTATCGAGGAGAGACAAATGAATGTTGCTAGCATGGATGTATTTTCAAGACTAATGATGGACCGTATTATATTCTTAGGGCTTCCTATCGACGATTACGTTTCAAACATCGTTCAGGCACAATTACTGTATCTCGAATCTGCCGATTCATCAAAAGACATTTCAATATACCTAAACACACCGGGAGGTTCGGTATATGCAGGCCTTGGCCTATATGACACAATGCAGTACATTAATCCTGATATTGCAACTATATGCACTGGTATGGCAGCATCGATGGGAGCTGTATTGCTAGCAGCCGGAACAAAAGGCAAACGTTCTGCACTGAAACATTCCAGAATTATGATTCATCAGCCCATGGGTGGTGCTCAGGGACAAGCTTCTGATATTGAAATCACTGCCCGTGAAATATTGAAATTAAAAAAAGAACTCTATACCATAATAGCTGAACATTCAGAAAACACATATAAAAAAGTCGAGAAGGATTCTGACAGGGATTACTGGATGACGGCTGAAGAGGCAAAAAAATACGGAATGATTGACGAAGTATTAGTTAGAACCAGTAAATAACTAACTTTGTTTTTATAACTTCTGATGCAGTGCACCAGATAACTATTTTGAGGATATGGATAAATGTTCGTTTTGTGGTAGGGAGAGGAAAGACACTAATCTGTTGATTGCCGGTATCTCAGGGCATATTTGTGATAGTTGTATCGAACAAGCAAACACTATACTTGAAGAAGAATTTAACAAGAAAAATTCGTTCGATCCTGGACAGCTTAAACTGTTAAAGCCAATAGAAATTAAAAAGTTTCTTGATTTATACGTTATTGGTCAGGATGAAGCAAAAAAGTTTTTGTCGGTGGCAGTATACAATCATTATAAAAGATTGATGCAAAACACTAAAGATGATGATATTGAAATTGAAAAATCAAATATTCTTTTGGTTGGCGAAACTGGAACAGGAAAAACCCTGTTAGCACGAACAATTGCAAAAATGCTTCATGTTCCGTTCACAATTGTTGATGCAACAGTACTTACAGAGGCCGGATATGTAGGTGAAGACATTGAGAGCATTCTTACCCGCCTTCTTCAAGCGGCCGATTATAACATTGAAGCTGCTGAAAAAGGGATTGTTTTTATTGATGAAATAGACAAGATAGCTCGTAAAAGTGACAACCCATCTATCACAAGGGATGTTTCAGGTGAAGGTGTTCAGCAAGGTCTTCTTAAACTTTTAGAAGGTGCAATTGTAAATGTTCCACCCCAGGGAGGAAGAAAACACCCTGAACAAAAGATGATTCCTGTGAATACAAAAAATATTCTTTTTATTGCCGGCGGTGCATTTGACGGTATTAATCGTAAAATTGCTCAACGATTGAACACTAAAGTAGTAGGGTATCAGGCAAGTAAGAACAAAGACAGAATTGATACAGAAAACCTGTTACAATATATTGCTCCACAGGATCTAAAATCTTTTGGACTAATTCCTGAAATCATCGGACGATTACCTGTAATAACATACCTGCACCCTTTAACCAGAGAGACTTTACGTAGGATTCTTACAGAACCAAAAAACGCAATAATAAAGCAATACAAAAAACTTTTTCGAATTGACGATATTGAACTTCATTTTGAAGATTCCGTTTTAGAGTATATTGTAGATAAAGCTGTCGAGTTTAAGCTGGGCGCACGTGGTATTCGGTCCATTTGCGAAACAATCATGATAGATACAATGTTTGAGGCTCCATCAAAAAACAAAAAAGAGATTACTATCCGTTTAGGCCTGGCCAAAGAAAAAATTGAAAAAGCAAATATAACAAGACTAAAAGCAAGTTAATTACTATTTCTTTTGTTTTATTTGTATTTATATTTGCAATGGACGATTATAGTTTGTAATATTGCACCTTGATAAATTTAAAAACGCTATTACTCTTCTTTTGAAAGGATACTGTTCATGCAGATTCTAATATAAGAACCAGGAAATGAAAAACTATCAACAACGATAGCACGAAAAAAAATCCCATCCTTATTACACTGGAGAACAAAGCCTGTTTTTATCAGTATAAACAGCAATGGCTTTTTATAGTTTTTAATCACTAACATAGAAATATTAAAATTCAATATTTAAATTTATATAAGAATGAACATTTACGTAGGAAACCTTAATTACAAGGTTAATGAAGAAGACTTAAAAGAGATCTTCGAAGATTATGGAACAGTATCAACTTCCAAAATTATCATGGACAAATACAGTGGAAGAAGCAAAGGCTTCGGTTTTGTAACCATGGAAAATGATGAAGAAGCTAACAAAGCTATTGAAGAACTTAATGGCGCATCTCTTGAAGAAAGAGTAATGGTTGTAAACGAAGCCAGACCAAAAACAAATAAATATTAATAACAAATATAGTACAATGACTAAAGGAACAGTAAAATGGTATAATGAAACCAAAGGTTATGGTTTCATTGAATCTGAAAATGGAGATGATATTTTTGTTCATCGTTCAGGTGTAGTAAATTCATACGACGGACTGCAAGCAGACCAAAAAGTTGAATTCGAAGTAAAACAAGGAGATAAAGGGTTAAATGCTGTAAATGTAACAACAATTGACTAACTTTTATTTTAACTTATAATGATAAAGCTGCCTGAAAATTTCAGGCAGCTTTTTTTTACCCTTAACCAGATTAATATTTTTCAGGGACAAATGTCTGCTCCGATAGTGGAGGCCTTACATATCCTTTTTTATTCAGCCTCTCAGGAAGCTCTATGGGCTCTGACTCAATATATTTATACGGAATCAGACTTAATAAATGTGATATAACATTCAGCCTGGCTCTTTTTTTATCATCCGAATTAACAACATACCATGGAGACTGCTTCGTGTCGGTATAAGAGAACATTTCATCTTTTGCTTTTGAGTATTCTTCCCATAACGTGTATGATTTGCGATCAACGTCACTAAATTTCCATCTTTTTGTGGGATTAGTGAGCCTGCCCTTGAACCTGTGCTCTTGTTCAGTGTCACTTACCGAAAACCAGTATTTAATAAGTATAATGCCTGATCGGATAAGCATTCTCTCAAAATTAGGACAAGATCTCAAAAACTCCCAATACTCTTCATCAGTACAAAAATTCATGACACGCTCTACCCCGGCTCTGTTGTACCAGCTTCTGTCAAACAAAACCATCTCTCCTTTTGATGGAAGACGAGAAGCATATCTCTGAAAATACCATTGCCCTCTCTCTTTCTCCGTAGGCTTTTGCAAGGCTACAACCCGACAAATACGAGGATTTAATGTTTCAGTTATCCGCTTTATAGCTCCACCCTTACCCGCAGCATCCCTGCCTTCAAATACAACAATAACCTTAAGTTCCTTTTCTTTTATCCACTCCTGCAACTTTATCAATTCAACTTGCAGTTTATTCAGCTCCTTCTCATAAACTTTATCACTTAATTTCTTTCTGCGGTAATCATTATTTTCTTTACTCATCTTCAAAATATTTATAATCGGAAAATTCAATTATAAATTTAAGAGTTTTTTTAGTCATGACAAACAAAAAACGAAGCAGCTTTATTTATAAAATTGTTAAAAGCATCATTTACCTGGGTACTTATTAATGGCTTATTACTTACCGGGAAAGGATTTTCATGCATGTAATTGTAGTTAAAATCAATCTCTTCTACTCTGTTACCTTTCAATACTTGTTTCACTTTTTCAGGTATTATTACTTTATCCTGCTTCAGGGTATGATTCCCTTTAAAGATGAGAGAGGGATTATGCGACTCACATTAAAGAAAGATGATTTCTTATATTGCAGAGGCAATGATAACTATGTAACTATTATTTATAATGACAGTAATAAACTTTCGAAATTTTTATTACGTAATACCCTGAAAAATATTAAAACTGATTTAAAAGATATTTCGATAGTCAGGACTCATAGATCATACATTATAAATTTTGACAAAGTTAAATTGATAGAGAAAGTTAAAGAGGGTATGAGAATTAAGCTGGACACCGATTATTCGGTTGATGTCCCTGTTTCCAAAACATATATGGAAGAGGTTTTCAGGCAGTTTAGCAAGCTATGATATTTTCAGATTAAGATTGTTTGTCAACAGATATTGTTATCATACTTACTACGAGAATACTTATTGAGTTAACTCAATTATTGCATCAAGAAATTCATTAAAGGTTAGAGGTTTAGAAATAATTTGGTTTTCTTTATCAATCAGGAACATAGTAGGTGTAGCATATATGTTATACGCTGTTGCCACTTTTCCATCCCATTTGTTTGGTTCGTTGCAGTTTATCCAGTCATAACCTCTGTCCTGAACAAATGACTTCCAGGTGTTTTGATTACTATCAACAGAAATGGTAATGACTTCTATGTCAAGATCTCTGTTAAGATACCATTGGTAGATGTCCGGTAGTAGTTGTTCACAATACATACACCACGAAGCCCAAAAGATTATCAGTTTATATTCATTTGTAAAATCCGAAAGGGAAATTGAATCTCCGTTTATATTTATCAATGAAAAAGGTGGAACCGTAGTTCCTGAAATCATTCTTTGTGAATCAAGTCTACGTTTTAACGTCGATTTTTCTTCTGACAAACAGGGAACAGCAGGAGTGTATACTTCAGAAATATGATACAACATCTCAATAAATCCAAGTGTCTCAAAACCACGCATCAAAAAATCAACAATAAAATCCCCAACTATCGGATTTGATTTCGTATTTTCAATTATTTCATCAACAGCCCTGTTTATCTCTCTAATTTGTTCTTCATTCGATAATCCCTTTTTTGTGTAAGACATTAAGTATTCATATACTTTTTTTGTGTAAACCGGAGTATTAATTAGTGATTCATCTGAGAAATCAAGCTTTTTAAAGAAATCACGCTTGTAGGTTGTCCTCCGTTCCTCCTCCGTCAGGTTTCCGTCCAAAAAAGGTTCACGATACATCTTTATTATTCTTGTAGCAAAAAGATCAGGATGCTTTTTTGTTGTTGAACTTATTAAAGAGTTACGCTTTTTTTGAATTTCATTATAGTTATTAATAACAACTTTCTTACGCTTTTCCGTGTAATATTTATCCTCAGGGTTTTTCTGAAAGTGATTTATCTGCCCTACTAAATCGTTTAGTTGTTTAGCATATGCCTTCTCTAACTGTACAAAACATAACCAAACCTTGTTTTCTTTTGAAGATACTACCTGCATACTGTCAAGAGGGGAATTAAAATTGGATTTGAGCAAGCAATTTTCTTTGTTGTAAATAAAATCAATTTGCTGCGGTGCTTCATGCATAACTTGTGCATACGGAGTTTGTCCCAAAATAAGTCTATACATAATACCCGGAGTTGCATTATCCGGAATCTCAAAAGTCACTTTCCCGACAACAGGCATTACGGTATCAACAGGAGTAAACCTATCTCCTTTAACCCTGCCAATTACAACCACCTCATCCGGCTGTTCATTGATAAAAACTTCTATTTTGAATGCTTGAGATCGCAATGCCTGATTGGCTGCAGTGAAAAATAATAGCACAACAGCTATTACTTTTACTTGTTTGTATAATATTATTCTATTAGAACTCATTTTTTATGAATTATTAGCAAAGATAAATAATACATTAAAAATTCTGTCACTTTATTTTTTAATTGCAGTGATATTTTTTTTCTTTGTTACAATTAGTGTTGCTAACTATTATATTATGGCTCTGAACTATTTATGGATATCATTTTTTTTGATTGCCTTTATAACAGGATTAGCAAGGCTCATTTTCTTTGGCGATTACGATATTTTTCCTCAACTTATTCAGGCTACTTTCGATAATGCCAAAACCGGCTTTAATATATCTTTGGGCTTAACCGGTGCGCTAACATTATGGTTAGGAATTATGCGTATCGGGGAGAAAGGAGGCATGATACGTTTGTTGTCAAAAGCAATTGGGCCATTATTCAGTCGTATTTTCCCTGAATTACCTAAAAACCACCCGGCTTATGGTAGTATGGTTATGAATATTGCCGCTAATATGCTTGGACTTGACAATGCTGCAACACCGATGGGGCTAAAAGCAATGGAAGAACTTCAGAAAAATAATCCTAAAAAAGATACTGCTTCCAATGCACAGATCATGTTTTTGGTGCTGAATACTTCAGGGCTAACAATTATTCCTATAAGCATAATGGTTATCAGGGCACAGAGGGGTGCTGTTAACCCGTCTGACATTTTCTTGCCTATTTTACTGGCTACTTTTTTCAGTACAATAGTTGGCATAGTATCAGTTTCAGTTGTTCAAAGAATAAAACTTTGGGATAAAGTGATTTTGGCATACCTCGGTGGATTTTCAGCTCTTATAGGAGGATTTATTTACTGGTTAACTACCCTGCCACGACAACAGATAGATACAATATCAATGGTTGCTGCAAACCTGATACTTTTTTCCATAATTGTAATTTTCATTTTAATGGCAATACGTAAAAAAGTTAATGTTTACGATGCTTTTATTGAAGGAGCTAAAGATGGTTTTAAAATCGCCATTAAAATAATACCTTTCCTCGTGGCGATACTGGTAGCAATAGGAGTGTTCAGAGCTTCCGGAGGGATGGATTTTATTGTTGACGGAGCAAGAGCTTTATTCGGCTTAATGGGTGTTGATACTCGTTTTGTTGAGACATTGCCAACGGCGATTATGAAACCTTTAAGCGGCAGTGGTGCAAGGGGAATGATGATTGATGCTATTAATACTTACGGCGTTGACTCTTTTATTGGCCGCACCGCCAGCACCTTACAGGGAGCTACTGATACTACTTTTTATATCCTTGCTGTTTATTTTGGTTCAGTAGGAATAAAAAAGACCCGGCATGCTGTTGCGTGTGGTCTTATTGCCGATCTTGCCGGAATTATCGCTGCAATTGCTTTGGCATACCTGTTTTTTGGTTAGTCCACTCTTCCACCAATACTTTGTCAATGCAGAGAATGAGTTTCTAATTTATAAAATCCCTTTTTCCATTTTTTCCAGTTCTCTTTGAAAAGTATTATTATCGGGTTTTGAGAATCGCCCGGTTTTATTGATAATAACAGCTTCCTTTTCCCATTTAAGCGCATCTTCCTT
Organism: uncultured bacterium; assembly: GCA_965371855.1. Lineage (GTDB taxonomy): Bacteria > Bacteroidota > Bacteroidia > Bacteroidales > Marinilabiliaceae > JAADEM01. The sequence continues at coordinate 20,201 of CBDUZZ010000029.1, forward strand.
ATTACCTATTTTATATAAAACATGGGCGTAAGTATCAGTAAACGGTGCAAATTCATATGCCAGTGTTTTTTCCGACCACTTTAGAATGCGTCCAAGAATTTCGGGATCATCTGTCATTTCATAAATTGCCCATACCATATTATTAATCTGAGTTCCTGTTTTTAATGACTTTGTAGAATAAAACACTTTAATATCTTCATTTTTATAGAACTTTGTTCTTTCGGCAAAGGCAATTGAATCAATATCTAAGTTTTTGAAATATTGATCATAATATCGTGTCGCTGATGATATATATCTATTGGTGTCTTTAACCTCTCTATAGTAATCCAACATAAATTTATTCCCATATCTATATCCCTTATTATAATCCTTATATGTCCCTCTCAAAAAATTTGAAACTTTACGAGCATAGTTCAAATCCTTTTCCTCAATGGCTTTATCTTTTGACTTTCTAATCGTCATTCGGTTTATATTTAAACGTTCCTTAGATTCCAATGAATCTATAGCTAAAGACAATAACTCATGGTCAAAACGGTAGAGTTTATAAGCTCTGGAACCGATTATAGGAGCCATTCGGTATATTGTCCTAATTTGATCGATTGTAAAAAGAGTATCGACAGTGAGATTGCCAACATACTCATCTACCAGGTCATCAGTTATAAATAGATACTTATCTAAGGCCGATATATAATCTTTTAAAATCTTATTATTGTAGTTCTTTGACTCATAATTTTTAAAAAAATCTTTTAAAGGTGGCTTTTTCTCATTCTCCAAAGCTTTTTGAGCTGCGTTCACGTACACCTCACTCCTAGTTGTACTTTGGTTACTCACAGCATTTAAAAAATATCCATTTTTATCAACAAATAACGAGGTAGGAAGATGGTTAAGAATCCTGTATCGGGGAGCAATTATTTTATATTCTTCTGAATTATATTCTATTCGAATACAAATAATTTTTTCAAACAATTGAGATATATCCGACCCGGAAAGACCTTTATAGGCAACTTCATTACATTGGATACACTTACTATCCAACTGAATAAAAACTATACAGTTACTCTTTTTTGCCCTTTTTAATGCCTCTTCAAAGGAAATATCAGAAAATGTTAAGGGTTGCCCAAGGGAAATTAATTGCATGCCAAATAAAAATGCAAACAGGAATAGAACTGATAATTGTTTTTTCATGGTTTTGTGCTAATCTAAAGATAATTAATAGAATCTTATCACCTCAAATATAATCCTTTTTCTATGAATCCAATCATTTGAAGAATTATATCCGCATTGTCATTTGTCAAAACTTGACATTTAACTACTAAATTTCTGCAATTACAATTTCCAAATATTTATTAACTTTGTACCATTAATTATTTCATAGAAAATTTAGAATTTATGCCCGAAATACGAAAAATCAAACTGGTACTTGAAGACGGAACTGTTTTTGAAGGAAAATCATTTGGATATGACAAGTCGGTTGCCGGCGAAGTTGTTTTTAATACGGCAATGACCGGCTATCCGGAAAGCTTAACAGACGCATCGTATGAAGGACAAATCCTTGTTTCAACCTATCCATTAATTGGCAACTATGGCGTACCAAAGGATGACACTGAATTTGGAATCTCTAAGTTTTATGAATCAGATCGTATTCATATATCAGGATTGGTTATTGCAGATTACTCATTTGAATATAGTCACTGGAATGCCAAAAACAGCCTTCGTGAATGGCTGATACAAAATAAGGTTCCCGGAATCTTTGATGTTGACACCAGAGCTATTACAAAGGTACTTAGAGAAAAGGGTACTATGTTGGGAAAGATAATTTTTGAGGATCAGGATGTTGAATTTTATGACCCTAACAAAGAGAATCTGGTGGCACGAGTAAGTACTACTGAGAAAAAAACCTATGGAAACGGCAAAAACAAAATAGTGCTAGTAGATACCGGTGCTAAAAATAACATATTAAGGTGCTTACTGAAGCGTGACACAACAGTTGAAGTCGTTCCCTGGAACTATGATTTCACACAAGATGAATATGACGGCATTATGCTCTCTAACGGCCCGGGTGACCCACAAATGTGTGAAGAAACAATAGAGAATATCCGCAAAGCAATAGACATCGAGAAGCCTATTTTTGGCATCTGTTTGGGTAACCAGTTACTTGGTATTGCATCAGGTGGCTCAACATACAAGCTCAAATACGGCCACCGGGCACATAACCATCCTGTAATTAAAGTTGGCACAGACACCTGTTACATTACCAGCCAAAACCATGGTTTTGCCATTGATCCGGACTCATTGGGTGATGAATGGGAACCATTGTTCGTTAATATTAATGATAAAACAAACGAAGGCATAAAACACAAAACAAAGCCCTTCTTCTCTACACAGTTTCATCCTGAAGCCTCAAGCGGCCCAACCGATACTGAATTCTTGTTTGATGATTTCATTGATCTGATAGAGGATAGTAAAAAGTAGAATAAAAACGGATAGTAAAAATTACCTATCCGTTTTTCAATTTAGAACAGTCCAAACATTATTTTCAGCCCGTAAGCAAGTTTTGAAAAATCATGACTGGAATAAGTTTCCAAATCAACCTTGTAAAAGATAGAGTAATTAGTAAATGCCTGTAACTTCATTATGTTACCAACTCTGTAATTTATCGACAAACCCGGTACAAGAACAAAAATTTCATCATAGATTGTTTGTTTCGTGTCTCTATTGTTTAGTCGTACCTGACCCCAAGCAGTCTGTACAGACAAATTAAAGTCTAACTTGTAATTCTTTCGTAGAATATATCCAAACCATAATCCCCCATATTCCGTTTGAACCACATAATCTTCAAAATCCGGAAGCTTTGATCCAGTAGCATGCATATCACTTGTACCTTGTCCAAATCCCCCAATAAAATAATTCTTATTTAATAGGATAGCACCTCCACCCCCAATGGCATAAGTAGATTCACCCTGAAAACTTGTGAAAGAGACAAATGACCCACCGAATCCACCACTCAAATAAATTCCTTTATTATTCTCTTGTGCTTCTGTTTTTACAGCTAAAATAAAGACGCAAATGAGAGATAAGATTATTCTTTTCATCTGTCACCCTCCTCTCTGTTTTTTGATAATAGTTCAGGTAATCTTTTTTTATGTGCCAGTACAAATATACCTATGGCATACAGACCTATATTAAATATCCCAATAGAGAAAATTCCGATGGAGAAGACACCGATAGAGAAAATCCCAACAGAAAATATTCCTGCTGAGAATACGCCACAGGAAAATTGACCGGCAGAAAAATAGTTTGTTGCAAAATCTCCTGCGGAAAAAGCGGGAGAGTAGAGTTAGTTAAAAAGAAGTCCTATAGTCATCAGGACAACAGCTGTAATTAAAATCCAATACTTTTTCATTTTGTTTGTTTTTTAAAATTAATACTAAATAACTATTTCACGTGAAATTTTTGTTTGAATTCATGAGCAATATTATGAAGCATTATCCTGTAGAAAAAATATTAGGGATTTATTGCATTGTTTTGTGACAAGCAACAAGAGGATGTGTTGAATGGGACGAATCTGGGATAAATAACAAAGGAGAAACAGGAACAACAGAGCACAAACAGAAAAAAAAGGTCTTACCTTATGTGCTGAATTAACGATTTGAATTCTTTAATGTACTGACGTGAAACAGATGCCTCTTTAGTTGTATGATTAAATGTCAGGCGATACCCTTGTGCGTTGCCATTAATCATTTTTATTTGTTTAGGATTAATAATGAAAGCCCTGTGTGATTTAAATAGTAAAGATTCTTCTGCAATGCTTTCTTCAATGTTTTTCAGGGTGGTACGCAGAACTTTTTTACTGAATTCGCTATTGGTCAAATAATAGATAAAGCAATAGTTACCTTCCGATTCTATAAAAATAATATTATTCTCTAATATCTGAATGGAGTCTTTACCATTATAAGAGCTGAAACTGTTCAGCTTCTGTTGTTGGTTGTCGGCAGTGTAACTATTCGTGAGATTACCAGTTAACTCTCTGGCACTTTTTAGATTTCGTTTTAGATAAACATTATTGTTCCATAACAAAATAATAAGTGCCGGAATAATGCCTACTCCCAATGTAAAAAGTTCAAATACAAGAAAGTACTTAATGTTTACCAATCCGAAATTGAAGATATAACTACTGTAAATATAATTTCCTAATCCGATGCTGAAGAAAATCCAACAGAAAAGAATTATCTGTTTTCCGTTTGTCCATCTATCTTCATTAAAAATATTTTTCAGATAAAACGGTAAAAAAACAATGTCAATCATTAGAACAATTAATGTTACTAAGCCATAGCCAGCCAGGATTAGTCTTTTATGAGGAATGGTAAGATTAACCAAGCCAAACGGCTCAAAAAAAGCAATAAAAAATGAGATAAATAAACCGGTATAAACAGCAATTTTCCAGTTGTTTTTAAAACTCACCGGATAGCCGGTATCAAAAAAGGTTCTTATTCTGCTTTTCATAGTTACCTGTTAGATTGGATAAATAAACAAATGTTAAAATACCTTTTCTTTACAAAGATACAATTCTTTACTCACCGTGTGACTACTTTTTACCGGATAACAGTCACTCGGTGAGTCAGGAAAGCAAAACAATACACTAACACTTTTGTTTAATTTTTATATATTTGACTGAAATGAGTATAAAAGATAAAAGAGAACGATTAATAGAGTTTTTCAGGAAACACCCGAAAGGACATCTGTTGTTTTCGGCAGGCATGGATAGTTCAGCGGTGCTTGGTGCGGCAGTGAGAGCCGGATGCAAACTTGTGCCATATTGGATAGATAACGGATTTAACCGTACGGTTGCTGATGATATCCGGAAACAAGCAAAGAATCTGGGTTCAGACCTGTTCATAGTAAATGGCGTGATACCAAACAGTGAAGTTGAAAGTAACAGTAACCAACGTTGTTTTCATTGTAAGAACCAGATACTCGATACTATTCCTGTTGATGGCAGTCCGGTGTTTGACGGGACCACAGCCAGTGATATAGGGGGTTTCAGGCCTGGCAGAAGGGCATTAAGGGAATATGGGGTTATATCTCCTCTGGCAGATATGGGAATAACCTCGGAAGAGGCACGAGAGATAGCTTTGGAGTTTGGTGCAGATGCAGTGCTGGCAGGGACTGAGAGTTGCCTTGCTACTCGTATTAACTACGATGTGCAAATTACCAAAGAGCGCCTTGATGCTATCAGATCAATTGAAAGATTGGTAATAGAACATACGCAGGACTTTGATGTCAGATGCCGGATTGATGATGATGACCACATTCGCATTGAGCTAACTAAACCGGATAGTTACACTCTTTTGACTGATGAAAGTATCAGAAAAAAACTTTATGAACTTGGTGAACCGGTGAGTTTATTTGTTACCTTAGATGTTTTATCTTCGAGGCCTAATACTTACGATAAAAGATTGAAACTATGACATTCGACGAACTATACGACAAAATAAAAAGTGGCGAAGTATCCCGCGATGAAGCGCAAAAACATTTCTCTCTCGACTGGATGGAAACTGCCAATAGATACATTCTGGATATAAATCGCGGTATGCGTACCAACATCCCGGAAATTATTTACGGTGAATATAAATCGCTTGAACAGACAGTAGAGATAACCCAAAAGATACTTGATAAGCACCCAAGGGTCGTCATATCAAGAAGCCCGTTTTATAAAGAGGTTGATGAGCATTTCAGAGACAAGTATCCGGTGCTTTGGTCGGTAAATGCTATTGTAATAGGTGAATTGCCGGAGCCAAAAGGCAATGTTTTAGTAATAAGTGCCGGTGCAGCTGACCATCCGGTAACTTTTGAATGTGAGTTAATCCTTAAAGCCGTTGGTGTTACTCCTGTTGTTTTTGAAGACCGGGGAATTGCCCATCCTACCAGAGTACTGGAAGCTATTAAAGAAGGGATAGAGAAAAATGTAAAAGCTGTGATTGTGGTTGCCGGAATGGAGGGCGCATTGGCTCCATTCGTGGCTTCACTTGTGCCATTGCCTGTTATTGGCGTGCCCACTTCCGTTGGTTACGGTTTCAGGGCTAAAGAAGCAGCTCTAACGTCTATGCTGGCATCCTGCGCTCCTAACCTTACGGTAGTGAATATCGATGGAGGGCTTAGGGCAGCTGTAGTTGCGGCGCTGATATCTAAGAATAGTAATACTACTTCTTCTCAATAATAAACTCTATATCAGGGTTGCTATCTTTATATTTACTGGCAGGAGCACCAAACTCACGACATGTAATAGTATCAGCTTTTACTTTCCACACCTTTACATTTCTGACAGCAGGTTTACTATACTTGAAATTGTCAACAGAATAGTTCTCCATTAAAATATCCAAAACCTCAATCTTGCCGGCATCATCTTCTACGAACTCAACCATTCCGGTGATAATAACACTTGTTGACCTCATACGGTAACTACATGCTACTTGTTGATGTTGAAATACTAGTTCACTATCGGTTGAAAATGTAATGCAAACATTACTGTTGCTATTCAGGATATCAATTTTTCGTCCATCAGGGGCGGAATGCAGATAGACAGTTTTGTCCATGTACCCAAAGTTCATCGGCAACACATAAGGAGTACTGTTTTCATCAACCATGCCAACAAAGCACACATCACAATTTTTTATAACTTTTTCTATAAAATCAATGTTTGAATGGGATACTGTTCTCATTATTTTTCAAATTAAAGTTCTAAAAGATAGTTCTGCCTCCAAGCCCTTTTGAAATAAGTCCCTTGATTTTGTCCCACTTGGATATCTCTTTCATAATATTTATAACTTCTTCAGGGTTTTCTGCTACCTGCGGTTCTTTGAGTTTAAGCTTTAATTCGTTTAGTGTAACTATTGTCTTTTTTAGTTTTAGCTCAGTAACAACTTTAGGAACATGTTCAATCAACAGGTCCATTTCATCTGTTACATTTCCAAATTTTTTATGCATCCTGCTTAATTCGTATTCTTTGCCAATAAGATCGGATGCCAATTGACTTATTTCAATATCCTGATTGTTCACAAAAAACTTTAGCGCAGTGAAATTTTCATTAACCGTAGCGTTTTCATATAGCTCCAGAGCCTTGTTATGCAGTTCGCTAACACTTGTTATGTCATCTCTTTTTAATTCTCGAATGATATACTCACCTACAGTTGTTTGAACTTCTTCATTGTTGTCATTTGTTTCTTCAAATAAAACCACTTCGCCGAATTTTATTAAATAGCGCAACACAACTCGTTCATCATAATCCAGAAAGTTGGTTTCCTTGGGTTTTTGTTCCGTTGTTATGGAAGCAGACCTGTTTCTTGCAGCAGCATGTTCCCTACGTATTTGCAACTGATTATCTGCATTTTTTTTCTGTTTTATTTTCTCTATTTCGCCAAACAGAACCGGCTCATCAATCTGAAGAAGAATGCTGCACTCTTTAACATAAACAGAACGAGTAATCGGGTCAGGAATAATGGCAATGGTTCTCACAATGTCCTGAATGAGGGTTGCCTTCTTAATGGGATCCCCTTTAGCATCTTCAAGTAGCAGTTTCGTTTTGAATTTGATGAAATCAGATTCATTCTTATTAATGTACTCCTTCAATTGGTCTGAAGACATTTTTTTCGCAAAAGAATCCGGATCTTCACCATCAGGCAGTAAGAGAACTTTTACATTCATCCCTTCAGCAAGTATCAGGTCAATCCCTCTCAACGATGCTTTTATTCCGGCCGGGTCACCATCATAAATAACAGTTACATACTTTGTAAACCGGGATATTAACTTTATCTGGTCCGGTGTAAGAGCTGTTCCTGATGACGCAACAACATTAGTAATCCCTGTTTGATGAAAAGATATTACATCAGTATATCCTTCAACAAGATAACATCTGTCCTGTTTGGAGATCTCCTGTTTGGCCTGAAAAATACCGTACAAAACCCGACTTTTATGATATATCTCCGATTCGGGTGAATTAAGGTATTTTGCAGCCTTGGCATCACTTTTCAGGATACGCCCGCCAAAACCAATTACTTTACCGGCGAGGCTATGAATAGGAAATATAACCCGCCCCCTAAATCTGTCGGCTTTATAATTTTCACCTACAACCGTTAACCCGGTTTTTTCCAGATATTCAAGTTTGTATCCTTTCTTTTGGGCCTCCAGGGTTAATGCATCCCTCTTCTCTGGGGAGAATCCCAGTTGAAATTTTGTTGTCATATCATCCCTGAATCCGCGCTGACGGATATAACCCAGCCCTACTGATTTTCCTTCATCAGTATTATTCAGCATATCCATAAAATACTTTGCGGCAAATTCAGTAATTACCATCATACTCTCCCGTTCACTTCTTTTCTTAAGCATTTCGGGAGTTACCTCCTCCTCTTCAATATGAATATGGAATTTTTCTCCAAGATATTTGATGGCCTCAACAAAAGATTGTTGTTCATGTTCCATCAAGAAATTAACCGCATTGCCGCCTTTCCCACAACCAAAACATTTAAATATCCCTTTATGTGGAGAAACAGTAAAAGATGGTGTTTTTTCATCATGAAAAGGGCATCTGCCCAAGTAATTTACACCTCTTCTTTTCAGCTGAACAAATTCAGAAATAACATCCACTATCTGGCTGTTAGCTGTTTCCATAATCCGCTCTACTGTTCCCTGATCAATCATGATTATTTATGAAAAATAAAATGTAAACTATAAGTACAAAGATAGTCTGATTTATTTAAATATTGTTGATTTGATTATTTGATGATTCGTTGATTTGATAAATAACAAAAAGTTAATTTTATAATGTAACTTTACTAAAAAAAAGTGAAATGACATGCAATATCCATGTTTGTATTTAAATAAACAGGAGTAATAATTAAAATAGCCGCGAATGCGCGAATAGTTAATCTGGATAACGTGTAGTTCAATTAATTACTAAATTACAAACACATCGAAACAATTAAACCATATAAGACATAAATAATAACATACCCGCCTGACCACTATTTAAAACTATTTGTAGTCGGGCATGCAGGAGCATGATTATATCAAAAACAAAAAATAATATTCGTGCATTTGCGGCTAAAATTATAGACCAATGAAAACAATAGTTGTACTTTCAGGGGCAGGTATGAGTGCTGAAAGCGGCATAAAAACCTTTCGCGATATGGGAGGTATCTGGGAACAATATGATGTAATGGAAGTTGCCAGTCCCGGAGGGTGGGCAAAACACCCGGAAGTCGTTTTGGAGTTTTACAATCAGCGCCGAAAACAGTTGTTTGAGAGTACCCCAAACAAAGGTCATGTAGGTCTTGCTGAAATGGAGAAAGTTTTTAATGTCAAGATTGTTACACAAAATGTTGATGACCTGCATGAGCGAGCCGGAAGTACTAACGTTCTTCATTTGCACGGAGAGATAAAAAAGGCCCAAAGTACTGTTGACCCATCGCTGGTATATGAATTGGATCATTGGGAGTTGAAATTAGGAGACAAATGCGAGAAAGGTTCTCAGCTACGCCCCCACGTGGTTTGGTTTGGCGAGGCTGTTCCGGCAATTACCAAAGCAGAAGAGATAGTAAAAACGGCAGATATCTTTGTTGTTATAGGCACATCATTAAATGTATATCCGGCTGCAGGATTATTATGGAATATACCTTCCGGCGTGCCTGTTTATCTGATAGACCCCGGTGATTTAAACATATCTCAAGATATAAATGTTACACATATAAAGGAAAAAGCCTCTGAAGGAATTGTTGAACTTAAAAAATTATTGATGTGAAATTAATTATTAGAAATCTTTCTTTTGCAACGATTTTAATACTAATTAGTACTATCTCTCTTGCTCAGAGTTTTGTTGCCGGGCCAAAGGCGGGAGTTGCATTTACCCAGGTTGACGGAGATTCTTATGCAGGATTTCATAAGATTGGCTTAAATCTGGGAGGCTTTGTATATCGTACAATAAGTAAAAATGAAAGATGGGATCTGCAGTTTGAAATAGAATATATTCAAAAAGGAAGCCGTAAAACTCCTGATGCTGAAATTGGTGATTATGCCGATTATAAGATGTCATTGGATTATATTCAATTTCCGATTTTTGTCAGATATAAAGTTAGTCACTTCTCTTTCGAAGGTGGTATCTCCATAGGCACTCTGCTTTCTAGCGAAGAACTTTATGAGAGGGTAGAGATACCGTCAGAAGATCAAGTGCCTTTTAAGACTATGGAGTATGCTTCAATCTTTAGTGTAAACTATCATTTTACAAAACAGCTGTGGATTAATGCCAGATACTCTTATTCAATTGCAAGAATACGAGTTCCCTACGGTGGTGAAATTCCTGTTTATCCCCCTCACTGGGATTTGCAAAAACCCGGGCAATATAATAATATCATGGTTTTCAGTTTGTATTATTCGTTTGCAAGAAATCGTTAATACTGATGAGTGAAACAAAGCTATTTCATGCCCATACAAATTCCCAAACTTAAACCTTTTCTTATCATATTATTATCTGGCTCTACCAGTCGAAGCTTATCACTAACTTCTTCCAGGGGAACAGATGTGAGGTTGTTGTTTTTTAACGATACCATTGTTCCAAATTGCTTTTTATGAATCAGCTCAGTGGTATAAGCCCCATACCTGGTAGCCAAGATACGATCCTGAGGACTTGGACTTCCTCCACGTTGAACATACCCCAGTATTGTTTCACGAGTTTCCAGCCCAGTCATTTTTTCTATTTTTCCACTTATATATGCTGCTGCAGATTTCTTCCTCTTCTTATTTTTAATTCCCTCTGCAACTACTACTATTGAATAAGATTTTCCTTTATGGTTGCGTTCAAGGAGGTAGTTTGCCACAACATCAAGGTCATATTCTATTTCAGGTAACAGAATAACATCACCACCCGCAGCCATGCCGGAATAAAGAGCAATCCAACCGGCATGATGGCCCATAACTTCAATCACCATAACTCGTTTATGGGAATTGGCAGTACTATGCAGACGGTCGATAGCATCTGTAGCAATGCATAGTGCAGAATCAAAACCAAAAGTAACATCCGTTCCCCAAACATCATTATCAATAGTCTTGGGAATACCGATGATATTCAGTCCTTCTTTTGCCAGCAAGTTAGCTGTTTTTTGTGTGCCGTTACCTCCAATGCATACAAGAGCATCCAACCCCAGTGCTTCGTAGTTCTTTTTAATTATCTGAGGTTTGTCTGTAACTGTTTCTCCTACATCAGGTTTAAACGGTTTTAACCTGGATGTTCCAAGTATTGTTCCTCCCATAGTTAAAATACCGGAAAGCAACTCTTCAGTAAGCGGGACAGTATCCATGTCAACCAAACCGCTAAAGCCGTTTGAAATACCAATAACTTCCATGCCGTATCTAACAATGGCTGTCTTACCTACACCCCTAATGGCAGCATTAATACCCGGACAATCACCTCCTGCTGATAAAATTCCTATTTTCATGTTTTTATAATTTTATTAAGTGTGAAAAACCAAAAGTGGAATATTTGTATGAAACAGTACCTTACGGGTTATACTTGGATGGAAAAGAGAAGATATCAGATTTCGTTTTTTACGGGTCATGGCAATAATATCAATACTATTGTCTTTGATAAATATATCGAGTGCTTCAATAAACTTTTCACTGTGTAGAATATCGGTTTTAATAGTGTGGTTACGATATGTTTCGGTGCAATATCTCATAAACGTATCCATTTTATCCCTATCCCACTTATCAGGTGTGGACGTATTAAACTGGATGCTATAAATTACTGTTTTAAATGGTGTGATAAGCCGAATAAGTTTATGTAATGATTTATAATCATCTTCGTTGAAGTCAGTAACAAACAGAACATTACTTATCTTGTTCAGGTCAACATCTGACTCGGCAGGTATCGTCATGACAGGAACATGTGCTTTTCTGACAATGTCACTTGTAACGCTTCCCAGCAGTTCTTTAATGGTTTCTCCTTTGCTTTTTGTTCCCATTACAATAACATCAGGAGATATTTCTTCACTCAATTTCAGGAGTATATCTACGGTATATCCAATTTCAAAGCATGTTTTAAATGCAATATTCTTTTGCTGTTCCTCATTTAAACCTGTTTTGGCTTTATTAATTAACTCCTCAAGAGCCTGCTTTTCCGATTCTCTTTTTAGTTGAATGATTTTATTAAGGTCAACAGTGCCGGGAGGAATGTCAAGATCATTTTCATCAATTATCTCAGGAAAACAGTGCACAAGAGTAACTTCTGAAGGTAGTTTCTCCGCCAGTTTAACAGCATAGCCCAATGCATTAAATGCATAATCTGAAAAGTCAACCGGTACCAGAATTCGAATCATTAGCTGTTTATATTAGTTTAAACCCTAATATACAAAAAATGATTCAGATTGAATATATGATTTCTGATAAATGTAATTGTTAGTGACAATTGAAGTTTTTATCTATCTATATGGTTAATTATTATTTCTTTTTATCTTTGTGTGTGAACTATGATATTTGTCACATTTTTGTTGAATAAAGTACAATGTAATAAACTATGAAGAACGTACAAAGTGTTCCGTATAATGAAGATGTTGATTTGTTGTCGTTTAAAATATTTAAACCGCTAACTGAACCAGAGATAGAAGAACTGAGCCAAATAATAAATTGTGCCTTATATAAGAGAGGCAGCGTTATTTATAATGAGGGCAGCAGGATTAACGGAACATATATCGTTATAAAGGGAATTGTAAAGGTCTATAAAACAGGTTTTGACGGGAAAGAACAGATTATACGTTTTGCCAAGAATGGCGATTTGATTGGTTTTCGGTCTGTAATAAGTGATGAATTGGCTTGTACTACATCGAAGATCATTAATGATGCCGTATTATGTTACATTCCAGGTGATGAGCTTACTCACATGATAAAAGGGAATCCTGAATTTGCTATGGCTCTGATGAAGTTAACATGCAAAGAGTTAGGTGAGTCTAATAAGTTCCTTACTGACATTGCCCAAAAGACTGTTCGCGAAAGGCTTGCTGAAGTATTGCTTTTACTCATGGATACATTTGAACTGGATGAGGATCATACATTGCAAATATCATTAACTCGTGAGGAGTTGGCAAATATGGTTGGTACTGCCACCGAATCAGTAATCAGACTTTTGTCAGAGTTTAAAGCTGATAAACTTATTGAACTTAATGGTCGAAAAATCAGACTTATAAATATCCCGAAACTGATAAAGATTGGGAATGTATATATCTAACAAAAAAAGCTGTCTTAAATGGCAGTTTTCTCATCTGATTTCCGGGTAATTATGGAAATTAAGACATCCTAACCCGACTGCTGATTATCAATAATCAATGTCCAATATCCAATGTCCAATGATAGATGAATAGATACTATTTGGAAGTTGAGCATTGAGTGTTGGATATTGGAAATTTAACGACTGGTTTTACGATGGGTCAGAAGTTCTGAATATACAATTTTAACGGCTCTATATCAAGGTCTTTCGTCCCTCTTGACGTTCCGGTTTTAATGTTTTCGTCTGTAAACTCAGCGTCAGTTTTAAGTTTTACATTCAATGCTGATATAATTGAAGCTCCGGTAGGAGTGAACAGTTCAAATTCAACAGAGCCATGTTTTACAGGTATGCTGAACTTATCGATTATGTTTTGTGTTGCGGGTGCAGGCACCGGTAGTGTACCGTGCGAGAATGTTATCATTCCTCCACCAATATTCACCGGATTTGTCAAGAGGGCTTTTGTTCCTGCATTTAACAGTTGAAGACCGTATGCCGCACCCGTAATATCGATAAGAATATCCTGTGCCTCATGCAGAAATGCTTCTGCAGTTTCATTATGGTGATGATGTTCATGATTGTGGCCGTGATGATCGTGTCCATGGTCATGATGACTGTGGTGATGATTCTGATCATGCTTGTGCTCATGTTCATGTATGTGATGGTCGGTCAGAAATGTATGTTCTTTATGAGCTTTAATCTCGGCATCAATAAGATTTTGCAAGGCTGCCATTCCAAAGAGTCTGTACTCTTCTTTTATTTTCAACTCGTTAAAAATATCTGCTAACAGGTGTTTTGCATTGTGGCCTGACAGATGGTCATCATCATGTTGAATGTCAATTATCAGCCGGGTAGCATCGTCATGAGTCTTCTCTGTTCGGATAGTTTCTTTACCGATTTTTCCGGCAGCAAGCTCCATAGCTTTAATCATTAAAGATTCATCTGCTCCGGCAGATATTAATACTGCCGAAAACATGTCTCCGGCAATTCCTCCTTTTGGGTCAATGTATATTGTCATTGTCTTTGTTTAATTGGATATTCTGTTTTACAAATAGCTTGTCATCTCATCCTTAGTCTTAGTGAAAGGTGCAATTGCACGATGATATATTCCATGAATATAGGCTATTGCCATACCGTAATTAGTTACCGGGATATTTTTCTCTTTAGCGTGCCTGAGCCTGTTAACAAGTTGTTTGTGAGTTATCATACACCCTCCGCACTGAATTATAAGTGAATATTCCGTAATATCTCTTTTTATTTTGTCAAGCCCGGCTACCACATCAAACTCCAGCTTTTTTCCTGTATAGTTCGACAACCACCGGGGAATTTTTGTGCGGCCAATGTCATCGCAGGATACGTGATGAGTACATGACTCCAGAATTAATACACGATTTCCGTTTTGTAGTTTATCTATTTGAGGAGTGCCCTTCATGTAACTTTCAAAGTCACCTTTAAAATGCGCAAGAAGAATACTAAAGCTTGTTAGTGGCACATCGCGTGGAATTGAAGCATCAGCCTTAAGGAAAATCTGACTGTCGGTAACTACCAACGCCGGTTTTATGCCGGTTTTTCGCAAAAACACATCCACTTCTCTCTCTTTTAACACGATACAAACAGCATCATTATCCAGGATATCACGAATAGTTTGAACCTGTGGTAGAATTAATCGTCCTTCAGGAGCTTCTATGTCTATAGGAGTTATCAGCAGAACAATGTCTCCGTATGAGATTATGTCACCAAGCAATGAAGGAGTAGAATATGCAGATTCAGGTATCGCTTGTTTGATGTTTTTAATCAGCTTATCTATATCACCATGTTCACGGTCAAAAGGAATTACAGAAAAAGCGTTTGTTTCTGCAACTATTTTTTTTTCAAGCTCAGGCTCCAGAGGGGTGATGTCCTCCTTATTATGTATGATTATATATGGAGTATTAACTTGTTCAAACTTTTTTATCAGTTCCTTTTCCTCTTTGCTGAAAGTGTTGTTTGTAATAACAAGTAGTGCAAGGTCGATATGTTTAATCGTCTGAACAGTTTTGTCTATCCGTTTTTCCCCGAGATCTCCATTGTCATCTATCCCGGCCGTATCAATCAGGATAACCGGCCCAAAACCTGTAATCTCATACGACTTTTTTACGGGGTCAGTGGTTGTTCCCGGCATATCGGAGACTATAGCAGTGTCTTGCCCTGTCAATTTGTTTATCAGGGTACTCTTTCCGTTATTTCGGCGACCATAAATTCCAATATGAGGTTTCCTCTCTCTTCCCATTGGGTATACTTTTTTGCAAAATAAGAAAAAGTGGGGAGAAAAGATAAGTTTGATGGGCTTATCTGTCTGCAACTCTTCTAAGTGAACAGCAAATTGCTTAGGCAGGATTTGCACCTGCTGGAAAACTACAGCCTCGTGGCACACTAACGGTTTATGGATCAAGTAGGCAAAGGGAGTTTCACCCTAAGCCTCTCATCCCGAAGCTTCGGGATGCTTGAAAGTCTCCCCTCACACGGCTCTTCTAATTTAATCTACAAATATAGCTCATCCTCTTTCAAGTTGGCAAACTGTATGTTAAATTAGCTAACCCCTTTGCTCCACTCCCATTACAGTCCCGCACGTGCGGGATCATCACTACTACGGGTTAGTCCGCCCCTGAACATTGCATCGGTATTCTGCCTTTAGATTGATTCCATTGTGCATTTCCCTTTGTTTGCCTGCGAATCCTTTAACGGTAGCATTAACAACAAACTATCATTAATATCCAGGTTCCCGAGTTCCGTAATTAAGCCCGGATAAAAGTCCCCGCAAAAAGGCGAGGCTATGCCGCCTGCCACATAGCCAATAAACAGGTTGCCACTATGCTTATAACTGCACTTCATACTCTGCAAATTTTGACAGGGTGTAGCTACTTCTCGACACCTCATCAGCGGTTACGTTGAGTTCATCTCCTTTATCCATACCTGACTTCGCTCTTGACGTAGCCTTCTCCTAAACGCTCAATACCACAGCTCTTTACCGCAGCACCTTTAGGCTTCGGCGTGAGCTCAGCCGAACGGTGGTTTAGAGCCATCGCCTATACAACGACCCTGATAGACCTACTATCATCTTATTTACAGCATTCAGCCATTTTATTGCCGTGGCTGATTCTTGGCACACTATGGGGCGTTGGGCATTTTGAAACGCTTCATTTTCTAGTTACGACTAGTTTTATTTATTACTACCATCTTCATTATTAGCACTTTCTGCCAAATGCACTATATTTGTTGTTGTACACCGTGGTTTTATCTTCTGAGTTGTTTTCTTGTGATTCGTTCCCGTGCTTCTATTAAAGTTTCATGAAGTTTTGCTTCTAATATTTTTTTTGGTGGTAACTCAGTCCAATATTCTGCTACCATAATTCCATCTTTGTGCATTTCAAGAAGTTCTATTTGTTCTTTACTAGCAACTGCACAGAGAATTAATCCAATCGGCTCTTTCTCTCCTACTTGTTTCTCGTATTTATCCAACCATTTCAGATACAGTTCCATTTGACCTTTGTGTTTGGCTTTAAACTTATCAATTTTCAATTCAATAGCAACTAATCTTTTAAGTTTTCTGTGATAAAACAATAAGTCCAAATTGTAATCATCTCCATCAATAATCATTCGTTTTTGTCTTTCAACAAATGTAAATCCATTCCCAAGTTCAAGGATAAATAATTCAAGTTCTTTAAGAATTGCGGCTTCTAAATCATTTTCTAAATAACCGTCTTTGAGTTCCAAAAAGTCAAGTAAATATGGATCCTTAAAGATTCCCTTTTCAATTTTCCTGTTGTCAGAAAGTTGAATACTTGAATTTTCGGTTCTTGCATAAGTTTTTCTTTCAATTTGCTTTCTAAGTTCGCGAACACCTAATGAATTTTCAAATGCAATCTTAGCATAAAAATCCCTTGCCTGTAAGTCTGCAAGTGGTATAAGTGTAAGGAAATGAGACCAAGACAAATGTCGTGACAGTGTAACGACATTTTCAATATCTTGGTATTTCTCTGCGAACTGTATCATTCTGCGTAAGTTCTTCTCCTCATAATTATTCCCGAACTTTTCTACCAATTCTCGTGACACCGTAACGACAATTTGTTTCCCGTATTCAGCCCTTTTGTTTTGTAAATTCTGCGTCAGAATGCGTTTTCCGATGTGCCAAAACAATAGGGTCAAAGAACTGTTCGCATTCGAAACCACTTGTATTTTAGTCTTTTCAATAAGAATGACCAAGTCATTAATCAAATTCCGATATTCTAAGTTATTTAAAGCCATTTTTCAATTTTATCCTACGAAGATACATTCATATTTTTAAATCGATAAATTGTTATTATTTTTCAGGGTGGTCATTTTTCTACCATGGTGTACAACGCATATATAAACGTAACTATTCCTTATATCAAAATTATCTAAAGGATTCTTATGGGTATCAACCATAACAGTAAACAATCATAAATATAATAATTATGAATAAACTATTTCGTAAAATGGATATTCCAGTTTATTGAACTGTCATCACTGTTAAACGCAACGGCAATCAGATTTTGTCCGGATTTTGTTACAGTTACCTTTTCGGCCGATGCATTAACCTTGATGTTTTTAACATCTATGTTCTCCGGTATGCAGATATATAAAGTGTATTCATCACCGGGTACCGTTTCCGATTTACCGCTTAGTGTTTGTGTGTTGTCATCCCACTTGTAATATTTTATACTGTATGCGGCAGTGAGGTGACGTGATGTTGCCATTAACTGAGGATGACTTGTTGCAGGGCGAATGATAATTGCTTTTGTTCCGTGTTTTGGAACCATCTCTTCAATTTTGTTTCCTTTAACGGTTATCATTTTACTGTTCCAGAAATCGAAGGCTGCATATTTTATATTTTCATCAAGCCCAAGGTCTTTGCCGAGTTCCAGTGTTTTAATGGTGTCAGCTTCAGTCCAGTTGTACATCGATACTACATCATACTGTCCGGTTAAAGCATTTACTTTCAGGTCGAGTGCTTTAGGGAAAGATTTGGGCTTGGGGCAGCATTTAGGTTTTGTTTTATACGGATACATATCCATTGCTTTAATAGGCAATGCAGGCATGGTTTTTCTGTAAAGCTCAAGCTTTTCTTCCTGCAGGGGTTTAACCAGATGGGGGTAATTTTTTGCCCATCCGATATTATATTTGCCGGTAAGGAATTTGTCCAGTCTCTCTTTAGAGAATTCAGCTACAAAATCGGAAAACACATAAGCCTGACCAGCGAGAGAGATCGTGCTAACAATAGTTTTTCCTTCATCCATTGTTAACGGGTCACGCACCATCACATCATCAGGGTCAGACCACCAGGCTACACCGTTTAGGTAGTTAGCTCCAAAAAGGGAATTGAAGAATGTTTGCATTCCTCCTGACCAATGGTTTTTACCTGTCCATTCGGCATAATCGTCACCTCCGGTACGTGAGCCGTCGAAATAATCAAAACCAACACCTATTTCATGCATGGCACACCCAAGCAGGTAGCCGTCATCACCCATAATTTCCCTCACTGTTTCCAGTGTTTTGCGGTAAACCTCACGACTATTCATATCAGGATTAAAGGCTGTTTCCTTGTTTTTTTCAAAGAAATCCATCCATGTACCCCAGCCTCCTGCTTTAAGGTAACCAAGCTCCCAATCGTTAACCAGTATTTCAAACAGTGGTTTCAGATGTTTTTCAAAAACCTCAGGATTTGTAAAATCAAGGCGTTTAACGGATTTGTCAGCCGAACAGCATACTGCAGATAGTTTACCGTCTTTGTCTTTCAGGTAGAAATTCTCAGGATATTTTTCAGCCATTGACGGTTTGGCGTAATTGGCTCCGTAGATGTTCATCCATAAGCCCGGGATTAAACCATTTTCTTTAACATGCATTAACCAGGCTTTTCCGCCACTTGGGTATAATTCTTTATACCATTCCAGCCAGTTGGCTTCAGGTCCTCTGGTATAGGCAGCATCCAACTGGATATACCTGAGTCCATAAGGTTCAAGTTTCTCGGCAATAGCATCAGTCTCTTCAAACAGGCTCTCTTCGGAAGGGTTCATATAGTAACAGTACCAACTACTCCAGCCTGTAGGTGCAGATTTAAAACGGTCGGCAATAGGAGAATAAGTCGGCTTGTAATCTTTCAGGTCGTATTTGGATAGTCCCACCACATCGTTGTAGTAGTTATGTATTAACAAAATATCTTCACCTGGTGACGGTTTAAAACTAACATCCATTAATGCATTATCATCCTCGTTTCTAATGAGACGACTGTCGACCGGAAATTGGATCATAATATCTGTATTCATATCGAACAGGTTGTAGATATTTGTGGCTGATACATATCCCATCTGTGTATACATAACGTCATTATCCTGTTCGACAACACGTGCAGGGATTCTCTTTTCTGCTGCCGGAGCAATTCCCGTAACTAATCCGTGTGAAACAGATGTGGAAAAGTCAATGCCTGATTCAGCAATTATAACTGTCCATTCCGATTGGGGACTCTTAGTACTAATCTTTAAAATGTCGTTTTCCAATTTTGATTCCCAATGATTCAGTTTTTGCAGGTTGTTTCCGCTTTTTAGGATAAGTTGCACATTGTTAAAAACCGCACCCAGTTCTGCATTTGAGAAAGAAAGAATACCATCTGTGGAATTAACATAAATTTCCCATCCTTTAACTGTGTGTGTTTCTGTTTTACTGCATGATGTTGAAACTGAAAGTGTAATCAACAGTAGAAAAATACCTAATAATATTTTCATTGTTTTGGAATTATATAAGTAGAATATTTATTTCATCATTAAGAATTCCATGTTCATTGCGAAATAATGTCATCAATACTGTAACCTAATTTCAACAATGCTTCCGGAGTTAATACCTTTTTTATATTTTCATTTGGCATAAATTGTAGTTTCTCATTTGCTTCAAAAATATTTATACTATTTGAATGCATTAGTTTAGACAGTTCTGAGGCCTTGTTGTAACCAATGTACGGGATAAGTGCTGTTGCAATAGAAGGACTGTTGATGACAGTATCGTATGACGACTCGGGATTGTGCAGTGTAAGTCCGCTAAAAAGGTTATCCGTTAATGTTTTATTGGCAGCTATCAGCAGCTTTACCGACTCCAGCATGGCATGACCGATAACGGGAATATAGGCATTAAGCTCCAGACATCCTTGTCCTGCAAGATGTGTGATAAGTTGATTATTGGCATAGATTTTATGAGCGGCACTAATGACAAATTCAGGAATAACAGGGTTTATTTTTCCGGGCATAATAGAGCTGCCAACCTGTTTTTCCGGCAGTTTGATGCTTTTGTCGCAAACCAAATCTGAACTTAGAAGGCGAATGTCAGATACGATTTTCTCAAGGTTAACAGCATGAGCATTTAAAATAGCATGAACCTCAATAAAAGAATCAAGGTTTGACGTTGTGTCTGGCATATTTTCACCACGGGTAATGGGTAGGCCTGTTAGCCGTTGAAGCTCACCAACTACTTGTAATATAAAAAAGCGTGGTATCGAAAGACCTGTTCCTATAGCTCCGCCTCCGAGATTAACCTCTTTTATGCGCTCGAAACATTTGGATACACGCCACCAGTCACGCGATAGTGCATTGTTATAACTGCTGAACAGCTTATCGAATGATGACGGAACAGCCTCCTGCATTTGAGTATATCCCGGCCTTATAATATTCCGTGTTTTGCTTTCAACTGTTTCGATCTCTTTTCTTAATCTGTTAATCTCCTCTTCAAGAGTACCCAGAAGTTTTAAAATGGCAACTTTAAGTGCTGTGGGAATAACATCGTTTGTTGACTGGAAAACATTAGCATGTTCAATAGGATCTATGATAGCATAACTCCCGGGTTTTTCCCCGAATGCAAGAAGAGCTGTATTCGTAATAATCTCATTTATATTCATATTTATGGATGTGCCTGCCCCCCCCTGAACGGCCGGAACAATGAAATACTCAAAATGCTTTCCTGTGCTTATCTCAATGGCGGCTTTCTCTAATGCATCCAGTATGTTATCATCAATAAACTCATGTGGTATTTTTGATATGTCATATTTTTCCTTTACAGCTGCTTTGAACTTCCTGTATGTATTGTAACAAGCTTGCTTTACTATTCCTGTAGCCTGATACCACTCTTTATGAAAAGGAGTGCAGTCGGGGAAATTTTCCTTTGCCCGGATGGAATGAATTCCATAAAGAGCATCATCCGCAATCTCTTTTTCTCCTATATAATCTTTTTCCTTTCTCATAAATATCAACAGTATTTAACTTTCATCTTTATGAACTTTTCACTTTCTACTTCTTACTTCTTACTTCTTACTTCTTACTTCTTACTTCTTACTTCTTAGGCTATCGGTTTAGCATAAGCCTTAACATCTTCATCGGTTATCCTTTCAGGACACAAAATAATAAGCCGTTCTATCACATTTCTGAATTCACGAATATTGCCAGACCAGGTAATCTCTTTTAATGCTTCAATAGCTGAATTGTCAATTTCCTTTAGAGGAATACCAAGTTCGTTGCTTATCAGTTCATTAAAATGTTTTGCAAGCAAGGGAATATCTTCTTTTCGTTCCTTTAATGCAGGAACATGAATCAGGATAACACTTAATCTGTGGTATAGATCTTCACGAAAACTATTCTTTTTAATCTCTTCCTGCATATTTTTGTTAGTTGCGGCCAATACCCGCACATCAACTTTTATCTCTTTATCACTTCCTACCCTGATAATTATATTCTCCTGCAATGCACGTAAAACCTTAGCCTGAGCAGCAAGACTCATGTCTCCAATTTCATCCAGAAAAATAGTGCCACCATTAGCTTGTTCAAACTTTCCTTTTCGCTGCTTATGGGCAGAGGTAAAAGCCCCTTTTTCATGGCCGAAAAGCTCACTCTCTATAAGTTCAGAAGGAATAGCTGCGCAATTAACCTCAACAAATGGACCTTCGGCGCGATTGCTTTTTTCATGCAACCAGCGAGCAACCAACTCTTTTCCTGTTCCGTTACTTCCCGTTATAAGAACCCTTGCATCAGTTTTGGCAACTTTATCTATCATGTCCTTTACTTTACGTATGGCTTCCGACTCACCAATCATATCATACGTTTTACTGACTTTTCGTTTAAGAATAGTTGTTTCCTTTACCAAATCCTTTTTTTCTATTGCATTACGAACCGTAACAAGCAAACGGTTTAGGTCAAGAGGTTTTTCTATGAAATCATAAGCTCCTTTTTTAATTGCTTCAACAGCAGTATCAATATTTCCATGGCCGGAAATCATAATAACAGGTGCTTCATAAGGTATCGACATTATCTTTTCCAACACCTCCATGCCGTCCATATTTGGCATCTTAATATCGCAAAGAATAACATCCGGTTTCTCCTGCTCAAAGAGATCAAGCCCGTCTTCTCCATTTTCAGCCAAAATAACCTCGTGTTTTTCGTATTCTAATATGTCTTTTAGCGTGTTTCGTATACTTCGTTGATCATCAATTATTAAGATTTTCGCCATGATAGAAAAAATGATTAAAGTTGATTATTGATTATCTGATAAATAGATCCTTCTTTAAGGGCAAAGCTGCATTGCCACAACTCCTGTATGTTTAATTCTCTAAGTGTGAAATTAATAAAAACAGAGGCCAAAACAATCGTATCAACCCTGTGAACAGCCATTTTATTCATGTTAAACCGATCTTTGTATGTTGACTTTACTAATTTCCGGTGCAACTCTTTAAAATAATATAGAGGGATATGGTAAGATGTTGCCTGGGTCATGTCAAGATGGGGATGGTGAATTGAAGCAATCATTGCAGCTACAGTATCAAACGAACCACTTGCACCAATAAGTATGTCAACCGGATATTGTTGAAGGGCTACAAATAGTTGTTGTAACTCAATCCTGATGTGATTTTCAATTCTCTTTATCTCATCTTTTGTTATTGGGTCAGAAGGAGAAAACATATCCAGAAGTCGTGCTACTCCAAGGTCAAAACTTTGCTTCCACATCACCCCCTTGCTGTTGGCGATAATAAATTCATTACTTCCTCCCCCAATATCAAGAATCAGAACCGGTTGATTTCCGATAGGCACTACCTGTTTTACGCCATCAAAAATCAACCTGGCTTCTGTACTGCCATCAACAACTTTTATGTCTATATCCAACTCCTGTTTGGCTTTGTTGATGAATTCATCTTTATTAGTGGCACCTCTCATTGCAGAGGTAGCAATGCAAAAAATGCTTTCAGTGTTATATTCTTTAATGGTAGCAAGATGTGTTTTCAACGCTTTCATACCTCTATCGATAGCTTCCGGAAGTAGAGTTAATTTATTGATCCCTCCTTTACCAAGTTTTGCAGAACATGCTGTTTCCAAAATAATATTATAGGTATCGTTACCCCTTATATCTGCTATTAACAGGTTAATAGTATTTGTACCAATATCTATAATCGCTGTGCGCATAGTTCTAAACTTTTGGCATATAGCTGACAGCTGTTAGCCTTTTTTTGTATACAGTATTATCTAAGTCTATTTCTCTTCTATATTACTTCGGGCATATTTCTTTGCGTCTTTGCGAGAGCAACTACTTTACTGAATAACGGAACCATTTCCATATCTCTTTGTATGATGCTTTTTTGCCATACATAAGTATTCCGATGCGGTAAATTCTGCCGGCAAACCATGTTGTGAAAATAAAACTGGCTGTGAGAATTACCATTGAAAGAATTATTTCCCATACAGGAATTTGGAATGGTATTCGTGCCATCATAACAATGGGCGATGTAAAAGGAATCATTGAAAACCAAAATGCAATATCGCCATTAGGTGCCCTAAATGCAGCCATAGCAATATAAATAGACAGAATTAGAGGCATGATTATTGGCATTACAAATTGCTGGCTGTCAGTCTCGTTATCAATCACAGCACCCACAGCGGCAAAAAGTCCGGCATAAAGCAGATATCCACCAATAAAGAAAAAGAAAAAGGCAAACAACGGCCCAATCAGGTCAATGCTTTTTGTTTTCTCCATGATCTTAGTGAACTGGTCTGCAAACTCAGAATTATCAACAGCAACTGCTCCTTCCTGACCTGATGCAGACTGAACCATCTCCATCTGTTGATCCATTCGGGTAGGCATTTCTCCATTTGGGAAAAGTGCAACCTTAACACCGGTTATTATTGCAAATGTCAACACTACCCAAAGTAAGAACTGAGTAAGTGCAACCATCGCTATCCCAATTATTTTGCCCATCATTAACTGAAATGGCTTAACCGAGGATATGATGACTTCCACTATGCGACTTGTTTTTTCTTCCACAACGCCACGCATAACCTGAGTACCATACATTAGTACGAAAAAGTATATCAGCATGGCAAAAACGATTGCTGCTAACATGGTAAGCTCCGTAGAACTCTCTTTCTCACTTCCATCGTCTCCCAACTTGATCGTAGATATATGTACAGTTATGTCATTGATTTTGGATATTATTTCATTTAATCCATCAATATTGAATGATTCAAGCTTCTCTTTTTCAAGGTATTTCTCAAGGTCTCTTTTAATATGTTGTTTCACATCTATAGTTACCTGAGCATCTGAAAATATTTTTATAGCGTTGGGGTCTTGCAATAGGTCATCAGTAATAACAACATAAGCATCGTAGCCCATATCTTCGTATTCTGATTTTAGAGTTTGTTCACTGTCTTTCTGCAACCATGTGAATTTTAAAAAATCCGTGTCTGATATTGATCCTGCGTATTTGTTTGTATAGTCGACAACAGCAAAACGTTTTTCCGAAGTGTCTTTCATCGATGAAAACCATGCAGGCAGAACAAACATCCCTGCAAACAGCAATGGCCCTATAATTGACATTATTATAAAACTCTTCTTTTTAACTCTTGTGGTGTATTCTCGTTTTATTATTAATCCTATTTTACTCATGGCTGGTTTCGTTAATTTTCTTTATATTACTTTCTTTTACAACACGAATGAATATCTCATTCATGCTGGGTAATAATTCTGTAAGTCCACTAATTTCTATATGACTTATCAGGTTATTCAACAATTGATTTATTGTGCCTGATTCTCCCATCTCAATAAATGCCTTGCTGTGGCTGTTAAGTGAGATTGTTTGACGAATACTAAACGGATCAGAAAGCTTTTCTTTCAAAGCATCTTCACTCCCGGTATAGGTAAGTTCAATAAGATGTTCTTTGAAATCTTGCTTTATTTGTTCTACCGGGCCGTGCAGAATAGTTTTCGCATTATTAATCAGGGTTATGTGATCACATAACTCTTCAACGGATTCCATGTTGTGGGTAGAGAACAGTATGGTGGCTCCCTGCTCTCTTAGTTTTAGTATCTCGGCTTTTAACAGACTGGTATTGATAGGATCAAATCCGCTAAAAGGCTCGTCAAAGATCAGAAGTTTGGGTTCATGCAAAATAGTAACAATAAATTGTATTTTTTGCTGCATTCCTTTCGATAGCTCTTCAACTTTTTTGTCCCACCATGCTTGTATCTCAAACTTTTCAAACCAATATTTGAGTTTTTTCAGAGCGTCGTTACGACTTAACCCTTTAAGGCGTGCAAGATATATGGCTTGCTCTCCTACTTTCATTTTCTTATACAGTCCACGCTCTTCCGGCAAATAACCAATATTATAAACATCCTGAGACTTTAAAGGATTACCGTTAAGCAATATCTCTCCTTCGTCAGGCCCGGTTATTTGATTGATTATTCGAATGAGTGTGGTTTTTCCGGCACCATTAGGACCGAGCAAACCATAAATGGAATTTTCCGGCACTTCTATATTTACTCTGTCAAGAGCCAGATGGTGTGCAAATTTTTTTACAACATTTTTTGCTTCTAAAAAAATCATGTTTTTGAATAGGTTATTTAATTGTAATTGTTTAGATATTAATTATAGTCACGAAGTTATTATAATTTAATAATAATTCAATTCTATTTTTGATTAGTGTTTGCATAAAAGATATCTATTGTGTAGTTTTGGCATACTAAACCGATTTAGCAATGAAAAGCATTTCTCTTTTAGAACTGGCCCGATTAGCAGGAGTTAGTAAGACTACGGCATCACTGGTGTTGAACAAAAAAGCAGACAAGCATAAGATTAGCAAAACAACCCAGGAGAGGGTTGTGACAATTGCTCGTCAGGAAAATTACAAGCCAAATCTACTTGCCCGTAACCTGTCGACAGGTAAAAGTATGACAGTAGGACTAATCGTACATAAAACAAATGATTGTGTGACGGGAGAAATGATTGAGTTATTAGAGATGGAACTTGCTAAATATGAATATCGAATTGTGCTTGGTTGTTCTTATGGAGATGTTGAACAAGAGCAAATCCTCATTGCGGATATGATTGAACGGCACGTGGATGGGTTATTAATTATTCCGGCAAATGGGCGCGATGATAAGTTTATTGAATTTGAGGACGGAGACATGCCAATTATTTATCTATCTAAGTCTTATAAAGAAAGCCATCTGCCCTCGGTTATTTTTGATGCTGATTCAGGCATAAAACAAATCATAAGTTTTTGGTATACTAAAACCAGGCGTACCATCGGTTATATCGGTACTATTACAGGTAATGCAGAGTGCCGGAAAAGTTACCATGAGAATTACATTGAACGGTTTTCCATGAAAAGTGATTATATGACTTTGCTGAAAAATGAGGATGACGAAAAAAAGTTGGAAAGGTCTTTAACGTTTCTTGCCGGAAAAGGAGTGAATGCTATTTTGTTTGAATCACCGGCACTGGCTTACAGTGCATTGAAAGCTGTAAACAAATTGGACAAATTGATTTATAAAGACATCTCTTTTGGCTGTTACGGATACCACCCTGCATTTGAGGTTGCCGAAAAACAGATTATATACATTAAACTCCCGAACCGGTTGCTTGCTGAAAAAGCAACAGAGTTGTTAATTGATATGATAAATAAAAAAGATGTTATTGCTACTGAAGAAAGGATTGAACCGGAGTTTTTGTTTTGAACACTCATAATTGGATTTTAACACCCAGTATGAATGATTATAAATTTACCACATAAGAAAACATAAGTCATTATTATTAAGTGAACTTATGTGGTTCAAAGAATAAACAGATGAAAAAGGTAGTAGCCAAATTTGGAGGGTCAAACTTAAAAAGGAAAGAGGATATATTAAAGTTGGTTAGAGTAATCAAAGCTTATGGCCGTCCTATGGTGATTGTTGTTTCAGCATTTTATGGAATTACGAACCGGCTTATCAGGTCTCTTGAGGTGGTTAAGCATGATGAGGATGAGATACAATCGCTTACCGGATTTCTTCTGTCGATGAAGGAGGAGGTGATACAGGAACATTTTGCAGACTCTGACATTGCCGAAAAAACTATGACTGCTATTGAGCAAAGAGTATCTGAACTAAAAAGATATCTTACAGGCATTCATTACATAGGAGAAGTGCCGGAATTTGTTGAGGATGTTATTCTAAGTTATGGTGAACGCTTGAGTTCTCTGTTATTGACTTCAATACTTCAAAGCAACGGAATAGACGCAGAGGAAGCATTGCCTGAAAATATGCCTTTAGTTACAGATGGTGAATTCGGTAATGCTACTGTTGATTACAGCAAGGCATCAGCCGGAGTGAAGAAAAAACTGGCGGGAGATAAGGTGTATGTTGTGCCAGGTTTTTATGGTGTATCCGACAAGGGGAAAGTAACTCTTCTCGGAAGAGGTGGAAGTGATTATTCTGCTGCTGCACTAGCTCGTTGCCTTGATGCCAAATCGCTGGATGTATGGAAAGATGTTGACGGATTTATGAGTGCTGATCCAAAGCTTGTCAACAATCCGGTATTAATAAAAAACCTTACCTACACCGAAGCCGCCGAGTTATCATATTTCGGCGCCGGTATATTACATCCACGAACAGTTGAGCCATTGAAAGAGACGGGTATTCCGGTAAAGATTTTTAACATAGATACTTTTAACGGTGAAATTATCTGCGGAACTACCGTTCACAGTAACGGAACGATTTCAGCCGATATTATAAAAAGTGTTACCTATAGTGATGATTTTTGTGTACTTAAACTACGAGGTGCAGGTGTGGGAGTTAAACGCGGTATACTGGCCAAAGTCTCCGGAGCCTTAGATCGTGCCGGTATAAATATAAAATCTGTTATTACCAGTCAGATTGTAATAAACCTGTTATTATCAGCAAAAGATATTAAACGGGCATACCGGCTAATAGAACGATTGGAGTTAAGTGCCATCACTGAGATGGAAGCGATAGAGCAGTTGTCAACCATTGCTACCGTAGGAGAGGGATTACTTGAACATCCCGGTGTAGCAGGACGAATATTCTCAGCTCTGGCTCGTGAAAATATTAATATCCGAATGATTGTTTCAGGAGCCTCTTCAGTAGCAACTTACTTCATTGTGGCAGCTTCCGACAGAGACATTGCCGTTAATACCATCCATAAAGAGTTCTTTTAATTATTAAAATTAATATCTTTGAATCAAAAGAAATATGATATGAATATATTACAAAACATATTAATTAAGAATTTTAGAGGATTTGACTACCTAAAAATTGATAAGTTTAATCAGATTAATCTGTTAATTGGAAAGAATAATTCAGGAAAATCCTCTTTGTTAGAAGCAATATTTTTATTGATAGGGATGTCTAATCCTATATTACCAGACAACATTAACAGATTGCGAGGTCTTAATATTAAAACAGCAGATGATTTTAAGTTTTTATTTCATAAACTTAGGCTAACAAACAAACCTGAATTTGAGTGTAGTTTTTCCGATACATCAAGTAGAAAACTTGTTCTTAATCCTATTTACAAGCAAAACACGAAGGATGCAGGAACACCGTTGATCGATGGAGAGGAATTGGTAATGGATGCTTCTACTGCATCACCTAGTATGACAGGATTAGAATTAGAGTTTTCATTAAAACAAAGACATAATCAAAAGAAAACATATAGAAGTTCTATTATGTTCAAACTTCCAGAGATTATTCGAAAACCAAGTAATAATTACAAAGAAGAATTACATGCTGTTTATATTACAGGTAATAGTAGTGAGGCAAATGCATTAACAAGATATTCTGATATAGTTAAAAGAAAAAAGGGCGAAATTGTGTTATCAGCTATACAAAAGATAGATCCAAAAATAGAATCAATACACCCTCTTCCTGATGGTTTGTTTTTTAGTTATGAAGATATTGATGAACTTATACCAAGTAATATTGCAGGAGATGGTGTTCGGAAATATTTAAATATTGTTACTACTATTGCGGAGAAAAAGAATAGCATTGTCCTCATTGATGAAATCGAAAACGGGCTACATTACTCTGCGCATAAATCGCTTTGGGAGAGTATAATCAATATTTCAAATGAATTTAATGTTCAATTATTTATAACAAGCCATAGTATCGAAACATTAAGATGTTTAAAAGAGTTGTTAGATTTCCCAGGATATACTCTGTTTCAAGATAAACTAAGTGTTTTTACAATATCCCATACTAAAAAATCAGGTATAAAAACATATAGGTATTCTTATGAAGGATTCAAAGATGCAATTGAAACCGAAACAGAAATTCGATAGAAACTTATGGAAATTAAAATATTTGTTGAAGGAATTGCAGATGTAAAATTTTTGAAAGATTATATCTCGGAGATTTATAACATTGCATTAAAAAAAGAAAATATAATTAAAACTAAGGGATGGACAAATATTCTTTCTGAAAAAAGTAATGGAGAGTTTATAAGAAATCAAATTATAAAGAATTCTGATGATGGTGGGCTTAATCTTATAATTTTTGATGCAGACAATAGTTATAATCAAAGATTAGAAGAAATCAATAACTGGAAAGAAAGAAATAATCTTGAATTTGAGATTTTTCTTTGGCCAAATAATTCAGGTACTGGAGATTTGGAAACAGTTTTAGAGAATATAATTAATCCTGAAAATTCACTCATTTTTGATTGTTGGAATAATTATGAAGATTGTCTTATAAAAACGACAATTAAAGATAGAGAGCAACCACTTACAACACCCGCAAGAAAGACGAAAATTTATGGTTATTTGGAAGCATTATTAGGTGAAACTAAATCACAAAAGAAAATGATAAAAGAAGAAAAACGAGATTACAAAAATATAGAATATTGGCATTT
The DNA here is from genome assembly GCA_965371855.1 of uncultured bacterium. Taxonomy (GTDB): domain Bacteria; phylum Bacteroidota; class Bacteroidia; order Bacteroidales; family Marinilabiliaceae; genus JAADEM01. Next base: position 50,710 of record CBDUZZ010000029.1, read on the forward strand.
AAACTCATCTTTTTTAATTCCTTTAAAGACTTTTTTAGATAAGTACTTTCAATAAAGTACTATTGTAAATTATTAGTATTCTGTCGGATGGTACAATAATGGCTAAATATAATGCGAGGTTTCGATAGATTCTCAGGTGTTTAGTTTTAAATTCAAGGTGTTGTCCGAATATGTGTGCTATTATCACAAGAACATATTAGCCCATGTGTCAAAACGGTTTAATTGTATTTTCCCATATTTCAATAGATTTTTTCTGACCTTGTCATTACTTTGAGATTCTGTAAGGTCTTTACTTTTTCTGAAAAACTTATCAGCAAAACAGATGATCTGTTCTTCTATAGAAACAGGGAGCATGTCGCGATGAGGTATTGGGAGATTTTGTTTGACAATCTCTTCCAGACTGAGGCCGGCCCCGGTATGCCGTTCACAAACAAGAGCATGGCGCTGTAAACCTTCTTTTTCAAGCAATTCACGCCCCAAATAGCCATGACAGATATATGGTTTGTCGCCAAAACAATGCAGATCAGGAGCATTAGTGTAAAACATTCCGATATCATGCAGCATTGCCGCCTCATCGATAAACTGCTCATCGGCATTTAACTCCGGATGATTTTGGGAAATCTTCAAGGAATAATCACGAACAGCCTTGCTATGCTCAGTGAGAATAAACCATGCTTTTGAGCCGGGCTCGTAATATTTGTTGATTATCTCTATCGTATCCATTTTTCTCGCAAAGTCGCCAAGACGCAATGAAAGGTTTATAAATTGTTTACTATTCTTTTAATTCCTTCTTTAATTAGTGCTTCATTAAAGTTAATCAATAATCCTAACTTACACCCTGTTACTTTTAAGTAAGTTAAAAGTTGTTTTAGATGAACAGGGGCGATTTCTTGAACAGATTTTAATTCTATTATCACTTTGTCCTCAACAATCAAATCTGAACGAAAACCAATATCCATTTTTATCTCTTTCCATATTACCGGAATAGCTTTTTGTCTTTCAACTTTTAACCCCAACTGTTTTAATTCATAGAAAAGAATTTCTTCATAAACTGATTCTAATAAGCCCGGACCAAGCTTTACATGAATATTATAGCATAAATTTACTATAATTTTGGATATTTCATTTTCTGACATAACAATCAAAAATTAAGATTTATTCCTTTTCTCTGCGCCTTGGCGACTTTGCGAGAAATCTTTTACATTGCGACCTTTACTTATGCCTTTTGGCAAGTTCCCTTGCAAGGTCTTCAATCCTGTATCCTTTGTAAGTCAGTAAAACAATAAGATGATAAAGAAGATCGGCTCCTTCATAAATAAAATTCTCATCATCATCAGCCATTGCACCAATAATTGTTTCTACAGCTTCTTCTCCAACTTTCTGTGTGATGTTACGAATCCCTTTTGTAAAGAGTGATGTGGTATAAGAACCCTCCGGCATCTCTTTTCTTCGTTTGTCTATAAAATCCTGAAGATGCTTTAAAAACAATATGTCATCCTTTTTATTCACCTCATCCCAGCATGTATCTGAACCGGTATGACAAACAGGCCCTACCGGATTTACTTTTATCAGAAGCGTGTCATCATCACAGTCAGATGATATAGTTACAACATTTAAAAAATTCCCTGAAGTCTCACCTTTTGTCCAAAGTCTTTGTTTGCTACGACTGAAAAAAGTAACCCTTCCCTCCTTCTCTGTTTTTTTCAAAGCCTCTTCATTCATGTAACCCAACATCAGCACTTTGTTAGTGTCATTATCCTGTATTACTGCCGGTACCAGTCTATCGGGTGATTTGTCAAAATTTATGTTCATAATTTTTTGTTTGGAATAACTCGGAAACACAGAGGCACAAAGATAAAAGAGCTCTGTGTTTTTGTGTCTCTGTGTTAGTTTATATTCTTATTTCTATTCCTTCGTTTTTCAGATAATTTTTCAAATCCGGAATTGCAATCTCTTTATAATGAAAGATGCTGGCTGCAAGACCGGCATCAGCTTTACCAAATGTAAAAACGTCTTTGAAATGTTCCATTGCTCCTGCACCACCTGATGCAATAACCGGTATTGAAAGCTTATCAGACAATTTTGCAAGAGCATCAGTGGCAAAGCCCTGCTTTACACCGTCATGATCCATGCTTGTAAAAAGTATCTCTCCGGCACCGCGCTCCTGTGCCTCTTTAGCCCAGGTGAAAAGACGTTTTTCAGTCGGTATTCTTCCGCCGTTTATAGTCACAACCCATTCGTCTCCCAGTAGATGTTTGGCATCAATTGCAGTTACCACAAACTGACTGCCAAAATGTTCTGCCATATCGCTTATCAATTGAGGATTACGAACAGCTGATGAATTGATGGATATCTTGTCGGCTCCGGCATTTAACAGTGCATTAGCATCTTTCAGTTCGCTAATGCCTCCACCTACCGTAAAAGGAATATTTATATGTCGTGCAATTCGTTTTACCAAATCAACAAATGTTTTTCTTCCTTCATGTGTTGCCGTAATGTCTAAAAACACCAGCTCATCTGCTCCCTGTTCAGCATACAAAGCACCCAACTCAACAGGGTCACCAACTTCCCTGATCTCCAGGAATTTTATCCCTTTTACTGTTTGCCCGTTTTTAATATCCAGACACGGTATTATTCTTTTTGCTAACATAATTTAGTTTCTAAAGTTGGAAAGTTAAAAGTTACTCAAGTAAGGCCTTTAACAATTAACCAATTCAACAGTTCAACAGTCTAAACAAAAATCTCTAGTTCTTTCAGTGTAATTTTTCCTTCGTATATTGCTTTCCCGAATATTACTGCAGGAATGCTTCCCTCCTGTAATTTTTCAATGTCATCAATATTACTCACTCCACCACTGGCTATAAGGTACAAGCCGGGAATTGCTTCCAACACCTCTTTGTAAAGGTCAATGGCAGGCCCTTGTAACATGCCATCCTTACTAATGTCCGTGCAAATCACTTTTTCAATTCCTTTGTTGTGGTATTTTTTTATGAATGGAATCAGCTCTTCCGAGGTCTCTTCCATCCAGCCGGATATTGCTACCTTTTTATCTTTCACATCAGCCCCGAGAATGATTTTATCAGATCCATATTTTGTTATCCATGAAGTAAATTCTTGCGGATCTTTAACAGCAATACTCCCACCGGTAACCATCTGTGCACCACTTTCAAAAGCTATACGCAAATCTTCCGAAGTTTTCAATCCACCACCAAAATCAACGATCAGGTTTGTTTTTCCCGCAATCTTTTCCAGTGTTTTGTAGTTTATTATATGTCCGGTTTTTGCCCCGTCAAGGTCAACTACATGCAATCTTTTTATGCCATGATCTTCAAATTCACATGCTACTTCAAGCGGATCCTCATTATATATTTTCTTAGTGCTGTAATCTCCTTTAGTGAGCCTTACGCATTTTCCTTCTATAATATCAATGGCAGGAATTATTTCAATCATATGCTTAGTTTGTCAAGTTGCAATGCTAATTATAAAAGATTTACAGTTTTAAAAAGTTTCTAAGAATTTGCTCTCCAACCTTCCCGCTTTTCTCAGGATGGAACTGTGTTGCAAAGAAATTATCCTTTTGCAGAGCAGAGCTGAAAGGGAGTATGTAATCAGTAGATGCCGTTGTGTGCTCGCCTGAAGCAACAAAGTAACTGTGCACAAAATATACATACCGACCTTCAAGTGACGAATCAAAGATATCGCCTTTCAAATCATGGATTTTGTTCCAACCCATGTGTGGCACTTTAATATTTTGTGTGTTCGGTTCAGACAGAATGAATTTCTTCACCTCTTCATCAAAGATGCTAAGACAATTAACATCCCCTTCATCTGAATGGCTACACATTAATTGCATACCAAGACATATTCCCAAAACAGGTTGTTTTAAGTTTTTTATTATGTCACCTAAACCTGTTTTGTTCAGGTGTTTCATTGTTTTACTTGCTTCACCTACACCGGGAAAAATCACCTTATCGGCTTTAACTATCTTATCAGGGTCAGCAGTAATTTCTGCTTGGTATCCTAACCTAAGCAGAGCATTGTTTACCGAACGTATGTTTCCGGCATTATATTTTATAATTACTGTTTTCATCTATTTGCCTACCAATTCTACCAATTCTTTAATTTAATCATTTACGTTGAATAACCCACCCCTAACCCCTCCCGGGAGTAATGGCACTAACATAAGTCATTAATTATTTATATTTTCTAT
>CBDUZZ010000030.1:0-53706 GCA_965371855.1 uncultured bacterium
GTTCAAGTAGTGTAAGGTCTACTCCCATAATAAAATCGTTGAGGCATCGGGAGTAGAGCATCCCGCTCACGGGAGGGTCCAGGGTTCGAATCCCTCAAAACTCACATTCCAACACACCTTCAAACTTCATCAAAAGAAAACTCTGCCAATGCGGCAAACATATCCTTTTGGCCGGGTTTTTGTCTGACAATAACAGATCACAAAATAACTATCAATTTTAAAAAAAAGCGGATTTAATCTGTTTTTAATAATTAATTAACAACATCATCATGACATCACCGGAAAAACTTTCGACACAAATCATAAAATCATCTTATCAATCTATTTGTAAAGCATTGTCTGAGTACAGAATCAAAGAAGCTTTTGACTTAATCGCCCCTTTGGTTAAAGAGACACATAACAGCAACTTAATAGACTCTCATTATAATCTTGAATTCAACTACAAAAACATGTTGAAATATATGGTAGAAGGGATTACCGATTATGAACGTCAAAAGATATATCATCAACAAATAAATGAAATCTATTTACTAATTGACAAAATTTATGATTTCCTGCTAACCAAATACAGTTCAGAAATATATTATGAAACAAAACGGTCGTTGGAGTCTACATTGTTAGACGATAACATTGAAAAATATTTCTCTGCCATTTCAAACTATGAACTCAGAAAACTTGCTGCTCCTGACACGCTCTTTTCAGCTAACGAACAACAAACAGCCTTCAACCTGTTCAATATAATCTGGACAAAACCACACTCTGCTGAAGATTCTCTTGAGCTATTAACATCACTTTTCAACAATGACCAGACACCATGGCACCACAAAGCACTGTTTAGCTCAGCTATCATTCTGGCGTTACTACAACGATTTCATCCCAAACTGATTATATTACTTTTTAATCTCATTGAGCATCCTGATGAACAAGTCAGCGCCAGAGCTGTAACCGGTCTGTTATTGGTTCTGTATAAATATGATGCCCGAATAAAAAATAATGAAGAGATAAAATCGAGAATAAAAATACTAACAGAAAACAAAAATATTACAGAACTAATTAAAACCATTGTCATACAACTTATCAGAACCAGAGAGACCGAAAAGATATCAAAAAAACTGACTGATGACATTTTACCCGAAGTTGTAAAGATGCAACCGAAAATCAAAGACAAATTAGACTTGGAAAATCTCATAAGCGACAAATTCAAAGAAGATAAAAATCCAGACTGGGAAGATGTATTTCAGGATTCTCCCGAGCTCCTTAACAAACTGGAAGAGGTGAGCAAATGGCAACTTGAAGGTGCTGATGTGTTTCTCACAACTTTTAAGATGTTAAAACATTTTCCATTTTTCAATGAAATACCCAATTGGTTAACTCCTTTTTATCTGAACAACCCATCTGTATTGGAAGCATTAAAAGATGAAACAGAAGCGTTCAAAAGCAAAGAGCTTTTAGAAGGGCTTGAGAATTCACGTTTTCTGTGCAACTCGGATAAATATTCATTGATAATGAGCGTGCAACATATGCCTTCAATGCAAAAAGAGATGATGGGTAATATGTTCAGTGCCGAACTTCAGCAAATGGCTGATATCGAAAAAGACGAATCGGCACTTAATGCAAATTATTCCAAACTAACAATCTCTAACCAGTTTATACAGGACCTGTACCGCCTGTTCAAAGTTCACCCACAGAAACACCATTTTGAAGATATTTTCAGTTGGGATATGACCTTTTACAAAAAAACATTCTTCAATATTCTCGTCCCTGAAATGGATACTAAAACTCAGATAGGGGAGTATTTTTTTAAAAAAAACTATTATACAGAAGCTCTTGAAATATTCTCGTCAATTTTAGATCAAAACAAACCGACTCTTGATCTCACACAGAAAATTGCATACTGTTATCAGCAACTTAAAGATTATGAGAATGCTTTGAACTGGTATCTCCGTGCCGATTTTTTTGAAACACAAACAGCCTGGAATAAAAAGAAAATAGCATTATGCCACCTTCATTTGAACAATTCTGAAAAAGCTCTTGAATACTATAAAGAAGCTGACACATTAACTCCTGAAAATCTCCACACGTTAGCTTCTATCGGGCACTGCCTGTATGAACTGAAAGAACATGAAGAAGCGCTCAAATATTATTTCAAAGTTGAATATATGGACAGTTCAAACACAAAAGTGTGGAGACCAATAGCCTGGTGTTCTTTTGTCCTTGGAAAATTTAAACAGGCAGAAAAATATTACCGGAAACTTATTGTAAACAGTGAAAACGGTAATAATCTGATGAACCTGGGACATGTATTATGGTGCAGAGGAGAGCGGGAAGAAGCACTTAACATTTACCAAAAAAGCATCCTTGCTCCAGACAATTCCTTAAAAGCATTTGAAGAGGCTTTTTATGATGATATTAACAATTTAGTAAAAAACGGAATCAATAAAGATGATATGCCGATAATGCTTGACCAGATACGGTATTCAATTGAGGGGTGATGATTGGTTATTCGTTTATTTAGTTACCTGACTATATTCGTCGTCGAGATTTTTTTACATAACTCCCCCTATACCTAAAACACATAAACAATAGACACAAATTAAAAAACAAAAAAAATCGATCTCAGGCTATTTCTTTTTAAACAGTCCAATAACAGCAAGTAGAATAACAGCTCCAACTACTGCGGTAATTATCGAACCAATAAGGCTATCTGTAGAAATACCTAACAGACTAAACACCCAGCCTCCAATCACAGCACCAATTATACCAACAATAATATTAACAATAATTCCAAAGCCACCACCTTTCATAATAAGGCCGGCAATCCACCCTGCTAAAGCACCAAGGACAAGAAAAATAATAAATGCAGTTAAATCCATAATAATAATTTTATTAAATTTAGTCCTTCTAAGTTAATAACTTATTTGTAACTATCGTTGTTTGAAAAAATATATTCAATGCGAATAACTGTAAAATCCCATCTATAAATCTTATTTTTCAATATGGCAAAAAAGAAGATAACAACAGAACTATACAGTTATGGAATTTATACCGGATGGAACCGTAACTCAACGGAACTGCCTAATATATTAGAGATAACAAATAAAATCAACATTACGCCTGACGTTGAATTTGGTTGTGTTATAAAAATAAAAGGAGCAAAAGGAAAAATAATCCAATTCCGGATTGATCATCCTCCTTTTTTGGATGAATCCGGCAACCCGGCTGCTCCTTTCACCGGAGAGTATTTCATTAACAGTAACGATTATGAGTTCTTTCTTGGGGATACCGTTTGGGAACCCTATGAAGACAAAGCCGGAACATGGGAACTAAGCACCTTTATTGATGGCAAAAGAATAAGTTATAAAAAGCTTTTTCTAAAACTTCCATGAGACAAAAATATTGAGTTTTCAGAAACTCTTTCCCTTAATCATCTATTAATTAAACTGCAATTACATTTTTTTTCATTATCTTAGAAAAAGATAGAATAGATTTCAATGAAATTAAAGAAAGACATTGGTTTTTTTGGTGTATTTTGCATTGCAACCGGCACAATGATTAGTTCAGGCCTGTTTATACTTCCTGTCATAATTTATCAAAAAGCAGGCCCGGCTATAATTATAGCATATTTTTTTTCAGCTTTGTTAATGATACCTGCCCTACTTTCAAAAACAGAATTAGCTACAGCAATGCCAAAATCCGGTGGAGCTTATTTTTTTATACATAGAAGTCTTGGTGCTTTGATAGGAACATTTGCAGGTTTTGCTTCATGGTATTCTCTTTGCTTAAAAAGTGCGTTCGCATTACTTGGAATAGGATTATTCTTAGAACCAATCTTTTTTGAATCATCCCCCGAATTAATAAAACTATTTTCTGTTGGCGTTGTATTGTTTTTTACAATTCTAAATATCTTAGGAGTTAAACAAAGTAGTCTTTTACAAACAATTCTGGTAATCAGCCTAATTGCCATCCTGATACTCTTTATCACCACCGGTTTTAATCACTTAAATATTAACTGGTATGTGCCTTTTAATCCGCATGGATGGCAGTCCGTTTTTACCGTAATAGGAATGATATTCATCTCTTATGGAGGCTTAACAAAAATTACCTCAGTAGCCGGAGAAATAAAGAATCCAAAAAAAAATATTCCAGCAGGTATGTTTGCAGCATTTATAGTTACAACAACTCTTTATGTTTTCTCGATGTTTATAGTTGTAGGATTATTAGATTCGGTAGAATTTAGTCAAACTTTTAATCCTCTTGGCTTAGGTGCCTCAAAATACATGGGGAATTTCGGATATTGGATTCTTTCCATTGCAGCTATATTAGCCTTTATTACTACCGGGAATGCAGGTTTATTAACATCTTCAAGAATACCTCTTGCTATGTCGGAAGATAATCTTATACCATCTTTTATTGCCAAGGTAAACATGAGATTTAAGACTCCCGCAACTTCCATTATTATAACTTCTCTTTTCATGATCACGGTTATTGTTTTTCTTGATCTTGAAAATCTGGTAAAAGTGGCCTCCACAATGATGTTAATATTATTCACCCTTGTAAACGTTTCTGTTATTTTAATGAGGGAAAGTAAAATTCCATCTTATAAACCATCATTCAGAACACCCTTCTATCCCTGGATTCAGATTTTCGGAATTATTATTTATATATTTCTAATTATTGAAATGGGTGTAATACCATTTTTTATAACATTAGGTTTTTTCATAATCTCATTATTGTGGTATTATTTGTATTCAAAATCAAGAAATCTTAAACAATCTGCTTTATTACACATTGTTGAAAGAATTACATCAAAAGAAATAAGATCACATATATTACCAAACGAACTGAGAGATATACTTTTTGAAAGAGATGGCATTGTTGAAGATAAATTTGATAGTTTAATTAAGATGGCCACATTTATTGAAGTTAAAAAGAAAACAGATAAAGATGGATTGTTTAAATTAATTGCAAATACATTTTCAGAAAAGTTTGATATCCCCTCTGATAAAATATTAAATCTGTTTAAACAGGAAGAAAGCTTTGGTTCAGTTACTCAAGAAGGGGTGGCAATTTCTAATATTATAATTAAAGAGAAGGCTAAATTTGATATTATTGTTTTACGCTCAGAATATGGAATTGATTTTGGAAATGACGTATCACCAATTCATATAATATTTGCTTTAGCAGGGACTAAGGATCAAAGAAATTTACTTTTCCAAACGTTAATAATTATTGCACAAATAGTTCAAAATAAAGAGTTTATCAAAAGCTGGAAAAAAGCGAATAGAATTGAAGACCTGAAAGATCTAATTCTTTTAGCTGAAAGAATACGGAAAAGACAAATTTAATTATACAGGAAAGTAAAGATTGACAGAAAAACAAACCAGACAAAGTTCAGCTTAAACTTCCTAATTGAAAATAGGTCTATATTTCTGCTTGAATAAAAAATATTTGGAACATGAACATGCTTCTTAACATATCATTCCATGTTGACTTTTTCCCTTTAATGATTGTGCTAACATTGGCATGGATTGCACCAGTAATTCTGTCTTTAGCTAATATGGGGAAAGTACCTACTGTTATTGCGGAAATTGTATTGGGATATGTTTTAGGTCATTTCTTTATGGAGAGGTTTAGCCCTGAAAGCATTAAAATACTTGATTTCCTTGCCTTAGCAGGCTTCATCTTTCTTATGTTTTTAAGTGGGCTGGAGATCAATGTTGACCAGATTATAGCATCTCTTCCACGTAAAAAATTAACTGTTTCAACCTTTTTAAAAAACCCGTTGCTTATAGGAATTACTCATTTTGCCATAACTTTAGTATTATCTTATATAAGCACTCTGGCATTATCACAAATTATTCATATACCAAGTATCTGGTACTTTTCATTAATAATGGTTACTACATCAGTAGGAATCATTTTGCCAATATTAAAAAACAGAGGCGAAATTGCAGGCCATTACGGTCAAATGTTGATTATTACTGCAGCCGTTGCCGATATTTTTAGCATTTTACTTTTTTCGTTTACAGCATTCACTCTAAAGAATGGCTTCAAAATAGAGCTGCTATATATTTTTGTTCTCTTTTTTGCATTTTATATTTTCAGCATCATAGGCCAAAGACTAAAAGGAATGGCATTGTTTAAAAAAATGGGATTCCAATTCTCACACTCTGCACTCCAGATAAAAGTCAGAGGAACTGTTTTGATCATCCTTATTTTTGTTGTCATGGCTCAGTTTATAGGAGAAGAAGAGATTCTCCTCGGAGCATTTCTCAGTGGCTTACTTCTATCAGGTTTTTTACATAAAGGCAGATCGTTACTGATATTGAAAATGGATGGAATGGGATTCGGTTTTTTCATTCCCATTTTTTTCGTTATGGTCGGCATGACATTTGATGCTTCCGCCTTTTCAGAATTTGACAGCTCCATCATCTGGTTTTTATTGGCCTTAATAGTCATTCTATTCTCTATAAAAATCATTCCTTCTATGCTTTGGATTAGATTATTTGGGTTTAGACGAGCACTTGCCGGAGGGTTCCTGGTCTCTTCACGCCTTAGCCTGATAATTGCCGCTGCTGCTATAGGATTAGAAATGGAAGTTATAACTGAAGGCATCAATGCAAGTTTTATCCTGATGGCAGTTATCACATGTCTGTTATCACCTATTATTTTCAATATTCTCAATCCAAAAAGCATTCTTGATGGCAGCAAAACAATCATTGTAGGTGGTAGCAGTACAGGAGTGTTACTAACACGTCGACTCCATGCTCACGGAAAGAAATCCATTATTATTGAGTCCGACATTAATCGGTTTCATGCTATTCAGGAAAAAGGATTAAATGTGATTCATGGTGATGGAATCCAAGAGTCCATTTACCGCCAGTTAAAATTAGCTTCAAGCAACTATGTTATTTTAGAGTGTGGAAATGATCAGATGAACCTGAAGATCGCTCATATGCTTCGCGAACAATTTCTGCATGAAAACATTATAGCCAGAACAAAATTAAAAACTATTGAAAATAAGCTTAACTTAATGAATGTTGACACAGCTGATGAACGAAGAGTAATGGCCACAACTCTTGAAAACCTCATCTTACGACCCAGTACTTACCACGATCTGGTAGAAAGTTTTGATAACTACATCGTAGAAGAGATTCAAATAACAAACAGTGACATTGACGGAAAACAAATTAAAGAACTCCCTTTCCACTACAATGCTATTTTAATGATGATAAAATCAGGTGCTGAACTTAAAATTCCTCATGGAGATACTTATTTGCGAAAAGGGGATGTCCTGCATGTTTTCGGAACTACAATTGCTTTAGAAGAAACACACAAGTTGGTGGAATAACCTCTCTTATCCAAGTATCAAGCAAGCATACACCCCCTCTCTCCACTAAGTGTAGTTTGTAACTACACCTAAATATCCCCTTTGCTACCACGTGATTGTATTGCGTTCCTTTTGGTTATTTGGCTTTCTTTCTGTATCACCTCACCCCCCAACCCCCTCTCCTTACTGGCGAGGGGGAGTAGTAAATGAATTCTTGATAGCACTCTCCCTTCTCCATCTGGAGAAGGGCCGGGGATGAGGTGTTTATGAATAGAATAGAAATATTTTTGTTTTTTGTCCATATTTAGTCACCGGGTGACTCCTAATAGTTTTAACAAGTCACCCCGTGACTTTACAGATAAACAGATAAACCAATAAAAAGTACCATTAATCAAATAATATTGCACATTAATCAAACCATATGCCGGTCAATAAAAAAACAATTATTATATTAGTTGAATGAAAATAAAAAACACCAAACATAGTTTTTCCCTAACCATTAATGGCTTGGTGTTTGCAGAGAGAGAGACAGAACTGACCTTTAAACAACCACCCCTTTTTAGGTTCATATTTTATATTGATTACCTGCCAGTCGGACAGGCTGGTTTATTATTGGCTATTGAAAATCCTTCAATAGCCAATATCGAACGCTCAATTACCAATTCCCAATTTCTTGTTGTTCATTGGATATTGGATGTTGTTTATTGGACATTGGATTTCAAATCCTCGTTACGCTGGCGCAGATTTGCAATCTGTGCCAAAAAACTTAAAAACAGGTTTAACAAACCCACAAGTAATGCCGGCAAAACCATAAACCTGTTTCACAAAACTACAGTGAAGGCCGGCAAAACGGCAGATAAGGTATCCAAAACCACAAACAAGCTCTGCAAAGTCACAAACAAGATATACAAAATGACAAACAAGATATACAAAATGACAAACAAGGCTTGCAAAGTCATAAACAAGGTGTGCAAAATGACAGATAAGCACTTATCTGTCATTTTTCCGGTGAATTTTAACTATAAACTCATATAATTATGAACATGAACGACAAAAGTATCGATTCGCGCTTGTTAAGAGCCGATGTAGCCATTTCTAATGCCATGGTACATGAAGAAGTAAGTGCTTTGCTTGGCGAATACCTTTATACCGAAAAGAAATTACAGGCAGGCAATGCCATACGCTTAAATGCACATAACAAACAACAGGCAAAAAACAGCGAATACGCCGAAAAAGAAGATGCCACAAAAATACTGGATGAGCTTAAAATGAAAGCACACAAGTATATGATGAAACAGGTTAAGGTAGCGCGCGTTGCATTGGACGGCAATTTAGGCCTGTACAAAAAACTGATGCTTAACGGTACGCGCAAAGCAACCTATACCGGGTGGTTAAAGCAGTCCGAAATATTTTATTCGCAGGCATTAAGCAATGCCGATGCCTTAAAACTGCTTGCAGAATATGGTATTACCAGGCCAAAATTAGAAGCCGGGCAAAAAATGGTTGACGATGTAAACCGTGCTTATAAAAAGCAACATAGCGAAGATGCCGAGGCACAAAATGCCACCAAAGAGCGCGATGCAGCCATTGAAGAACTTGACGAATGGATGTCGAAATTTATTGCCGTAGCACGGGTAGCATTAGATGAACACCCGCAATATCTTGAAATGCTTGGTGTTATTGAACCATCGTAAGCTTTTATATAGACCTTGAAGGTTTTCAAAACCTTCAAGGTCTATATAAATGACAGTCATCTGATGACTACAACAGATTTAGTTACGGGGTGACTCCTAATCGTTTTAACAAGTCACCCCGTGACTTTACAGATACCGGAAATAGCAAAAACCGGGGGCGCGACTACAAGTCGCACTCCCGGTAATTATAAACCAATAAAAACCAATTACCATGAAACACACATTTACCAATTTCAAACACTCAAAACCAAAACTTTTTAAAACAGCATTGCTTGCTCTGCTTTTTACTTTCAACTTTTCACTTGTAACTGTTACAGCGCAATACACTCTAACCGATGCTGATGTAGTAGTAACCAACGGCACTATAGAGAGTTGCAGTTACAGCTTTACGGTTAAAGACATTATTATACCCGAAACATTAGACGGCCAAACAGTAACCGGCATTGCCGATAAGGAATATTCTGACGGGGTATTTAAGGAAAAAGGCATTGTTAATATACAGTTACCTGCTACTTTAGAGCATATTGGAGATTATGCGTTTCGTACTAACTACCTCACGAGCGTTACGATCCCCAATAGTGTGACTTCTATTGGAGATTATGCGTTTTATATGAACTCACTAACGAGCGTTATCATCCCCAATAGTGTGATTTCTATTGGAGATTGGGCGTTTTCTTATAACTCTCTTACGAGCGTTACCATCCCCAATAGTGTGACTTCTATTGGAGATTTTGCGTTTTTTTCTAACTCCCTCACGAGCGTTACCATCCCCAATAGTGTGACGACTATTGGAGATTATGCGTTTTATGGTAACTCCCTTACGAGCGTTACTTTTGAGCAGAATAGTTATATCCGGGTTATTGGTGGTTATGCGTTTTATAACAACTCCGGGTTAACCGGTATTACCCTGCCTGCCAATGTTAATTACGGGTTTACTGGCTATAAAGACAAAGAGGGCAACAGTTATGTGGCCGGTGATAATATTACTAATTTTAGTACAGCATATTATGCTGTACTACCTGTACATACCTTAACATTAGATGATGTAGAGTTTGCAGATAGTGAGATAACTGAATATTTTGGGGGATATGTAGACATTATTATCCCCTCATCGTTTTATGTTAACGGGGCGGATGTGAGTGTGACTTATATTGGAGATAATGCGTTTCGTTCTAACTCCCTGACGAGCGTCACCATCCCCAATAGTGTGACTTCTATTGGAACTTATGCGTTTAGTAATAACTCCCTTACGAGCGTCACCATCCCCAATAGTGTGACTTCTATTGGAAATGGAGCGTTTTACAGTAACTCTCTTACGAGCGTTACCATCCCCAATAGTGTGACTTCTATTGGAGATTTTGCGTTTTTTTCTAACTCCCTCACGAGCGTTACCATCCCCAATAGTGTGACTTCTATTGGAGTTTGGGCGTTTTATGGTAACTCCCTGACGAGCATTACCCTGCCTAACCCTGTAATAAAAGAGGGTTATACTTTTACAGAGTGGCAAAACGGTAGTGGTACTGTGGTTACGGTGATAACAGATTTTGAGGATTCTTACGAGGCGCAGTTTTCAATAAGCACAGCCGTAAATAACAGAAAGGCATCAACCATTAAAGTTTACCCCAACCCTGTGCGCAATATGCTTACCATAGAGGTTGCAGGTGCATACAACAGCCTGCAGGTTATAACCCTTACCGGCACGGTTGTACAAACGGTTAATTGCACCGGTCTGTCTAAAGTACAGGTAAACATGAGTAACATAACGCCGGGTGTTTATATTCTTAAGCTGAGTGGTGCAGAGGGTGTTATAGTTAAAAAGGTTTTGAAGGAGTGAGGTGGTTTAGGAAAACCGGGGGCGCGACTACAAGTCGCACTCCCGGTAAATAATTTAGTGACCCCATCCATAATTAGTCACGGGGTGACTCCTAATCGTTTTAACAAGTCACCCCGTGACTTTACAGATACTGGTGCGCAATTGTATCGCATTCCTTTTGAACAGTGAACAATAAGCAGTCAGGGTTTCACTTGAAGTGAAGCCCTTACTTTTTTCTTATGTGTCTTAGGTGGTTTTTATTTTTATTGCAACAGACAAGCAAACAGGCGACCAGACATCTCAAACATTAAACCTGAAATGCATGATATCACCATCCTGTACTATGTACTCTTTACCTTCTACACGCATCTTACCAACTTCTTTACAAGCTTGCTCAGAACCTAATGCGATATAATCATCATAGAAAATCACTTCTACCCGGATAAATCCTTTCTCAAAATCGGAATGAATAACACCGGCAGTCTGAGGAGCCTTGGCACCATTAGGATAAGTCCATGCACGCACTTCCTTCTCACCGGCAGTAAAGAATGTTTCCAAATTCAGCAACCTGTATGCTGAATGAATTATTTTTACAACCCCGGACTCTTTCAAACCTAAATCTTCGAGAAACATCTGCCGCTCCTCAAAAGTATCTAACTCTGCTATCTCTGCCTCAGTTTTAGCAGCTACAATTAATAGCTCGGCATTCTCGTCTTTTACAGCCTCACGCATTTCTTCCACATACTTATTACCGGAAATTACTGAAGCCTCATCAACATTACAAACATACATCATAGGTTTATTTGTAAGCAGGTATAAATCTTTAGCTACGTTCTCTTCCATAGCTGTCAAAGCAACTGTTCTTGCTGACTTGCCACTCTCAAGCGAAGTTTTATATTTATATAACACCTCCACCAACCGTTTAGCTTCGGGGTTTTTAGATGTTTTTGCAATTTTCTCACTCTTTAATAACCCTTTCTCTACCGTTTCCAGATCTTTCATCTGTAACTCCATTTCAATAACTTCTTTATCCCTTAACGGGTTAATAGAACCATCAACATGGGTAACATTATCATCATCAAAACAACGAAGAACATGAATGATGGCATCTGTTTCGCGAATATTTCCTAAGAATTTATTTCCAAGTCCTTCTCCTTTACTGGCACCTTTTACCAAACCTGCAATATCAACTATCTCAACTGTTGTAGGCACAACCCGTTTTGGTTTTACAAGTTCTTCAAGCTTTGTCAGCCTTTCGTCAGGAACTGTAATAACCCCAATATTCGGCTCTATTGTACAAAATGGAAAATTTGCCGATTGAGCTTTCGCATTCGACAAGCAATTGAAAAGAGTTGATTTGCCAACATTAGGCAGTCCTACAATACCACATTGTAAACCCATTTGTTACGTTTTTTAATTAAGGCTGCAAAAATACATCATTTTTTCGTTAGTTTCTCCAGTTAACAAGGTTAATAGTTTTTAAAAATAAAAGGGTAAAACGAAATGAGTTAAATGCCTAAATCTGAAACCACTAATTTATAGTACCAACGCAATTGTTATACAATTCATCAACTCCCCGATTACCCGATTACTCAATTACTCATCAAATAAAATAAACCTTTTTATCTTTTATACGTCAAAGTAGTAAATGTTGAATATCAAAGATTATAAATGGTAAATTCCGGATTAGCCGATAAAGACATAATTCAGAAATTAAAAACCACAAACAATAAAGAAGAGGTTTTCTCTCTTTTGGTTGAAAAATACCAACAGAGGTTATATTGGTATATACGGAAAATGGTTGTTTCACACGATGATACTGATGATATACTGCAAAACTCTTTTCTAAAAATATGGAAAGCTCTGGATAACTTCAAAGGCGACTCCTCATTCTACACATGGATTTATCGAATTACAACAAACGAAACATTTACATTCCTAAAAAGCAAAGAACGACAAAAAGCTCAATCCATAGATGATGAAGAAGGTTTAATAGCGAAATCTCTGGAAAGTGATCATGAATTCAATGGCAATGAGTTACAAATAAGATTACAAAAATATATCCTGTTACTACCAAACAAACAACGATTAGTTTTTAATATGAAATATTTTGATGAAATGAAATATGAAGAGATGGCCGATATAACAGGTAATTCTATTGGAGCTTTAAAAGCATCATATCATCATGCTGTTAAAAAGATTAAAGCAATGTTTAAGAGTGAATTGATATAATTGAATTTTTCCGGAAGAAAAAACAACTACCAATTAAACCTTTTAAGTTTTATTGCATCTAACAGAGTAGCAGTTTGAGAAACATACAAGTTCATGGATAAAAATGACGACATATTAGAAATTCTTAAAGAATTAAAAGACGATTCGCCATATAAAGTGCCGGAAGGTTATTTTGATTCGCTACCGGAAAGAATTCGAGGCCACATCAGGCAGAACTCTTTATCCCAAAAAACCAGAATCATACAGATATTAAAACCATGGATGGGGCTTGCTGCCGGCTTTCTGTTTATCATAACCCTCTATTTCACTCTTTTTCCTGAAAAAACCAACATAAAAACAGCAACAAATTCATCATATCTTTATGAAATCTATGATGATGTCATTGATCCGATTGTATCACAATTTAATGAATATGATCTGGCTTATCATCTATCAGAAAAAGATATCAATGATCTAAATAGCGATTCATTATTGCAAACTGATCTATATGATATTACAATTGAGGATATAGAAGACCTTATTTTATTTTAACTTTACACAGAATACAAAAAACCAATTATCATGAAAAATATATACAGCCTTACTGTTTTCCTTTTTATAGCAACTGTTATATACAGCCAAAATAACACATTTGAGGAGAGGCTTAACAATTTAAGATCTCAAAAAATTGCTTTTATAACTCAGCGTCTAAACCTTACTATTGATGAAGCTCAAGTTTTTTGGCCTGTTTATAATGAACTTGCACAAAAAAAAGATCAACTAAATAAACGTCGTAAGGAGATTGCATTTGAATTAAGAAACAATTGGGATAGCTTTCCTAAACAGGAAAAGGAAAATATTGCTGATGAATTTGTTTCATTAAAATTAAAAGAGGCAAATATGGATATTGAATACCATGAAAAATTTAAAAAAGTTCTTGATATCGACAAAGTACTAAAACTTTATCAGACAGAGATAGCTTTTAAGAACTACTTACTTAACAGAATAAAGCACCAAAATGCAAAAGGGCAACAACGCCCCAACAGGAAGCCACAATAATCAAATCCGTTCAAATGTAACTGTTTCTATTCATTTGTAAACTCCTCAAATCTACCTTCATGCAAGAATTTTATGCTGGCATCAATCTCCTTGTACATAATCCGGTCTTCTTTAATAAAAGCAACGTTATCACGAAATTGAGATAAAAAATCTTCTAAATAGGGAGATGTTTTTGCAGGCTTTCTGAATTCCATTGCCTGAGAAGCATTTAATAATTCAATTGCAACAACCCGTTCAACATTATCTGCAATCTTTAATGCTTTAGTTGCGGCATTTCCTCCCATACTCACATGATCTTCCTGCTCATTTGATGAAGGTATACTGTCGACAGATGAAGGAGTTGCCATCTGTTTATTTAAACTAACAATAGATGCTGCAGTATATTGAGGTATCATGAAACCGGAGTTTAATCCCGGGTTCGCTACCAAAAATTCAGGTAGCCCTCTTTCACCTGCTATTAACCTGTAGGTACGTCTTTCCGATATACTGCCAATCTCACATAAAGCAATTGATAGAAAATCCAATGCCAAGGCAAGAGGTTCCCCGTGAAAATTACCACCTGAAATTATCATATCCTCGTCAGGAAAAACAATAGGGTTATCTGTCACCGAATTTATCTCGGTTAATACAACTTTTGAAACATAATTAATTGCATCTTTTACTGCTCCGTGAACCTGAGGCACACATCTGAATGAATATGGATCCTGAACATGTTTTTTTGGTCTGTTTATCAACTCACTACCATCCAGAAGAGCACTAATGTTTTTTGCTGTTTCTATCTGTCCCGAATGTGGCCTTATAACATGCAACTGATGATAAAATGGTTCTATACGACCATCAAAAGCATCGAGCGACAAGGCAGCAATTATATCAGCATATTTAACTAACCGAAAAGCTTTCAGTAAAGTATACACTGCATGAGCACTCATAAACTGGGTTCCGTTAAGCAGTGCCAGGCCCTCTTTAGCCTCCAGTTTTATAGGTTCCCATCCCTGTTTTTTCAACATTTCCGATGCATCCATCTTCTCTTCATTGAAGTAAACATCGCCATACCCTAACAACGGCAAAAACAGATGTGCCAACGGTGCCAAATCACCTGATGCCCCCAGCGATCCCTGCTCAAAAACAATAGGGAATACACCTACATTATAAAATTCAATTAAACGCTCAACAGTTTTTAGTTGTACTCCTGATTTACCAAGACTTAAAGCATGTATTTTCAATAGCAACATTAGCTTAACTACATCCTTTGGCACTTCCCTGCCAATTCCACAAGCATGACTAACAACAAGATTCTCCTGAAGCTTACTTAAATCTTCATTTGAAATAGAAATATTATGAAGAGCTCCAAAACCGGTATTAATACCATATATTGGCTTATCCTCTCTTTTTATTTTTTCATCAAGGTAATTTTTGCATTTTAAAATTAACTCTTTTGATTCTTCTGATAATTGCAACGTATATTCTTCTTCAAGAATAGCTTCAATTTCTTTAAAGGTTAATGCTTTTGGAGATATATAATGAACTTTTTTCATCCGTATTTATTTTAGATTTTAGAATACTCCTGATTTAGCTTTTAAAATATAATTCCTTTTGATTATTGTCCTAATCTAATTTATTATTATCATGCCTGTCTTGCATTTTAGTTTTATGACCTATAAGCTTTTTATATACTGTTAACCCATGTCTTTCAGTATAATTTACCTTGAAAAACCTTTTCACCAACAAGGATACTGCTTTTCCCGTCCACAAATCACACCTGGTTTTCATATTATAATGGGAAGGATATTTCTCTAATAATATTATGCTCAATCTATCAATTTGCTCTTTCTTTAATCTATTTCTATTATCAATACCAGATACTCTACTAATTAGTTTTTTTAATGTCACGTTCTCCTGTTCTCCTGAAATCATATTCTTCAGGTTTATCACCCCTTCGGCCATTTCAGTTTCCCCAACCATAGCTACATAAGGAACTTGCTTTTTATTAGCATAAACCATCTGCTTTTTTAGTTTAACAGGATCAGGATAAAGCTCTGCATTTATACCACTTTCCCTGATCTCAGAAAGTAATTTAAGACAATAAAGTTGTTCTTTCTCTCCAAAGTTAACAAATAGCAACTGCACAGAAGCATCAGCATGTTCAGGAAACAGCTCCAACTGACTCATTACATCATAAATACGATCAGCACCAAATGAGACTCCCACACCAGACACATCCTTCAATCCGAATACTCCTGTCAGGTCATCATACCTGCCACCGCCGGTAATACTACCAATCTGAACATCTTTAGCTTTTACTTCGAAAATAGCACCTGTATAATAGTTAAGCCCTCTCGCAAGCGTTAAATCCAATTCTACATCAAGATCAAGGTTCAGAATATTTACCATCTCAAAGACCTGCTCAAGTTCAGAAATTCCTGACATCCCTATTTCCGAATCTTTCAATACACTCTTCAACTTGCTTAACTTTTCTGAGTTAGTTCCTTCCAGCAAAATAATTGGCTGTAAGGTATCAATGACCTCTTTACTTAACCCCTTGGCGTAAAGCTCCTTATTCACATTCTCAAGGCCAATTTTATCCAGTTTGTCAATAGCAACAGTAATATCAACAATCTTATCAGAGGCTCCTATTTTTTCAGCAATACCGGCAAGTACTTTCCTGTTATTAAGTTTTAAAACAACATTAATTTTAAGTTTCTCAAAAACCTCATCAACAATCTGTATTAACTCTACCTCATTAAGAAGCGAGTTACTCCCCACAACATCAACATCACACTGATAAAATTCACGATATCTGCCTTTTTGCGGTCTGTCTGCACGCCATACAGGTTGTATCTGATATCTCTTAAATGGAAAAGCAATCTCATTTTGATGCTGTACTACATATCTGGCAAAAGGTACTGTAAGATCATAGCGAAGCCCTTTCTCACTAATCTGCCTGACCAGTTTATCATATTGCCTTTCAACTAAAAATTGATCATTCACTTTTTTCAAATAATCACCAGAATTTAATATCTTAAACAAAAGTTTATCCCCTTCTTCACCATATTTACCCATCAATGCAGAAAGGTTCTCCAGAGCCGGTGTTTCAATAGGTAAATAACCATATCGTTGAAAAACCTCTTTTATAGTATTGAAGATATAATTTCTTTTCACCATCACTTCAGGAGAGAAATCTCTTGTTCCTTTTGGAATACCCGGCTTCTGTGCCATAATATATCAGATTAATTTTTTACTCTTAATTAAATAAAAACAGCTGCAAATTTATCAAAAAATAGTATATTTTAACTGCTCTCCACAATATATATTTCTACAAAATGGAGAGATGTTTTTCTTATTTAAATCATCTTTATCTTCACTTACTTTGTGTTTATCACAACCTTTCTTACTCTTATCAAAGGCAAGTAACTTTTATTGTTATATACGTATACATACATAAACGGATAGTCAAGGGGGGAAATAAATTACTAAAATGGGGAAGACAATACTAATTGTTGATGACACTTTTGCAATTATTGAATATATAAAAAAGGCTCTCTCTTCCATTGATCCTTTTTTCAAATTCATTATTGCCAATAATGGTCATGAGGCTTACAAACTAGCAACAAATGAAACTCCTGACCTGGTTATCATGGACTGGGAAATGTCAGAAATGAACGGACTTGAAGCATTAATCCGGATAAAACGAAACCCGGTTACAAAAAACATTCCGGTTCTTATCTCTACTATTGAAACATCCCCTGAAAAATTACAACACATTATCGACAATAAAGCTTTTAGCTATATTAAAAAACCCATTAATAATCTGGAACTTGCCATAAAAGTTAAAAATGCATTAATTCTTTCTAATTCTCTTCAAAAACTAAAAGAGCAAAAGCAGATACTTTTTGCAGAAAAACAGAAATCAGAATCAATCTTAAAAGCATTATTACCTGCAAAAATCATTCATGACATAAAAAAAACAGGATATTCATCTCCTAAAAGATATCAGGATGTTGTTGTTATTTTTATTGACCTGGTTAATTTCACAAGCAAAACAAATACCATGTCTCCCCGAAGGCTAATAAAGGAATTAAATGAATTATATTCTGCCTATGACGAAATAATATCAAAATGCAACTGTACACGAATAAAAACAATAGGAGATGCTTATCTTGCTACTTGTGGTTTACCCAATAGCAATACCAATGCCATAATGCATTCTGCTAAGGCTGCACTAAAAATACGTAACTTCATTATTAACCGCAACATGTCAAATCCCATAAAATGGGGCATTCGTATCGGTATGTATTACGGAGACGTAATAGGCAGCCTGGTAAGCCTGTCTAATTATACTTTTGATATATTCGGAAATACAGTAAATATGGCAGCTCGATACCAGTCGATATGTGATCCTATGCAAATAAATATCCCTGAAAGCATGAAGGAGGTTTTACAAAAAGAGTACCAAATAATTGAACGGCTACCGCGAAAAGTAAAAGGCAAAGGGATAATGCCTATGTATTATCTGCACAATCCTCTGCCAACAATCAACATACCCAAAAAAGAAGAAATTGTCCTTACAAACAAGCTCTCATTGATGTATTAAAATTGGTTATTTGTTTAGGGTGATTATGATTGTTTAATTACTTAACCAGTTTTCTATATTTTATTCTGTGAGGAGTAATATCACCTAGTCTCTTCTTTTTATGTTCCTCATACTCCGAGAATGAACCTTCATAGAAATAAACCGTTGAATCTCCTTCAAAAGCAAGTATATGAGTAGCCACGCGGTCAAGAAACCATCGGTCGTGAGTAATGACTACTGCACAGCCGGCAAAATCCTCCAATCCCTCTTCCAATGCACGTAAAGTATTTATATCAATATCGTTTGTAGGTTCATCAAGTAGCAGAACATTAGCCTCCTCTTTTAACGTCAGTGCCAGATGCAAGCGATTGCGTTCTCCTCCCGACAATATACCACACTTCTTTTCCTGATCGGCACCGGTAAAGTTAAACCTCCCCAAATAGGCTCTGGAGTTAATCTCTCTGTTACCCATTTTGATAAATTCATGACCTCCTGAAACAACCTCATAAACACTCTTATCCAAATCTATTCCTGAATGTGTTTGGTCAACATAACCGATCTTAACAGTCTCGCCTATTTCAAAATCTCCCTTGTCGGGTTGTTCCATCTTCATTATCAACCTGAAGATAGTTGTTTTCCCGGCACCATTCGACCCAATAACACCAACAATACCATTCTTTGGCAAAATAAATTCTAATCCTTCAAAAAGAAGTCTTTCTCCATAACCTTTAGCTACATCCTTAGCAACTATAACCTTTTCACCCAAACGGGGTCCATTAGGGATAAAGATCTCCAGTTTTCCCTCTTTCTCCTTAATATCCTCCTTCATCAATTTATCATACGATGACAAACGGGCTTTTGATTTGGCATGACGTGCCTTAGGAGCCATCCTTACCCATTCTAATTCACGCTCCAGTGTTTTTCTTCGTTTTGATGCCTGCTTCTCCTCAACAGCCATTCTTTTTGTTTTTTGCTCCAGCCATGAAGTATAATTACCTTTCCACGGTATCCCTTCTCCTCTGTCAAGCTCAAGTATCCAACCGGCAACATTATCAAGGAAGTACCTATCGTGAGTAATAGCAATTACCGTACCTTTGTATTGTTGCAAATGTTGCTCAAGCCATTGTACCGATTCAGCATCAAGGTGGTTTGTGGGCTCATCAAGTAATAAGATATCCGGTTCTCTCAAAAGCAATCTACATAAAGCCACTCTACGTTTCTCACCTCCGGAGAGGATCGCAATCTTTTGGTCTTCAGGAGGGCACCTTAGTGCATCCATAGCCCTTTCAATCTTTGCATCCAGATTCCATGCATCATACTGATCAATTTTCTCTTGCAACTTTGCCTGTTCATCCATCAATGCCTGCATTTTGTCCGGATCTTCTAAAACGTCAGAATCACCAAAACGCATGTTAATATCCTCATAAGCCTTCAGTACATTCACAACCTCCTGAACGCCCTCCTCTACAATTTCCCTTGCCGTTTTATTATCATCCAGATGAGGTTCCTGCTCAAGATATCCAACAGTGTATCCCGGAGAAAAGACAACATCTCCCAAGTGATTTTTTTCAACGCCGGCAATTATTTTTAAGAGTGTCGATTTCCCGGAGCCATTTAAACCTATAATACCAATTTTTGCCCCATAAAAGAAAGACAAATAGATATTATTTAGCACCTTTTTTTGTGGTGGATATATTTTGCTTACCTCCACCATACTGAAAATTATTTTTTTATCGTCTGCCATTGTTTATGATTATTTGTTTATTCGTGTATTCGTTATTTGGGAAACTGGTGATAATGTTAATGACTCTGTTTTTCATTTTTTATTATTCACTAAAAAACATCTGATAATTCTTTACCCACCCCTACCTCTCCGTGTAGCATTACGGTGCTCTGCACCTTATTAAAACTTTTATACAATATCTCTACAAATGTTTGAGGTGCTCTGCACCTGATAAATATAGCGGCAGAGCCGCCAAAATCTTTGTAGAAATAGTAATCAAATACGGTTTATAAGGTACAGAGTACCGAAATATTAAGACAACTATGCATTATTCGAATGAGCCATATAAACTTTCTACTTTTAACTTTAACCTAATGACCTGCCATCTTTTTTAGATCCTTCTCAAGCAAATAATCCCGGTGCTTTTTACTTACCATGTGGTAATCGAAATAATACAACTGCGCATCTACTGCACCTATCAAAATTTTATAACAACGTGCTTTATATCTTGTTCCTTCAGGGCCTACTTTATGCAAGAACACCACATCCGGATCTTTTCTTTCAATGGCCTCCATCACCTCATCACTTGAAACAATCTTAACATCATGCGGATATACTTTCTGTATTTTACTTTGTGTATTAACAACAGGTTCAATATCGTCAGCTACTAATAAAAGGGTTTTGTCTTTCAATGATTTAATATTCTTATTATAATATTTAAAAACATTTGCTTTTATAAGGTCCGGATTCTTAGTCATCAACTGAACGTGATTCTGAATAAAACGGACAAATGCATCCAATTTATAAGCATAACTGTCATCTTCAACTCTAAGATACGATAAAGGTATTGAGCACAGATCCGGCAAATCCCTTACATCTAGTTCATCTTCTCCAAGCAACAAACTAAGAAATACATATCTTGCTTTAGTTTTATCTTTATCAAAAGTTACAACTGTTGTAACCAAAAACGAATAAGCAGGATCTCCCTTCATCTCTTCAAACTCCTGTTCGGTAATGAACTCATATTCCGTCAGAGTCCAACTGTTTTTCATTACCTCTTTAATTTTAAAATTGAAATCACTCATTGGATTAATATCCATTACCACCAATGTTTTTGTATCAAAGAAAGCATCATAATTTGCTTTCGTTGGGATATGCTCCTGAGCATTAATAAAATAACTTAAAAACAATACCATCATCAATAAAACACCTCTTTTCATCTTTATAATTTTAATTTAAAAAAATATTCCCTTATTAGCTTAATATATTGAAACTCTATAATATATGATAGTTTAAAATTAAGCACATATACTATAAAAACAGGATAAAGTTATTCTAAAATAATGAATTTAAATTATTTTTGCATATATTTCAAATCATATCAGGCAGATAATATATCTTTTTCATGAAAATAATTAATAAGTTTTTATCGTTTTTCATACAAGAACATGAGACAAAGCTCGAAATTGAAGCACGTCATAATTATTTAATAACCAACCTGATTAATTTCTTCCTTTTTTTGATAGTTATATCAGAAGGGATATACGCTTTGGTTACCGACAGGTTGTTTAATGCTGTTCCATTGTTACTACTCAGCATTGTTTTTTTCATTACTTTCTTATACGTAAGCCGTTCTGCCAAATCATCTTCATCATACAAAAAAATAAACATTGTATTTATAATAATCACTCAAATATACCTTGTTCTTTTTGGTAATCTGGAACATTTAAACATAATTTGGATTGGGGCTATTCCTTTTGTATCAATCAGCTTATTTAATATCCATAAAGGATCTATTATCAGTTTTGGGTTTTTTGCTTTTCTAATTCTTGATTTTTTTCTATTGGCAAAGATTATTCCAATGGCAACAGTTTACTCTAACGAAATGGTAATTGTGCTTATTTTTTATTACCTATTTTCAACCGTTATAGCATATACATTAAGCTTTATTTCTTCAGAGATTATTCTTACTAAGGAGAAACAGATGCTCGACTCTAAAAACGTAAGTAAAACACAGGAAGAGCTTATTTCTAAACTATCACACCAAATACGAACTCCTCTTAGTAATATCACCGGCATCATAGATATTCTTGAAAAAACCAAACTGAAAGATGATCAGCGTGATTACATTAATACCATTCATGCATCAGCAAATAACCTGGTTAATGTAGTAAATTCACTTGTTGCTACAACTACCACCAATTTCAATCAGGTTCCATCAGAAGATATTAAATTTAACCTTTACTCAACATTAAATAATACTGTAAGACTTTTTGAGGATGATCAGGATAAAAAGAAATTCAGCATCTCATTAAATGCTGATGTTCCTTCAAATATGATTGGAAACAGTATTAAAATAAAACAAATACTTCTTAATCTTTTGAACAGCCTTCTTAAATACAACAAATCTGGAGTAAAAGAGGTCAATATTGAAGTAAAACTCCACGAAGGTATGCCGGGCTATATAGTGCTTACTTTTATAATAACCAGCAATACTATTATATCAATTCCTAAGGATAGTATTGAAGACCAAATGTCATTATATAACAAAGATATAATCAGATTAGACACATCAAGATACGTTGATTTTCTTGACCTGAGAATTACTCAAAGACTAATTGAACTTGACGGCAACAGACTTTTTATTCACCCAACATCAGAAAATACCCGGATAGAATTTACCGCCAAATTTAAAGAGGACAAGAAAAGCACATCTGTTAACAACATAAAGCCACTCCCTCAACAACCCGAAAGTTTTTTCAAAACCAGTGTAAATATTAAAGATGCCAACATATTACTTGTTGAGGACAATTTTAGTAACCAACAAATAATTATTCTTTACTTGAAAAATGAAATAAGAAAGATTGATGTTGCATTTAACGGCAAAGAAGCTTTAGATAAATTCGGGAAAGCCAAATACGATCTTATACTGATGGATGTTCAGATGCCTATTATGGACGGTTTTAAAGCTACCAGAAAAATAAGGGAAATAGAAAAAAGCACAAGTACACATACTCCAATTATTGCCGTTACTGCTAATGCTTTTCCTGAAGATAAAGAGAAGTGCCTATCATCAGGCATGGACGATTATATAAGTAAACCTTTTCAACCTGAAGATCTTATCCGGAAAATAAAACAACACCTCTCCTGATTCTCATCTTTGTTGGAATAAAATAAGTTAAGAAAGTGGTTTTATTCCGATAATCAGAATGTCATCAATCTGCTCCTGTGATATATCATAATAATTTTTCCAGTCTTCCATTTTTTGATGTAAAATGGCTTTTTGATCTGGCATAGGCAACTTATGTATATTTAGCAGGAGATGACGAAAACGACGATATTTGAATTTCTTATTTTCAGGCCCGCCAAACTGATCGGCATAACCATCTGAAAAAAGATACATAACATCTTCCTTTAATAGTTGAATTACCCCTTTTCTGAAACGTCTTCCGGTGTTGTGTCCTATGGAGAAACGATCCCCTTTAAAAGTGATTATTTCATTATCTCTGATTAGGTAAATAGGGTTATAAGCCCCGGCAAACTCCATAACCATCCGTCTCTTATCTATTACGCAAAACACCATATCCATACCATCATTCACCTCAGAAACAGTAGAATCTACCATATTACCCATACTGTTCTTCTTAAATATCCCCACCACTTGTTCATTCATTATATTCATGACCTCAGCAGGACACTCAACCCCCTGAATCTCTACAATATTCTGAAGCATACCATGCCCAACAATAGACATAAATGCACCCGGTACCCCATGACCGGTACAATCAATAGCCGTAACAAATACTTTCTCTCTATTTTCATATATCCAATAAAAATCACCGCTAACAATATCTTTAGGTGCAAAATAAACAAATGATTCAGGCAGAAGCTTACTGAAAATCTGTTCAGAAGGGATTATTGCTTCCTGTATTCGTTTAGCATAACTAATGCTGTCGGTCAGACGTCTGTTTATTCTTGTCAAAGTTTCCTTTTGTTCCTCTATTCTGTGTTTATTATCCGTCTCTTCTTTTAATCTTTTATTCTCTATCCTATACTTTCGCACACTAAAATTGATAATTAATTGAACAAGAAAAACACCCAGCAAAATATAAAAAACATAGGCAAACCCCGTCATCCACAAAGGGTGAATAATCCTAATTATAAGCTCATGAGGATTATTATTCCAGACAAAATCATTATTTGCACCTAAAATCTTTAAATGATAAACTCCTGGAGAAAGATTTGAAAAACTAACACTATTTTTTTGTGTTTCTTCCCGCCACTCTTCATCATAGTTTTCCAATTTAATTTTGTACCAGTTATGTTCCGGCTGGGTATATTCAAGAGCTGCGAAATCAACCTTAATAATTGTATTTTTTTTGTACTTAAACTCAATTTCAGATACTTCACCGCGATATTGGTTTATCACTTTCCCTTTATGTAAGACATCAACCCCTGTTATCACAACATTAGGAATAACCATGTTATCATTAATTGAATCGGCATTAAGAAAAGCTAATCCTTGTACTCCTCCAAAATACAACTGATTATCCAACTTATAAGAAGACCTGGTGTTATATGCATACCCCGGCAAACCATCCACTTTTGTGAAAGTAAAGACTTTTCCGTCAGAACTAATAAAGAATATTCCTTTATTTGCACCTATCCAAATCCTGTTATAGTCATCCAACAAAACATTACTTATCATTGTCTGTCCAAGCACTTTTCTATTATCAAAAAAACCGGACTTATGTTTAGCTTTATCATAATATGACAGGCCGGTACGTGTTCCTATCCAAACCAAATTATCCTTTCCTTCCCCAAATGATATGATATCATTGTCACTCAATTGCAGTTTTTCACCTTGCACGTTACGTATTCTGTAAAACCGTTCTCCGGCTCTTTTAAGATAGTTCACACCTTTTTTGGTTCCTATCCACATCCATCCATGTTTATCCTCATGTAACACATTAACCACATCACTACAAAGACCCGACGCTTCTTCGAGATTTCCTGAATCTTCAAAAAAACTAACAATTTTTTCCCGATTATATTTATACAATCCAAAACTTGTAGCAATCCATATATCTCCGAGGCGATCTTTTAACATGTCATTGATTCTGTTATGCCTTAACAGATTAGCAAACTCAATACTGCCGGCATAATCAAATTCCCTGACTATTTCTGTATATTTATTAATTTTAAAAATACCATAAGGTGTTCCCAGCCACAAATCTCCATCTTCGGCTTCAAGGATGCAATTTACTTTATCTTCAAATCCATATTCCAGATTCCGATTTACATTATAGTGTCTTACACTTTTACGATTTTTGTCAATCCTATATAAACCGTCCTTTTCTGTTCCAAGCCATAGCTCACCATCTTTATCAACAATAACTGCCGTAAAATTATATGTGTTTAAACTGAATGGGACATTCGAATCAGCAGATATGGAGTGGAACTTTGGTTCTGAAAGAATCATTTTAACCAAACCACTATTTCTTGTTCCGACCCATAAAATACCACTTCTGTCAAACAGCATACTTGTAATCTGCATATCCTCCAGTACCCCCCTACCTGTTTTATCATTCTTAAAAACAGTATGGGAACTAAAAGGATATTCATAAAGTTCAATACCCCTTTGTGTTCCTAACCATAACTCATCATTTGAATTCTGACTAACACAATTAACAGGAACATATCCTGACTGAGAATCTTCGGCCCAAATAACAGAGAGATCATTTGTAGATAGGTTTATTCTTTTTAAACCATAATCACAACCAACAAAAACAGTAGAATCATTAGTAAACAACAATGTGCTTATATCATCGTTCAAAAACATTCCGTTAATTTGAAATCTGGAAAATACCTCTTTTTTAAGATCAAATATTATCAATCCGTCTTTACTGCCAATCCAGACTTCTTTATCTTTCCTGAAAACGATAGGATAACTATTGTACCTGCCTGTTTTAAAAATATTATTATAATGATTATACTCTGTAACATCAGTAAGGTCATTGCTAATCTTAACAAGATAGTTTGGTGTAACTACCCATACATACCCTTTATTTTCAGCCATTCCCAATATCTCAATTTCAGACAGTCTCATCTTTTCAGGCAAAACAGAATAAAGAGAATGGAAATTGTTTGTTCCTCTTTCCCAAATTGCTATTCCATTATCTTTTGTTCCCACCCATATATTTCCATCGGGAGTTTCGATAATCGATTGAATAAAATTACCGGAAATAGTTAAGGAATCTAATGGATCATGTTTATATTCCCGAAATTCATATCCATCGTAACGATTTAATCCATCCTTTGTACCTACCCATAAGAAACCACGGCTATCTTGAAAGATAGTTGTAATTCTGCTGTTAGAAATCCCTTCATTTATCGAAAGTTGTTTAATTCTAGGCACAACAGAACTCCCATAAACCGAATTATTCATTAATAATCCGATACATGCAAAAAACCACAAAAGGCTTAAATGAGTTCTTTTCCCCTTAAAAGATTCAAACATTACATTCCATTCTAACTTTGCTAAAATACTAAAAATTGCTTTTAACCCGAAAAAATCATGACTTTTATAAGTTATAGGGCATGACTATACAGATACGAAAAAGGCCGGTAAATGTTATACCGGCCTCTCACTTTTTTTAAATTATTTTTTATTTCATTCCAGCTTTTTCTTTAAACCACTCAAGGTTTTGCGATTTTGGCCTTTCGAGAGGAAGACCATACAGCCTGTCCCATACTAATTGGGTTAAAACTCCAAGAGCCCTTGAAACACCAAACAGTACGGTATAAATGTTAAACTCTGTTATTCCGGCACTAGTTAATAATGAACCTGAAATAGCATCAACATTAGGCCATGGATTTTTAATTTTTCCTATGCCACCCAAAATATCAGGAACAACATCATAAATATTACTTACAATTTCCATATATGGAGAATCAGGCAGGTGCTTCTTGGCAAACTCCAACTGAACAATAAATCGAGGATCTGTTTTACGCAATACTGCATGACCATATCCCGGTATAACCCGACCTTTAGCTAATGTTTGGAGGGCATACTCCTTTATTTGTTCTTTTGAAGGTATTTCAACACCGATATCACGTTTCATTTTATTTATCCAGTGCATAACTTCCTGATTGGCCATTCCATGCAATGGTCCTGCAAGACCATTCATTCCGGCTGAGAAGCTATAGTAAGGATTTGAAAGAGCTGAACCTACAAGATGAGTCGCATGTGCCGAGACATTTCCGCCCTCATGATCAGAGTGAATAACCATATATAGCCTCATAAGATCTTTAGTAACCTCGTCATTAAATCCCATCATATGAGCAAGGTTTCCCGCCCAATCAAGAGAAGGATCAGGATCGATATGTTTACCTTTATGAAATACACGTCTGTATATATAAGCTGCAATAATGGGCAATCGACTAATAAGATCCATCACTCCTTCATAGGTGGGATCCCAGTAATCTTTTTTATCCATACCGGTCAGATAGGCTTTTCTGAATTTTGATTCTGTTGACATTGCAAGAATTGCACTATTAAACTGAATCATCGGATGAGCATCCTTTGGCAATGCATTGATTACATCAAAAACATGAGATGGAATACCCTCAGACCTAACAGCCCATTGTTCACTAATGTATTTTGCATCATCATCTGACGGCAACTGACCTGTAAGCATTAAATAAAATAAACCTTCGGGCAAAGGTTCACCGTTAGCATGCATTTTAGGAAGCAATTGCTGCAGCTCAGGTATTAAATATCCCCTGAATCGTATTCCCTCTTCAGGGTCTAATTTTGATGTACATGTCAATAATGAAACAACACCTTTCATTCCGGTTAATATTTGTCCCATTGTTACTTCCTGAGTAACTATATCTCCATGCTCTTTAGCAAGTTGCTTTACTATATTTACATTTGGGAGACCTACTTCAATTAATTTTTGTTTTATATAATCCATAATTTAAACTTTAAGTTTGTTTAAATATACGAATTATTTTCGTATTAACATATGTGAATTAGTTGTTAACTAAAAAAATAAAAGAGCAGGATAAGCCCGCCCTTTTAATTATATTTCAAAAAAGTTTTCTTACTTTTTTATTTCAACCTTAGCATAACCGTATACAGCTGCATCACCAAGTTCCTCTTCAATGCGTAATAACTGATTGTATTTAGCCATACGGTCAGATCGGCTCAATGAACCAGTTTTAATCTGTCCACTATTTGTAGCTACAGCAATATCAGCTATTGTTGAATCTTCTGTTTCACCTGAACGGTGAGAAGTAACAGAGGTATACCCTGCACGGTGAGCCATCTCAATGGCATTCAAGGTTTCTGTTAATGTGCCAATCTGATTTACTTTTATCAAAATTGAATTTGCAGCACCTAACTCAATACCTTTTTTCAGATAATCAACATTAGTAACAAACAGATCATCACCAACCAACTGACACTTATCTCCAAGTTTCTCATTCAATAAAACAAAGCCATCCCAGTCACTCTCATTCATACCGTCTTCGACAGAATCAATAGGATAATCTTCAACTAATTGAGCCAGGAAATCGACTTGCTGTTCTGCTGTTCGTTTTGCACCATCTTTACCTTCAAATTTCGTATAATCATAAACTCCATTAACATAAAACTCAGAAGCAGCGCAGTCAAGAGCAATTGAAACATCACCACCATCTTCCTTACGTCCGGCTTTATATCCAGCATTCTCAATAGCTTTAATAATACTTTCCAAGGCATCTTCAGTACCATCAAGAGCAGGAGCGAAACCACCTTCATCGCCAACAGCTGTACTCAAGTTACGATCATGAAGAACTTTTTTAAGTGAATGGAATACTTCAGCACCCATACGAAGAGCTTCTCTGAAACTTTTAGCTCCAACAGGCCGGATCATAAACTCCTGGAATGCGATAGGAGCATCAGAGTGTGAACCACCATTAATAATGTTCATCATAGGAACAGGTAGTGTTTTGGCATTAACTCCGCCAATATAGCGATACAACGGCAATCCGAGGTATTCAGCAGCAGCTTTAGCAACTGCAAGTGAAACACCCAGAATAGCATTAGCACCCAGTTTACTTTTTGTAGGAGTTCCGTCCATATCAAGCATCTTCTGGTCAATACCAACCTGATCCATTGTACTCAGGCCTATCAACTCAGGCCCGATAATATCATTTACATTAGCAACAGCTTTAAGTACACCTTTACCTAAGTACCTTTTTTTATCACCATCCCTTAATTCAAGAGCCTCGTTTTCACCCGTAGATGCACCTGAAGGCACATCAGCACGACCAACAAAACCACTTTCCAGTGTAACCTCTACTTCAATAGTTGGGTTACCACGTGAATCTAAAATCTCACGTGCATGAACATTTGCAATTTGTCCCATAATAATTCTATTTTAAGTGTTATTCTATTTTTCAAAAAAAAAGGATACAACCCTATGGCAATATCCCCTCTACATCATGTAGTAAATAACAGGAAACGCCAGTTGGTATCTCCCCCTATTATATTCGACTTACTCCTTAGAATCAGTCTTTGTTTCATCCTCAGCAGGTACATCTTTAACTGTATTATCTGCAGGTGTTTCTGCAGATACATCTGCAGCAGTTTCAACTTTTTTCTCAGGTGGAGGAGCTTCTTCAACAGCAGTTTTTGTTTCAGCAGTAGATTCTGCAACAGCAGCTTTTGTTGCAGTAGCAGCGGCAACAGCTTCAACAGGCTTCTTTCGACGCCCTCTTCTTGTTGTCTTTTTCTTAGCTTCCTCAGATTTAGATGAACTTAGCATATTTTCGTTGTAATCAACCAGCTCGATATAACACATATCTGCATTATCACCAAGTCTGTTTCCCAACTTCAGAATACGAGTATATCCTCCCGGTCTGTCAGCAACTTTTTCGGCTATTTCTGTAAATAACTCTTTAACAGCTTCCTTATTTTGAAGATAACTAAATACGACACGTTGCGCGTGAGTTTTCTCTCCTACTGTGCCCAAACCTTTAGTTTTTGTAATTAACGGTTCAAGGTAAACACGTAGTGCTTTAGCTTTTGCAACAGTAGTTTTTATACGCTTATGCACCAACAATGAACTTGCCATATTGGCAAGCATAGCCTTACGGTGTGAAACAGTTCTTCCTAAATGATTAAATTTCTTTCTATGTCTCATCTCTATTATTCCTTATCAAGTTTATACTTAGAAGTATCCATACCGAAAGTAAGCCCCATTCCTTCTAATAAATCATCCAATTCAGTAAGTGATTTCTTACCGAAATTACGGAATTTAAGAAGATCATTACGATTGTATGTAACTAATTCTCCCAAAGAATCTACATCTGCAGCTTTCAAGCAGTTCAATGCTCTAACAGAAAGATCCATATCAACCAACTTAGTTTTCAGTACCTGACGCATGTGAAGAACCTCTTCATCAAACTCTTCATTACCAAATTTATCTTCAGAATCTAATGTAATCTTCTCATCAGAAAATAACATGAAGTGATAAATCAATATTTTAGCTGATTCCTTTAAAGCTTCTTTTGGATGAATAGATCCGTCAGTAGTAATTTCAAATAACAACTTTTCGTAATCAGTTTTCTGTTCTACTCTGAAGTTCTCAATTGAATATTTCACATTTATTACCGGAGTAAAAATAGAATCAATAGCAATTACACCAAACTCGGATTCTTCTATTCTATTCTCTTCAGATGGAACATAACCACGACCTTTATTAATTGTTAAAGACACTTGAAGGTCCACTTCAGGATTCATTCTGGCAATAACCAATTCAGGGTTTAATACCTCAAACCCACTCATGAATTGGTTTAAGTCACCTGCAGTAAACATCTCGCGTCCTGAAATATTAACTGAAACCTTTTCATCTTCAACATCTTCAACAATACGTTTGAAACGTACTTGTTTCAAGTTTAGTATGATATTTGTAACATCATCAATTACACCAGGAATTGTAGAGAACTCATGATCAACTCCATCAAATTTCACAGTAGTAATTGCATACCCTTCAAGTGAGGATAACAAAATCCTTCTTAAGGCATTTCCAACGGTAATACCATATCCTGGTTCCAGCGGACGAAATTCAAAACGGCCGAATTTATCGTCGGCTTCAAGCATGATAACTTTTTCGGGTTTTTGAAATGCTAATATTGCCATAAAAATAGATTATTTAGAATACAATTCAACGATTAATTGTTCTTTGATATTTTCAGGAATATCAGACCTCTCAGGTACATTCATGAATTTTCCGGTATAAGAATCTTTATCCCATTCTAACCATGTAAATTGATGAACACTACTATTAGCCAACGAATCAGCAATCGCCTCCAGAGATTTAGATTTTTCTCTTACACCAATTAACTGGCCGGGCTTAATCTGATATGAGGGTATATTTACAATCTGTCCACCAACAATAATATGTCGATGCGACACCAGTTGTCGTGCACCAGCCCTTGTTGGAGCAATCCCTAAACGGTAAACAACATTATCTAATCTTGACTCTAAAAGGCCAAGCAACACTTCACCTGTAATACCTTTATGACGAGAAGCTTTTTTAAATAAGTTACTAAATTGCTTTTCCAATATACCATAAGTATATTTGGCTTTTTGCTTTTCTTTTAACTGAACACCGTATTCACTTGTTTTTCTTCTACGGTTATTCCCATGTTGTCCTGGAGGATAATTTTTTCTTTCGAAATTTTTATCAGGACCATAAATTGCTTCTCCGAATTTTCGGGCAATTTTTGATTTTGGACCAATATATCTAGCCATTCTTCTAAATTTTAAATTTTATTTTTTTTATTTTAAACGATGAATATGGAAGCCGTAAGATTAAAGAATGAAATTTAATTATCAAATAACCAATCATGATTCAAAATTTAAAACCAAAAACTTATGGTTAACAACTAGTGATTAAACTCTTCTTCTTTTAGGCGGACGACACCCATTATGTGGCAATGGAGTAACATCTACAATTTCTGCAACTTCAATACCATTAGCATGAAGGGTACGCATTGCTGATTCACGACCATTACCAGGTCCTTTAACATACACTTTTACTTTGCGCAACCCAAGGTCATAAGCAACTTTTGAACAATCTGTTGCTGCCATCTGAGCAGCATAAGGAGTGTTTTTCTTTGACCCTCTAAATCCCATCTTTCCTGCACTAGACCAAGATATCACCTGTCCGTTGGAATTTGTAAGTGTAACAATAATGTTGTTAAAAGAGCTATGGATATGAGCCTGTCCCTGTGCCTCTACTTTTACTACTCTTTTTTTATGAGATCCCGACTTTTTTGACATAGTTCATTTATTATTTAGTTGCTTTCTTTTTATTTGCAACGGTTTTTCTTTTTCCTTTTCTTGTTCTGGCATTATTTTTAGTTGATTGCCCACGTAAAGGTAAACCAATACGGTGACGTATGCCACGGTAACAACCGATATCCATTAACCGCTTAATGTTAAGTTGAACCTCTGAGCGCAATTCACCTTCTATTTTGTAGTTGTTTGATATCATCTCACGAATAGCGGTAATTTCTTTATCGTTCCAGTCACTAACCTTAACATTTCGGTCAATACCGGCTTCCAGAAGAATCTTATTTGCTCTGCTTCTTCCTACACCAAAAATGTATGTTAAAGCAATTTCTCCTCGCTTATTTGAAGGAATATCTACTCCAGCAATTCTAGCCATAATATTATTGTTTTATTATCCTTGACGTTGTTTAAACTTTGGATTCTTTTTATTTATAACGTATAAGCGTCCTTTACGCTTTACAATTTTACAATCTTCGCTACGCTTTTTTATTGATGCTCTTACTTTCATAACTTTTAGTTTATCAAGTTATCACTTGCAACTTTTTACTTTTAACTATCTACTTATTTGTATCGGTATGTTATTCTTCCTTTAGACAAATCATAAGGTGACATTTCTACCTTTACACGATCTCCAGGTAATATCCGTATGTAGTGCATACGCATTTTACCGCTGATGTGTGCAGTTATGACATGTCCGTTTTCCAACTCAACGCGAAACATTGCGTTTGACAGTGCTTCAATGATTGTTCCGTCTTGTTCTATTGAGGGCTGCTTAGCCATAATTATGCCTTTTTATTTTTCAGACTGCAAAGATAATACTTCTTCTACAAATTTAAAACTGGAAAGTATATCTGCCTTATCTTTTTTTACAGTAATTGTATGTTCAAAGTGAGCAGAAACCTTTTTATCAACAGTTCTGATGGTCCAGCCATCTTTCTCCTGAAGTATATGTCTTCTTCCCATATTAATCATTGGCTCAATGGCTATAACCATTCCACTTTTCAATTTCACTCCGTTTCCTCTCTTTCCATAATTTGGAACTTCAGGAGCTTCGTGTAGATTTTTGCCTATCCCATGACCAACCATCTCTCTAACTACAGAATAACCCTTTGATTCAACATGATTTTGAATAGCAAATCCAATATCACCAAGTCTTTTACCTTCAATAGCATTTTCAATGCCCTTGTATAAAGACTCTTTTGTAGCATCTAACAATGCCTTAATCTCAGACTTTACCTCTCCTACACAAAAAGTATATGCCGAATCTCCAAAGTAACCATTAAGTAAAGCACCGCAATCAACCGACACAACTTCACCTTCATTTAATGGTTTTTTGTTTGGAATACCATGCACTACCTGTTCGTTAACAGAAGTACACAAGGTGTTAGGAAAACCGTTATAGTTTAAAAAGCCCGGAACACCATTGTTATCCCTTATAAAAGTTTCTGCAATTTCATCAAGTTCTAACGTAGAAACTCCCGGCCTAATATATTTAGCCACTTCACCAAGAGTACGTGCAACCAAAAGATTGCTCTCCCTCATCAATTCAATTTCTTCGTCAGTCTTTAAATAAATCATTATAATCTCAATACAACGATATTAATACATAGCAGCAGCACCACCTCCGGTACGACCTTTTATCCTACCTGATTTCATTAATCCGTCATAGTGCCTCATTAACAAATGACTCTCTATTTGTTGCAGAGTATCAAGGATAACACCAACAAGTATTAACAGAGAAGTACCACCATAAAAGTAGGCAAACGAACGCTCAACACCGGCAATCATTGCAAATGCAGGCAGAATAGCAACAAAAGCAAGAAAAATAGAACCCGGCAGTGTGATTCTGGACATAACTGTATCCAGATATTCTACAGTTTTTCTACCTGGTTTAACACCGGGAATAAAACCACCGTTACGTTTCATATCTTCAGCCATTTGTGTTGGGTTAATGGTAATAGCAGTATAAAAATATGTAAAGGCTACTATCATCAATCCATAAACAAAATTGTACCAAAACCCGGTCATATCAGCAAAAACAGCAGCAAAACCAGTTGCTGATTCACTATTAACAAATCCTGCAACAGTGATTGGAACAAACATTATTGCCTGAGCAAAAATTATTGGCATAACACCAGCTGCATTAACCTTTAAAGGAATATACTGGCGTACACCACCATATTGTTTATTTCCAACTATTCGTTTAGCATATTGAACCGGAATACGTCGTGTTCCCTGAACCAGTAAAATGGTACCCGTAAAAACAAAAAACAGAAGTACAAGTTCGATTAATAACATAACCAAACCACCACCACCGGCAGTTGCTTCGAGACGAGACACGAGCTCAGCAAAAAATGACTGCGGTAATCTCGCAATAATACCAATCATTATAATCAATGATATTCCGTTTCCAATACCTTTATCAGTTATACGCTCACCAAGCCACATCACAAACATAGTTCCGGCAGTAAGAATAATTGTACTGGTAATATTAAATGACCAACCACTTTCAATTATTGCTTCGCCTGACTGACTTGCAAGGTTTGCCAGATAACCGGGAGCCTGAACAACCAGAATCATCACAGTAAGATAGCGAGTAATTTGGTTTATTTTACGTCGACCACTCTCTCCTTCACGTTGTAATTTTTGAAAATAAGGGATAGCCATACCCAGCAATTGAATAACAATAGATGCTGAGATGTACGGCATAATACCTAATGCAAAAACAGATGCATTAGAAAAAGCACCTCCGGAAAACATATCAAGCAGACCCATAACGCCTTCACGTGTCTGATTACTTAATCCGGCCAATTTGGTAGGATCGATACCAGGCAAAACGACGAATGAACCTAACCTATAAACTAATAAAAATCCCAGAGTTGTTAAAATACGTGATTTTAAATCCTCTATTTTCCATATATTTCGGATAGTTTCGACTATTTTCATCAAATTACAATTTTACAACGGTTCCCTGAGATGCTTCAATAGCCTCTACAGCACTTTTAGAAAAAGCGTGAGCTTTAACTTCTAGTTTTGAAGTTAATGATCCATTACCTAATATTTTAATCCTGTCATTTTTTCTTGCCGCACGAACACTTATTAAAAATTCAGGATTAATAACAGTAACGCCACTCTTTTCTGCTAATACTTGTAGCACCTCAATATTAATAGCTTTGTACTCTACTCTGTTTATATTTTTAAATCCAAATTTTGGAACTCTACGCTGCAAAGGCATCTGACCTCCTTCGAAACCAAACTTACGTGAGTATCCGGATCTGGATTTGGCACCTTTATGTCCACGAGTGGAAGTACCACCTCT
Organism: uncultured bacterium; assembly: GCA_965371855.1. Lineage (GTDB taxonomy): Bacteria > Bacteroidota > Bacteroidia > Bacteroidales > Marinilabiliaceae > JAADEM01. The sequence goes on from CBDUZZ010000030.1 coordinate 36,069, forward strand.
TCCGGATCCTTGTCCGCGTCCAATTCTTTTATCGGATTTGATCGATCCTTTTGCCGGTTTTAAATTACTTAAGTCCATATCTATATATTAGCACTTATTCGTTCAACTAAATTATTTTTCAACAGTAACAAGATGTTCAACCTTCCTAACCATACCCAAAATCACAGGGTTAGCCTCATGTTCAACAGTCTGGTGCATCTTTCTCAATCCCAAAGCAATCAAAGTTCGTTTTTGACGTTCCGGAGCACCGATTTTACTTTTTGTTTGTGTTATCTTTATCTTAGTTATCTTTTTCTTAGCCATCATAATTTCGTATTAACCATTAAACACTTTATCCAAGCTAACACCTCTATGCTGAGCAACAGTACGTGCATCGCGCAACTCCATTAAGGCTTCAACAGTAGCCTTAACCAGATTATGAGGATTAGATGATCCTTTTGATTTTGCTAAAACATCAGTCACACCAACACTCTCTAATACATGTCTCATAGCACCCCCGGCTTTTACTCCTGTACCATGCGATGCTGGTTTAAGAAAAACCCTTGCTCCACCATAATGTGCAGTTTGTTCGTGTGGTATAGTCCCTTTCAATATGGGTACATTTACAAGATTCTTTTTAGCAGATTCAACACCTTTAGCGATGGCAGTCGTAACCTCTCCTGCTTTTCCAAGCCCCCAGCCAACAACGCCATTTTCGTTACCTACTACAACAATGGCAGAAAAACTGAAGGTTCTACCACCTTTAGTTACTTTTGTTACCCTGTTAATGGCAACCAAACGATCTTTCAAATCCAGATCATTATTACTTTTTACTCTCTTATTCTTATCCATAGTTGTTTAGAATTTAAGCCCGGCTCCTCTGGCGGCATCGGCCAATTGTTTAACTCTACCATGATATAAATAACCGTTACGATCAAATACAACGGTTGTTATTCCGGCATTAATTGCCTTCTCACCAATGATCTTACCAACTTTAGCAGCTTGCTCAGATTTGGTTACTTTATTTGCAGCAGCCTCTTTTGATACAGATGATACTGATAATAAAGTTTTATTACTTACATCATCAACAAGTTGCACATAAATCTGTTTGTTGCTCCTGAATATTGACATCCTTGGACGTTCAGCGGTTCCATTAATATGCTTACGGATCCGTCTTTTTATTTTGTTTCTTCTATCTATTTTCGAAAAAGCCATAACTCCTTAATTAAAAATATTAAACTTTAGCAGACTTACCGGCTTTACGACGAACCTCTTCACCTTTAAAGCGAACACCTTTACCTTTGTAAGGCTCTACTTTTCGTAATGAACGAATTTTCGCGCAAACCTGCCCTAATAACTGTTTGTCTATTGATTCCAGAGTAATAATTGGATTCTTTTTTCGATCAGTAACAGCTTCTACCTTTATTTCAGAAGGCAGCATTAGGTGTATGGGGTGTGAATATCCCAAAGAGAGCTCAAGTAACTGACCTTGAGAATTGGCACGATAACCAACTCCTACCAATTCAAGTTCCTTTTTGTATCCCTGAGAAACACCAATCACCATATTATTAATAAGTGACCGGTATAATCCATGATATGCTTTATCCTGCTTACTCTCGGATGCTCTGGACAATTTAACTGTTCCATCTTCAACTTTAACAGTAATACCGGGATTAATTTCCTGAGTAAGTTCACCCTTGATTCCCTTTACAGTTACCACGTTCCCTTTAACAGTTATATTTACTCCTGAGGGAATACTAATTAGTGCGTTTCCTATCCTTGACATAATTAAAATCCTCCTCTATTAATAAATGTAACACAAAACTTCACCTCCGACATTCTTATCGCTAGCCTCTTTTTCGGTCATTACACCTCTCGAGGTAGAAAGAATAGCAATACCAAGCCCATTAAGTACACGAGGCAAACTACGATGCCCTACATACTTACGTAAACCGGGAGTACTGACTCTTTTAAGGTTTTTGATTGCCGAGTGTTTGGACACCGGATCATACTTTAGGGCGATTTTAATCAATCCCTGTTTGGTATCATCAATAAATTTATAATTCAAGATGTACCCTTTGTCGAAAAGGATTTTTGTCATTTCCCTCTTCAAATTCGAGGCAGGTATCTCTACTACTCTGTGACCTGCTTGAATTGCATTCCTGATACGTGTCAGGAAATCCGCTACTGGATCTGTCATTTTTCTTAAGTTTAAATTGATTCCGCCGAAGCGGAACAATATTTAACACTCTCTTAATTTTATATTGATTATTGAATATTAATATTAAATACTCAATCCTTCAATTTTATTACCAACTTGCTTTTTTAATACCGGGTATTAAACCGGCTGATGCCATTTCGCGGAAAGTAATCCTTGAAACGCCAAACTGTCTCATATATCCTTTTGGACGACCTGTAAGTTTGCATCTGTTATGCATACGTACGGGAGATGAGTTTTTAGGAAGTTTTTGCAAACCTATAAAATCTCCTTCTTCTTTCAGTTTAGCTCTTTTGGCAGCATACTTAGCAACAAGCTTAGCCCTTTTAACTTCGCGGGCTTTCATTGATTCTTTAGCCATATAATCAGCTCTTTTTTATGTTCTTAAACGGTAAACCAAATTCTTTTAAAAGGCCATAAGCCTCTTCATCTGTTTTTCCCGAGGTGACAAAGGTAATATTCATACCCGTTATTTTACTAACATTGTCAATATTAATTTCGGGAAAGATGATTTGTTCCTCAATACCAAGGGTATAATTGCCATGCCCATCAAGCTTACTGCCTACACCTTTAAAGTCGCGAATACGTGGCAAGGCCACACGAATCAAACGCTCCAGGAATTCGTACATCTTCTGTCCACGCAACGTAACCATAACACCGATAGGCATTTTTCTACGCAGTTTAAAGTTCGACACATCTTTCTTTGAAAGACGTGAAATAGCTTTCTGCCCGGTAATTGTTGTCAGTTCTTCAATTGCCTTGTCAATAATTTTTTTATCTGCAACAGCAGAACCAAGACCTTGATTGATGACAATTTTCTCTAATTTTGGAACCTGCATTACACTTTTATATCCAAATTCTTTTACCAAATTTGGTATAATCTGTTCCTTGTATTGTTTTTTTATTGTAGTTGTATCACTCATTACTTAATCTCCTCTCCTGATTTTTTAGCGAAACGTACTAATTTCCCATTATCACCAATCCGTCGGCCAATACGAGTAGCTTTACCCGTAGAAGGATCTTTCACATTCAAGTTGGAGATGTGGATAGGAGCTTCCTTTTTTACAATACCCCCTTGCGGGTTCTCTGCATTAGGTTTGGTGTGTTTACTCACCATATTGATTCCTACCACAATGGCCCGATTTTTATCAGGAAATACTTGAAGGACTTTTCCCTCTTTGCCCATGTTAACACCGGTATTTACAATAACGGTATCGCCTTTTTTAATATGTAATTTTGCCATTGTTCTAAAATATTTAATATTAAAGTACCTCAGGTGCTAAAGAAACTATCTTCATATAATTCTCCCTGAGTTCACGAGCTACAGGACCAAAAATACGGGTTCCTCTAATTTCCCCGGTGTCATTGATTAAAACACATGCATTTTCATCAAATCGAATATAAGAGCCATCAGCGCGCCTTACTTCTTTTTTAGTTCTAACAACTACTGCTCTACTCACAGTACCCTTTTTAATTTCACTTCCGGGCATGGCATTTTTCACAGTAACTACAATTTTGTCACCAATACTAGCATATCGTCTTCCTGTACCACCAAGTACCCGTATACACATTGCCTCTTTGGCTCCACTATTATCAGCTACTCCTAATCTTGTTTCTTGTTGTATCATGATTACTTAGCTCTTTCTATTACTTCAACTAATCTCCACCTTTTTGTTTTACTTAAGGGACGTGTTTCCATTATGCGGACTGTATCCCCGGTATTACAGGTGTTCTCTTTATCATCGGCATGAAATTTCTTGGTTTTTTTCACGAATTTCCCATATATAGGGTGTTTTTCACGAATTTCCACAGCAACAACAATGGATTTATCCATTTTATCACTAACCACAATACCGGTTCTCTCTTTTCTAAGGTTTCTAGTCTCCATCGCCTATTATTATTTTTGTAATTGCTTTTGACGTAACATTGTCTTTAAGCGTGCAATGTTTCTACGGGCATATCTTATTTTCACAGGGTTGTCCAGCGGAGAAACACTATGATTCAGTTCCATTTGTTGAAGATGAGCTTTTTCATTCTCAATTCTCTCTTCCATATCACCGATTGTCATTTCTTTTATCTCTGATGTTTTCATCCTTATGATTTTGTATCTTCAACATAATCCCTTCTAACAACAAACTTAGTAGTAACAGGCAATTTTTGGGCAGCCAGCCTCAATGCCTCTTTAGCTACATCATAGGGTACTCCTTCGCATTCAATAATTATTCTGCCTGGAGTAACAGGAGCAACAAATCCTTCCGGGCTACCTTTTCCTTTACCCATTCTAACCTCTGCAGGTTTTTTGGTAATTGGTTTATCCGGAAAAACTCTTATCCAAATCTGTCCCTGACGCTGCATGTAACGTGTAACCGCTACCCTTGCAGCCTCAAGCTGACGACTGGTAAGCCACTTACTTTGTAAGGTTTTTATACCAAAAGACCCGAATGCCAGCTCATTGCCTCTTTGAGCAAGACCTTTCATTCTGCCTTTTTGCCTTCTTCTGTATTTTACTTTTTTTGGTTGTAACATTTTCCTAATCAATTAAAGATTATCGGGTAACTACTTTCTTCTTCGGTGACCACCTTTATGCTGATGACGACCTCCGCCATGGTCATGATCTTTAGTTCCGTAATTAGGAGAAAAGTCTTTCTTACCATACACTTCTCCCTTACATATCCAAACCTTAATACCTATCAAACCCATTTTTGTTAAAGCCTCAACCATTGCATAGTCGATATCGGCACGGAAAGTATGCAGTGGCGTACGCCCCTCTTTATACATTTCGCTACGAGCCATTTCGGCACCGTTCAATCGTCCTGATATCTGAACCTTGATGCCTTCAGCACCCATGCGCATTGTTGATGCAATAGCCATCTTAATAGCACGACGGTAGGCAATTCGACCTTCCACCTGACGTGCGATGTTATTGCCAACAATTATGGCATCTAATTCAGGTCTTTTAATTTCGAAGATATTTATCTGTACCTCTTTGTCGGTTAACTTTTTCAGCTCTTCTTTCAGTTTGTCAACTTCCTGTCCTCCTTTTCCAATTATGATTCCCGGACGAGCGGTGAATACAGTAATTGTAATCAATTTAAGAGTTCTCTCAATTATGATACGGGAGATACTGGCTTTTGTCAAACGGGCATTAAGGTACTCTCGGATTTTTGCATCTTCAAGCAATTTTTCGCCGTAATTTTTCCCACCAAACCAGTTAGAGTCCCAACCTCTGGTTATCCCTAATCTGTTACTTATTGGATTTACTTTTTGTCCCATGCTCGTTAATTATTTTCTTGAATTTCTTCGTTAGACACTTTGCTATCTACATAGAGAGTCACATGATTGGATCTTTTTTTGATGCGGTGAGCCCTTCCCTGAGGAGCGGGACGCAACCTTTTCAGTACACGTGCAGAGTCTACAAATATCTCTTTCACATATAAATTAGCATCTTCCAAACGAACACCTTCGTTCTTGTCTTTCCAGTTTGCGATAGCAGACAGAAGCAACTTTTCAACCCTATTTGAAGCCTCCTTAGAGGAGAATTTAAGGACATCAAGTGCTTGATTGACCTCCATACCCCGAACTAAATCAGCAACAAGTCGCATTTTGCGGGGGGAAGTTGGCACATTCCGAAGCACAGCAAAAAACTGTTGTTTTTTGGCTTCTTTTATTTTTTCAGCTCTTAATCGTTTTCTTGCACCCATTGTTTTCTTTTTAATAATATAGTTTAACTGCCAGACGATTATCTTTTCTTATTACCTGAATGCCCACGGAAGGTGCGTGTGGGAGCAAATTCGCCTAACTTATGCCCTACCATGTTTTCAGTAATATAAACCGGAATAAACTTGTTGCCATTGTTCACAGCAACAGTATGTCCTACAAAATCCGGTGAAATCATGGAAGCTCTGGCCCAGGTCTTAATAACTGTTTTCTTTCCAGAATCATTCATACCAAGAACTTTTCTTTCTAACTTATAGTCTATATATGGACCTTTTTTTAATGATCTACTCATAATCTGTAATTAAATTAACCGGTTATTTTTTTCTTTTTTCAAGAATGTACTTTGACGATCCCTTTTTAGGATGCCTGGTCTTATAACCTTTCGCCAATATACCGTTACGTGAACGAGGATGACCTCCTGAAGAACGACCTTCACCACCACCCATTGGGTGATCAACAGGGTTCATTACAACACCACGAACTCTGGGTCGACGGCCTAACCATCGTGACCTACCCGCTTTTCCGGATCTTTCAAGACCATGGTCTGAGTTACCAATTGCACCAATAGTAGCACGGCAGGTAACCAGAATCATTCTGGTTTCACCGGATGGTAATTTAACAACAGCGTACTTCCCGTCACGAGCAGTCAGCTGGGCAAAAGTTCCGGCACTTCTGGCCATGATTCCACCCTGTCCGGGGCGCAATTCAATGTTGTGAATTATTGAACCCAATGGGATATTAGCAAGAGGCAGGCTGTTTCCAATCTCAGGTGCAACCCCTGAACCGGACTGAAGTTCCTGTCCTGCGTTTAAACCATTTGGTGCAAGAATGTACCGTTTCTCACCATCAGCGTAAATAAGCAACGCGATACGAGCACTACGGTTCGGATCGTACTGGATAGAATCCACTGTTGCAACAACACCATCTTTATTACGCTTAAAATCAATTACCCTGTATCTCTTTTTGTGACCACCGCCGATGTAACGCATGGTCATACGACCAGTATTGTTACGTCCTCCGGTTTTTATCAATGGTCGCAATAAGGATTTCTCTGGAACACTTGAGGTAATTGTATCAAATGCACCAATAACTTTGTGTCTCTGCCCCGGTGTTGTGGGCTTTAATTTTCTTACTGCCATTATCTAACTTTATATATTGCTATAAAAATCAATATTTTCTCCTTCAGCTAATGTAACGATAGCTTTTTTATAAGAATTGGTTCTTCCAATTATAACACCACTTTTAGTATTTCTTGATTTGGCTTTTCCTCCATATACCATGGTATTAACATCAGTTACAGTTACACTGTACAACTCTTCAACAGCATCTTTGATTTGAAGCTTGTTGGCTCTCTTTTCAACTACGAAACCATAACGGTTAAGTTTTTCACCTAACTCAGTCATTTTTTCAGTTACAATAGGCTTAATTATTATATTCATATCTAACCCCCTTAAGCATTTAATAATTTACCTAACTCTTCGATTGAACTCTCAAATAACACTAGCGATTTTGCTTTCAAAATTGCATATGTATTAAGTTCTGACAAGACTATCACCTCTGATTTAGGCACATTGCGTGATGAAAGATAGATATTCTTATCCAGTTCATTTAGCACCATCAACGATCTTTTATCGTCAACTTTCAGGTTTTTGTGAATATTCACAAATTCCTTTGTTTTAGGTGAATCAAAACTAAAATCCTCAACAACAACAATAGCTTGTTCTTTTACTTTATATGCAATTGCAGATTTACGAGCCAATCGCTTAAGTTTTTTATTCAACTTAAAACTATAGTTGCGCGGTCTGGGACCAAAAGCGCGACCACCACCTCTGAATACCGGCGATTTAATGCTACCGGCACGAGCAGTACCCGTTCCTTTTTGTTTTTTAATCTTCCTCGTACTTCCGGATATTTCAGCTCTCTCTTTAGATTTATGCGTTCCCTGACGCTGATTTGCAAGATATTGCTTAACATCCAGGTAAATGGCATGATCGTTCGGCTCAATACTAAAAATTGAATCTGGTAACTCAACTTTTCTATTGGTATCCTCTCCTTGTATATTTACAACGTTCAGTTCCATTACTTTTCAATAATTAGGTATGAATTCCTGGCTCCCGGTACAGATCCCTTAATTAAAAGAAGATTGTTTTCAGGGATTACCTTTAACACTCTCAAGTTTTGTATAGTGACTCTTTCGTCACCCATGTGTCCGGCCATACGCATACCTTTAAATACCCTTGAAGGGTATGAAGATGCTCCGATGGACCCAGGAGCCCTTAATCTATTATGCTGTCCATGCGTCGCGTCACCTACACCTTTAAAGTTGTACCTTTTAACTACACCCTGGAAACCTTTTCCTTTCGAAAGACCTGTAACATCAACAAAAATACCTTCTTCGAATAAATCAGCAACTGAGATTGTGTCTCCTGCTTTAAAATCTTTGGCAAATTTGTCAAATTCAACAAGTTTTCTTTTAGGTGTAGTACCGGCCTTTTTAAAGTGTCCTTTAAGGGGCTTGGTAGTACTCTTCTCTCTTTTCTCATCGAACGCCAGCTGCACAGCTTCATAGCCGTCTGTTTCCACAGATTTAACCTGTGTAACGACGCAAGGGCCAGCTTCGATAACAGTGCATGGAACGTTTTTTCCATCGGCACTGAAAACGGAAGTCATTCCGATTTTTTTTCCAATTAATCCTGGCATTACTTTTTGCTTTTACTGGTTTATTAAACTTTAATTTCTACTTCTACACCACTTGGCAACTCTAACTTCATCAAAGCGTCAATTGTTTTTGCAGTAGAACTGTAAATATCAATTAACCTTTTGTAAGATGATAACTCGAACTGCTCACGTGATTTTTTATTCACGAAAGTGGAGCGTAACACAGTAAAAATACGTTTATGTGTTGGTAATGGAATAGGACCACTAACTACAGCTCCCGTACTTTTCACTGTTTTTACAATCTTTTCGGCCGATTTGTCAACCAAATTGTGATCGTAAGATTTTAATTTTATTCTAATTTTTTGGCTCATAATTGAGAACTAATTCTTATAATAAATCAACATTTCCTTTTGCTTCTTTAACTACTTCAACTGCAATCAGACGTGGTACTTCATCATATTTAAGAAACTCCATTGATGAAGTTGCCCGGCCGGATGATATAGTCCGTAATACAGTTACATATCCAAACATTTCTGACAGTGGCACTTTAGCCTTAACAACTCGTGCACCAGCTTTTGATTCCATTCCTTCAACCTGACCACGACGTTTGTTGAAGTCTGAGATTATATCTCCCATATACGCCTCAGGAGTAACGACCTCTACACGCATAATAGGCTCTAATAACGCAGGAGCAGCTTTTCTACTTGCCACTTTAAATGCCTGACGACCACAAATTTCAAATGATAACTGGTCTGAATCAACAGGGTGGAACGAACCGTCAAACAATGTTACTTTCAGGTTTTCAACAGCATATCCGGCTAACACACCATTCTTCATAGCTGAAAGAAATCCCTTTTCAACAGAAGGAACAAATTCTTTCGGGATATTACCACCTTTAACCTTATCAACAAATTGCAAACCGCTATTACCATCATCTACAGGTCCCATCCGGAATTGAATATCGGCAAATTTACCTCTACCACCAGACTGTTTCTTAAACACTTCACGAAGTTCAACCTCTTTGGTAACTGATTCTTTATAGTTAACCTGAGGTCGCCCCTGATTACACTCAACGCTAAATTCACGCCTCAACCTGTCAATAATTATCTCCAGGTGAAGTTCACCCATTCCACTAATAATTGTTTGACCACTTTCTTCATCAGTTTTAACCTTAAAAGTAGGATCTTCTTCTGAAAGTTTTGAGAGTGCAACACCTAATTTATCCATATCTTTTTGGCTCTTAGGCTCAACTGCAACTCCGATTACGGGATCAGGAAAGTCCATTGACTCCAAAACAATTGGATTTTTCTCATCACACAAAGTATCACCAGTGCGAATATTTTTAAATCCTACAGCAGCACCAATATCACCAGCACTTAACGCCTCCTGTGGCAACTGTTTGTTCGATTTCATCTGATAAATTCTAGCAATTCTCTCTTTTTTACCACTACGGGTATTTTTAACATAAGAACCAGAATCTATCTTACCTGAATAAACACGTATAAAGGCCAAACGACCAACAAACGGATCGGTAGCAATTTTAAATGCTAAAGCAGCCATTGGCTCATCTTCGTCAGGTTGACGAGTAACCATTTTACCTGTATCAGGATTCGTTCCTTCAATTGCAGCAACATCAAGCGGGCTTGGTAAAAATGCAATTACAGAATCCAACAAACGCTGAACACCTTTATTTTTAAAAGCAGAACCACAAAGCATTGGTGTAATAGTTTGAGCAATGGTTGCCTTACGGATAACCTCAAGCATCTCCTCTTTTGTAATTGAATCAGGATCCTCGAAATAACGCTCCAATAACTCATCGTCATGCTCAGCAACTGCCTCTATCAGTTTTCCTCTCCACTCTTCAGCTTCATCCTTCAACTCTTCAGGTATATCCTGTAGTTCATAACGGGCACCTAATTTCTCATCATCAAACCAAACAACAGCTTTGTTTTCGATAAGATCAATTACTCCTCTGAATGTCTCTTCAGCACCTATAGGAATCTGAAGTGGTATAGGATTAGCTCCCAAAACATCTCTCACCTGAGAAACTACCTCAAAAAAGTTTGCACCCGCACGATCCATTTTATTAACAAAACCGATACGGGGAACATTATATTTATTAGCCTGTCGCCATACTGTTTCTGATTGTGGTTCAACACCACCAACAGCACAAAACAAAGCAACGGCACCATCAAGAACACGTAATGAACGCTCTACCTCAACAGTAAAGTCAACGTGACCCGGGGTGTCGATTATATTTACTTTATAACTTTCGTCATTGTAATTCCAATTAGTTGTAACAGCGGCTGCAGTAATGGTAATACCTCTCTCCTGCTCCTGCTCCATCCAGTCCATTGTAGCAGCACCATCGTGTACCTCTCCAATTTTATGGGTGATACCCGTATAAAATAACACACGCTCGGTAGTTGTAGTTTTACCGGCATCAATGTGCGCCATAATCCCAATATTACGGGTATATTTCAAATCTGTTTTTGCCATTTCTATACTAAAATTAAAATCTGAAGTGAGCAAAAGCACGGTTAGCCTCAGCCATCTTGTGCATATCTTCCTTCTTTTTAAAAGCTCCACCTTCCAGATTATATGCAGCAACAATTTCAGCAGATAATTTTTCTGCCATTGTTCTACCACTTCTTTTGCGAGAAAACAAAATAAGGTTTTTCATGCTGATTGAGACCTTTCTGTCAGGTCGAATCTCTGTAGGTACCTGAAAAGTGGCACCGCCTACACGGCGGCTTTTCACCTCAACGGCAGGAGTGATATTTTCAAGGGCTTTTTTAAATATCTCCAAAACACTTTTACCCTCTTTTTCAGCTTTATCAGCCATACGATCAAAAGCATCGTATATAATATTATAAGCAGTTGACTTTTTCCCGTCAACCATCAAGTTGTTCACAAATTGTGTTACCAGAGTATCACCAAACTTAGGATCCGGTAATAAAATTCTCTTCTTTGGTTTACTTTTCCTCATTGTTCTCGTTGTTTATCAGTTCTGTTGTATTGCCTGTCATTTGGAGTCTTCAACGGCGTCTGCCATTTACTCAACCAATTAGCATCCTAACAAACCAAAACATTAATTAATAATTATTTTTTCGGACGTTTAGTTCCATACTTAGAACGTCTTTGTGAGCGTCCTTCTACACCGGATGCATCCAAAGCCCCCCTAACCAAGTGATATCTTACTCCCGGAAGATCTTTAACCCTTCCACCACGTACCAAAACGATAGAGTGTTCCTGAAGGTTATGTCCTTCACCAGGAATATAAGCATTCACCTCTTTCCCATTTGTTAAACGAACTCTTGCAACTTTACGCATTGCTGAATTCGGTTTCTTTGGTGTAGTTGTATACACCCTTACGCAAACGCCCCTCCTCTGAGGGCATGAATCCAAAGCAGGCGATTTGCTCTTATCTACCAGCTTTTTGCGTCCTTTGCGAACTAATTGTTGAATTGTTGGCATAATTAAATCTAACTATTCTATTTAAATAAGTATCTCCATTTTTATTAAACGGCCTGCAAAGGTAGTATTTTACCTTTAATAACCATATAATTATTAATCATTTTCGCACATATCGCACAAAAAAGAGTTGCAAAAATACTAATTTTCAATTATAAAAAGCAAACTAACTTGCTATTTTTTTTCTGTTGATACACTCTTTTATTTCTCAAACTTAACTTATACAATGTATTAACTCAGAATTATAATTATTTTTGTATTCAATAAAACAAAGAAAGTCTGTTTTATCGGAACTTACTTGAAGAGATCGAGGTTTCGCAAGGGTTAGCGCAGATATTTTTTATCATTCTGTAGCTACACGCTCATAACATCCTCTATTTTAAGATCAAACAATTTTGTCATTTCACTTTGAATAAAATTTAGTTCTGGTATCAAAATTTTCTTTAATTTATAACCTACCTCCAATTCGCTCACTTTAATATTGTTTAGTTCGTCTGTTATATCGTGATACGATAGTTTGCAATTATTTTTCAGGTTATAAGTTTTTAACCAAGGATATATTACCGTTTCTATCTCCTTAACAATAGCATATGAAAACATACAAACAAAAACATGCCCTTTGGTTTGATCTTCGTTTATGTGATATATTGGTCTGATATTTAGTTTATCAGTTTTCATATCCCTAAAAGCGTGCTCTACGTTTTGCAACTCTTTATATTTTTCTCTTATGGCTTTTAATTGCCCGTTTACGGTTTTATAATCAACCTCATTTCCTTCAAAGACTTGTATCTTTAACGGAAAGCCTTTGCTGTCAGTAATAAGCCCTATCGTTATTTGTTTCTTCCCCCTTTTTCCATCCCTGTTGTACCCAAAGGCTGAAAGGGCATTTTCGGTACCCTCAAAATAACTACTTGTTATGTCGTATAAATAAATATCCTTATGCCGTTTGCGATGATAAACATTCCATTTCTTTTCAACCTTCGTCTGGATCCTACTAAATTCACCTAATTCAAAATACAGGTCGTCAAGCTTAAGGTCCCCTACATCAATACCTAACCGTTCCGACACGTAGCTGTTGCGTTTTATCCAATTGTAAATATGCAACTTGCTGCCCTTTGTTACGATTTTCCCCAGTATCATTAATTTGATAATATTTGATTTTAGGCCGTGAGATTTTTCCAATGTCTCAGTTATCCGTAACCTGTCCATTATTGTCAATAGAAGGTGGATGAAGCCAAAGATTACCGGCATGGCGGCAAGAAGCATCCTGTTACACTAACTGATCATGAGTTTATCCGACGTTTCTCACTGCATATACTACCCAAAGGATTTACAAGAATACGTCACTATGGCATTTTGAGCAGTACTTTGAAGAAAAAGATAATCCCACTTTTACAGGAGCAATTGCGGAAGGTCAATCTACCGGAAAAGCCGCTTTTACAACACCGTATTTGTCCAATATGCAAAACAGGCAAACTCGTTACTTTGATAACATTTAAAGCAGCAAGAGTACCACTACCAATTGCTAAACTACAATCATTGTTACAACATCTTCCTTGTATCCCTAAAATAACGTCATGATGGCTAATGGGATTACTGTGTGTATATGTGAAAAACAGACGTTCTTTTACTGTTATTTACAATACAGATACTAATATAAAACTTGAAAGTACGGAATTTACACCTAAAAAATGAGAGACAAAATTTAATGTTGCAACCTATTAACTAAAAACACTCCTAATAAAAACCATTTATTCCCCATAAGTAAGTGCGATTGTGGCCGGTTTCCCCGAAGGGTCGGGGCAGGCTGTCAACACCGCGTTCAGATTGGGTTCCCGAATGGCGGGACAAGCTGTACCGACACCATCAGAACGCTTTATTGTTAGGGGCTGTGCTTTATCTTCTAAATATTAAATTCATTTCGGATAATTCTTGTCCGATTTGATGAATGCCAGTAAGAATTTTTTCAGTCTGATTGTCCGAGGGTTTTTTATGTCCTTGAACATATTGTGATAATAAAGTTGGATTCATTCCAATTTTTTCAGCTAGAAATTTCGAATTCAGTACTTTGTAGTACTGAAAGAATTGTGCAAAGTCAATCTCAAATTTTAGATTCGTATGCGAGATTTCATATTTATCTTCGAAGCACAATTGAGCCGCTTCGTAAGCATTGTTTATTAATTCAGGCACAGTTCTACCAGTTGTAAAAATTGGGTATTCCTCAGAATATGCTGAAAATCCAGTCCCAGTTTTCTCTACTATGATTTTTATTTTTTTCTTAAATGTTTTCATCGCATTAAATTTTAAAGTTTAATTCCAGCATCTTTCAGGATTTTCTTTTCAAGTCCTTTTCCAACTTCCTGGCTTCCATGATTCGGGAAAATTACAATTCCGTCTTTTTTGTCATGTTATAATTTCACATGAGACCCTTTTTGTGATATTGGATACCAACCATCCTTTTTCAAGAGCCTGAATAATTCAGAACATTTCATTTGTTATCTATCAGTTAAATCTAATGCAAAGGTAAATATTAATTTACTTTTATCCAAATTTGTTTTCATTGGAAGTGTGTCTTGCAGCATAGGCTATAATTGCGATAGAATAGCGAATTGCTCCACCTATCCCCTCGCAGAACCGGACGTACAGATTTCCCGTATCCGGCTCCTCTGATTTTACGTTTCACTTTCAGTCTGCGTAAAATTATACATTCCAGTGGACATTTTTTGGTTTTGGCAGGATAAAGTGTTTTAGCAACCCCGAATATCCTGCCCAGGTATAACTATTATGTTGACTTCGACGATTTAACCAGTACATCCACGCCCGAATTGCTTTATGGTATAAGGCTCTGATAAATATATAGTTTCCTCTTATACCATAGTATTGATATTGCCCCTGTAGTATGGGGCGTAGCAATTCGTATTGCTCTTTTAAGCGTTCGTGTCGGTTGTATTTACAGCTATCTTCTATTTTCTTGATTGCTTTGTGAACTCCCTTTTTACTGGTTCTTCGTTTAATAATGTCATACCCTTTTCTGCTTTTTGTCCAATAGTGTGTAAATCCAAGAAAATCCATTGTCGGTGGTTTAATTGCAAACGGATCAAATTTCATCAGCTTGCTCTTTTCCGGATGGAGGCGAAGGCTGTATTTTGCCATCCGCTTTGGTAGGGTCTGCATTACCCGACGGGCGTCTTGTTCGTACTCAAATCCAATGACAAAGTCATCGGCATAGCGTACTATAAAGCATTCTCCCTTGAGCAATGGCCTTACCGTTTTATCCATCCATTCGTCTAACACATAGTGCAGGTAAATGTTGCACAACAAAGGGGATACAATATTCCCTTGCGGCGTGCCCTGCTTGTTGTGGTGCATACTTTCCCCATCGACAATGCCAACATTCAGCCATTGGTTTATTAATCGCATGATGTTTTTATCGTTTATCCTTTGTGAAAGCAGCTCTCGCAAAATGCTATGGTCAAAGTTATCGAAACAACCTTGAATATCTGCATCCAGTACCCACTTCATTTTATACCTCATACATTGGTTTCGTAAGTAGCTAAGGGCTTGATGTGCTGACCGCTTTGGTCGAAAACCATAGGAAAAATCATAGAAATCCTGTTCGTAGATATGGCTCAGAATATCTGTAACCGCTCGCTGAACAATCTTGTCTTCTAAACTGCTTATTCCCAACGGACGCTTCTTCCCTCCTCCTTTATCTATCCAGACCCTTCTTATGTCGGGTGCTTTATAAGTCCGGTTTCGCAGCCAATTGTGCAGGTCACTGATGTTGGATGTGAGGTTTTGCTCATATTCGTACCAGTTGACCTTGTCCAATCCCGACGCTGCTCCCTTTTTTAAATTCCTGAAACTTGTTTGCAGGTATTCCTTTGTAAGGTAATGTGCCAGTGAGGTAAAAACCTCTCCCGGATTCTCTTGCGCTTTTTGCGCTATCCAACCAAATTTTGTTTCCCTTGTGATTCGTTCTCTGTGTAATGACATGGTGTCTTTTAGTTGGTTCGTAAAATCAGGCCTCAAACCCCTTCCCTACAGTGGCTCGCTCTGAATGTGCTTCGCCACCTACACGCGGTACTATGGGGAGACTATGACTTCCCTGCCTGCCGGCAGGCAGGCGCTTGTCTTCTCGTTGGCTCCGGTTTTCCCTCGCCGTGGATACCTTTACACTGCACTCTTTTTCTTATCGCATTGCAAATGTGAATGCAGGTACATTTGATGCCTGGTGTTGTTCGGTTGATGGCACACCAAAAAAAAATCCATCTTCTTGTAAGGAACAAGACGGATATCCCAAGTTCCAAAGATTTCCCCGTATGAACATGCCCTGCTCTATGACCCCGGTTGTTCGATAGAATTAACCGCTGTTTACTCCTATCATTGCTGCCTTCAGGATAACCGTAATCCGTCGGCTTAACCACAATTTAATACACTATTTCGGAGCTCGATTACATCCCGATGCCTCAACGATTTTATTATGGGAGTAGACCTTACACTACTTGAACCTAAAGTCAAGTTTGTAATTGTATAACCACGGAATATGTGGGTCAATACCATTCTGTATCAACTTAGCCGGCAAATTGATGTACTCATCTTTTTTAATGTAATCAGATGAGCCATAAAATGTAGCTATAATGGTATCATCCTTGACCTTTATATCTCCATCATTCCAAGCCAACACTTCGTTTGCAAGATGCTTTGCATCCCATTTTCTATAATCACAGGTCATGTTTTTTCTTAATTCGCAAGTTGCGGCTTGTGCCAACATTGCCATTGATAGGTTCGCATATCTAATATTAAGGTTCATTGTTGAAGCACGGTTTAAACCCATATCATTTTCAAATCTAAAAAACTCTTCGACACTCCACCGTTTATCATAATTTTCACACAAGAGGGTTTGGGCATCTATGGGAGATGTTGTCAAGAATCCACCATAACGATAGTCTTTTTCCCCAAAGCGCTCTGCAACAAGACGATATTTTGTGTTTTGACTTTCAAAATAAAAATCGGCTTCTGCAATGGCAAAGCCTGCTCTTAATTTAGTATATTCTAATGTATTTAGAATATTTTTTATTCTTTGAGAGTTTAATGCCGGGGTCAAAAGATCAAAGTTACGATTGTTCGATACGGTTTCAAACAGCTCATTTGTAAAATGTTCCTTATCTGCTATAAGTAAAGATAGGGCTTTTATAATTTGGTCTGTTGTACTAATGAGGCTCAAAGAGGCTTTGGTTGTCGGCATTCCTGTCGATGACATTGTTGCCATTATGGGTTGTCCGGTTTCAGCTGATACACTAAAGAAAGTTTGGAGCATCTTTTGTGATGGTGCGTCGGGTTTTTTCTTCTTCTTTGCCATCACCCGCTTTGAAGAGCTGATTATCCTATGTGGATCTATAGCAATTATATCTCCTTGGTAATGCCCGGATAATTTTCGTTGAATACCTAAATTGAGCATCATGTCATGAGTATCTTTCATCGTATGGCTATTTAACAAAAGGTGCACCTGCTCGTCAGAAACAAGCCTACTCATACCATTTAATAGCTGAAAGCCTTGGGGGTTAAAGTCTTTTTTCTTGCATAACGTTT
>CBDUZZ010000031.1:0-52999 GCA_965371855.1 uncultured bacterium
TTTCAGCTATTTAATGAACTTTTTTTAACTTATTTTCAACTCTTGATTCGCATAAATAGTTTATTTTACAAGTTTGACAATAACTAAGAAGAAAAAACCCTTTACTGGTGATATGATACCTGTAAAGGGGTTTTTAATAACGCCCTTCATTTGATTTCAGATAAAGGGCGTTTGTATTAATTCGATATTTCCGACTTATTTACTCCACAACAGTAACCCAGCCATAGGTGTCAGGTTCATCACCGTATTGTATAGCTCTTAATTTATTGTACAGTTTTTCGGATATATTACCCGGTTTACCATCGGTGCTATAGGTGTATGACTTTCCTGTGTCTATATCGTCAATGCGACCGATAGGACTTATTACAGCTGCTGTACCGCACGCTCCGGCTTCTTCAAATGTTTCTAATTCCTCAAACGGAACTTTTCTACGCTCGGTTTTGAGGCCCATATCCTGAGCTATTTGTATCAGGCATTTATTTGTAATTGATGGAAGTATTGAATCAGATTCGGGTGTTATATATGTGTTATTTTTAATTCCAAAGAAGTTGGCCGGGCCACATTCATCAAGGTATTTCTTCTCTTTGCTGTCGAGGTACAGTACGGCAGAGTATCCTTTCGAATGAGCCATATCTCCGGCTTGCAGACTGGCAGCATAGTTGCCACCTACTTTATATTTTCCTGTGCCGAGGGGGGCAGCACGATCAAAAGACCTGGATAACATCATGTTTGTAGGTTTAAACCCTTCCTTAAAGTATGGGCCTACCGGCATCACAAAAACCATAAAAAGATACTCTTCAGCAGGAGAAACGCCAATTTTTGGTCCCGATCCAAATAGCAAAGGACGCACATACAGTGCCGCTCCTGATTCGTATGGAGGAACAAAACGGAGGTTTAATTTAATGGCTTTTATAACAGCCTCAACAAACAACTCTTCAGGGACATTGGCCATCATAATCCCATCAGCAGAATTGTGCATTCTTCTGGCATTTTCTTCTACTCTGAAAAGTCTGATCTTACCATCTTTACCCTTAAAAGCTTTTAAGCCTTCAAAAGATTCCTGTCCGTAATGCAATCCGGTGGCAGCCATGTGGATATTAACTTTTTCAGAGGAGCTGACCTCCAGTTCACCCCATTTGCCGTTGCGATAGTAACACCTTACATTATAGTCAGTTTTCATGTAACTGAAAGATAAATTTTTCCAATCTATAGCATTCATAAAGAGGTAGTTTTTAATTGTTCTTAATTTTATATAAAGATAATAATTCTGCTTATAAAATTAAAGGATATTTGTCAAAACAACCTGTTTTTAGTTGTTTTTTACTTGAAAATCATCATTATAGATGTCAGGAATATGACAGTGTAGATGAAATATCTATAGGCTTTTTCCGGGATGAATTTCACAATATACCTTCCGGTAAAGGCACCTAATATAATTCCTGGAATCATTAAAATATCGAGATGAAAAGTCTCAACGGTTATAGTATGCCATGAAAAAATGTGAAAAGGAACTTTAAAAAGATTTAATATGAGGAAGAACCAGGCGCCTGTGCCAATGAAACTGTTTTTAGGCAGACGCATTGACAAAATGTAAAGGTTGAACAGTGGGCCGGCAGCATTTCCTATCATTGTTGCAAAACCTCCGGCAATACCAAAAAACCCTCTGAAAAAAACATTTTCAGACAGGCTCTTTTTTTTTCCTTTAATTTCGTTGAAAAGCATGATGAGTAGACTAATCAGTAGAATTCCGGCAATAGCATCTCTGAATTGATTGTCGTTTATGTGGTTGCCTACTATCACAGCTCCAATAATACCAATGGCTGCAAACGGAAAAAGTTTTAATATCTCTTTAAGACGACTACTGCGGTGGAAATGCACCAGTGCCATGATATCGCCAAATACCAGAATTGGCAATAAAATACCTACAGAAGCTTGTGCACCATATAAAAAAACCATTAACGGTATCGTTACCATCCCAATACCTTTCAGCCCACTTTTCGACAGTCCTACAAAAAATGCACTTGCCAGAGTAAGAATCCATACGGCTAATGATGTATTTAGAGGATTTAGTATTTCGGGCATAGTCAATGAGTTAATGTGTCAAAATTAAGTTTATTAATCAATAAACCCTATCATCACAAAACTTCTTCTTTTTTAAAAATCCGGGGTGTATATAATGAATAGAACAAACCCGGCAAAGAACTTAACAGGGAAAGGAAGTAAAAAATAAGGCTTAGAGCCACAGCTTGATCCTGATTGACGCCGGTTAGGTAGGTTGCTCCCCAGGCATAAGCCATTTCACGGGCACCTATGCCTCCCAATGTTATGGGGATAGCAGCTGCAATGGTTGATAAGAAGAACAGAAAAAGATAGTCGCCCCAGTGTCCGTTTACAACCGTGCCCATTGCCTTTAAAATGCTGACAACAACCAGCATCTGGATACCCTGAATAATTAATGACCATAATGTAACTTTCCAAAACACTTTGGTTAGCGATCTGTTTATTATCCATAAAAAAAGATAATACCCTACACTTACGCCGGGTATCAGTAGAAAATACCATCCCTGGTAAGGGATTTCATAATCAATGTAATAAACCAGAGCTAATATGTATATCAGAATTATTGACAGGCCGCTTACCCGTTCGGCAAAAACTGCCGACAGGAGCTTTTTTACCTTTACATTATAATACTTATTAAGAAGGAAAACCTTATATCCGTCTCCACCTACACCACCTGGAAGAAAAAAGTTGTAAAACAATCCCATCCAGTATAGTTTAATATTAGACCAATTTCTGATTTTCAGAGGTAAGGCTGCAAAAATGGTGTTTAGTCTGAATGTTCCCAGCAAAACAGCTAATACATAAAGCAGAAATGCCAATAAAAGATACCATAGGTTAGAATCCTTAATGAATGTCCAAACTTGATGAAGATCAATGTTTTTAACTACATAATAGATTGCAGCTCCTGAGAATAGTACTTTTAGTATGAGTTTTATATATTTGATAAATGTCTTCTTTGTGGGCATACTGAAGTATTCTAAAAATTGTATTAGGGATAATATTTATTTTAGCAATATCTCTGATAAGTCCTCCTCAAAGAAAAAGTTTTCATTTCCAAAAGCAGGTTTAAGATCTGTCATCCATAGTGCCTCTTCGTCATATTTGGCAAAGAACGGACGGCATACCCAGTTACTGTTTCTACCCTGAATAAATTCCAGAACAAATGCCTTTTCTCCTTTTATCTCAGTAATACCAATTATACGCACTTTCCCCGGTGTACATGACATACTTGGGCCTCTTACAGTTCTTGCAATACCACTAACCTTAATGTATGCTTTCTGGAAAATATCCCATGCTTTAACCAATGGCACTCCAAAATATTCCTGTGCTCCGGTATCCCGTGCAATAAACATATAGTAAGGTATAAGACCCAACTGAACCTGTTTTTTCCACATTGTACTCCAAACTTCCGGGTCAGCATTAATATTTTTTAGGATAGGGCTTTGTGTTCTTATTTGTGCACCGGTGTCACGAATTTTTTTTATTGCCTGTTGTACAGCTTCTGTCTCTAACTCCCTGAAGTGGCTGAAGTGAGCCATAAAGGCCAATGATTTCCCGGCTTTAATGACTTTTTTAAATGTTCTTAAAACATCATCAGCATCATCATCAGTGAGGAAACGGTACGGCCAAAAACTTAACGACTTTGATCCGATCCGTATGTTCTGCAAGTTGGGCAGGTCTGCTTCAATAAGTTTGGTAAGATACATATCAAGTACTTTTGCTTTCATCACCATCGGATCACCACCAGTGATTAGTATATCGGTAACTTCATCGTGCTGTTTCAGGTACTCTATAATCTTATCAATCTCATTCATCGCGAACTTCATTTTGTCCATGCCTGTGAATTGCGGCCATCTGAAGCAAAATGTACAATATGCATGACATGTTTGTCCTTGTGATGGGAAGAAAAGCAGAGTTTCGTTGTATTTATGCTGCAAGCCAGTAAGTCTAACCCCGTTAAGTTTAGGAACATTGTATTCCAGTTGTCCTGCCGGATGCGGATTTAGTCGTTCGCGTATTTTGTTGGCTTCTTTCTTTAATGTAGATTTATCGGCACCGTTTTTAATGATTTTTGCCATATGGTTAAAATCATTGGGTTCGAGCATCCCTTTTTGAGGGAAATTAAGAATATATATAGGATCAGTTTTGTAATTATTCCAGTCAATTAGTTCATTAACAACGTAGTTATTGGATTTAAATGGTAATACATGGCCTACAACTTCAATGTTGAATTGTTCCTCTTCAGGCAACATTGCTATTTGAGGAATTTTCCTGAAATTATGTAACGAAAATATTTGGTACTTCATACGTATTCCTTTTTTAATTAATTGTGCATTTTAACACACGAAAACTTTATGGAGTGCTCAAACAGTAACTTTCGGAGAGTGTTAAACGACACTAATCTAATTAGTTGATCTGGATAAATGAGCTGTTTCCCCTAGGGGAAAGTGGCACAAAGGTAATAAAAAAAAATAAATTTTCAAAGAGTGTATTTATGGTTCATAATGCATAATAAGAGCCGTATGAATCGAGAGGTTCACGTATCCCGAAACTTCGGGATGAGAGGTTTAGGGGTGAGATTCCCCTTTACCTACTCGACTGTGCTTAGTTTATTTAGTCATGGATACTGTTTTTTAAATCCATCATCTCATGAAGTATTCTAGTAATTTCTACCTCATTATCATTTATTTTCCTATAAAAGATAATATGCTTTGCCGCTTTAAATCCAAATAAGGTTGGAGTGATTGCAAGGTAGCTTTTTCCTAAATTAGGATTTTCTGCAATTACTTTAAAATTATCTATTAGCATATTATAATATTTATCTGCCTGCTGTTCTGACCATTCTTCATATGTATAGTTCCAAATCTTGGTCAAATCATCAATAGCCTTTTTAGTCAAATAGTATTTAGCCATTTGTCCGCATTTTTGCTTTTAAAGAATCAAGATGTTTTTGAGAATCAAAGTCATATGTAATTCCACTATCTATTCCTTCTTGAATAGCTTTTTTCAATGCTATAACTTTGCTTTCTTCTTCTTCTAAAAGTCTCAAGCCTGCACGAATCACTTCGCTTACATTTTTAAATCTTCCTTTTGAAATACTATTTCTAACAAATGTTTCAAAATAATCTCCGAGTGATATTGATGTATTTTTGTTCATAACATTATTCTTTTCTTACAAATATACCAATAATTGGTAATTTATCCAAAATTAAGCACGACGGGAGCAGTAGAAATTGTTTGGCATTTGAACTGTTTTCCATATCTATTTACAGTAAACTTAATTAAAAATAGAAACCTACCAAAACCGATTTCCGCCAAATTATTTTTACTGCATGTTGAACTAAATCCCTTCGGGATAGCTCTTAATAAAAAAACTCTCAATATAAATTCATATATTTGTCTTTCTCAGTTCTCATTACAGCACCTTTAGGGCATTTTTCAACTTCCTGAATATCAGCAGGAAAAAATCAAAACCGTCGATAAGTACATAGAGCAAAAATCCGCTTAATCCGGGATGTAGTTCAACACTTACTCATCGCTGGGTTGCCGCAAAAATTCGGCACAGGCATTGCAGACCGCTCATAGTACTATTTATTAGCGGCTGAATGTTTTTATCCTCAATTTCGAACAACTTTTTTCAGTACCTTGTAATAAATCCATTTTTATTTTCGTCTTATGGGTCAAAATCGAATCAGTTAATTATGGAAAAAGAATTTACAGAGTTATTGTATCAGAATCAGGGTATAGTCCGAAAAATCTGTAACCTGTACTTTTATAATCGTGTTGAAAAGGATGATTATCAACAAGAGTTAATTATCCAACTATGGAAAGCTTTTCCAAGTTTTAAAAACGAATCAAAATTTTCTACATGGATGTATCGGGTCTGTTTGAATTCAGCAATTGATTTGTTAAGAAAGGAAAAAAGCCAGCCTAAATTGATACAAATTGATAATCATGATTTTGGAAAAATTCCAGATGTAAATAATGAGTCAAATGAAAATCAGGAGAAACTTTATCAGGTTATAGCTAAGTTATCCGAGATTGATAAAGCTATCATAACTCTGTATCTCGATGAATTTAGTTATAAAGAAATCGCTAAAATCATTGGGCTCTCTGAAACGAACATCGGTGCTAAAATAAATAGAATCAAGTCATTAATTTTAAAATCTTTTACCAATGGAAACAAATGAATTAAAAAAAATATGGCAAACATTATCAGATGAAAAACTTATTGATAAAAGTATTGCTAAAGAGAATATTGAACGAATCATTAAATTAAAAAGCAGCAAGACCATTGAAAAGTTTTCCAAAAAACTCAAATCCGATTATTTATTTAACATTGCAACATCTCTTCTTATTCTTGCGATTACAATCTTTGTGACTCTTTTTCTAAATCAAAGAAATCAAAATTTGCCTGTTCAAGGATATGTATTTTTAGTCTTGGCATTTAGTTTTTATGCGCTCAAAGCTGTAAGCATTAATTCAAAAATAAAGTTGCTTAATACAACTTACAATACATCATCAATCCAAGATTCTTTGAAAAAGGTTAAAGCAAGTTTTGAAAAGATATCAAAAAAGGAATCAATAATTATTTACATTTCAATATCATTTCTAACAATATTTGCAAATTTTTTAATAAATGATAAAACGGATTTTTCAAATTTTAATATTAATAGTTTACAAGGATACGTATTAATCTTTTCTATATGTTTTCTTATCTCAATGCCGTGGGTTGGCAAGTATTATTTCAATAAAAGGTTCTCTGGAATCATAACAGATTTAAACAATTCAATCGAAGAGTTAAATTCAGAGAACTAATAGTATATTTTTAAATTGTCCAGATATCATCTCATTTGAATGTGGTGGCTCTGGACATTTTGCCGCTAACGGTTTGAATAAACTGCGTTTTAATGCAGTTTAGCTTTTGTTGGCAAATGTTGATGTCCGTTTGGGTTGAATGTTATAATTCGTTAGCGATTCTCACAAATCAAATCTTCTTCACTCGGACAGCATTCATACCTTTCAAACCTTGTTCGAGCTCAAAAGTGACGCTGTCATTTTCCATTACTTCTTCCAATAGGCCATTGACATGCACAAAATATTTTTCATTTGTATCATTTTCTTTAATGAAACCAAAGCCCTTTGAATCATTGAAAAATTCAACTTTACCCGTTCGCATGGTGATAATTTCCTCCTTTTCTCGTTTAGGAACACCAATTTCTATATTTTTCGCATTGATAGCCTTCTTTTTCG
The DNA here is from genome assembly GCA_965371855.1 of uncultured bacterium. Lineage (GTDB taxonomy): Bacteria > Bacteroidota > Bacteroidia > Bacteroidales > Marinilabiliaceae > JAADEM01. The sequence goes on from CBDUZZ010000031.1 coordinate 7,315, forward strand.
TCAGATCTGGTGGTGTGTCTGTAAGGTTGCCATATTCATCAACATAGGCTATCATATTATCAAGCCCAGAGCCTCCTGAATTTGCTTTGCGTTCCTCGCGCTTTTTCTGCTTTTCTTGTTTTTTCTTTAAACGCTTTTTCTCTTTTTCGTTCTTGTTATAGGTTTCCTGTGATTTCGACATTCTTCAATATTTGTTTATATGTTTGCCAACGGATACGGCTAAAAACTGGCGGGCATTTCAACCCACTTCTGTATCAACCAGAACCATTGTTTATTTCTTGTAATTCGTTTCATATTAACACTTTCCGCCCGCTTGTTTTTGAGCCGATGTTATATGCGGTTTTTTTGTCATCAAAGTTTTTATAATTTTATTGAAAGTTCTAATTGTCCTCCTAAACCGAGTTGAACAATTCTTTGAAGTGTCGAAATCCGAACTTCCTTAACATTGTTTTCGATTTTTGAAATGTAGGATTTTGTCGTCCCAACTTTTTCTGCGAGTTCTTCTTGTGTTAATCCTTTTTCAAGTCGGGCTTCGTGAATTAATACACCAATCTTAAAATTTTTATAACCGGTTTCAAGTTCATCACGTTTTGTAGTCCCACGTTTTCCGTAGTGTTTGTCCTTGAACTGTTCAAGTGTCATTATGTTACTTTTTTTCGTTTTCATATTCTTCCTTTATTTTAAGTGCCTTATCAATTTCCTTTTTTGGTGTCTTTTGTGTTTTCTTTTGAAATCCATGAGCTAACACCACTAATTGTCCTTGGTCAAAAAAACAGAAAATGCGAAAAATATTCCTTCCAAGCTGTACCCTAATTTCATAAAGCCCGTCAGTGTTCTCTATGTGTTTGAGGTAGGTCACCGGGATTTTTTGAAGTTCTTCTATCAAGTCAAAAGTCCAGATTATTTTATCCTTTACTTTATCTCTTTGTTTTATAAAGAACTCTTGAAAATAGTCTTTGTAAATGATGATAGACCTGCGCTTCTGATTTTTGTCCATGTAACAAAGATACAAAATGTTGTCCGAAAGTGCAACTATTTATTAAGTATTATGTCGAAAAATATTAAAACTATCTATTGGATTTGAATCTGCAAAAATCGCATATAACTACTTGCTAAACGCAACCCAATTTCATTTATTTCTTCTTTGTGCTTCATAATAAGGCATACTAAGTGGCTATAGCTTAGCCCAAACTATGCATTAGAAATATTACCAATATTCCTAATACATAGCGATAAAGAAATACATACATTTTGGATAAAAACCAAAATGGTGTATTTCTAAATCGGGGTTAACCCTTACTAAATGCAGATAGTTCGTTATTTCATAACTCCTACTGCATAAGTCGGGTTTAACGGATTAGCTCCTCACGGTTAGTATCCAATTTCAGAAAAATGAATAACAGGAGAGTGAACCCCCATAACGAAGAGCCTCCATAACTGAAAAATGGTAACGGAATGCCGATAACGGGAGCAAGGCCGATGGTCATACCAATATTGATAGCAAAATGGAAAAAGAAAATAGAGGCAACCCCATATCCGTATATCCTGCTAAAATCGGAATGCTGTTTTTCGGCCAGAAATATTATTCGCAGTATTAACCCTATAAATCCAATTATAACTAACAGTGACCCGATAAAGCCCCACTCTTCACCAACTGTACAGAATATAAAATCGGTACTCTGTTCCGGCACAAAATCTAATTTGGTTTGTGTTCCGTCAAGAAAACCTTTGCCTAACAGCCCACCCGAGCCTATGGCTATTTTAGATTGGTTCACATTGTATCCAGCTCCCAAAGGATCTTCCTTCAGGCCAAGCAGTACATTTATACGTGTGCGCTGATAATCATTTAGGACTTCGTCGAAAAAGTAATCGGCAGAAAAGGTCAAAATTACTGCTCCCCAAAGTATGAAGATATAAAGAATAATTACTCTTAGTCTTTTTTTGAATGAGACATAAAGCAGATAAATAGTAAGAGCGGCTACTCCTGCAACTGCTGAATACTCAGGACGCAACTCTGTGTCAAGTAGTTTTGTCGCATAAAACAGTCCAACACCGGTTATTAATCCCCACATCAGACCTTTAAGCAAACATTTGCGTATTCCCTGAAAAAATAGTGCAGTAAGTATAATTGTTGTTATGAGAGCAATTATATATACATTGGGTATAATAAGCGTTAATACAGCTACAATTGCCGCGATGAAACCAAAAAACAGGAAATATGGAGACAGGCCTTCGCGATAAAGAACAAGGATAAAAACAAAGTAAACCAAAGCAGAGCCGGTGTCATTCTGTAATAATATCATTATTATGGGAATAAAGATAATGACTCCTGTTTTGAGCATGTTTATTGGTTTGGTCATATCAAAACCAAATCGACTCATTAACCTTGCGAGTGATAAGGCCGTTGCTACTTTTGTTAATTCGGCAGGCTGGAATCTGACAGGCCCGATTTCGAACCATGATTTAGCTCCGTTTATCTCTTTCCCAAACAGTAATACCGTAACAAGAAGGAATATTGTAAATGCATAAAAAACATATGCAAACTCAACAAAGAATTTACTGTCGACAAGGAATACCATACCAATAAGAACAATAGAAAGAGAAATCCAGATAAGCTGTTTGAGGTACTCTCTGCCAAGATCAAAAAAAACGGCATTATCGGGAGAGTAGTTGGCAGCATAAATGTTAATCCAGCCAAAGGTAACCAGTAGCGCGTAAATTATAATGGTTATCCAGTCAACCTTAGTTCTATAACTATTATTAGTTCCCATGTATCAGGTCTCCTTCCAAAATATAATTTTCGAGCCATGTTCGTCTGGTAGATATGGCTCCTGTTAAGTATTTTTCAATCATTAAGCTGGCAATAGGTGCTGCCCATCTGGCTCCAAAGCCGCCATTTTCTACATATACTGCTATTGCTATTTTGGGATTGTCTTTTGGTGCAAAAGCAATAAAGACAGAATGATCTTCACCATGAGGATTCTCGGCTGTTCCTGTTTTACCACAAATGATAATTCCCGGTATCCGGGCAATGAGAGCAGTACCTCCACCCGGCCCCTGTACGGCTCCTTCCATTCCTTTTAGAACGGGTGTGAAGTATGCAGTGTCAATTTTTGTATCATGATATTCCAAAAAACTTTTTGGAATATCAGAACCTTCTATTTCTTTAATAACATGAGGTGTGTAGAATTTTCCTCTTTTACTAAGCATAGTTGCCATATTTCCCATTTGTATGGGAGTAGTTAATATCTCTCCTTGCCCAATAGCCAAAGAGATAACCGTTAATGAACTCCAGCTTTTATTGTAAATTTTGTCATAATATGCAGCATTAGGAATAAAACCTCTTGATTCATTGGCGATGTCAGTTCCCAAACGATACCCGAAACCAAACCTTACCATATAATCTTTCCATGCGTTAAATCCCTCTTCTATGTCTTTATATCTTGGGTTGTCGAGAATGGATCTGAAAACATGGCAGTAATATGCATTACACGACTGTTGTATCGACTGAGATAAGTCGAGAGGAGAAAAGTGATCGTGGCATCCAACAGATAGCCAACGGGTGTGATAACCCATCTGACATTCATATTTTGTGCCGGGGGTCAGAACCCCTTCCTGTTGGCCAATCAATGCATTAATGGTTTTAAAAGTAGAGCCGGGTGGGTATCTGCCCTGCACAGCACGGTTAAAAAGAGGTTCTAAACTGTCGGTTCGTAATACCGAAAAGTTCTTTGATCTCACTTTACCAACCAGTAGCGACGGATCGTAAGTGGGAGCTGAAACCATTGTTAATATTTCACCTGTTGCAGGTTCGATAGCAATGATACTACCAATTTTATTCTGCATTAAAGATTCACCATACTGTTGCAGGTCAATATCAAGTGATAGAGTTATGTTTTTACCTGATTCGGCAGCAATATCAGAACGAGAGTTTCGATAAGATCCCTTGATTCTTCCATGAACATCAACAAGCTGATATCGTACTCCTTTATTCCCTCTTAACTGTTCTTCATAAACTTTTTCAATACCACTTATGCCAACATAATCACCTTGAGTATAATAGGCGTCTTTTTTAAGTAGTTTTTTGTCCGCCTCCCCAACGTATCCCAAAACGTGAGCACCATAGGGATATTCATATTTTCTAAGAGTACGGCGCTGAACAAAGAACCCATTAAACTTGTATAGCTTTTCCTGGAAACGGCCATACTTTTCGGCTGATAACTGTTTGTAGAATATGGAAGGTTTATAACGGAGTCTCTTTTTTTGTTTGATTTTTTTACTCATGTTCTTGAACATTTCCCTTAACGTTTCCTGTGAGATGCCAACAGAATTACAAAAGTCTATGGAGTCAAACGCTTCCAGTTCCTGAGGTACAACCATTATGTCGTATACAGCCTGGTTAGATACCAACAGCTTGCCGTTACGGTCATAAACTAAACCCCTTGAAGGATATTGTATTACTTTACGTCTGGAATTACTCTCTGCTGATAGTTTATACGAAGTGTCAGCAACCTGTAAGACGAATAGCTTGAAGGCAAATATCACTCCAATTAAAATTATGAAGATCCCAATAAAAACAGCTCTGTTATTATTCCAACCCACGGCTATCTCCTTTTATTTTTTTTAAACACAAAAAGTTGTGCTACAAAAACAAATATTAACGTAAATAATGAACTGGCAATAATTCTCCACATTGTAGAAAAGAAGTATGATATATCGAATACCTCAATGAAAAATAGTACAGTATGATGTACCAGTATCAACACTATTGAATATTTAAAATACCAAGTGAAACCATAATCATGTAATGTTGGTGAAGTTCCGGGTTGGTAATCATCTCTCGGAGAGATAGTGCGCAGAAGGAATGGTCTTAAGAATGCAATGAATACAGTTGCAAAAGTGTGCATGCCGGGTGTGTTGCTAAACAGGTCAATAGTAAGTCCTAAGATGAACGCAATAAATAATAATAAATAACCGGGAGTCTCAAAAGGAAGCATTAAAATAAATAGAATATAAACATAAGGATTTACATAACCGCTGAACTGGATATTGTTGAACACCAGTACTTGCAGCAATACAAGTGCAAAGAAACTTAATATGTATCCCGGCAGTCTGTTAATCATTATTATTTTCTATTTTTAACTGTTCATCTCTCATATTATTGCTTATTACCTCAACAAACGAGAGGTCTTTAAAATCCACACTTAACTTTACTTTGATTTTATAGAAGCTTTCCCCCTTGTCTTTTTCTACAGATTCAACCGTTCCAATCAGAATTCTTTCAGGGAATATTGCTGAAAATCCACTTGTTACAACAAGGTTGCCCACCGAAACAGGAGCATGTATTGGAATTTCATTTAGCCATGCGTACTTATAATCTTTTCCGTTCCAACTCAAAGCACCGAAAAAGCCGCTCTCTTTCAGTTTTGCTGAAATTAACAAACGAGTATTTAATATAGATATGACAGATGAGTAGTGATCAGAAACATCTTTTATAATGCCAACAATTCCTTTAGATGATATTACTCCCATCTCTTTTGCTATTCCGTTTTTAGACCCTTTGTTAAGGGTGATGTAATTAAAATGTTTATTTACAGAATTGTTAATTACTTTGGCCGAACGGTATATGAATTGCTGTTTATTCAAACTGTCATACACCAGGCTAAAATAGTCTTTTGAATCAACAAAGGAAGAGGGAAGCTGGTTTCGCAGGTAAGTATTTTCGTTTGCCAGTTCTTCGTTTATTTGCTGAAGCATCAAATATTGAGATACATTGCTGAAGCTACGATATAACCCGCCTGAAACTTTACTTGATGATGATATCCAAGAGGCTCTCTGATAGCTGTTAAAACTAACAACAAGGTAAAATGAAACTATCTCTAATAATAAAAAGAGAATGATAAAATGATTTTTTATTATGAAGCGGAAGAAATTCCTCATATCATTTCAATAGTTTCGTGAATAAACAAAACCACCTTTACAAGTGGTTTTGTTGGTGTTGATTATCTCATTAAATAAGGTAAATTACGGTGTCTGTTTTTTAATGCAATCCCGGTTCCTCTCGCTACAGCATGAAGAGGATCTTCAGCTATGTGGAAGGGGATATTAATCTTCTCGGTTAATCTTTTGTCTAAGCCACTGAGCAAGGCCCCTCCACCGGCAAGGTAAATGCCGTTGGTAACAATATCGGAATATAATTCAGGTGGCGTTTGTTCCAGAGCAGACAATATGGCTGTCTCAATTTTTGAGATGGATTTTTCTAAACAATGAGATATCTCCTGATATGAAACAGGCACCTCAATAGGCAATGCAGTCATTTGGTTAGGTCCCTGAACAATATAATCTGGTGGAGGATCTTCCAGTTCGGACAATGCCGAGCCAACATGAAGCTTGATCTCCTCAGCTGTACGCTCACCTACTTTAATATTGTGCTGGCGACGCATATATTCTATTATATCAGTTGTCAGGTCATCACCGGCAATTCTTATCGATTTGTTGGTTACAATGCCTCCCAGTGAAACTACTGCAATCTCTGTGGTACCACCTCCTATATCAACTATCATATTTCCTTCCGGTTTTTCTACATCAAGGCCGATACCCAAAGCAGCTGCCATAGGTTCGTATATCATGTGCACTTCACGGCCTCCGGCATGTTCAGATGAATCTCTTACAGCCCTGATCTCAACTTCGGTACTTCCTGAAGGAATACAAATTACAATTTTAAGAGAGGGAGTGAACAGTTTTGATTTGTTGTTAATCATTTTGATCATTCCACGTATCATCTGTTCTGCTGCGTTAAAGTCAGCAATTACTCCATCACGTAATGGTCGAATCGTATAAATCCTGTCATGTGTTTTTCCGTGCATCTGACGAGCCCTTTCGCCAATGGCTATTAGCTTTTCGCTATAACGGTCAAGAGCTACTATTGAAGGTTCGTCAACAACAATACGGTCATTGTGGATTATAATTGTGTTTGCCGTTCCTAAGTCGATGGCAATTTCTTGAGTTAAAAATGAAAATAAGCCCATTCCTTTTTTTTTAATGTTTAAAATGACGTGTGCCGGTAAAAACCATTGCTATATCAAACTCATCGCAAGCTTGAATAACCTCTTCATCACGAATACTGCCTCCCGGCTCAACAATATATTTAACGCCAAATTCGTTTGCTGCCTCAATGCTGTCCCTGAATGGGAAAAAAGCATCGGATATCAATACTGATTCTGTAATGTCAACCCCTTCTTTCAAGTTAAAACGTGGAATTGTTAATTGGCGCAGACTGTCCAGCCTGTTTGGTTGCCCCATTCCGGCACCTGTCAGCCAGAAAGAACCATCTTTGTTTTCTGTTACCAGGGCAATTGCATTACTCTTAAGATATTTACAGGCAGTTACTCCAAATTTTGCAAGATTCATTTTATTGTCAACAAACTGTTTTTGAGTAACATTCCTGAATTCTTTGTCCTCTCCTTCGTCCTCATCCTGAATTAACATTCCACCACTTACAGAACGATATAATTTTTCTCCTGTAATACTCTCCTTTACAGGTATCTCAAGCAGACGTAAATTTTTCTTTTTGCTTAATACTTCGAGAGCTTCGGAGGTAAATTCGGGAGCTATGATAATTTCTAAAAAACGTTTGGTAAACCATTGCGCTATTTCTGATGTTACTTTATCAGTAAAACATACTATACTTCCAAAAGCACTTATAGGATCACCTGCCCAGGCAAGCTCAAGCGATTTCATTATGTCGTTGCTAACAGCCAGACCGCAAGGGTTAAGATGCTTTACGACCGATACTGCTACTTTGTTGTTGATATGGGTTACCGAATGCCAGGCATCGCTTGCCGCTTTCCATGAAGCATCGGCATCTAAAAGATTGTTGTAAGATAAAGCTTTGCCTTGAAGTATTTTGGCATTAGCCAGAGCAGCACCATTTTTAGTGTTGTTGAATTTGTAAAATGTTGCTTTTTGATGAGGATTCTCACCATATCGTAATACATGCCCGTTGTTCAGGCTTACTCTTTCTGTGCCTTCGTCTTCATTGAAATAGTTGAAGATTGCTGCATCGTAATGAGATGAAACAGAAAAAGCATCTTTTGCAAATGTCTTACGCTCCTCTATGGATGATTCACCTTTTTTATCTTCGAGTAGTGTTTGCAGGTCAGCGTACTGATCTTTAGAAGCAACAATAATTACATCTTTATAATTTTTTGCTGCTGCCCGAATAAGAGAGATCCCCCCAATATCAATTTTTTCAATTATATTCTGATTTGATGCTCCTGAAGCAACAGTATCTTCAAACGGATATAGGTCCACAATTACAAGGTCTAATTCCGGAATGTCATACTCTTTTAGCTGATCAATATCACCGGCATTATCCCGGCGGGCCAATATTCCTCCAAAAACTTTTGGATGAAGGGTTTTAACCCGGCCACCCAGAATCGACGGATATCCAGTAAGTCCCTCTACAGGTAGGACATCTACGCCTAAACTCTCAATGAAAGATTGTGTGCCGCCTGTGGAATAAATCTTAACACCCAGGCCATTTAATGTTTCAATAATTTCATTTAAACCATCTTTGTGGTAAACTGAAATTAAAGCACTTTTTATTTTTTTCAAGTTGTTCATTTATATACCCTTAAATCATTGTCGCAAAAATAAGAAAATAAGCACACTTCACAAGGGTACAACGTTTATTTATTTTGCCAATTTTCAATTGTTTTATTAAAAAAATATGAATGTTAAATGATGTTTGTAACGTATCTGATTTGATTTAGTTGCGTTGCATATTGGTTTTTATAATATGTTTTTATAGTGTTTTTTTTGTGCATGAGTAGAGTGAGATTGGATGATGTGCTATAACAGGCAGGTATATAGTCATATAGGCGAAGTCGTGCCTGTTGATAAATTGGTGATAATTATTGATATTTATTTTTATTGCTGCTTTGTAGCTAATGCATGATTTTCTATATTGCTACAAAGGAAAAATAAGATTTATTGTTTTTTCGTGTATTCATTAACAATTGTACATGTTGACAGACCAGGAGAAGAATACAGACCAGATAATTTTAGAAAATGAGCGCTTGAAACGCATGATTAAACGTGTGTCGAAAAGTGCAATGGGAATGATGCGTGCAGGCAGTACTGATGATCAGCCTGATCAAAGTATTGATTTCCTTCCAATTCAGATATCCTCAATTTTGATGGCCGACAGATCGCTGGAAGACAAGTTGGCTGATGTGCTCAAAAAACTTGGTGAGTTTATCGATGTCAGCAGGGTTTATATATTTGAGAATTTTGATGAAAACAGAAAGTGCCGGAATAGTTATGAGTGGGTGAACCTGGGGGTTACGACTCAACGAAGTAATCTTGGTGATATTGATTATTCTGATTTTCCCTATTGGAAAAAGATTCTTGTAGATAAAGGGTCTATAGTAGTTTCAAATATTAGAGAGCAGTTGCCGGAAACATGTTGGAATATACTGGAGATTCAGGATATACAGTCTGTTTTAGCTTTTCCTCTTTGGGTAAAAGGAGAATTCTGGGGATTTATAGGATTTGATGAATGTAGTTTTGAACGTGAATGGATTCCTTTTGAAGTAAATATTCTTAATGTCACTGCTCAGTTAATAAGTAATTCTATTGAAAATATAAATGCTCAGACAGATATTGAAGTAAATGTCAAATTGCAGGAGTTGTTGCTTCGTATTTCAAATCTTTTTATAACGTCCGATAGTCTTCAGAACCAACATGATAAAGCTTTAGATATACTGGGAAGTTTTTTTCAGACAGATAGAGCATTTGTGTTTGAGAATTCTGCGGATACCAGCTTTTGCACTTTTTCTTCAGAGTGGTGTAATAAAGGGATTTCAGGAAAAAAGGAGTTTTTTCAGGTTTTAAATTATAATACTGATTTACCGGGGTGGCATAGTATGCTTCTTGACAAGGGTTTTATAGCTACTGGTTTGCCGGGGCAAAATAGTTTGATAAGTAATAGTCTGTTGTATAAATCATCAGATGTTTCGTCTTTAATTATTTTTCCAATAAAGTCGCAATATCATTTCTGGGGTTTTTTTGGATTTGATGATTGTAAAACAGAGCGATTATGGAGTCCGCTTCAGCGTAATGCTTTGGAAACGATATCCGGTATTTTGGCAGGAGCCTTTGAGCGAAGGCAGGTAAATGAGGAAAACCAGAGAAATCATGCCAATATTTTAAAGATAAATGAACAACTGAAGGAGAAGGAAGGTTTTTTGAGTCATGTATTAAGTGCTGCCCCTGTTGGTATCATAATCGTCAAAGACCGAAGGATTACATTCGTAAATGACCGTACAATAAAAGATACAGGATATTTAAAGGAAGAGCTAATTGGTCAATCTCCATCAATTCTTTATGATATGGGGGTAGGGCAGGAAGAAAAAACACGTGAATTTTATGAATTAATCAGAACCGCAGGAATTGGAACGATGGAAGTTATGGTTGTTACAAAAAGCGGAGGAAAGATTCCAATACAATTAACCGGCACACCTGCATCATTTGATAGTAGCGGAGAGAGCTTTTTAATGATAGGTCTGGATATCTCTGAAATAAAACAGGCTGAAAAAGAACTGATAGCCAGCCAGAACAGGATAAAAACAATTATTGATACAACAATTGACGGTATTCTAATCTGTGAAAAACCTGATGAATATACATATATAAACAGAGCCGGAACAAATTTGGTTGGATATAGTAAAGAACAACTAAAGAGTATTACTCTTGATAATATTTTTCAGGATAATAAAGAGAAGTTAAAGTATTTCAGAGCCTTTAAAATTATAGATGAAAAGGATGAGTTTAAAGGTGATATCCAAATAGTGAATAGCAAAGGCGATATTCGTCACGTTGAGGTGACCGGAACATCTGTGGTTCTTGACAATAGGAGACAATATTATTTTTCTCTTCATGATATTACTAATCGTATTTATAATGAACACGCTTTACAATTAAGTGAAGAAAAGTTCAGAACATTAACAGAGAATTCGAGGGATCATATCTTAAGAATTGAACAAAACGGTAAGGTATCTTATTGTAATTCATCATTTCTTCGTGAATATGGATTTACTACTGAAGATGTTATTGGTAATGTGTTTACTGAGATCAGAAATATTCCTGAAGAGTTTAAAAGAGGATTGTTTCCAAAGGTTAGGGATGTTTTAAGGAATGGAATAATTGCTAACATCGAGATTGTAATTCATTACAAAGGAAGATATCTTGTTTTTGACTGGACAATAACACCGGAAACAAATGTGACAGGTCAGGCTCATTCTGTGTTGGTGGTAGGAAGAGATTTTACAGGGCGAAAAAATGCGGAACGGGAGTTGGTGATTGCAAAAGACAGAGCTGAATCTGCAGATAAACTGAAATCGGCTTTCTTAGCCAATATGAGTCATGAGATACGTACTCCGTTGAATGCAATCGTAGGATTTGCAAACCTTCTGAAAGAGGATCTTATCGATAATGAAGAAAAAGAAGAATACATTAATATTATAAATAAAAGCTCTGATAACTTAATGATGCTGATCAATGATATTATTGATTTGGCACGAATTGAGAGCGGACAGCTTAATTTGTTAAGGGGTGAGGTTAGTGTAAATGCAATGTTGAATTCATTATATACAACCTTTAAGCAAAGAGCAAAAACGGAGAAAGGAGAGAGTGTCTCCGTTGTTTTATCTGTACCTGATACTTTGCAGCCAATGCATATTTTGGCTGATGAGAACAGACTAATTCAAATTTTTAACAATCTGTTGGGTAATGCTCTTAAATTTACCGATAAAGGGGTTGTGGAGTTTGGCTATACACTGGATAGTGAATTTGTGAAGTTTTATGTGCGCGATACAGGATTTGGTATAGTACACGAGAAACACAACCTGATTTTTGATCAATTCAGGCAGGCGGATGAGGCTATAACAAAAAAATACGGAGGTACAGGTCTGGGATTGACGATATGCAAAAGGCTTATTGATGCAATGGGGGGTAAAATCGGACTTGTTTCAGAACCGGGAGAAGGTGCCGAGTTTTTCTTCACCATTCCGTTAGTGATTGTAGAATCAAAAGAGGAGGAAATAGCAAGAGAAAAGGTTACTGTAATTCATCATATAGAACCAAATAAGCAGTATATGTGGTCTGATAAGATGGTATTGCTTATTGATGATAATAGTAGTGTACATTTGCAGTTATGCAAATACCTTGAGAAAACTGGTGTTACTGTTATTTCGGCACGTACAGGCAGCTCTGCTCGTGAGTTGTTGAGAAAAAGGGATGATATTAGTATGGTGTTAATGGATATTCAAATGGATGATGTTAACGGGGTGAGTTTTGTTCAGGATATGAAGAAGCAAGGAATAAAAGTGCCGATTATTGCTCAAACAACAGAAGAATTATTGAAAAACAGCGATGAGATACTAAAAGCCGGCTATGATGAATTTGTTTCAAAGCCAATTAATAGAGAGGAGTTATTAATTAAAATGGATAGGTTTCTTCAAAACAACAGATAAATTTACCCTTGTTAAAAAATAGATATTTGAAATAGCCGTCTTGCTATGTCTTAATTGAAAAACTACTAAAGCCAAAGGTTGGTACTTCATGAACAATAAATTCATCTATCCTTGACATTGACGGCCCTTTGCGGCAATCTGTCATAAAACGATGTACATTATCATTTTCACCTTCTGCATCTATCTCAACTCTGCCATCATACAAGTTTCGCACATAACCTTTTACATCATGTTCCCTGGCTCTGCTTGAAACGTAATATCGAAAGCCAATTCCTTGAACTCGTCCGTCAACAATAATCTTTACCCGTTTCATCTGTTTGTAACTTTTTATGATTGCGAATGTAAATAAAATTTTCTTTATTTTATGATGTTTTTCCCTACTAACCTGTTATGATTATATTTTGCAGGTCTCTGTTTTAATCCTGTAATTAAAAACGGGTCTTTCATTGAGTTTACTTTAGCCTACAGAGTGAATGTTAGCAAGTAGTACTTACCGATATATTGGGAGTGCGACTCCAAGTCGCGCCCCCAATAATAAGTGTTCGGATTCGGGTTGTGAATTGCTTTCAATTTGTATCTTTGAAGTATTGAGCACAGTATACCTTGGCTTATTCTTCTGGTTCACAATAAGATGAGGTTGATAATAGAAATAAAAAAAACTGTGCTTTTCTTGATATATTGGGAGTGCGACTTGGAGTCGCGCTCCCAATATATTCTAAAACAGTTCCAACTGTTGCGGCATCTCAGGCCTGTGTTCCTCTTTCTTCCCATAAAACAGTTCTATCATACCAAATTGTTTGTCGGTAATATTTAGTATCCCCACATGACCTAATGCAGGTAGAAATGATTTTACACGTTTTATGTGTACCTGGGCATTTTCGCGACTTGAACAGTGACGCATATAAATAGAAAACTGAAACATTGAAAATCCGTCTTTTATCAGGTTTTTACGAAACATTGATGCAGCCTTCCGCTCTTTTTTTGTTTCTGTCGGCAAATCAAAAAATACCATAACCCACATAATTCTGTATTGATTTAATCGTGATAGCATAATTGTTAAAATATTTTTTCGTGAGGTCCTCACTGCTTCATGCTATAACTCAGGATAAAGAATTTTTCGGCTATTACCGGCAAAACAGTTACACAAGCTGGCTGTTGTTCTTTGCATAGCTATCATTAAAGGACTTTTTTCGCCGTCAATTATTATATCAATAGCAGGAAGTTTCAGAATCTCTCTTTTTATTTCAGGGATTAGTTCAAATCCGTACATATCCCATGCGGGTGAGTAGTGTTCGTCAACAATGTTTTTCACTATTAAATCGGCATACGGTCGGTATGGCTCCATAATATCATCAGCAAGAGCATAAGCATTATATTTGTTATGATGATGAATACCGAGAGTCGGCAGTAAACCGGAGGCAACAAGTGAACGGGCTGTTACGGCTCTTAATATTGCGTAAGCATAGTTGAGCAAGTTATTAGGTTCACCTTCAAACCTTCCTCTTTTGAAATCTTTGATTGTTCCTGAGAATATATTTTTCCAATAAAAAGCAGCTGCGCGGGCTTCGTAATTATCAGGGTCGCCTGAACGAACTGAGTCTGCCCAGTACTGCATATTTTCTAAATTGTTATTATTCTTCGGAGTGCGACTTTGAGTCGCGCCCCGAATTTTAAGTAATACAGCCCTCTGGTTTTGTATTTTTGCTTTTATTGTTTGTTGCCATAGTTGTTTCTTCAGAGGCTGGCTTACTTTTATTTGATCGTTAAAACGTTCCTGCTGAATAGTGTTTCCATCCAGATTCAGCATTAACCCCTGTGGCATATGTCGTTCATCGCAAGTGATAAGTGCTACATTGTTATGGAGCAGTTTGGTAATGAGGTTTAATGATACTGTCAGCCTAAAGGCATCAAGTACGATTACACCAATATCTTCTATTGGTACTGTAACTGGTTGTTTTTCTTTATCGGTGAAGTCAATTACAAGTTGTTTGTCTTTGGTATGGAGGTAGGCATCGTTTCCGAAATATAGTGTTCGTTTTATCATAAAATATTGTTGTCAGTGGGGGTGTGCGACTATGAGTCGCGCTCCCACTTGGTTATATATTCTTTGGTAATCTCTTTATTTACAAGGTTCCCATCTCGTAATCCGGCATAAACCGGCGCTGACGAATATTCCCACTCTTCCGGGTTCTTTACTAATCCTGCTTTTACAGGGTTTTGATGAATATAGTTAAAGCATATTTGTGGATATTGTTGCTCCGGTAGTTCTACATTTATTTGAGTAACACCACCACTTACAATGAAAGAGGGTGAGATACCTTCAGGGCAGTTTATACATTCGGCTTTGGTTTTTTGACGGAATAATGTTCCTGTAGTTTTTTCTTGTTTGTTTATTGCACGGGTGTAGGAAGATAATAGTATTCCTATTGATTTGTTTAAAGAAATCATATTTGGTGGAGTATTGGGAGTGCGACTTGAAGTCGCGCCCCCAATAACCGATTCATCAATTTCAACTTCATTCACTAAAACCATTAAATGAAAATGGTTTGGCATTAGACACCATGCAAGAATGGCGGTATAAGGTGTAATGTGAGTTTTTATTTTTTTTAAAAAGAACAGATAATTATCTCGTTTAAAGAAAATCCTTTGCCGGTTGTTGCCCTGGTTGTAGATGTGATATATGTAGCCTTTTTCGAATTGCATGTAACCGTGTTTTGATTTATTCGGGGTGCGACTTATTATTCGGAGTGCGACTCAAAGTCGCGCCCCGAATAATAATACTTAACTAATACTCCCCAACTTTTACTATTTGACCTAAATGATTAATGCGTACTTTGATAATTCCTTTTAAGTTAGAAGGTGTTTGGATAAAATAGTATGTAATCTGAGAAAGTTCTTTTTTCTTTTTTAATAACTCACCATCAACAGCCTTTGTCTCTAAATGATGATTGAAAACATAATTCTTTGTTGAGATTTTTTGCACTCTAAACAGATGTGGACTAATCAAGCTTGCGTTGTCAGAGTTTAATAGGTCAATTTCATGTGGGTCAAAATCATCAGAGGGGAATACAAAATACTCGTTTTGTTTCATGGTAAAAAGGAATTGCCATCCTTCACCATTTTTGTAATCTTTATCAATAACCGGTAGTCCTTGTCTTGCACGTTCTACAGCTTCAAAGAATGAAACAACTTTGTCTTGCAGGTTTCCTTTCTCATCTTTATAAATGGCTACATGATGATTATTGCTGGTGCTTATAAAATCAGCAGCTTGCTTATTGCCGTTTTCATCAAGTATGAATTTTCCGTTATGATCTTTTTTATAGTGTAAGGCTTCGGCATTGCTCACACCTGTAATTGTAACACTTTTTATTGTAATCCCTTTTTCTCTGTTTAGCCAAATTGGGTTTTCTTCAAGATTTGAAAACGCTTTTTTTGCATCGCTATTACACTCATCTAACCTCTTCTGTAAAATTTGCTTGATTTTTATGTCTATTACTTTGTCAATCTTTAGGTCAGGTGAAATATCTTTTCGGATAGTATAAAAAGGCTCTTTCCAAACTAACTTCACTTTTTCCGGTAGTTCTATTGTTCTTTCATTATCAATATAAATAGGGTTTTTATTTGGTGAGTTTTTGCCGGCAAATGCATTTTTAGGATTACCTTCAAACTCGGCTAATCTTGCCAAAAGTGCTTCTCTAAAATTTTGCTTAGCTACTTGTTTTATTTTTGCCAAATCAAATTTTACACCTACTTTTTCAAGCTTAGTTTCGTATCGTTCAATTTTGCCATAAACGGTTTCTTTATGCAATTTTCCACGAGGAGTTAATTCTATTTTTGTTTTGTAATTGTCTTTTCCTTTAGCTTTAGTTTTGTTTTTATTACGTGTAACAACTTTGTTTTTGGCCTTAAAGGAAATTAGGATACTTTCTAAATGTTTCTTGGCCTCAGCTCTAAACTCACTAATTGGCATAGGGGGAATAAAAATCAATCCATTGTTTTTATTCCTGCGCAAATGCTTTTGCTCAATACCGTATACAGAACTTGATTTGTCACTTCGAGCGTGTAGATTATTTAAATATTGAATGAATGCAGGCTTGGTAAAGGCAACAGTTAAAGCATCCATTGCGTGATGGCGATGGTCGTTTCGTTTCGTCCAATCTTTAATCTGTCTTTCGGGCTGCCCATGTTTGCCTGTGATTGTTTCAACTAAACCTAATTGTTCGTACTTAGGCATATTTAGCTCTTTCATAGTGTTAATCAATTGCCAATCGCTACGTAAACGGTCGGTTATACTTCCGGTTGTTGCACTAACTGTTCTTGCTACTTCTTGCAACATTTGTGTAGCTTTCTTTGCAATGTACTGACTGTTTCGTAAATCACGCTCAATGAAACCATCAGGAATCTTTGATGCTTTCATTAGCAGCTTGCTATTCTTTGCTTTTGTTATTTTCCCATCTTTAAACAATTTCTCTATTCGTGCTAAATACTGTTCAAAATCATTTTCGTTTAAATATGTTTTTAAGAAATCATAAGCTGTTTCATTACTTTTTTTTAGATTGACATCTCTTACCGTTAAGGTCTTGTTTGAAAAACTATCATCGAATATTAAAGCTTTTGGCACAATATGTTCTATGTCGAACTCCTTAGAAAAAAGTTTGACTTTTGGAATATAGGTATTAGTGTAGAGTGTTTTATAACCATTACTCTCTAACTCCTGCCATAGCTTGTATCTTATTATGTCGTTACGGGTAACCTTTGTAATGCCAAACTCAGCCTGTAACAGTTTTCTTATTTTATCATGTCTGGCTGTTGCGGCATTGATGTTCTTTGTCATTGCTTCTCTTTCTTTAGCACTTTTTTACAATTCGCGAGCCAGCTCAACTCTAATCTCATCAGGGTTACCCAGATTTTTGTCTTCAATAATTGCATTTACAACATTAACAAGCTGGTTTAATATTTTTTCAACCACCGGATTACGTAATGAATTTTTGGGCAATAGCTCTAGCTTGCTTTTCAATTCTCGTTTTAACTGTTCTTCGGCGGTTAGTGATGATGAGTGATTATAATTAGCATAACCACAAGCAGTGTCATATCTGTTGCCTCCCTTCATATAAGGTAATATTTTACGTATTGCCTTACTTGACAAAGATCCATAGTCAGATTGAAGCTTAACTTTTGCAACGATTTTTGCATACTCAGGAGGAAACCCAAATTTCTCACCTAATGCTTTTATTAGTTTTTCATCTCCGGTTCTTGAATTATCACCTTCGAAAGAGTAGAGCAGGTGCCACAGTTGTAAAATTTGTTGTTTGTCGAAATCATCTCCTCTTTTATCAACATTGAAAAGAAGAATTTCCTGGTTAATAATTAATTCTGCAAATTTCGAACTTACAATGTCATTAATTTTATCAGCTTTTAATTTCTTAAAGTCATGCTCTTCACCTTCCAATTTAAGTATCTCCTGATAAGCATTGTATAATTCTGCATTTGTACGATTCCCTTCAACCTCTTTATAGTTTAGTTCAAAGTCTTTAGGTGTCTTGACCAATATTTTCAGAACCTCTGAACCTGAAAGCTTATCTTTTATGTTGAGCTCTTCAAATAGTGCTTCTTTTACCTCTTGTTCTAAATGATCATTTTTATAAATATCTTTGCTTTGGATATGCTGAATCTCAAGGTTATTAATTATCTGCCAAATTTTATACTCCTGAAAAAGAGGGGAAGATTTTGGAATAACCTTATGATGTTTTTCAAACTCACACTTACTAATCAAATGCTTTTGAGATTTTAATCTTCGTTGAAAGAATATGATTATATCACGGATATCTCTTTTTAAGTCTTCAGTTAATTCAGAATAGAAATCTTTCTGCTTTTCCCAAATCACTTCAAATTCATCTAGATAATCCTGGCGATAAAAAACCTGATTTTTAAGTCTGGCATGTGGATTGTTTTTAAGTTGGTTAAAAAGATACTCTCCAATAGTTTGGTTGTTAAAATACAGCTCCTTGCTCCGGTCACTTATAGCACCCAGGTATCCGCTTGATGCATTAATGTTATTGTTTATTTCCACAATAACATGGGCAACCTCCTCTTTTGTCAACTGTTTCGTAATAGCATCATTTCGCCATTTATAAGCCTGTAGTTTAACTTCATCTCGTTTGCCTTTGTTTTCAGCAGTGTAAATACCATATCTCCCTAGAAAGATTTTGGATGTTGCTATCTTTCCTCTGCCTACAAGTTGGTCTTTAAAATCATCAGTTAAAATATCATTGTAATATTGCTTCTGGAAACTCCAAACTTTATCTAATTCTTTTTGCAAGTCTGAACGATAGAAACTAGGAATTTGTTTCTTTCCGTCTGTTAGTATCTCATATACATATTGCCCGGGGGTAAGGTCTTTTTCGTAAAGTTTTTTTGCAACATCCATTCCGTCAATTGCTGTACCCTCGTCGTCAGCCTGTGCTTTCCGGCTACTTTTATAGCCTCGCTTTTTATTTATCATCAGAAGAACCTTTGCAAAATCTTCTTTGCTAATCTTTTCCTTTGTAGCTTTTGCACGTTTCTCATATGTTGTAAATGATGAATTTTCTCCTCCTTCACTTAAAACCGTAGAGTCATTAATAAAACCTTTTGCTTTTAAAATCTCTATTAAGGCCTTTCGTCTCAATTGATAACGGTCAAGATTTCTGCGGGCTCCTCGTTTTAATGTTCTATCTGCATTAATTGATATTGCTTTCCCTTTTTTAAAATCATTTTCTTCATCTGTAGTTAAAGGGATAACCCTAACTCCCATTTTTATTATTGATGATCTTTCATTTCCATTTTCTGCTTCATTTACCAAAGCCCAACCAATCGAGGTAGTTCCTAAATCAAGTCCTAATATTTTTTTCATAACTTATGGAGTTTATATCTTATTTTCATTATATTTGCTATTACAAATTGAAGCAATTCACAATAAGGATTATTCCGTTGTGAAAACATTTAAAGCGGCCGCATTGTGGTCGCTTTTTTTAGTTTAATTATTATCACTTTGGTTTTTGCTTTATTCGCAAACTAAGATAATAATTTTTATAATAAATTAGGGGGGGGGGGATTTAATTATTTATGTTTTAATGCGAAATGAAAATGGTTATCAGAACTTTTGTGTTATCTGCAACTATAGGTTGTAAGGCTTCGAAATTGTTGTATCATTTTAGAAACGCCTATTGGGAGTGCGACTTGGAGTCGCGCCCCCAATAATAATTATCAGGCTTTACTTTGACGGGGTGACTAATTCTAGGCCTTTGCGGTTAAATCCTTGTTACTTGTTGCTTTGTGCACTTTGCGGAAATCAAAAGTATATATCCTTGCGTTCTTTGCGGTTAAACTTTTTGTTAATGCTGTTACTCGTTGTCTTCAAAGACAAATACCTCCTCAATTGTCAATTTGAGTTCCCGGGCAATGTCATGTGCCAGTTTAAGTGATGGATTATATTTTCCTTTTTCAAGAAAGACAATGGTTTCTCTTCTAACCCCAACTTTTTTAGCCAGATCCAACTGAGTCAGGCTGTCTCTTGCTCGCAGTTCTCGTATCCTGTTATTCATTAAACTCTTTTTTAGCAGTGTGTTTTATTAAAGTAAAGATTATTATTTATCTTACAGAAAAAACGCAGGAATTATTTACTACTGTCGTCTATTTATGTATAACCATTAAATTGTTAAATTATGAAATTATTACAAAGTGTTTTTTTAGCAACTATTTTTACTGTTATTAGTTCAGTTAGTTTATTCAGTCAGACACGTCAACATCGTTCGCCTGAAGATATGGCCAAGCAACAAACAGAGTGGATGACAAAAGAGTTGACCCTTAATGAAGGACAAGTAGAGAAGGTTTCAGCAATAAATCTGAAATACAGTAAAAATTTACAAAAAACCTGGCAGCAAAACCAGGGAAACAGAGAAGCAATGCGCTCGGCGATGACCAAATCTACAGAGGAAAAAGATAAGAATATGAAAAAGGTACTAACTGAGGATCAGTTTAAACTATATCAGAAAAAAGTTGCTGAAAGAAGGGCACAGATGAGAGGTCAAAGAGGTGGAGGAAGAGGGGGAATGAAATAATAATTTTAGTTTTTGCTTGGATTGTTAATATCCAGGTTTTTTCATAGGGTTAAGCTGTACGGAAATAATATTTTTCGTGCAGCTTTTTTAGTAATATTTATTTGTAAGTATAAAAAATTATCTTTGTATGCGATAAGTAGAATGGAAATAATAGTTTTTTTATTTGAATTTATAACACATGAGAATACGGCAATTAATAAATGGATTATTCATCTGTGGGCTGTTGTGTTTTCTCAGTTTGCATTCTGTTTATTCTCAGGATTCTTCTCCTAAAAGAGGGATAGTTTTTAATGCTGACTCAGGTCTCTCTTCACTACAGAAATTGCGTTTAAAGATATACAGTGATTTTGTATATCGGCAGAATGTGAAAGAGTTTAATCCTTATACTTTGTCAATTTTCTGGAAAGAATCTGGTCATGTTTATATGCCTCATAAATTGAACCTGATTTATAAGACACCTCAATATAAGCCAATAGAGCATAAACCATCTGTTTTTGTTTGGAATAAGTTGAAACAATACAAAGATTTAATAAACTGCAGGTCAGAAGCAGATAATCTATTGGCTCAATTCAATATGCAATATCCGTTGCAGTTGACAATGCAAAAAATCCTGTTTAGCAATGCTGGTTTTGTTAAATATAAATGGGAGGATATCCCGGAACCTCACAAATTTGTTGATCGTGGCTATTTAGCTACAAAAAAGGCAGAAGATGATTTGAGACGATTATTGGAAGCAAGAAGCGGCTATGATACAAAACAGAAAATTAAAAAGTTGCAAAAAGTAAAGACTCCATGGATTTATGAAGGCATTGAGAATATTCAACTTTCTCAAGTGTTTTTATCAAATTGGGCTAAAGGGGGTGAAAGTTCATTATCCATTTTAAGTGACTTGAGGGTTAAGGCAATTTATAAGATGGATAAATATACCTGGGAAAACTATGCTATTCATAAGATTGGATTTGTAGGCCAGGAAGAGTCTAAAGGAAGAATAAATGATGATCTTATCGAATTAAACTCAAAGTTCGGACTTAATGCGTCTGAAAAGTGGTATTATAGTGGGTTTACAAATTTTAAGACACAGTTTTTTAATGGCTATTCAAAAAACGATGCTGATAAAGTGAATCCTATATCTGCTTTTATGTCTCCTGCATATTGGACATTTGCTATTGGTATGGATTACAAAGTCAAAAAACATCAGTTTACATTTATGATATCTCCTCTCACATCAAAGCTTACTATGGTGCTGGATACTTCTAAAGTTGATCAGACCAGGTATAAAATTCCTGAAGGTAAAAAGGTGGAAGCATTAAATGGTGGTTCAATAGTTAACTCTTTTGCTTGGAAGATTAACGATGATTTTCATTTAAGCTCCAGATTAAGTGCTTTTTATGAGTATTTTGCAAAAAATAATGAGGCGAAGCAGGTTCACTTTGAATGGGAAGCAATTCTGAATATGAAAATTAATGTTTGGCTTTCTACAAGATTATTAGCTCATTTAAGATACTTCTCCAATGAGTCAGAAAATATGCAGTTTAAAGAAAATTTGAGTTTATCGTTCAGATATATAATTAGATATAAAAGATAAATGTATCTGTGGTGAGATGGACCTTGGTTAACATTGGAAAGTCGTTTCAGGTTATTATTTGGGCGACTTTCTTTTTGGTTACTACGATTGTTCGGTTTTTTTAAAATTAAAATAGTTTCATTGTGAACAAAGGTATTATGGGTGTGATTTATTTCTGTGTTAATATCCATGCAGAATTAAAACCTTTTCTTGATCGGTATTTAGATAGTGATGTCAGAGCTTCTTCTTTGTTGCTGAATCCATCAATGGCAACTCTGAAACGTCCTTGGGGGCTCTTTAAAATCAAAGGGTTGTTTTCTCCTTTTGACTTGAGTTGTTTGCAATATTTATCTGCTTGTTCTATTCTTTTAAAACTGCCGGCAATGATAAAATAGTTAAGGTTTATTTCTTTTTCATCCGGCATATCAGCCTCTATATTTATAGAGCTTACAGAAATAACTTTTGAAGTTGATTTTTTAGGAGTGTTGATATTGACAGGATTCTCTGATGACATTAAAAACTCTAATCCTCCGGCTTGGTTAATCCCGGGATTCTTAAGCTCAGGAGAGAAAACAAAAAGTCCTATTACGATAGCAATGCCGGCTGCTATATGTTTTATGTTAAGAGGTCTGATGACTTTTCTTACTGATGGATATGGCGTGTAATTATGACGTTGGCATGCTACTGCCGGTGAGAAATGGAATGAGGACAGTCCAAATGACTCAGTTTGAAAATTCTCGGTGAGATTTGGTGAGAAAAGAATACCTTCTTCAGCGTCACTCTTAAGTTCTCCTGCAGAGCCCAAAGACACAATTTCCTTGTTTTTTAATTTTTGAATAATTGTTTCAACATACTCTCTAACATTAGTTTTAGCCATGTCATAAGAGATGTTTTTTTCTTGAGTTATATGATTTATAAGTAACCCATCATCGTGTTTTAGGTTTCTGTTAAAACCAATTTCTTTACCGGCAGGGAAAAACATATTTTTACTTTCATCATATACCGCTGATGTAGGGTTAACAACCAAACCACCCAAACCCGGTATAATAACACAATCGTGGTAAAACAGTAAGTTGGAAATATGTTTATTTATGCTTTTCATGTATACAAAAATATAAAAAAACAGTACAATACTAAACTTTACTGGCTAAATATTATTTTAGAAGTATGAAAAAAAGTGTTGAACAGCCAGAAAATCAATTGTCTCAAAATTAATAATTAATAGTTATAAAATGTAGATAATTAGCATTAAATTTGAATAATATTATAAATGAAAAAAAATACTAATATGGGAAAGCAGATTCTAGTGACTGGAGGAACCGGATATATTGGTTCTCATACCGTTGTGGAATTACAAAACTCAGGTTTTGATGTTGTGATTGTCGATAATCTTTCAAACTCTAAGATAGAGGTCTTGGACAATATTGAAAAGATAACAAGAATACGTCCCGGGTTTGAAAAATTTGATTTGGCTGATGCAAATCTGACTGATGGATTTTTCAAGAAATATAAAGATATAGCAGCCGTTATTCATTTTGCTGCATTTAAAGCTGTAGGAGAGTCTGTTCAGGAGCCTTTAATGTATTATCAAAACAATCTGAATTCACTGATGAATATTCTTGATGGAATGAAGAATCATGGTGTGAAAAATTTGGTGTTTTCATCCTCTTGCACTGTATACGGACAGCCGGATAAACTTCCTGTTACTGAAGAAACCCCCAGAAAAGAGGCCGAATCTCCTTATGGTAATACTAAGGCAATAAGTGAAGATATAATGCATGATTTCTGTAAGGTTAATAATGAGCACAATTGCATTGCCTTAAGATATTTCAATCCTATAGGTGCTCATAAAACTGCATTGATAGGAGAATTGCCTGTTGGAGTTCCAAATAATTTGGTGCCGTTCATTACTCAAACAGCAGCAGGAATCAGGGAAGAATTAAGTATATTTGGTGATGATTATGACACTCCTGACGGAACAGCAATACGTGATTTTATTAATGTGGTTGATCTGGCAAAAGCTCATGTTGTTGCGATAAACCGTTTGCTGAATAAAAAGAATAAGAAAAACTATGAGTATTTTAATGTAGGAACAGGCGAAGGGGTTTCTGTTATGCAACTGGTGAAAGCATTTATTAAAGTAACAGGTGCTGATTTGAAATACAAGATAGTTGGTCGTCGTGAAGGAGATATTGAGAAGATATGGGCTGACACCTCCTATGGCAATGCAGAACTGGGCTGGAAAGCAGAGGAAACTATTGAAGACACAATTTTATCAGCCTGGAATTGGGAAAAAAGGTTGAGGGGAATATAGTACCAGGTTCTCGTATTGGATATACCAATTTATAATAGGCAGTTTTTTTAGCTGTCTTTTTTTATTGTGTTTATGCTAAATATATGTAATATTGTATGAGTAGTACTATAATAATCCTAAAATTTTAAAAATATGGAATTAAATGTTCAAAACTTAAGTCGTCCTTGGCAGGGAACTGTTCTTGGAGTAGTAAATATTCTTGGCCTTGCTGTGTTCGGTGTAATGTTGATGATATTATTTTTTGGTGGCAACTTTCTTACTGAATTTGTGCAGGATTCACAGTTGTCTATGATTTTCGGCTTGGGTACAATCATTATAATGATTTTCATGATTCCATTTGTGATATTAGGTGTTTTTGTTACTATTGGTACGTTTAAAGGCCAAAAGTGGGCAGTAATTGTCATGCTGATTTTTACAGCTTTGGCCTTATTCGGTGCATTATCGAGCCTTTTTACTGCTGATGGATCTAATGTTTTTGGTTCATTAGTTATTAATGGATTTATATTGTACTGTGCGATTGCTTCGTTGAAGGATCCGTTTTATAAATAGTAGTTGTAGCCATTTTACATAAGTGGAGTATGTTAAAATATATTGAATGAAAGTAAAACGATTATTAATTACAGGAGGAGCAGGTTTTATTGGCTCCCATGTTGTGCGATTATTTGTTAATAAATATCCTGAAGTTGAGGTGATAAATTTGGATGCTTTGACCTATGCAGGTAATCTTGAAAATTTGGCAGATGTTGATAGTTTGCCTAATTACAGGTTTGAAAAAGGTGATATTACAGACGAGGAGTTTATTAACACTCTTTTCCAAAAATATGATTTTGACGGGGTTATTCATCTTGCTGCCGAGTCGCATGTTGACCGTTCGATCTCTGATCCTCTGTTGTTTATTAGAACAAATATTGTAGGAACGGTAAATTTGCTTAATGCAGCGCGTAACCAATGGAAAAATAGTTTTAAAGATAAGTTGTTCTATCATATATCTACTGACGAGGTGTATGGTTCACTGGGTGATACAGGATTATTTACTGAGAAAACATCTTATGACCCCCGAAGTCCGTATTCTGCCTCCAAAGCCGGTTCTGATCATCTTGTCAGGGCTTACTATCACACATACGGATTACCTGTTGTCATCTCTAACTGTTCAAATAATTATGGTTCTAATCAGTTTCCTGAGAAACTTATACCATTAGTAATAAATAATATTAAAATGATGAAGCCTATACCTGTTTACGGTAAGGGTGATAATATACGTGATTGGCTTTATGTAGTTGATCATGCCAGAGCTATTGATGTTATTTTTAATAATGGCAGTCTTGGCGAAACATACAATATAGGGGGTATTAATGAGTGGCAGAATATAGATCTGATTCGAACGATGTGTGCCATAATGGATCGGAAGCTGAGTCGTGAACCGGGTACCTCGCAATCATTGATTACCTTTGTTAAAGATCGTGCGGGACATGATTTGCGTTATGCCATTGATTCAAGTAAACTTATGAAAGAACTTGGATGGGAACCATCATTACAGTTTGAAGAAGGGATAGAAAAAACTATCGACTGGTACCTTGAAAATGAGAAGTGGATGAATAATGTTATTGACGGTACGTATGAGAAATATTATAACCGGCAGTATGAAGAACGGTAATGACAGTTCGAATGAAAGTGTTTAGTTTTTTTACTCGAGCGTACCCCAATTTTTGGTAATTTTTACTCACGGGGTGACTTTTTGACGGTTCAGGAAGTCATAACCCTCCAAGAGTTTAAAACTCTTGGAGGGTTGTTTTGCAGAGGCAGACTTAGTAATATTTTACATATCCAATGTTAAATGTTACAGGGTCGGTTTCAGATTCGCTACTATGTAATATTACTCTTTGAAAATTGCCATCCGGATTTGCCGGTGCCAGATACACTTCTTTTAAAAACTCGATTCCAGCTTCCTCTTTTCTCTTCATTATAAAATCAAGAAATTCAACTTTTAAATTAAAATAATACAATTTTAAATTGGGATCAAAAGTTCCCTCGGAAAAAGCAAATTGAAGTTGTCCGTATTTATCCAAAAAGTACGGCCTGTACAGTACTTGCTGACTCTTGTCTACAGTATTATTGTTATCGTCAAGATAGTTGCCATCTTCATCTTTTTTAGGAGCATAAATTGTTAATTGTGATGGTGGAAAGTATCTGTCAAGGTCAGATGCTATTGTATCAACATGAATGAATATATCTACAACACTAAATCCGATGTGGGAGGTGTTTCCTGGTGATTCCTCATAGTTCAGTGAGTCAGCCCAGTTATAAAGGTCTTCCGGAAAATCTATTCTGGCATAGCTGCCTGCCATTCCCTGTACAAAAAGCTTAGAAGCATCCGGATCATTAAAATCAATTTTATTCTCAAAATCATGCATGAAACGGTTTATTCTTACCGCTTCCACATTTATAGGAAATATATGTGATTTTTTTAATGTGTCTGTAACTACTCCATCTTCGTCTCGTGAATAGTGTGAATAGTATAGTTTTAAGTCTGTTCCTGCTCCTAGCATATCCATCTTCACCAAACTGCCCATGTCACCTTCATCAATCAAATCAGATGAGATATAAAAACCTTTAAGTATCTGTTTGAACTGAGCAGGGTTTGCTAAAGTAGTTGAGTCAAGGTTGAATATTCGTTGTGTCAATTCATCGTTTAATAAGAAAGACCAATTGTGTGATTCAAGGTTGCTTAGAGAAGTATTCCATAAATATGAAGGATATCTCCAAAGAGAATCAGGATATTCCCACATGTCATTTGCTGATCTAATCCATAGTGTGTCATTAACATCATCATTAACAAATGATAAACGTTCTGCAACAGGGTTATTGGGATCGTAATATCCGTCAACATTAAGATTAGAATAATATTTGTTAGGGGTGGGATAAATGTCAGTTGTTAGTTCATACACTTTAATCATGTGTTTGGCTAACATATCTCCATACCACCAATTAAAGCGGTAATTAAGTGTGAGAACAAGGGAGTCGGCAAAATAATCGGAACCCATGTTGAAAGCACTGTCAAGTATTATTGCTCCGGGGCCTACCTGAGTTAACAGGTCTGCATCAGAAATCCCAAAATCAGGATCTTTCAAGTAACCTAATATTCCAAACGCAGGGTCATCTGTCCTTACAGAGTCTTTTGTTACGCTATATGTTGTAAGATAATGCTTATCATAGCTATGCGCGTTAATAAATGATTTCCCCGGTAAAATGTCTTTGCCGAAGTCTGCAGGATCATCTTGACAGCCTGAAATAATTAATAAAGAAATAAGGCCAATAATAATAGATTGGCCTTTTATGGTAAAAGTTTGTTTTATTTCTGGTAATAGCATAAGTATCAGATTGTTAACCAAGCATTTTGTCGTAAAATTCATTATAGGCAGCAATGTAAGTATCTTCAGGTTGATATCCAAGAAATGGTTTGTTCGATTCTTTAATGAATTTTTCTATTTCCGGATTGATTTTTTTACTCCCCTGGATTATTCCATCAGACATACTTATTGCCAATTTTGTGAGATTTAGGTAATTAGGTGGCGATAGAAATTCAAGATCACTATCAGTTATTCCGTCTAATTTAAGTTTATCTTTATAATTCTTATTCCAGGTATTGGCGAACTCATTATCATAAACCGAATAGATAACTTTAGAATTGATAAAATGAGGATCCTCATTCATGGCTTTCTTTAAATATAGCGGAATTAACGAAGTAAACCATCCGTGACAATGAACAATATCCGGAGCCCATCTTAGTTTTTTTGTTGTTTCAAGTGCTCCTCTGGCAAAAAAGATTGAACGTTCATCGTTGTCTTCAAATTCTTTATTGTCAGCATCTGTAAATGTGAATTTGCGATGAAAATAATCTTCATTATCAATGAAGTAAACCTGCATCCTTGCGGCCTGTATAGAGGCCACTTTAATAATCAGAGGATTGTCTGTATCATCAATGATAAGGTTCATTCCGGATAAACGAATAACTTCGTGTAACTGATTTCTTCGCTCATTTATATTCCCAAAACGAGGCATGAATGTGCGTATCTCTTTCCCGCTCTCCTGGATGCCTTGCGGAAGATGTCTGCCTATTTTTGACATCTCAGATTCCGGCAGATATGGAGTGATTTCCTGTGAAACAAAAAGAACTTTAGCTTTTTCCATTTTTATTTAAAAAATTTTCTGAAAGTGCAAAAGTACAAAAAAATCTGCTTTTAAACAAAGCAGACACATCAATTCAGCGAATCGATTTTTTTAGCATCAGATTATCTTTCCCTATTCTTGTAACTTATTTATTTCAAGACCTTTTTTTTATGCTGAATTGATGCACATTTAAATTTTTAATCAATATCTTTTGCAACTTTTTAATTTTAATATTGTATACTTTCATTGTTATACATTCATGAAAACAACGAAAATGAAAAATATTTTAGGCTTTCAAAATTCTCAATTTCTATTTATTAGTTTGTTACTTATTTCACAGTTATCACTCAATAGCTGCCGAAAGGATGATAGTCCAATACCTGATAGTGTTCTGGCAATAAATGAATTTATCCATGACAACATGACTTTTGCATATTATTGGAATGATGAGATGCCAAACATTGACCCCAATAATCAGCCAGACTCAAAGGAGTATTTTGATGCCCTCCTTTATCATGACATAGATAAATGGTCATTAATTACAGATGATTATGATGCATTAATAGAGTATTTTTCAGGTGTGAGAAAATCCGTAGGCTATTCGTACCGATTGTATAGAATTACAGATAACTCAAATGAGTTGGTAACATATATTGAATATGTTAATCCTAACACACCGGCATCAGAAGCAGAAATAAAGCGTACCGACATGTTTTTTGAGGTTGATGGCACAAAGCTAACGATTGATAATTATCAGGAGCTTCTATCAAAGGAGTCGTTCACAATAACACTTGGAGAATTAAATGATGATTTGACAGTAACTCCTCTTTCTCCTAAAATCAGTTTAACGGCTGAAAAATTGACTATTGATCCTGTTTTTTATCACGACATCATTGAGCATGCAGGAGAAAAAATCGGATATCTGGTTTATAACTCCTTTATAGCTGATTATGATGATAAACTCGAAGAGGTGTTTGGGGAATTTAAGAGTGCAGGGATTGATGATCTGATTCTTGACTTGCGTTACAATTCAGGTGGCTCAGTTAATACGGCAGTACTTATGGCTGGCATGATAGCTCCGTCATCGGAAGTTGGGTCTGTACTTTTAAATAATTCATATAACGAGGAGTTAACAGAGTATTTAAAATCGCAGTATCCAAACGACAACTCAATATTTATTGACACTATCAGGAGCAATCCAAACAACCTTAATTTATCAAGATATGTTGCACTGACCAGTTTTAAGACTGCTTCTGCAAGTGAAATGGTAATATATACATTAATGCCTTATATGGAGGTTATTCAGATTGGAGAAAAAACACATGGGAAGTATTATGGTTCTATTACTTTATATGACTTGGAAAAAAAGCACAACTGGGCTATTCAGCCTATTGTAATGAGGGCAGAGAACAGCAACAATTCCATTGACTATTCAGACGGATTAATCCCTCACACAGAACTTAAAGAAAGATATAAATACCAACTGGGAGACCCCAGAGAGAAATTCCTTTCGCAAGCTTTATATGAGCTAACAGGTGAATGGCCTGAAGGAGCTGCTGCAACGTTGAAATCAGAGGAACAGATTCTATATAAATCAACATATATAGAAGAGAGTACAAATCAGAAATTGAAATACAACATGTATAAAGAGATTAAGAAATAGTCAGCCGTTTTTATTTCGATTATAATTTCTTACATCTCTGAATAACTCAGAAGCGAATATGAAGTTTTCCAAAACTTCGTTTTCAACACTGAAAATATCCTCTTTTGAGCCCTCCCAATGTTTAACACCTTCATGAATAAAAACTATCTTATCGCCAATAGCCATAACAGAATTCATATCGTGAGTATTAATTATGGTGGTCATATCAAATTCCTGAGTTAACTCCTTTATTAACTCATCAATAAGGATAGCTGTTTTAGGGTCTAAGCCTGAATTTGGCTCATCACAAAACAAGTATTTTGGATTTAATGCAATAGCTCGTGCAATAGCAACGCGTTTCTGCATCCCTCCACTAATCTCGGAAGGAAACAGGTTATTAACATTTTTCAGATTAACCCTTTCAAGGCAAAAATTGGCTCTGTCGCGCCGTTCTTCAAGACTGAAGTCAGTTAACATATCCAAAGGAAACCTCACATTATCTTCAACGGTGGATGAGTCAAACAGTGCCGATCCCTGAAAAAGCATTCCCATATCCTGGCGAAGATTTTTTATCTCACTATTACTCATGGAAACAAAACTATCACCATCATAAAGAATATCTCCTTCTTCTATTGTATGTAATCCAACTATAGACTTTAGCAAAACAGTCTTCCCTGAACCACTTTGTCCAATAATAAGATTTGTTTGTCCTTTATTAAAAACAGTAGAGATATTTTTAAGTATCTGCTTACCGTCAAACGATTTTGATAGATTAGTTACTTCGATCATGCCAATAATAGCTGAGTTAACACCAGGTTAAACAGAAGAATAAGAATACTGCTCGTCACAACAGCCTTAGTACTTGACATTCCAACTTCCAGGGATCCTCCCGATGTATAATATCCCCAATAAGCAGAAACACTACTTATAACAAATGCAAACACTACCGATTTGATTAGAGAATAAACTATATAAAAAGGTCTGAAAGCATATTGTATTCCATAAATATATTCAGCCGGAGTTACTTCACCAGACAAACTACCGGATATATACCCCCCCCCAATACCTATACCCATAGCGATGATAACCAATAAAGGAGTGCTAAAAACCATAGCAACAACTTTAGGCAGCACTAAAAAACCCGCAGAATTAATCCCCATAATATCTATAGCATCAATCTGCTCAGTTACACGCATAGTTCCTATTTCTGAGGCAATACTAGAGCCAACTTTACCGGCCAGAATAAGGCATACAATAGTTGATGAAAATTCGAGCAATATAGAGTCACGAGCTGCCACACCAATGGTGTATTTGGGAATAAATGGCATCTCAATATTATAGGCTGTTTGCAGTGTTATCACAGCTCCCATAAATGCAGAAATAATCAAAACTATTCCAAGAGAGTTTATTCCAAGTTTATCAATTTCTCTCACAACCTGATTAAAAAATACATTGTATTTTTCAGGCTTTCCCAAAACCCTTTTTAAAAACAGCGTATATTTTCCTAAATGGTATAACATGTCTCAATTTTTCTTTAAAAATAGTAACTTTATAACAAAAAAATGAGTACTTTAATAAATATTAAGAACTTTTCAGTTAAAGTTCTGATATCTTTGTTTTAAATAAAAATGTTAATAATGAAGCAGGACACATATTGCGTTATCATGGCAGGAGGTGTTGGCAGCAGATTTTGGCCAATAAGCCGTACTGCCAATCCAAAACAATTTCTTGACATCCTTGGCACAGGGAGAACACTTATTCAGCAAACATTCGATCGTTTCAAACCTGTTTGCCCTGTAGGAAATTTTTTAGTAGTAACCAGTGATGTATACAAAGACATTGTATTGGAACAACTCCCGGATATATCTTCGGAGCAGGTTCTTTTAGAACCGTTAAGAAGAAACACAGCACCATGTATTGCATATGCAAACGCAATAATAAAAAGCAAAAATAAAAACGCTAAGATAGTAGTAACTCCGGCTGATCACCTGATTATGAATGAAGAGTTATTCAGATCAAATATTAACACAGGATTAAAATTTGTTGATGAAAATGATGCCTTATTAACATTAGGCATAAAGCCACATAAACCGGAAACAGGATATGGATACATTCAATTAGGGGAGAAAGTTGGAGATGATTTTCCAAATTTCCATAAAGTAAAGACTTTCACAGAAAAGCCTAATACTGAAATGGCAAAGGTGTTTATCGAGAGTGGTGAGTTTTTCTGGAATTCCGGTATTTTTTTATGGTCATTAAAAAGTATTGTTACTTCATTTAACAAACATCTAAGCGATGTTCAGATACTTTTTAACAAATTAGAGCCTCATATCGGCACAGATAATGAACAAAAAGAGTTGAGTGATACATACATGGAGTGTAAAAACATTTCTATCGACTATGGCATAATGGAAAAAGCCAATAATGTTTACGTACAAACCGCTGATTTCGGATGGTCTGACCTGGGCACATGGTCATCGCTACATGAGCATTCAGAAAAAGATGCAAACAATAATGCAGCGATTAATGGTAAAGTATTACTGTATAACTCAAAAAACTGTGTTGTTCATGTCCCAGGTGAAAAACGCGTTGTAATTCAAGGGCTAGACAGTTATGTAGTTGTGGAATCAAAAAACGCACTGTTAGTTTGTCCTATTGAAAATGAACAACAGATAAGACAATTTACAGATGATGTAAAAACAGAATTTGGAGAGGACTACTAACTTTGCAATAACTATAGCACTTAAATCAAAAAAAGCCGACTTGAAGCCGGCTTTTTTCATATCATATATTTTTTGTCTTTACTATTAAAACTCCCACATATCTTGTTCCATAGTAAATATATCATTCTTTATTTTATCTGATTCCATCATAGCATCCATACCGGCAGTATAATCCTCTATACGACGGTTGCTATATACATTTGCTTCTTTAATGATATAACTACCAAAGTAACGCTTTAGGAAGATGTCGTCAAAAGTACGTCGCTGAGCATCATTTTTGGCATTAAAAACCTCATGACTGGCAAACAGATCACGAGCTTGAGGATAATATATCCAGAAAACCTGTTTCTTCATTATCTGACTTTCTCCCTCACTATCGCTTTTTTCAAATTCACGAATAGGGCAAATACCGATTATTCTAACATCCATTCTTGAATAATTTCTATCGAAGAACCATATCTCTTTTAAAAGAATCTGTTTTATCTCATCAGATCTTATTTCTCCTCCAATAATTTTTTGCTCCCACTGACCGGTATCCGGATTTTTAACCATACTAGTGTCATTCACAGCCCCCATCTCAACTTCAACTTGTTCAGGAGTCATGGCAATTTTAAACTCGTCGTCTTTACTTGAATAAGCCGTTAACCCCTCATATTTAATTCCGTACAACAGAAGATCGATAAGACTATGTCTGTCATCCATAGGAGTAATAGGATAATACAATGACAGATTCATTTTTTCTCTTAAGTCAATAATCCGCCATATTTTTTTAGCCCATAAAACATCAGCTTCTCTAACATGAGCAAATGGGATAGGTTTCCTGTTTAGAACATGTTCTTTGGGATATAAACCATCCATAACATTTTGTGCCTTCACAAGTCCGGTACTGCTATAACCGATAAACAATAAAAGGATAAGAACAATCTTTTTCATCTGTTTCAATTTTTAATTTTATTTTTCCGGCAAAAATAACCTAACATTTACTCATCCTGCCTGATTTTTTTACTTTTATATTTTAATACGTTAATCTATCGTAAAAGTTATAGGATTCAATTTTCTTGGTGTTTTATCAGGACCAACGGCCTTAATCTCTTCAATAAATACTCTGCCACCTCTTCCTACACTATTGATCAAATCTTTCTGTTCCTGGGTAAATTTATTATTTTTTGATCTTGCATCCTGCAAATAACCACCTTTAATAGTTGACACCATAAACCCGGTAACTCTAAATTCCAGATCAAAATCAAAATCATCACCCATCTCAGCAAACACCGCTTGTTGGGCTATCAGCAGGTTTTTACGGATCTTTCCTTCCTTTTTCCCTGCCACCATAGCAACCGGGTCAGGAACTCTTTTAATCCGGAATTCACCGCTTCCAATTCTACGTACTTTGTCATTAATTTTTGCAGAAACAGTAACAATTGACTTCAATCCGGCTTTGCCTGGATTAGGCCTTACAATATACATATCTCCTGTTTTTCGTTTAGTACAATTTGAAATAGTTATTATAAGATCACTTGATGGAACACCGGGAACCGACACTTTCACCGGATTAGCAACACTCTCGTAAAACACATTCATCTTAACAGGTGAGATAACAACATTTGGTTTAATAACCCTATATTTTTCTGTTATACTATATATTCTTGGCTTACCTGTAGGATCAATTATTTTTAAGTCTGCCTTGTACTCAAATTCACCCGGTCTGCTAGCCGGAATCGAAAATTTACCTCTTCCATCAACAACATCCAGACGTTGCCCATTAACTAAAATCTCGGGATCCTGATACTCATCTCTTGCCGCGAGGAAAATGTCTGCCTTATAAGTATCTCCCTGAATAACAATATTGGAAACAGGTTTTGTTATAGGTTCAATTTTAGTAAACTTAAATGTTTCCTCATCAATTTCTGCCAACAGATAGTTAACAACATCAGCCTGTGCAGTTCTGATATCACTCTGAATACTAGTCATCAACGCAAATGAAGCCGACAGTGGCAGATGTTCAAATTTCTGACTCTCCCATGACTTATGTACTACCTCACCTTTTTTCGTTTCATCTTTAAATGGCTCTGTTGTAAGAGACTCTTCTATCGATTTCCATACAAAGGTGTCTGTTTTATCAATATAGCTAATCAACAGATCTCTGTATTCATTGATCAATCCTTTTAATTCTTTACTTCGCGCTCCTTGTTTCTCTGTTATCATTAACTGAGCTGCAACATCCTGGTTATCGATTCCCTTATAATTGTCTAAAGTGGCTTCTGGCCCGTCAACAGTATGAACCATTAACAACTTTAAATCTTGTATGTTTTTATATAAAGAGTCTGCTTTAGCTTTAATTTTATCAGCTTTAACTTTAGCTCCCATGGCTTTCTTAGGATTAACCTCCACAGCATTTTCCAGCTTTGTTTCAAGTTGATAATTCCGGCTTTCAACAGTGGTTATTGACTGCTGTATACTTTTATCAACTAACTGGAATGCTTTCAAAAGCTCTCCCGACACATTAAGTGCTAACATTGCAGTAAGAAACAGGTACATCATACCTATCATCTTCTGTCTGGGCGTTTCGGGACAATTTCCACCACTCATAATTGTTCAGAGTTTTATTTTAATATTCTAAATTAGTTAAAATTACCTGTTACCGGTATTCATGGCACTCAACATATTTCCATATATTGAATTTAATTCACCAATCGTTTTACTCAATGCGGCAACCTGTTCTTTATATGTTTTTGAGTCATCAACTGACTGTACTAAGTGCTCTTTTATAGTACTTAATCCACTGTTCAGTTCCTGAGTTGTCTGAGCCTGTTCGTTGAGTCCTTTTAACTGCAATTCATATGTAGCATTAATAGTCGAAAGGTTTTTATTTACCTCACTCAACTGTTCGGTATAATTTTTACTACTACTATTTACACTATCAAGATGCTGGGTCATTACCTTGCTCATTTCATTGTACGATTCAAGCAATTGGTTACCCGATCCGTTAATTGATTCGGCAAATGATTTTCCTGAAGTAGTTAGATCATCAGCAATTTTTTGACCTGCATCAGCAACTGTTTTTGCAGATGAAGTGTAAGTTTCAGCAACCTTTTTACTTGCTTCCGCAAGGTTAGAAGCTGAAGAGGTATAACTATCAGCAAGTATCCCTGTTGATTCTTCTAATGTTTTTGCCGTTTTCATCTGCACATTAGAAAATTTACCAGCAGCCTCACCGGCTTGCATAATATTTTGAAGATATGATTCAGTAGCAAGAGAAGCATCGCTTACATCAGAAAGCTGAGATGTAGTCATTGCCAGTTTTTTAATACCTTCAGACAGTTTCTCCACCGTTTCCTTATCTAAATTTCCACTCTCAATTAAAGCAGCTAAATCGCTACCGCCACCACCTGTACCACCACCACGAATGTTAGTTGGATCTAATCCTCTTAATTCAGGGTATACCAAACTCCAGTCAGGTGTTTCATGAGGAGGCTCAAATGCTGACAAGAAAAATATAACGATTTCAGTACCCATCCCTACAAGAAGCATTGGACCGGCATATGGATAGTGCATTATTTTAAATAACGCCCCTGCAAGAACCAGAGCAGCACCCCAACCGTAAACTTTACCCATTATCTTTTTATACCCTGGGCTCTCTACAAATTCCGTAATAAAACTCATAACTATTTTCCTCCTTTTCTGATTACAAACTCCTGTTTTCCGGTTTAGTCTCCAATATAATCTCTAACACACCTGAAACCAATAAATGATTTTGCAGAATCCTGATACTCATACGTACGTGATCCACACTGTAAAAAGTAACCAACATCCTTCCATGAACCACCCCTGATAACTTTTCTTTTTAATACGGCAGGATCGTCAGGTAAAGCATTGTACTTATAAGTAGGGTTAAAATCATGCGTATAGCTATAAGAAGATTCATCAAAAGCACCTGATGTCCATTCTGCAACATTACCTGCCATATCATACAATCCAAAATCGTTAGGTGCATACGATGCAACAGACATTGATTTGGCGCCGCCATCGTCGCTATAACGACCTCTTAATGGTTTGAAGTTAGCAAGGAAACAACCTTCATCGTTACGTGTATATAAACCACCCCAGGGGAAAATAGAGTTTTCAAGATTACCACGGGATGCATATTCCCATTCCGCTTCACTTGGAAGACGATAAGCCATTACCTCAGGTTCACCTTTCGATCTTAGGTAATTATTCATCAGTTGTGTTCTCCAAATAGTAAATGCTCTGGCTTGTTTCCAACTAACACCAACAACAGGATATTCGGCGAATCCGGGATGCCAGAAGTATTTTTCTGTCCACGGTTCATTAAATGAATATGTAAAGTCGGCAATCCAACATAAAGTATCAGGATAAACATTTACCTGATCTTTCATTATGAAGGCTGAACGGTCATTGATTTTACGTTCTTCCCCTTTTTGATTGAAAACAACTCCTTCGTAAGATTTTGTCTCAAAATTATATCTGTTACTCTTTTTGGCAGCCTGTAAAAGGTCAACCCACTCAAATTCATAGGTCAATTTACGAGTATCAATTTCTTTCCTTCTAAAGAATCTTTCGTTTTCAGGCAGGTACATCTCATCCAAAATCTCGGCATACTCTTCATTATCCCACTCTACCTCAACATCCCAGTTAAGATAAGGAGGATCAATCTCATTTCCGAGATAATCTTCTGATATAAGAAATTCCTCAAACTGTTCACCTAACAAACGTCGGGCAATAGAATCCCTAATCCAGTACACAAACTGGCGGTATTCGCTATTGGTAATTTCTGTCTCATCCATCCAGAATGAACCAATACTAATGGTTTTTGTCTGAGCAGTTAAGGACCAGGTAATATCCTGATCGTTGGGACCCATATTAAAACTACCCTGCGGAATGAACAACATTCCATAAGGGTCAGGTTCAAAAAATGCTCCACGAGCTGAAACACCAACTAATTCTCCTCCTCCGGATTTACCGCATCCGGACATAATTGTAATAATAATCACACTTAGGGCAAGTACTTTCTTCATGATACTATAAATATCTGAATTATTTAATTTATTTCATCTTATTATAAATACCTCACGCTCTTATAGCGCTTGGTTCGTTTTTCAAAGTCTAAATCAAAACTGTAACCTACCATTATCTCATGTGTACCTGAGCTGTAGGTAGAAAGTTTCGACAAAGTGATATCGTAGCTGTAACCAAATTTCAATCCATTCAACAATTCGAGACCTGCAAGTAATACTATTGCATCCTGATGTCTGTATGTTATGCCTCCCCAATACTTATCTTTCACAACCGCATTAACATTTACATCTATTTGTAAGCCTGCTAAATCTGTTTTCAAAAACATCGATGGAACTAACACCACCGGATGATTTTTCAACTTGTAACGAATACCACCATTTAAAAAGAACGTTTGTTTCAAGTATGTCTGAAACTCATCATCAAAATTGGGTGCAGGTTTGTTTAAGTGATTAACGGAAAAACCGACATAATATTTTGTATGATCATAAAAAGCTCCAAAACCCATGTCAAATGCCATGCCTGAAACCTCTGTCTGGGGAATGGCCGGATCATCTTTTGAATGATACGTATTTCCATCTCCACCTCCTAACGGGTCTAAGGTTGTTCCATCAAGTGTTTGATTAAGAAAACCTAGGCTTAGCCCTATTCCCAATGATCCCTCCAAAATATCAATACGGTAGGCGTAACTAAAATCGACAAACAAGTTCTTAAAAGGTCCTATTTCATCATTTCCAATAATTAGCCCAACTCCACTCTCCTGCTTAAATAAATTTACCGCTGCATCTGCTCCAAAAACCGTTGTTTTAGGCGCCCCCTCAAATCCCATCCACTGTTGCCGGCTTATTGCTGATAAATTAACCATCCCGGAAGTTCCGGCAAAACCGGGATTATTGGTTAAGTGATTAAACATATTCTGACTAAACTGGGGGTCAAACTGACTCCTTGCCAGCGTAGTCATGCAAAATAACAGAATGATTAATGAACTTCTAGCCATTTGCTCTGAATACCGGTTAACAACTTAACCTTTGGTTTAACTTTCTATTTATGTTTCTAAAACTATAAAACAAATATTCAAATAAAAACATTTCAGACAAAAAGCTGAAATTGTATACTATATTTAAACGTAAAAGTTTCAATTTTAGTCACTATCTGCAAAATTATTATTCTTAGTGCCTGATATTGAGCCATTTTTTTTCATTGAAAATATCCATTTTTCCGGGATGTTATTCCTCATTGCTTTATCATAATCCGGTTTACTACATGAAATAATTAAAGATTCCTCTTTTCCCGGGACTTCAACCCACCATCTTCCATTTTCAGGATTATTGAAAAAACGAATGTCCATTTCATAATCATCCAGATGAACAATAAAAATACTATAAGACTCTATATCTCTTAAAGGAAAGTCTTTATGCCTCATCGATAAGCCCTCTAAAAAATGCCAGACTACCTGGGCACCAAGTAAAACACCACTGCCTGCATCATTGTCAAAATCGGGGTTCAATTCAAACAACCCAAACGCCTTTATCCGGTCACTTAATCCGGCATACCAGGCAAGTTGACATATTTCATGCGAAAACATCCCGTTAGGCATTGCTCCGGATTGTGCCGGCATATCAGCTCCCTTAACAGATGAGACATCTACAGAAAGTAAATCAGTATCTCTTAAATAGGGTTCAGCCTTTTTCAGCTCATCATTTTTTATCTCCCCTAATCTTAGTAAACTGAAATAGTTATTATTTATAAATTGTTCCTGATTATTGGAATATAGATATTTTTGCGCTCCTATCAATGTCAAATTATCCAAATAATCACTGTTGTCAGATACCAGCCGCCCCAAAAAATTACAGGAAGTAAAGTCATCCGGACTATCAACAAAGTCTATTTTCGAATCTATTACAGAGAGATTCCAGCTCTTTTTCAAAGCACTTAATGCTTCCCCCATAAAAACAGTAAAATCCTGACTTCCGCCAACAACAATCGGGATAACAGAATTACCAAGCAGATAAAGTGTCACCTCCCTGATTGCAATATATTTGTCCTTTACTGAATTTCCCTTAATATTACCTAGATCTAAAATTTTCAACTCTCTATTAAAACCTCGTAATCCGTAAAGCTTTGAGCGAATATCATCAGGTGCTTTTGCACAACCGGCATTCATATAACTGTTGATACTCTCTTTAATCCCAATAATTGCCACATCAAAATCTTCCGGCACTATTTTATTGTTATCCTTATCAAACAAAACAATACTAATACCAAGCTTATCATCAGTATCACTACCAAAAGCAGACTCTACAGTAATATTTGCAGGATTAAAATAATATTCCAGTTCCACCGGTTAACTCTTTTATATTTACTTCTTTTTAGTACTCTTTTTTGCTGATGGTTTTTTCTTTGCCGCACCTTTCTTCGTTGTTGAGCCTTTGCTTCCTTTCTCAACTAATTCAAGACACTCTTTTAAACTTAGCTCTTCGGCATTTGTAGTTTTAGGTATCCTGTAGTTTTTCTTCTTATAAGCGATATATGGCCCCCAACGACCATTCAAAAGCCTAAGTTCAGGTTCCTCGTCAAAAGTCTTAATTATCTTCTTAATATCTGCCTCACGCTTTTCTTTAATCCGTTCAATGGCTGTTTCCAGATCAATCGAATAAGGATCATCCACATCTTTTTTCAAAGATACAAATTTACTGTCATGACGAATATACGGGCCAAAACGTCCAATTCCGATAGTAACCGTTTTTTCTTCAAACTCTCCGAGTTGTCTGGGCAATTTAAACAGTTCAAGAGCCTCTTCCAATGAAATTGTTTCAATATGCTGCCCCCGTTGTAAAGATGCGAATCTGGGTTTCTCACCTCCTTCTTCCTCCTGAGCTTCTCCCATTTGAGCCATGGGACCAAACCTACCGATGCGAACCAGTACAACCTTACCGGTTTCCGGGTCTTTTCCTAATACTCTCTCCCCGGTACTTTTTGATGAATTTTCAATTGTTTCCTCTACTTTAGAATGGAACGGCTTATAAAAATCATCTATTGCCTCACTCCACGCTAACTTTCCAACTGCTATATCATCAAACTCTTTTTCAACTTTTGCAGTAAAGTCATAACTCACTACATCCTGAAAATGCTTAACTAAAAAATCATTCAC
Organism: uncultured bacterium; assembly: GCA_965371855.1. Classification (GTDB taxonomy): domain Bacteria; phylum Bacteroidota; class Bacteroidia; order Bacteroidales; family Marinilabiliaceae; genus JAADEM01. The sequence goes on from CBDUZZ010000031.1 coordinate 48,545, forward strand.
CACCATACCTATATCAGTAGGGAATAACTTACTTCGCACTGTACCGGCAATCTCTATTTTTTCACTTTCAATGATATCTCCTGATTTAAACAAAAAGTGTTTGTATTTACGTTCTACTCCCGGCCTGTCCTCTTTTACCACATACCCACGTTGCTGTATGGTTGATATGGTAGGAGCATAAGTGGACGGACGACCAATACCCAATTCTTCTAACCGGCGCACCAGACTGGCCTCTGAATATCTTGCAGGTTTCTGTGTCCACCTCTGGCGCGCTTCACAATAATCCAAAGCTACCATCTCTCCAACACTCAAGGCCGGCAACAACGATTTTTTATCATCTTCACCAATCTCCGGTTCCTGGTCAGTAGATTCTATATATACTCTTAAAAATCCGTCAAATTTAATTACTTCCCCTGTTGCTACGAACCTCTCTCCTGTTTCGCCAACATCGATTGAAACCGTTGTCTTCTCCAGCTTAGCATTACTCATTTGAGAAGCAATAGTACGTTTCCAAATCAAAGCATACAGTTTTTGTTCAGCAGCAGAACCTGAGATTGTCTCTTTTTCCATATATGTAGGCCTTATTGCTTCGTGAGCCTCCTGTGCACCTTTCGATTTGGTTTTGTATTTACGTGTTTGCAAATACTCTGCTCCCATTTTTTCGGTAATTAGGGCACTAATGTTTTTCACTGAAGTTTCGGCAAGGTTTACTGAATCGGTACGCATATATGTGATATTTCCTGCCTCGTATAGTTTCTGTGCAACAGCCATTGTCTGAGCAACTGAAAAGCCCAATTTCCTACTGGCTTCCTGCTGAATAGTAGATGTAGTAAATGGCGGTGCCGGAGATTTGGAAAATGGTTTCTTATCTACACTGGAAACAACATACTCAACACCTTTACATTTTTGCAGAAACTTATAAGTCTCGTCATGAGTGTTTATGCGCCTTGAAAGTTCTGCTTTAACCTCACGTTTTTCACCTGAGTTGTTTTCCGCGATGAACAGTGCTGTTACCCTGAAAGAGTCTTTTGGGGCAAAAGCAAAGATTTCACGCTCTTTCTCAACTATTAAACGCACAGCCACAGATTGCACCCTGCCGGCCGATAACGATGGTTTTACTTTACGCCACAAAACAGGTGACAACTCAAATCCTACAAGCCTGTCAAGTACACGACGAGCCTGTTGGGCATCTACCAGATTGATGTCTATCTTACGTGGGTTTTTAATGGCATTTAAAATGGCATTTTTTGTGATTTCATGAAAAACAATACGCTTTGTATTTTCCTCAGTCAACCCCAGTACTTCGAACAGATGCCAGGCTATAGCCTCTCCCTCACGGTCCTCATCAGATGCCAGCCATACTGTTTTAGCTTTCGTTGCCAGAGACTTTAACTCCTTAACAACATCTTTCTTATCTTTTGATATAATATAATCAGGCATGTAATTATTTTCTATATCAACGCCAAAATCTACTTTTGACAGATCACGTATATGACCATAACTTGATTTTACAAGAAAATCTTTTCCTAAATATTTTTCAATGGTTTTAGCCTTTGCAGGGGACTCTACAATCACTAAGTTCTCCACATTTCCAGTCTCTTTTTTCGCCATTGCATTAAAAAATTAAATTTAAAACAGTGTTTTGAAGGGGACAAAAGTAGAAAAATAATTGCCAAATAATTAAAAAATATGAATGCATTACATTTATAACATCAATAAGCTTACATTTAATTTTACTATTTTTACACAAAATTTTCTTCAACATGGATGTAAAAAACAGTAGATACAAGCGTTACATACTTTGGTTGTGGGGTGTCTTTGCAGGTGGAGTAGTTTTTATTTTTCTTCTCTTTCTTTTAATTTCTAACGGGTTTTTAGGATTTATGCCATCGTTTGATGAACTGGAAAATCCCAAAAGTAATATCGCTACCGAAATCTATTCATCCGATCAGGAATTGTTAAGCACCTTTTTTATTGAAAACAGAAGCCCGGTTGAGTATAAAGATATTTCGCCAAACCTTATTAATGCTCTGGTAGCAACAGAAGATGTACGGTTTTATGATCATTCCGGCATTGATGCAAGAGGTTTAGCAAGAGTGCTGTTCCGCACAGTATTATTACAGGATCAAAGTTCAGGGGGTGGCTCTACAGTTACACAACAATTAGCAAAACTTCTTTTTCACGGGAGAGCTTCGAGCATTTGGGAGAGAGCATTTCAGAAGTTTAAAGAGTGGGTAATTGCCGTAAAATTAGAACGTAGTTATACGAAAGATGAGATTCTGTCAATGTACCTTAACAGAGCTGAATTTATATACGATGCTTATGGCATTAAATCGGCTGCAAAAACTTTCTTTAACACAACACTTGACACTATTAAAATAGAAGAGGCTGCTGTACTTATCGGAATGTTAAAAAATCCTGCGTTATACAATCCACGTCGCCGACCTGAACTCACACAGCAAAGAAGAAATGTTGTTATGGGACAAATGTTAAAAGCAAAATATATTTCACATGTAGAATTTGATTCTCTTTCACATATTCCTCTACAACTTAAATTCAACCGTGCTGACCACAAAGAGGGTCTTGCTCCATATTTCAGAGAACACTTACGTTTAACTTTAACAGCACCATTACCTGAACGCAGCCATTATGCTTCGTGGCAAAATCAAAAATTCATTGAAGACAGTACCGAATGGACTAACAACCCTTTGTATGGATGGATTAATAAAAATCTCAAACCTGATGGTACAAAATATAACATTTACAACGACGGGTTAATAATATATACAACTTTAGACTCCCGCATGCAAAAATATGCAGAGGAAGCCATTGCAGAACATTTAAGTCAGGATCTTCAGCCTAAATTTTTCGATGAGAAAGAAGGAAGAACAAGGGCTCCTTTCACAAGGAGAATATCGGGAAAAGATTACAAAAAGATTATTCTCATGTCGATGAAAAACACCAACAGATATCGTAATCTGAAAAAGAATGGTGCATCAGAGGATAGCATTAAAAAGGTATTTAACACGAAATTCCCTATGGAGGTGTTTTCCTGGAAAGGAGAGATTGACACTTTGATGACTCCTCTCGACTCCATTATTTACTATAAATACTTCTTACGCTCCAGCCTGTTATCAATTGACCCACATAATGGTCATGTAAAAGCATATGTTGGAGGTGCTAACTTTAAGCACTTTATGTATGATATGGTAACGGTGGGAAAACGTCAGGTTGGCTCTACAATAAAACCGTTTGTTTATACCTTAGGAATGCAGTCAGGGCTTACACCATGTGACATGGTTCCTAATATTCCACAAACATTTTACCTGATCACAGGTAAAACATGGACACCTCGTAACAGTGGAAACAAACGTGCCGGTGAAATGGTATCCTTAAAATGGGGTATGGCTAATTCGAACAATAATATTACAGCGTGGGTTATGAAACAATTAAGTCCACAGCCTTTAGTTGATTTCATTCACAGTTTGGGCATTAAAAGCCCTATGGATCCTGTTCCTGCAATATGCCTTGGAACGCCTGACTTCAATTTATATGAACTAACAGGAGCATATTGTAATTTTGCCAACAAGGGAGTACACATAGAACCTATTATTGTTACACGTATAGAAGACAATTACGGTAATGTGATTTCAGAATTCAGAGCAAGAAAAAAAGAAGCCATTAATGAAGAAACCGCTTATATGATGTTGAATATGCTTAAGGCTGTAGTTAATCATGGTACAGGCATACGGTTAAGAACCAAATATCAGTTTTATATGGAAATGGGCGGAAAAACAGGAACCACCCAAAATCACTCTGATGGCTGGTTTATGGGAGTTACTCCTAATCTGGTAACCGGAATATGGTCAGGAGGAGATGACAGAGATATTCATTTTGATAACATAACATTGGGTCAGGGAGCTAATATGGCATTGCCGTCTTATGCTATTTACATGCAAAAAGTTTATGCTGACGAAGAGTTGGGAATTACCATTGAGGACACTTTTGATAAGCCTGTTAATTTTAACATGAATATGAATTGTCAAGACATAAAAGATAAGGATCTCAAACAACAAAATAATAACAACGATACATTTGAGAATGAAGAGTTCTTTTAGGATTTTTGATGTGAGGATTTTTGATGTGGGGATGATTCAGAATAATGATACTTGAATTTTGACTATCTGTTTTTACCCGAGGCTGACGCGGATTTGCAATCTGTGCCCTCAGCCATTAGTTGGTTAACTTTTAGAAGTAATGTTCATGTCATTGCATGGCTTACAACGGTTTGAATATGGTGTGTTTGGCATTTTTAAACACTTCATTTTCAAGCTACAACTAATTTTACACTTTACTAACATCTTCATATTTAGCACCATCTGTCAAATGCACTATATTTTTTGTTGAACAAAACCAAAAGTAGCTAAAATCCAAACGCAACCAAATACGTTTACC
>CBDUZZ010000032.1:0-52946 GCA_965371855.1 uncultured bacterium
TATTTTCAACATACCAATGTTTTCGTACAGCCCTATTGATAAAATCAGCATTACCTATTAGCGATGATATGTAATACCTTTCTTCTATGGTTTCTTTCCCACTTGCTTGATTCTGTACCGTGGCTGTAACTTTGGCAATACTTTTTACCCACCCCTGACCTCCTGCCCGATGTCAGGCAGGCTCTGCGGAGGGGAATTAACTTGCAACCTGACAAACTCAATTAACCCTTAACCCATTCAAGCGTACTGTCCTGATTGATATACCAGATGTAACCTTCAATATTTTTGTAACCCATTTCACTTATTAAATTCATGTAATGCCTAACCTGTTTGCGGTATTTATCACTTTTAACTTCTCCAAATTTATAATCAATAACAATCACTTTATTGTCGGCAATTAGTACTCTGTCGGGGCGTGAGGTGTCTGATTTTTGTAGTATAGAAGCTTCATTTAATATCTTATACTTATTGCTGAACCATTCATCATAAGGAGCTATAGCTAATAAATTTTCTATTTTGTTTTTTAATTCAGGTTTAGATTCTGAGAGTAATTTACCTTCAAATATCAACGAATCTATTGCCGGTTCAATATCTTTAGCTGTTTTAATTCTTTCAAATAGCAGATGCATTATTTTACCATGAACACGGTATTGTTCAAGCAACTTTGGCTGCATAGAATTACTGTCGGTATGGATCTTTATTCTGCTGCCGAGAGGAATTGTTTTAAACACTTTGGGTGATGATAGAGTTGTTTCTTTCTTCTTTTTTATTTGTTTTGGTATTTCTCCGTATGTAAATGTATGCTTCTCTTCATCCAGTATATAGTCTTCTTCGTTTAAATAATTAGTGTTGTTAATGATACCTGATTTAATACTATTATTTAAAAGATCAGCAACGGTTGAGAGCGCATTCGGTTTTGATTTTGACTCTTTTCTCATCCCGATAGTAACTAATGTTTCCCGTGCTCTGGTGAAGGCCACATATAAAATATTAAGGTTATCAATATATTGGAGTAGTCTCTCGTTAATGTATTGGGAAAACATTTGGGTATGAATAAGCTTGGAAGTATAGCTTACCGGCACAAGATTAAGCTGATTGAAAGGATGTGTTTGGGGCTTACACCAAATAAGGCTGTCGTGGCTTTTTCTGTCTAATGGCCAGTGGCAAAAGGGAATAATGACAGCTTTGAATTCAAGCCCTTTCGATTTATGCACAGTCATTATTTTAATGGCATTTTGTCCGTCAGGTATCGAAATTGATGAGGTATTTCCTTTGTCTTCCCACCATTCCAGAAAGTCTGCCAGATTAACAGATTTTGTATTAATAAAATCCTGTACTTTATTTAATAATTCACGTAAGTAAGGCGATTGTTCTTTTTGCAGCCATTGGGGAAGTTCTCTTATAATGGCTTCAGCCATCTCAAACAGGGGTTTACCTTTTAATTCGGATAAAGAATTAAGTTGTTGAGACAGCTCTGTTTCATCTGTTGAAGACAAAATATCGGCCGATAAATTTTCTGATTGGTAGGTTTCTTCATTTTGTAAAAACAGGTTGTGTAGTTTAATGTGTGCTTTTAATATTTCATTGTCAGAATCCTGAATGTATTTTAGCCTGTTAATAACAACAGATACAGCCGGTGAACTTTCAAGAACAAGTGTTTCGTCAGATATTACAGGGTACATCTTATCCGAATTACTTAACAGGTATTCGGAGATTAATTGACCTTCATTTTTTGTGCGAACTAAAATGCAAATATCTTTGTATTCATATCCGGCATCTGTTAGTAAATTAATCTTTTCACATAAAAGGGGTAATACTTGTTTTTCATATTCATTGTTGTTTTGAGTTGTTATGAATTGCATGTTAACATATCCGCCTTTATTTAATCCTTTATTTGATACCTCTTGTGTTACATCATTATAAGCTTCTGTTATTAAATTCTCTAATTCAGAACTGAGTTCAAGATCAGGGATATCCTTCCTTACCGATTGAATAAATTCTGATTGTAGTACATCGGCACTTTGACTGAAAATAAAATTGTTGAAGTGAATAATGCGTTCAAAACTTCTCCAGTTGGTTTGTAAAGTATCTTCGTCCACTCCTGGGTTGACAAAATCTTGTTGAATACAGTGACTTAATAGCTTCCAGTCAGAGTTTCTCCAGCGATATATTGATTGCTTAACATCCCCAACAACTAAGGCTTTGTTATTTTCACTTAAGCTGTTTCCGATTAGAGGTTTGAAATTTAACCACTGCAACTCTGATGTGTCCTGGAACTCATCTATCATATAATGTCTGTAACGGGTTCCTGTTTTTTCGTATATAAAGGGCGTGTCGTTGTTGTCAATTATTCTGTTTAGAAGTTGGTTGGCCTCAGATAATAAAAATATATTTTGCTCTTGCGACAGCTTTTTTACCGTTTGTGAAATATCTGTCAGAATGCCAAATGAAGGTATATTGGGGAGTATAGCCTTTGCAGTAAAATAGTCTTCTTTTTGGTTTTTATAGTTTTCGGTTAATTCCTGAAGAGTGTTATACAATCCGTTATAGAAGCAGTCTGTTATGTTTTGATTTTTCGCAGTACTGTTTTTATTGTTTTGAATGTCTTCAGGTGAAGTAATATCAAAAAGTCTGATTAAGCCGGTTACATCATTCGAAAGATTGTTGCCGGTTTTAATTTTTTCTAATATTTTTAAAGGTGACCGGCTTTTCCCTTTCAGGTCATCCCAGATTATGTTATGTTGGTTTAGTTGATTTAATCCATTTTCTGCCAGTTTTTTTATTGATTTCTCAAACTCAACAATTATAGTTTTTAAAGAGCTGCTATAAGCATCAAGAAAAGATTTGTCATTAATTTTATCAATCATCTCCGGTGCTAATTTCTGAAACTCTTCTTTAAAAATTTCTTTGCCGAGAAGATATAATTCATTAGTAATTTTCCAGTCTCCTTTTTCTTGTAACTTGTTTAAAGCATGACTGAGTATCCATTTTTTTACTTTTTCTTTTCCTTTAACATCTAATTCTTTTAAGATGGTATCAATTGATTCTTTTAGAATATTTTCATTGTCTAATTCAATTCGCAAATTGGTTGGCAACCCGGCTTCAAAAGCAAATGATCGGATAATCTTCTGAAAGAAACTGTCAATGGTAGTTATGTTAAAATGAGAAAAATCGTTAAGTATATAGGCCAGAATTCTTTTGGCCTGTTTTCTTATATCATCTTCCTTTTTGCCTGTTATTTTTTTCAGATTATCTAAAAAATCAGGTTTTTTTTCACTTGTTAATGAGAAAAGGTAATTTAAAATTCTGTTTTTCATTTCGGCAGTAGCCTTATTTGTGAAAGTAACTGCTAAAATGTACTTGTAATTATACGGTTCAAGGAACAGAAGTTCGAGAAATTCTTTGGCTAATGTGTAGGTCTTTCCTGAACCGGCTGATGCTTTATATATTTTTAGTTTTGACATTAGTTTTGTTTATTCAAAAATAAAAAAAATGATAACTAAACAATAGCCACGAATGCACTAATATTTAATTTGTGAATTCGTGGCTATTATATTTTTTATTGATATGATGAAATGGAATCATCGTATCGCTATCTGAAAATTACTTAATTTAATTCTTTTTCAGAAATGAATCCTTCAGATATAACTGTCATTTTAATATTTTGCCTATTTACTACCTGTGCTTTAAGAAGTAATGCCGGCACAAGCCTTTTACCATTGTTAACTGTAATATTCAAATTTGACGGAGCTTTGCCGTCCGCAATTTTAATAGCTGCGTTTACTGCAGCATATACAAGTGATTCAATAGGTTTGTAAATGGTAATTGTTTGAACTCCGGCAACAATATTACGTATAGCACTGAGATCAGCATCCTGACCGGCAATTAATACTTTCCCGTCATAGTCATACTCTTTTAAAGCCATTATGGCACCGGCAGCTAATTCGTCATTACCTGCAATAATTGCATCAACATTTCCACCTTTTTCAAAAAAATCTTTCATTATCCGATAGCTCTCATCAGGAAGCCAGAAATCGGTGAATACATCTATCGCAATTTTAATATCCCCTTTATCGATAAGAGGCTGTAAAATATTCATCCAGCCCAGATGCAATAGAAAAGCATTATTATCCGTAGTAGGCCCCGCTATCAGAGCATAATTACCAACGGGTGAAACTTTTGAAAGATAATCTGCCTGCAGCTCACCAACATTGATATTATCTGTGGAAACATAATAATCTACATTACAATTTTTTATAAGCCTGTCATAGGATATAACGGGGATATCATTAGCATGTGCAACTTTAACAATATCTCCGGCTTTAATCAGATCACACGGTATAACCACCATAACATCAATGCCTTCGTCTATCAGTTCAAGGGCTTGTTGATACTGGATGTCTGGATCGCTGTCTGCAACTTTAATAATTGGTATTGCACCCAAATCATTAGCTGTTTTCTCAAATAGTTCTTTATCTTTTTTCCATCTTTCACCGGATGTGTTATCCATTAAAAGTCCTATTTTTGTTTTTGTATTACATCCGCTTAAAAGCGTAAGAACAAATAATACTGGTAGGGATAGAAGCAATAAGTTACGTTTCATAACAAATAATTTTGAAAGGTTAGCAATATTCAATTAAAGTACGAAAAATCAGAGATAAAGTAAAATTAAATAGGAGTTTATTTATGAAAATTAACGGAAAACATTATAAAACAGTTTGGTACGATAGTGAAAAAAATGTTGTTTACATGATAGATCAGACTAAATTACCTTTTTCTTTTGAAATTATTGCTCTTAAAGATTATTTTGAAACGGCTAATGCTATAAAAACTATGATAGTAAGGGGAGCAGGTGCTATAGGGGCTGCAGCAGGATATGCTATGGCTCAGGCTTTTGTTGAAAACAGGAAAAAACAGGTGGATGGTTTTTTCGAGAAAGCAAAAGAGGATATTTGTGGAACAAGACCAACTGCAGTTAATCTTTTTTATGCTGTTGAAAAAGTTTATTCTGCCGGTATGAACTCTGTTGAAGAGGCAATAAAGTCTGCTTATGCAGTGGCACAGGAAGATGAGGAAAACAGCAGGAAGATAGGTGATTTTGGAAACCTGTTGATAAAACAGGATAATAAAATTTTAACTCATTGTAATGCAGGCTGGCTTGCTTTTGTTGATTATGGAACAGCCTTGTCTCCAATCTATGTTGCCCATGAAGCTGGGAAAGCGCCTTTTGTGTTTGTCGATGAAACCCGTCCACGTGGACAGGGAGCGCGTCTTACTGCCTGGGAACTTGAGCAGGCTTGCATTGATCATCGAATCATTGCTGACAATGCTGCGGCTTTTTATATGAACAGGGGCGAAATTGACCTTGTAATCGTTGGTGCTGATCGTATTGCTGCAAATGGTGATGTGGCAAACAAAATAGGTACACTGGAGAAAGCTATCCTGGCCAACTATTTCGATATTCCGTTTTATGTTGCTGCTCCAACAAGTACTTTTGACAGACAGTGCTCATCAGGCAATGCGATAATTATTGAAGAAAGGTCTGATGAAGAGTTGCTTTACCATACAGGTCTTACGCGTTCAGGTGTTATGACAGAAATTAGGATGGCTTCACCGGGATCACATGGTCTAAATCCTGCTTTTGATATAACACCGGCTGATTTGATTACCGGAATAATAACTGAGAAAGGAGTTTTTAAGCCTTATGACCTCATTAGTAACATGAGGTAAGTCATGAGAGAATAATGGCAAAAGTCACAAAAGGAGTCTTGAGGTTTTGAATTAATGAAATTTGTTGTATTTTTGTGACAGATTATTAAAAAAAAAACATTGTCCAGGTAATGATTAGATTCTTTGTTGATATTAATTTAGCTACTTCTACTACTTCAACAGGAACCCCTTTGGGGGTATAGAATTGTCATATTATTTTCCAGAGTACCGTATTGTTTTATTTTCGTTGAAGATGAGAGTCACAATGACCGGTGTACCTTATATTATTATTATTATTACGTTGAAAAATCTTTATAAATTTATTTTACGATGAAAGTGTTGAAATTTGGCGGCTCATCAATGGGTTCCTCAGAAAGTATAAAAAGGGTCAAAGAAATTGTATCAAATATAGATGAAGATGTGCATATTGTTGTATCTGCATTGGGAGGCACTACTGATTTGCTGATTGCAGCTGCAAATAAAGCTGCAGATGGTGATGAATATAAAGAGATTGTTAACCAATTGTACGACAGGCATATTAGTGTTGCTAAGGAGATTGACCCCTATTTAATTGAAAAGGTTAAAAAAGTGTTTGATGATAAATTCTCCGCATTGTTTAACCTCTTGAAAGGCATCTCACTTACAGGTGAGCTTAGTAACAGAAGCAAGGATATTGTAACCGGTTATGGTGAGCAACTATCTGCATCTCTTTTTCATTCACTGGTAGATAATTCTGTTCTATTCGATAGCCGTGAATATATTAAGACAGAAAAAATCGGGGATAAAAATCAGGTTGTTTTAGAGATGACAGGAGAGTTACTTTCAGGCGTAATTGATAAAGCCTCAAAAATAAATATTTGGCCGGGTTTTATAGCAAGAGACGTTGATGGAGATGATACTACTTTGGGACGAGGTGGTTCAGATTACACTGCTGCCATTATTGCAGCATCTTTAAATGCTTCAGTATTGGAGATATGGACTGATGTTGATGGGTTTATGTCTGGCGATCCGAGAGTTATAAAACGTGCATATTCCATTGAACATCTTTCTTATGCAGAAGCATTAGAGCTATCGTATTTTGGAGCAAAAGTAATTTATCCATCTACTATAATTCCGGTTTTGCAAAAGAGCATACCTGTTCTGATAAAAAACACTTTTAATCCTGATTTTAAAGGTACTCTGATAGATTATGAAAGCAGTAAGGATAATTCTAAAATCAAAGGTGTTTCCAGTATTCGTGATATTTCACTAATAACTTTACAGGGAACCGGGATGGTTGGTATTACCGGTATATCCATGCGCTTTTTCCGGGCATTGGCACAAGAGCATATAAATGTAATTCTTATATCTCAAGCCTCTTCAGAAAGTAGTATTACTGTTGCTGTTAATGTTGGTGATGCACAAAAAGCTGCTAATGCATTGGAGTTTGAGTTTGAACGGGAAATGAGATATAAGCAGATAAGTACAATTACTGTCGAGAAGGATATGGCTGTGGTTGCTATTGTAGGCGAACGTATGAAACATACATCAGGAGTAGCCGGACAACTATTCAAAAGTCTTGGTATTAATGGAATTAATCTGTTTGCCATTGCTCAGGGAGGATCAGAACTTAATATCTCATTTGTAATAAAAGATATAGACTTGAGGAAGGCTCTTAATGTAATTCATGAAGCATTTTTCCTGATCAATTATCAGATATTGAATATATATCTTACCGGTGTAGGAACTGTTGGGGCTAACCTGTTGCAAAAGATTGAATCTCATTCCAAAAAGCTGAAGGAGTTGGAACGTGTTGTTTTAAGGCTGGTTGGAGTTTCGAACTCGAAAAAGATGATAGTTGACACGGAAGGATTAATTCCCGGACAAGCTGTTGAAAAGCTCTCAAGTGGAGATGATGTATGTGCCGGAAGCTTTTCAGACAAAATAATTGACAATAACTTAGCCAATAGTGTTTTTGTTGATTGTACCGCCAGTGAAGATGTGGCTATCATTTATGAAAAACTCCTTAATGCAAATGTTTCTGTTGTTACTGCCAATAAAATCGCAAGTTCATCAACGTATGAAATCTATAAAAGTCTGAAGACAATATCCCGACAAAATGGGGTAAAATATCTTTTTGAGACTAACGTTGGAGCCGGATTGCCAATAATTTCAACCATAAATAACCTGATAAATAGTGGAGACAGAATAATTAAGTTAGAGGCTGTGCTTTCTGGTACGCTCAACTATATTGTAAATGAGCTTGGACAGGATAAACCATTATCAGTTGTAATTAAAGAAGCTATGGAAAAGGGGTATAGCGAACCGGATCCACGTATCGATTTGAGCGGAATGGATGTGGTAAGAAAAATATTGATATTAGCGCGTGAGTCAGGATACAGGTTGGAACAGAATGATATAATTAAAGAAAGTTTCATTCCTGATAAGTATATGAAAGCAGATAGTGTTGATGACTTTCTGGTAAAAGTTAAAGAGTTAGACGATGTTTTTGAACAACAACGGGTGAAACTGGAAAACGAGAATAAGAGACTTCGTTATGTTGCTTCTTTTGAAGATGGTGTTGCGAAAGTAGGTTTTAAAGAGGTTTTGGCTGACAGCCCTATGTTTAACCTTGAAGGAAGCAATAATATGTTACTTGTTTGGAGCGAATATTATAAAGACCATCCTATGGTAATACAAGGATATGGTGCCGGAGCTGATGTTACTGCAGCCGGAGTATTTGCTGATATTATAAGAGTGGCTAATGTGTAAGGTACAAGGTGTAAGGTACAAGGTGTAAGGTACAAGGTGTAAGGTACAAGGTGTAAGGTACAAGGTACAAGGTATAAGCTTACAGCTAAAAACTAAAAAAAAGAAATGAAAAAAATAGTAATACTGGCCGATGGATTGGCTGATGAATCAGTACAAAGATTAAATGGTAAAACTCCTGTTATGGTTGCTAATACACCAAATATTGACAAACTTTGTAAGATGTCTTCAACAGGCCTGTTGCAAACTGTACCTGAATCATTATCGCCTGGTAGTGAAGTTGCAAATATGACAATTATGGGTTATGATGCGGAGAAATATTATGAAGGCAGGGGAGTGCTTGAAGCAGCAGCAATGGGAATTAATATTGGGGAAAAGGATTTGGTGATGCGGTGTAATCTTGTTACTACAAAAGGTGATTATTTGATAAATCATTCAGCAGGTCATATATCCACGAAAGAGGCTGATGAAATAATGAATTTTTTGAATGACAAGTTAGGAGATGAAAATATACATTTTTATACAGGAGTGAGCTACAGGCATGTCTTGGTGATTAAGAATGTCGAAGATGAGATGGTTCAATGTACACCTCCACATGATATTCCTGGGGAAAAAATTCAAAATTTTCTTCCGGAGTCCATGAAGGGTGAAGGAATTGCAGAGATACTTCAGAAGATAATGAATTTATCAAAAGAAATCCTTGACGATCATCCTGTTAATGTAGAACGATTAAGGAAAGGAAAGCCCGTTGCAAATATGGTATGGCCATGGTCACCCGGTCATAAACCTTCTATGCCTTCTTTGAAAGAGTTGTATGGGATAAATTCTGGAGCCGTAATCTCAGCAGTTGACCTGATACACGGTCTGGCAAGATTTGCAGGACTGAGATCAATATTTGTTGAAGGGGCAACAGGATTGTATGATACTAACTATAAAGGTAAGGCTGAAGCTGCAATTGATGCCCTGAAAGACCATGATTATGTATATCTGCATATTGAGGCTCCTGATGAAGCCGGACATGAAGGTGATATTGAACTGAAAATAAAAACAATTGAAGATATTGACAGGTATGTGGTTGGTCCTGTTATGGATTATGTTTTAAATGAAAAAAAGCCTGTAACATTAGCATTCTTACCCGATCATCCTACTCCGTGCGAGAAACGTACACATACACGAAAACCTGTTCCTTTCGCAATTTATAAGCCGGGAGCAAAGCCGGATGGCGTAAAAGAGTTTAATGAATTTTCGGTTGAGAAAGGAAGCTATGGCCTGATTTATGGCATTGAATTTATGGAACTGCTTGTTCAATGATGTAATGATACAATGATATAATGAACCGAATAGCAGATAAACAATCCCCACATAAACAGCTAATTAGCCATGAAATATTACAGTACAAACAATAAAGACTTACAATTAGATATTAAAGAGGCGGTTATTAAAGGTTTGGCAAGCGATAACGGATTGTTTATGCCTGAATATATTCCTGTATTAGCGGAATCTTTTATAAACAATTTAGACAAGTTATCGTTGCAAGAAATTGCTTATGAAGTTTTAAAGCCTTTTTTTACTCCGGTTATTCCTGATGAAAAATTGAAAAGTATAATTAAGGATGCTTTCAATTTTGAAATTCCTTTGAGAAATATTGATGATAATATTTCGGTGCTGGAACTGTTTCATGGTTCTACATCTGCATTTAAGGATGTTGGTGCACGTTTTCTTGCCAGAGTTTTATCATGGTTTGTGAAGGATATGCAGCAGGATGTGTATGTTTTGGCTGCGACTTCAGGAGATACCGGTGGTGCTGTGGCCAACGGTTTTGTTGACTTGCCGGGTATTAAGGTTATTGTCCTGTATCCCGCAGGGATGGTTAGCGACCGGCAGGAGAGACAATTCACTACTCTGGGCAGGAATATTACGGCTCTTGAGGTAGATGGAACTTTTGATGATTGTCAGAGACTTGTAAAAACAGCTTTTCTGGATGAAGAGTTAAATAAAAAACTGTTTCTCACATCAGCAAATTCTATAAATATTGCAAGACTATTACCGCAGATGGTATATTATTTTCATGCGTTTGCTCAAATCGGTGTTAACAACAAAGATGTAGTGTTTTCCGTTCCAAGCGGAAATTTTGGTAATATTACTGCCGGATTGATTGCATATAAAATGGGACTTCCGATAAAACGTTTTATTGCCGCTACTAATATAAATGATGTTTTCCCCGAATATCTGAATTCCGGGAAATATAAACCCGGAACTTCAGTGCATACTATTGCTAATGCTATGGATGTAGGTGACCCGAGCAACTTTGTGCGCGTTCTGGAGCTTTTTAACAAAGATTTAAATAGTATTAAAAAGGTAATATCAGGATATGTAGTTGATGACATGCAGATAAGAAAGACAATCAGAGATGTTTATGAAAAAACAGGATATGTGCTTGACCCTCACGGAGCATGCGGTTATGAGGCTCTTTGTAAACGAATAAAAGCGGATGAGTATGGCGTTTTTTTGGCTACAGCTCATCCTGCGAAATTTCCTGATGTAGTAGAAGAGCAGATTGATAATGAAGTAGTGATGCCTGAGACAATGCAACAGTTTATGAATAAGGAAAAAATGAAAAACGAAATAAGTTCTTCATTTTATGAATTTAGAACTTTTCTTTTGAGTATATAAATCAAAATATATGTGAAAATATCAACATATATGAATGATTTGTAAAACATTTTTTTTATTAATTCAAAAAAAAACTATTTTTACGGCCGTTTAATTCGATAAATTAAAACTATTATTTAAATAAAAACAACAAATTATGAAGTATTTACTGACATTATCCTTTTTATTATTTATTGTGGTTGGTGCAATATCACAAGACAAAACTGCAGCGGAGTTGAAGAATGAAGGAAATGCTGCACTGAAGGCAAAGAACTACAAATTGGCGCTCGAGAACTATGAAAAGTCTTATGCCGGTTGGGAAGAAGGTGTTGAAATGGATTCAAAGATGGTATATAATGCCGCAACTTGTGCCAGAAAAATTAAAGAAGATGAGAAAGCATTAAAGTATTATACTATAGTAAAAGAGCTTAATTACAAGCCTGATTATTGTACTTACTATATAGCAAAATCGTTAAATAGTTTGGGAAAGTATGAAGAGATGGAGAAAGTTCTTGTAGAGGGATTGGAAGAGTATAAGACTAGCAAAGCAGCCGGTCCTATGAAGAAAATGCTTGTAACATACTATTTGAAAGATGGCTCTGTTCCTTATAACGAAGCAAACACAATATGGGAAAGTTATAATGCTCTTAAGGAAGACCAACGTACACAGTCATTGTATGATTCAACTGCTGCCAAGGCGAATGTGAAATTTAAAGAAGCAAAACCATATTTTGAGAAAGTTATAGGTATTGATCCAACTAACGAAAGTGCAAAACAAACATTAGTTAAAATAAATGCTCAATTAAGCGGAAATAAATCATAATTGATTATAACTCATACAAAAAAAGGTTGTCTTTAACAGGCAGCCTTTTTTTTATGATTAAAAATAGTGTTTTAATGAAACTAACTATATAAGTGTTACGTAATGAAAAATGGGATTTGAACTTAAATTACGAATCATTTATTATTATGATATATAATTTTATCCATTCAGTTGTTTTACTTATGCTTTTTATAAGTGCAAACAACTTATTAAAAGCTGATGAATTATCGGTAGCATTTGAGAAAGATACAGTCTTTAATGACATTTCTACTGTTAGAGTTAAAGGTTATTACAGTAAAATACTCATTAAGCGAACAAATGGAGAGAGCGTGAAACTGCGAGCTGTCTTAAAATCAACTAACCCTGAAGGATATAGGATTGTTACAAAAATAACGAATAAAGTTCTTGATGTATGGGTTACCTTTCCTCAGGAATCATGGAGTTCTCATACGGGCGAGTTAGTTTTTTGTGTGCCTGATTCAGTAAACATTGATGTCGAAAGTACTTCAGGGTATTGTACGATAAATGAGGTGAATGCAAAAACTGTTAATGTTACCACAAAGTCCGGAAAAATATATTTAAACAAATGTTCAGGCAATCTTATTCTTTCTTCAGGCACAGGAAATGTTCACCTTGATGAAATACAAGGAAATGTAAATGTAAGATCTAAATCGGCAGATATATTTATTTGTCGTATAAATGGCGATGTACTGGCTTATTCATCTTCGGGGATGTTACGTTTGGATAATATCTCAGGCAAGGTTAAAACAGTGAGTACATCAGGTAGGCAGGAAATGGCTAATATTAAGGGGGATATACTGGCAAAATCAATGTCCGGATTCATAAAAATATCAGTAGCCCAGGGAACCATTCAGATTCTTGGATCTTCCGGTGATATTCAGTTGTTTCAGACAACCGGAACTTTAGATATTAAAACAACTAAAGGAAATCAATCAGGAACAAGAATTAATCTGACCGGTAACTCCCGGTTTAACAGTACAGAAGGAAAAATAAAGATTAGGTTTGATATGCCTAAGGAATCTATAAAATATCAACTCGTCTCAGAGAAAGCATACATTTTTGCTTTGGGTAAATCGAAAAAGAAAAAGCTGAATATTGGTGATGGTAGTATTTTGGTAGAGAGTACTAGCACAACAGGTGCGCAAGCGTATTATTGAGCTTGTAAAGTTGCAGGTTCAGAGTTTCATGCTTTTGGTTCTTAGTTTGAATAAATAGTAAGTGGCATATTTAGCTCATATTTACAATTAACAACTATATCTCCAGCACTTCGGTTGGTTCATATCGCGATGTAGGAATAATATTAATATCCTTTTTCATGCCGTTGAATGCTTCTAAGGCAAAATCGATACGGTTATTATCAGCAGAGATATGAGAAAGAAATATATGTTTCAATCTTGAACTGTCAATGGTTGTAACGAGTTCAGCAGCTTGTGTGTTTGAAAGGTGACCCACATCTGAGGTCACTCTGGTTTTTAGGTGGTATGGATATGGCCCGTTCCATAATAGGTTTTCGTCATAATTAGTTTCCAGAAATGCAACATCACAGCTTGCGAGATGCTCATTTACATTGTTGCATGGTGTTCCTATATCAGTAAAAATACCTATGCTTTTTCCGTTTATGCTGACACGAAAACTCACAGGGTCAACAGCATCATGATTTTTAGAAAATGAGTGAATGGTAAAATCTCCAATTTGTACAGAATCACCGGGTGCGAAAAATTCAACTTTTCCAGGTCTGTCATTAGGTCTTGCTTTTTTTAATGTTGGCTTAGTAAAATAAGCCGGTATGGAGTGCAGGTCGGAAAGAACCCTTACACCACGCATATG
The DNA here is from genome assembly GCA_965371855.1 of uncultured bacterium. Taxonomy (GTDB): domain Bacteria; phylum Bacteroidota; class Bacteroidia; order Bacteroidales; family Marinilabiliaceae; genus JAADEM01. Next base: position 13,781 of record CBDUZZ010000032.1, read on the forward strand.
GTCTGAATGTTCGTGAGTAATAAATACAGCTTTCACTTTTTTTATGTCAAGCCTGTTTTGCTTCATGCGTTTTAAAATCTGCCTTCTGCTTATCCCGGCATCAATAAGAACAGCGTCATGTCTATTGCCTATATAATAGCAGTTCCCGTTACTCCCCGAAGCTATTGCACAAATTTGTATCATTGGATGTTTGGATTTATGATTTACGATGTGTGATTTACGATGTGTCATTTTGATTTATGAAACCTTTTCTGTTTTAATATTAGCTCTATGTCGTTTGTAGTGGGTAAATGTAATAATTTAGTGTTTTATTTCCCTATGTAATTCGCTAATTATGGTATAATTGTCAAGTTATTTCGGCCTCTTTCAAGTTGTACTTGGAGTGTGTTTAAAGATTTAGGGAGAGCGAGAAGCTCCGAGGAACGAGGAGATCACTCGCCCGAACTTAATCGTTAAGTACATGTAAAGTGCAACTTGAAATAAGCCTTGATTTTTTTGTTTCGTTTTTGCATCAAGGCAAAAATGAAAAGCGAAAAGAAAGGGTTAGTTTTATTATCCACCATATTCGACATAGAACCTTAATATTTTAAGTTCAATGTTTTTTCCGTCAGCAAATTTTTTGTAAAGTTCAATTGCTTCATTCAGAGTGTTTGTTAGTTTCTCTTCGTTATCAAAGCCTATGATAATCATTAAAAACCGGTTGGTTTCTTCTGTAACCATCGTACGTACGGAGTCACTTGTAGGTGTTCCGAAAGCCCCAATGCTATCTCTGAATACAGGTAAACGTTCAATGTTTAATGTGCCACGGCCAATCCCCTCATATGGTTCATCTTTTTCTCCTATTCCGAAAGTTATCTCGCCACTAATCTTATCTATATCGTATCCGCAAATAGAATAACCTGTATCAATAGATATGAGATTTAAAATATCTACAACATTATTGATGAAGTATAGTCCTTTACCATTTGCAACTCTTCTTAACAAAGCTTCGGAGGCCGGTCGGTAGCGGCTTGGATCTTTCCCCAGTTTACGGTAGGCATCTTTGTTTGCTTTAACGGTATCCATCTGTCTGATACTTTCCGGCGATAAAATTTCTTCAAGTTCTTTTACCCGGCTGTTGATTATTTGCTTTACTTCCTGCTGTGTTGGTTGTGTGTTCACATTAATCTCCATAACTCCAAGAATCAGATTTGGCAACAACTTTTTTATCTCTTTGCTAATAATAATTTTTTTCATCAGTTTGTAATTTAGTAAACAACTAACACAGAGGCACAGAGACACAGGTTGTTTTTTTCTTTCACTGTTTTAGTTTTTACGGTTACAAAGAAAATGAAATTATTGGCTCTATGCCAAATATAGTGGGTAAATGCAATAATTTAGAGTTTTATTACCCACTACAAACGATATAGAGCCATTAACACCGTTATCACTGTTGTTGGAGACACCTGATTATATCAGCCAAAAGGTTAGAGGATGTATCTTTACAATGTGCATTTACTCTCTTTCTGATGAGACTTCCTAATCTTTGTCCTAATAAAAATGAACCAACCAGGAAAGGATACGTATACCAAGCAAAACCTATGTCGGAATAAATACGTAAGAGAACAATAAACGGTATAGGTATATGTACAGCCAGAAACCATTGAAGAGAGAACCTCTTCACATTGCTGCGCCAATATCCAAACGGGATATTAATAACAAAAATTATTAGACTAATTATAGTTAAATTCATGACCATTTGTGAAACCTTTACGAACTTTAAAGCCTTTATGAACTTTTTACTCATCAATAATAAATATTTTTTTTCATTAATTACTGTTTTGACATTGAGTTTTTATGCACAAAGCCAGTCGTCAAAGGTTATGCGTAATTATAATAATTTCACGCAGGAGTATTATGTGCAAAAAGCGGATACATCTGTAAAAAATGGCAGTTATAAGCTTTTTTATAAAAAGAAAATAATAGAGGTTGGCAATTATATTGAAAATAGGAAGTCGGGATTATGGCAGTATTTTTCATTAGATGGTATTTTTGAATATGAATATAATTTTGATAAGAAGAGAGTTGTGAAAATATCAGGGGAGGAAAAGGATGAATTAAAACAGATGACTCCCTGTTTATTTTTAGGAAGCCCTTTAATTCCGTATCTGTATATCGTTAATAATATTCATTATCCTGAGAAGGCGCGAAAATTGAAACTTGGCGGTAAAGTTATTTTGGCATTAAAAATAAGTAAAGAAGGTGAGTTGTGGAGCATATATCTGTATCAAAAGCTTGAACCTGTTTTAGATAGTGAAGTAATGCGTGTTGCACGTACCTTCCCTGACAATTGGCAGTGGTTGCCTGCAACCAGAAACGGTGTATTTGTTGATGGCGAATATCTGATAACAATTGAATTTGAATTGGACTGAATTTATCAGGTTATAATGTGAACCACTATGCCACATAAGGAAACAGAAGTATTTTTTTAGGCGAACTCTAAAGTCACGGGGTGACTCGTTAAATCTTATCATTATTGGGGGCGCGACTATAAGTCGCACTCCCAATATTCAATTCTTCATTTTATCAATTCTTCGGTTCTTCAGTTCCTCACTCTTTCAACACTTTCTTAACCACCGCTGCTGGCGCAGATTTGCAATCTGTGCCACTCAGCTTAATAATATAAACACCCGGCGTTAGATGTCCCATGTTTACCTGCAGTGTTGACAGCCCCGTGCAATCAACCGTTTTTACAATTGTGCCGGTAAGTGTAATAACCTGCAGACTACTGTATGCCCCTGCAGTTTCTAAGGTAAGCACATTTCTTACAGGGTTAGGATAAATATTAACAGGTGATGCTTCCGGCCTGTTTACAGCTGTTGTAACTGGAGTAAAATCCTGGTTGGCCACATCTGCCTGTATGTTGTTTATGGCAATGGTTGCAGGTGAAAAAGCATAGCCCTCTTTAACAGGTGTAATTACTATATTACGCCCGGCATTTAAGGCAAAGCTGTATGTGCCATCTGCATTTACCGGCCTTGTACCTGTAAAATCACCTGAGATATAAAGTATTACACCTTCCATATCATCTATGGTTACACTTTTGAGGCCACTAATAGCTAAACCCTGTGTATCACCTGTAGTTATACTACCCGACACCATAAGCCCGGTAAAGTTAAACTGTGCCTCGTAAGAGGTATCAAAATCAGTTATCTCCGTAACCACAGTGCCATGGCCGTTTTGCCATTCGGTAAAAGTATATCCCTCTTTTATTACAGAAGTCGGCAGGGGTAACATCGTCAGGCTGTTCCAGGCAAACGCCCTGTATCCAATGGTCGTTACACTATTGGGGATGGCAACGCTGGTTAAGGAGTTATCATAAAACGCATAATCACCAATAGTCGTCACGCTGTTGGGGATAAAATCAATATCATCGGCCACACCGCCATATGATACAATGGTGGAATTATCATCTGTGCCATTGCTGTTGCGGGCATAAAAAATACCATTTGATGCCACTCCATTTATTTGTGTAATGGCATTGCTATTAAAAGCTCCTCCTCCAATGGTCGTCACACTGTTGGGAATGATGACACTCGTCAAGGAGTTCTCACAAAACGCATCATGCCCAATGGTCGTCACACTGTTGGGGATGGCGATGCTTGTCAATGAGTTGCCGGCAAACGCATAATCCCCAATAGTCGTTACACTGTTGGGGATGGTAACGCTCGTCAGTAATTTGCCGGCAAACGCATAATCTCCAATAGCCGAAACATTCACATTGGCTCCGTTAATATTAAAGGATGACGGGATAATAATATCAAAATAACTCCCAAGGTAATCAGTTATTTCACCATTGGTAAATTCTACTTCATCTAATGTCAATGTATGTGCAGGCAGTACAGCAAAGTATGCTCTATTAAAATCGGTAATGTTATCACCGGCTGCGTAACTGTTGCCATAACTGTCCATATAACCTGAAAATCCACTGTTGGCATTGCTGGGTAGGCTAATACTTGTTAAGTCAGAATTGCCATCAAATACCCACTCTACAATTAACCGGATATTACTATTCTGCTCAAAAGTTACACTCGTTAGGTCGTTACCGGAAAATGCATAATCTCCAATCCTAGTTACACTATTTGGGATGGTAAGGTTTGTAAGGTTGCTCCCGGAAAACGCAAACCATCCAATCGTCGTCACACTGTTGGAGATGGTAAGACTTGTTAGCTTATTATTTTTAAATGCAGAATTTCCAATAGTTGTCACACTATTAGGGATAGTGACAGTCGTTAAAGAGTTATGGCTAAAGGTAGAACCTTCAATCGTCGTCAAACTGTTTGGGATAGTAGCGCTCGTCAAACTGTTCCCGGCAAACGCATAACTTCCCATCCTTGTTACACTGTTAGGGATGGAAATACTTGTCAGAGAGTTATCACCAAATGCCCTTTCTCCAATATCAGTCACACTATTAGGGATTGTAACAGTCGTCAAGCTGTTCTTGGTAAAGGCATTTTCTCCAATCATTTTCACACTCACATCAACCCCGTTAATATTAAAAGATGCGGGTATAATTATATCAACATAATTCCCGAAATAATCAGTTATTTCTCCATTGGCAAATTCTACTTCATCTAATGTTAATATATGTGCAGGTAACACAGCATAATACAATAAGCTAAAATCAGTAATATTATCACCGGCTGCATAACTGTTGCCATCACTGTCCATATAACCTGAAAATCCACTGTTGGCATTGCTGGGTAGGCTAATACTTGTTAAGTCAGAATTGAGTGTGAACGCCCCCCCTCCAATTAAACGGACATGACTGTTCTGCTCAAAAGGAACACTCGTTAGATGGTTCCAATAAAACGCATGATATCCAATAGACGTCACACTGTTGGGAATGGTGACACTCGTCAGGCGGTTCAACTCAAACGCATAATTTCCAATAGTAGTTACACTGTTGGGGATGGTTACGCTGGTCAAGGCGTTAGAACTAAACGCAGAAGCTCCAATAGTAATCACGCTGTTGGAGATAAAATCAATATCATTAAATAATCCACCGCCATACGATACAATGGTTGTGTTATTTTCTGTGCCATCGCTGTTACGGGCATAAACAATGCCGTTTGATGCCACACCGTTGATTTGTGTAATGGCATTGCCATTAAATGCTGCATTTCCTATATAAGTTACACTATTGGGGATAGTTACACTAGTCAGGGAATTACCATTAAATGCAGAATTTCCAATAGATGTAACGCTGTTTGGGATGGTGAGGCTCGTCAAAGAGTTAAACCTAAACGCAGAATGTCCAATAGAGGTAACACTATTTGGGATAGTGATGCTCGTTAGACTGTTATTGCCAAACGTATGACCTTCAATCGTTGTCACACTGGCAGGGATAGTAACGTTCGTTAGGGAGTTATTCCTAAATGCAGCCTCTCCAATAGAGGTAACACTGTTTGGGATGTTGAGACTTGTTAGAGAGTTTTCTTGAAACGCCCAATCTCCAATATTTTCTAATGTTGAAGGCAACTCAACATTAACAATGCCTTTATTATAAAAAACACCAGAGTTCTGACCCTTATCGGCAATACCTGTTATGGTTTGTCCGTCTAAGATTTCGGGAATAATAATGTCTTTAACTACAAAGCTATAGCTGCAACTCTCAATTACGCCACTGCTTACTACCACATCGGCATCGGTTAGTGTGTATTGTGCAGTAACAGTTACAAGTGAAAAGTTGAAAGTAAAAAGTAGAGCAAGCAATGCTGTTTTAAAAAGTTTTGGTTTTGAGTGCTTGAAATTGGTAAATGTTTGTTTCATGGTAATTGTTTTTTATGTTTATAAAAATATTTCCAGTATCTGTAAAGTCACGGGGTGACTTGTTAAAACTATTAGGAGTCACCCCGTGACTAAATTATTTACCGGGAGTGCGACTTGTAGTCGCGCCCCCGGTTTTCCTAAACCACCTCACTCTTTCAACACCTTCTTAACCACAGTACTTTCATTCCCACTCAGCTTAATAATATAAACACCCGGCGTTAGGTGTTCCATGTTTACCTGCAGTGTTGACAGCCCTGTGCAATCAACCGTTTTTACAATTGTGCCGGGAAGTGTAATAACCTGCAGACTACTGTATGCCCCTGCAGTTTCTAAGGTAAGCACATTTCTTACAGGGTTAGGGTAAAGTTTCACAGGTGCTGCTTCCGGGTTATTTAGGGCTGTTGTAACCGGAGTAAAATCCTGGTTGGCCACATCTTCCTGTATGTTGTCTATTGCAATATTTGCAGGTGAAAAAGAATAGCCCTCTTTAACAGGTGTAATTACAATATTACGACCGGCATTTAAGGCAAAGTTGTAAGTACCATCTGCATTTACCGGCCTTGTGCCTGTAAAATCACCTGAGATATAAAGTATTACACCCTCCATATCATCTATGGTTACACTTTTGAGGCCGGCCATAGACAGCCCCTGTGTATCACCTGTAGTTATACTACCTGACACCATAAGCCCGGTAAAGTTAAACTGCGCCTCGTAAGAGGTGTTAAAATCTGTTATCTCCGTAACCACAGTACCACTACCATTTTGCCACTCGGTGAAGGCGTAACCCTCTTTTATTACCGGGGAAGGCAGGGCAATGCTCGTAAGGGAGTTAGAAGAAAACGCCCCCCCTCCAATATAAGTCACACTATTGCCGATGGTAACGCTCGTAAGGGAGTTATCATAAAACGCCCCCTCTCTAATAGAAGTCACACTATTGGGGATGGTGATGCTCGTGAGGGAGTTAGATCTAAACGCACTATATCCAATAGTAGTCACACTATTGGGGATAAAATCAATTTCGTCAGACACTCCGCCATAAGATACGATGGTGGTTTTATCTTCCGTACCATCACTATTGCGGGCGTAAACAGTACCGTTTGACGCTTGCCCGTTTATTTGAGCAATGGCATTCCTGTTAAATGCTGCTTTTCCAATATAAGTCACACTATTGGGGATGGTAACGCTCGTTAGGGAGTTAAGAGCAAACGCTGCATCTCCAATAGTAGTCACACTATTGGGGATAGTAACGCTCGTTAGGGAGTTAGCCCAAAACGCCCCCCCCCTCCAATATAAGTCACACTATTGGGGATGGTGACGCTCGTAAGGTTGTTCTCCGCAAACGCAAAATCTCCAATATGCTCTAAAGTAGCAGGTAACTGAACAGTTACTATGCCTTTGTTATAAAATACACCATCATCAAAATCTCTCCCATCAGCAATGCCGGTAACGGTCTGTCCGTCTAATGTTTGGGGTATAATAATGTCTTTAACCGTAAAGTCGTAACTGCAACTTTCTATAGTGCCGTTGGTTACTACTACATCATCATCGGTTAGTGTGTATTGCGCTGTAACAGTTACAAGTGAAAAGTTGAAAGTAAAAAGCAGAGCAAGCAATGCTGTTTTAAATTTTTTTGGTTTTGAGTGTTTGAAATTGGTAAATGTGTGTTTCATGGTATTTGTTTATTTAGTTATGTGTTTATTTATCATTGCCGGGAGTATTATTTATAGTTGCGTCCCCGGTTTATTACTGTGTTTTCATACAATTAATTTATGAATTATTCTTTATTTACCGGTATATTATTTGATTAATGTACAGTATTAATTGACTAATGACCACGTTTGTTATTTGAACCACATAAGCCACATAAGAAAACATAAGTTTTTTTATGTTTCAGAACAAACCGTACAGGCTTAAATTACCGGGAGTACGACTTATAGTGTGCCCCGGTTTTGGCTAAATATTATTTTGAGGTGCTGAAGGTTTTTGGGGCAAAGCTCCTATATGTAACAGCATAGGGTGCAGCGAAGCGGAAACCCTATGTCGCTTAAATAGATTTCATGTAAGCCCTGTAAGGGCGAAACAATATTGCTATATTAATGCGGAAGCTAATCCCAAACATATTGTTCATCATAGTCAATTTTATATTCCTTAAGAAAGAGTCTATATTCTTCTTTGAAAGATGTTCTTTTGTGATGCTCTTTTTGATTTAGAATATATTTTTTAACAGTCTCAACTTTTGATGAACTAACTGAAAACGTTCCATATCCGTTCTGCCAGGAAAAACCAACAATCCCTTTTTTCTTAATCCATTTAGATGAAGATGTTTTTATTTTTGAAATCATTTCAGCAATTGTTACTGTTCGTGGCAAAATACATAAAATATGAATATGATCCGGATTGGCATATATTTCGTAAACATATGATCCAATGTTTGATAATATACCTATTATATATGAATGTAAATCTTTTTGAATAGCATTCGGTATAAAAATTTCACCCTTTTTTGTGGAAAATACACAATGTAAATATACTTTTGATAAACTTTGTGGCATATTCGTGATTTATTACATTTCGGACTTTCAGCCCTCTAAAAAATTGATCCGCAATATCACAGGGCTTTGTTTCACTTCGCCCTGTGCTTTCACCTATAATCCTTTCAGGATTTGATATCGTGTAAATACAAATTTAATAAATTATTTCTTCTCAGCACCTCAAAATAATATTTAGCCAATATTTAGCCCCGGTTTTTTCACAGTGATTGTTAGGCTGAAAAAATGTATCTTTGCAAACTCAAAAAATTGTTGTAATTATTAATGTTTTTTCAGGATGAAAATTGAAAATAAAATAAAAAATGCAGTAGTTGATGCAGTAGGTAAACTGTATGATGTCGATATTAAAAGTGGTTCTGTTCAGTTAAGCTTAACCCGGAAAGACCAGAAAGGAGACTTTACTATTGTTGTTTTTCCTTTACTGAGATATTCAAAGAAAAATCCTGAAGAAACGGGCAAGGAGATTGGTGCACATATAAAAGATGCTCTGTCAGAAGTTTCAGAGTTTAATGTTATTAAAGGCTTTCTTAATCTTTTGTTGTCACACTCATACTGGATTAACTCTCTTGATGAAATCAAAGAAGTGCCGAATTATGGTTTTAAAAAAGCATCAGATGATTCTCCGCTGACAATGATAGAGTATTCATCTCCAAATACCAATAAACCTCTGCATCTTGGTCACATTAGAAATAATCTGTTGGGCTATTCGCTTTCAAGAATTGTAGAAGCGAATGGTGAAAAGGTTGTGAAAACTAATATAGTTAACGATCGGGGTATTCATATTTGTAAATCGATGCTGGCGTGGCAGAAGTGGGGAGAAGGAAAGACACCTGAAAATACCGGTAAGAAAGGTGATCATCTCGTAGGTGATTTTTATGTGAAATTTGATCAGGAGTATAAAAAGGAGATTGCCGGATTGATGGCTTCAGGTAATTCGAAGGAAGAGGCTGAATCTCAATCAAAACTTATGGAAGAGGCACGTGAGATGCTTCGTAAGTGGGAAGCAAAAGATGAGGAAGTGTACACTTTGTGGAAGATGATGAATGACTGGGTCTATAAAGGGTTCGATGAATCGTATAACGCACTTGGGGTTGATTTTGATAAAATTTATTACGAGTCAGAAACGTTTTCTGTTGGTAAGGATGAGGTGTTGCGTGGGCTTGATATGGGTATTTTTTACAGAAAAGACGATTCCAGCGTATGGGCAGATTTTTCAAAAGACGGACTTGATGAGAAATTGCTGCTTCGTGGTGACGGCACTAGTGTATACATGACACAGGATATCGGAACGGCAAAAATGCGTTTTAATGATTACAGTATAGATAAAATGATATATGTTGTAGGTAATGAGCAGATATATCATTTCAAAGTATTGTCACTGTTGCTTGATGAGTTAGGATTTAAGTGGGGCAAAGATTTGGTTCATTTCTCCTATGGCATGGTTGAACTACCCGAGGGGAAAATGAAATCGCGTGAGGGTATGGTTGTAGATGCCGATGACTTGATTGCTGAAATGGTGAATACTGCCCGTGATATGTCGAAAGAGCTGGGTAAACTTGAGGGTTATTCGGAAGAGGATGCAGAGAAAGTGTATTATACTATTGCTATGGGGGCACTTAAGTATTTCATTCTGAAAGTTGATCCGAAGAAGAATATGATTTTTGATCCTCGCGAGTCAATTGATTTTAATGGTAATACCGGGCCGTTTATTCAATATTCGTATGCGCGGATTAAGTCCGTTTTGAGGAAAGCTACTGAAAAAGGTCTTTTAATTCCGGAAAAGCTTGACGACAGCGCAGAGTTAAATGCTAAAGAGATACAGTTGTTTCGGTTGGTAATGAATTACCCTAATATTGTTTCTGAAGCAGGAAAGGTTTATAGTCCGGCAGTTATTGCTAACTATGCTTATGACTTAGCAAAGGAGTTTAACCAGTTTTATCATGAAATACCTATAGTTTTTGAAGAGGATGATGCAAAACGCAATGTTCGTTTGATCTTATCAGGAATGGTTGGTGTGGTTATCAAACAAAGTATGTGGTTGCTGGGTATTGATGTGCCGGAAAGAATGTAAAGCGGAAATATTGGTTCATTCGAATAATGCATTGTTGACTTAATATTTCGGTACTCTGTACCTTATAAACCGTATTTGATTACTGTTTCTACAAAGATTTTGGCGGCTCTGCCGCTATATTTATCAGGTGCAGAGCACCTCAAACATTTGTAGAGATATTGTATAAAAGTTTTAATAAGGTGCAGAGCACCGTAATGCTATCTTTTGTTTCATCAAATAACACAGGTTATAAGCCAATAATCAAAGTTTACCTATACATTTTTCTCAAGAACCTTAATATTTATAATGTTATCTTTTAAATAATGATTAATCATTATTGTTTTGTGTTTAAAATGGTAGAACTAGTATATCGTAGCTAAACGTATTACTTAGAGAACCATCCTTTAATCTCTTCTGACAGAAGAATTTGCTTTAGGATATTTCGTTTTGTTTCGTCCGGTAGCTCTTGAAGAATAATGTCGATCCCGGTATTTTTAAGGTCAGGATTTTTTTCTTCTGCTAATATTTTTTTCAGTGCTTTTGATTTAGTACCGGTTAACTCATTTTCAAATGATTCCCAGATAAAATCCAGGTTTGCTTTATCGGTAGTGGTATCGTGAATTGTAAAAGTGTCTGACAATTCTATTTCATTAATAATAGACTGAAGTGTTTCTCTGCAAATGCTTTTTAAAGGATTTTTTGTGCCTGATTCATCCCTTAACGACCAGCTGCTAAATTCGTATTCTATTGATTCAATGGCTTTAGTACGTACATTGTTTGCCCCAAATATTGAACTCAATAATAGAATAGTTGATTTCTTCCAGGCTGTAAAATCAAATGTAGTAGAATTCAATTTGTCCAGCTGCTCACTCAGTAATGCTATATATTTTTCTTTTGGTTTCATAACAGACTTATATCAATGCTTCTTAACTTCTTATACAAACATAATAAAAAAAATGCAGAGTTTCTTAATTAAGTTCTTTTCGGGCTAAATAACTATTGTAATATTGAGCTTGTTTGTAGGTGGTTACTTTCAAAATAATAAATAAAAAATGGAGTTGTCAAAACTTTATAGACAACTCCATTGAAAAAAACGATGTTTAAAATATGTTAATTTTACTCAAACTGAGCAAGTGTCTTTTTAATGATATCTATTGCTTTCATTAACTCCTTTTCGGTAATAACCAATGGTGGAGCAAAACGGATAATATGATCATGAGTGGGTTTAGCAATCAGACCATTGTCTTTCATTGCAACGCAAACATCCCAAGCTGTTTTGCCATTTTTAGGTTTAATTACTATGGCATTAAGCAATCCTTTACCTCTGACTCCATCAATAAGGTCAGAACTAAATTCCATAAGTTCTTTTCTGAATATTTTACCTAACCGGTCAGAGTTTTCTGCAAGTTTTTCATCTTTAATAACATCCAATGCTGCTATGGCTACTTTGGCTGCTAACGGGTTGCCTCCATAAGTAGAACCATGCTCGCCGGGTTTTATGACAAGCATTATATCATCATCTGCAAAAACGGCTGATACAGGGTATACTCCCCCTGAAATAGCTTTGCCCAGAATTAAAACATCAGGTCTTACATTTTCATGGTCGCAAGCAAGAAGTTTACCAGTGCGTGCAATACCTGTTTGCACTTCATCGGCAATAAAAAGAACATTCTTTTCCTTACACATCTTATAGGCTTTTGTAAGGTATCCATCTTCCGGTACATAAACACCGGCTTCCCCCTGGATAGGTTCAACAAGGAAACCCGCTACATTGGGGTCTTCAAGCTCTTTTGCCAAAGCATCCAGATCGTTATAAGGGATGGTAACAAAGCCGGGAGTGTAAGGTCCATATCCTTTATATGCATCCGGATCAGTTGACATTGATATGATTGTGATAGTACGACCATGAAAGTTCCCTTCACAAACAATGATCTTAGCCTCATTTTCTGGAATACCCTTTTTCTCATAACCCCATTTACGACAGAGTTTAAGTGCCGTTTCGTCAGCTTCAGCACCTGTGTTCATAGGAAGAACTTTATCATAACCGAAATAGTTGGTCATATACTCTTCAAACTCTCCAAGAGTACTGTTGAAAAAAGCCCGGGAGGTAAGTGTAAGTTTTTGTGCCTGCTCAGTTAAAGCATTAATAATTCTGGGATGACAGTGCCCTTGATTAACAGCTGAATATGCTGAAAGGAAATCATAATATTTTTTTCCTTCAACATCCCACACGTAAATTCCTTCTCCACGGTCAAGAACAACTGGCAGAGGGTGGTAGTTGTGTGCTCCGTATTTTTCTTCGCGTTCAATGTATTCTTTCGGAGTCATTTTTGTTGTTGTCATAACTTGTAATTTTTTTTGGTTTAATACTATTGTGTTTGAGAGCAAAATTAGTTTTATTCCTGCACATATGGATATGAAAAAAAGATGAGTTTTGTCAGGAAAATGAGCCGGTATTTAAGCTTAAAACGTTGACAGGTCTAATCAGACTCTGTCAGGTTTTTTGATGCAGGTATATTTTTTTCTAATCACTGTCAGTGTCTTTCAAGACCTGACAGTGATTAAGTAGCAGAAGTGGTATTTCCCTTCGTGGCATTCTTAAAACTCCGCAATAAGTCTCAGATTTATCCGCCTTGATGTAAGGTAATTTGGAACGGCATACTGACGGTTATTCACATCAGTAACCCAGAAATAAGATATCGTGTTGTCGATGTTAAAGAGGTTGAAGAATTCCAGACCCACCCAGAATCTTTTAAATGTTGAGGACTCTTTTTGCTTGTTTTTATTAAAGAAGGCTGTGAAATCTTTTGAGAATCCCATATCGATTCGTCTGTAGGGCGGCATCCTTAAAGTTGCCTTATAGCGTGGTGATCGGGGAGGACCGAAAGGTAAACCGGTACCAAAAATAAGGTTAAGATGCACTTTAAAAGTAGGATTACGAGGAAGGTAATCCTGAAAGAATAGTGAAAAATTAACCCTTTGATCAGAAGGGCGTGGAATATATCCGGGATAGACAATGTGTTCATTTCCTTCTTCATCAGTTTCAATATAGAAATCGTCAAGTATATCTTCACGCGTTTGCATAATGGAAAGGGTTGCCCATGATTCAAGCCCTTTTACAAGTTCTCCGTTTATTTTCATATCTAATCCAGTGGCATAACCAATAGCATCGTTTTTACCTGAATACCGGATTCTTACATTATCGACCTGGTACGAAATAAGGTTTGTGAGCTGTTTGTAATAAGCTTCTGTAGTGAACTTAAAAGGGCGTTCCTGAATATTAAAATAGAGATCTCCGCCCAGAACATAATGTACAGATTTTTGTGCTTTTATGTCACTGTTTAATGTGCCATCAGGTAGTCTTAATTCTTTATAAAAAGGACTTTGATAATACATTCCTACGGCACAACGAAGCCTGAAGTTATTATTCCTCGCAGGTATGTAACTGACATTTAATCGGGGACTGATAAGAAATTCACTATTATAACTCCAGTAATTCATTCGGACTCCATAGTTGAAAAACAGATTTCCTGCATTGGTTTTAAGTTGGTATTCATCCTGTACATATCCTGTTAAACGATGAGAATTTATATCCAGATTCATATTAAGTGAATATGCCAGTTCAAGCTCTTCAGGAGTATTTGGAATTGAATATCCGGCAGAATCGCGCATTTCCCATTCGTTTATATAATCAGAAAAGTATTCATGCTGGTATTTTACCTGCCACGAAAGTAAATGTTCATTTAACCGGTGTTTGCCCTGAACGGAAATATTCTGAATTACTCCTAACAGGCTGTTACGGGCATGCTGCAGGTAACTTCCTACGCCGATATTGGTGATGCCTTTATCAGGGTCAGGCTCTTCTTCCGGTAACGACTCCAGTTCTTGTAACCAATATTGGCCTAATATATCGTAAGTCTCTTCTTCGTATGTTCTGTAGCCTGATAATAATAACTTGAAATGATTGTTGTTGTCACGAGAGTGTGACAGAGCAAAAGATCCAAATCCTGTATTAAAGAGATCTTTTTCTTCACCCTCAAAATATATTTTGAGCTTTTTCACCTCACTAATTGTACCAAAAACTGTCTCTCTGTCTTCGGGTATGAAATCATAGGCATTCCTTGAATAATATCCCAACCCTTCAATACTCCATGCATGATTAATGCGGTATGTAATGAAAGTTTGTACATCTAAAAATGAAGGGTTGTAATCTCCTTTTACATCCATTGTGCCAAGAAGATACTTATTTGTTTTGTACCTTACACCTGTAATATAACTGAGTTTTTTGTTTTTTGATATTCCTTCAACATGCCCTGATGCCCCAAGAAGACTAACTTGTGCACTTCCGGCAAATTCATCAGGTTGTTTGTAGTTTATATCTAACACCGATGACATCTTATCTCCATATTCAGTGTTAAATCCACCAGGCGAGAACTTAACGGAAGATACAAGTTCAGGGTTTACAAAACTCAGACCTTCCTGTTGTCCGGCACGGATAAGAAAAGGTCTGTAAACCTCAATGCCGTTTACATAAACAAGGTTTTCATCATAATTGCCGCCACGTACACGGTACTGTGAACTTAATTCATTGTTTGATGTTACACCTAATTGGGTTTTAATTAGTCCTTCTATATTGCTACCTGAGGCATCAGGTAATATATTTGTAAGATTAGCATCTATTTTGGTCAGATTCCCGTTTGAGTGAGTTCCTTTAACATTAACTTCTGAAATTTGTTCGTTTTTTGTGGAAAGGGATATCTTTATTTCGGTAAGCTTATCATCTTTATTAATGGTATGTTCTTTAGTAACATAACCTATTGAAGATATTTGAAAAACAATGGGGTAATCCGGTTTTGTTCGAATTGTAAAAGAGCCGGTGTTATTTGTTACTGTTCCTGTTGTTGTTGTTTTTACTAAAATATTTGCATTTTCAACAGGTATAGATGTTGAATCAACTATTGTACCTGAAATGGTTACTTTTTGTTGACCTTCAATCTGTAATGCGGATAATAAAAACAGTATAAATGATAAAATTATTGAAAGCCTGTAATTCATCAATTGTCTATAAAATTAGTTTATGAACTTTATTTCATCAGGTTGCGAATATAGCATAAATCATAATATTTTGTTGGTAACGAGATTTAGTATATTTTTAAATAAAAATTATTATCGTGAAACGAAAAGTTGTTGTTGCTCTGTCAGTCCCTAAAGAGGGTTTTATAGATAAACTGAAAAATTGGAATATTATTTTTCCTGATGGAGAAAAATTTGAAGGAAATGAGTTTTCAAATGCGATTGTAAATGCTGATGTAATTGTTTCTGTTTTTGGTCATAAGCTTGAAAATTCAGTTCTTGATAAAGCTCTAAAGTTGAAAATGATTGCAAATTTCGGAGCAGGATATGATAATGTGGATGTGGGGTATTGTAATAAGCGCGGCATACTGGTGACTAATTGCCCTGATCCTGTAACTGAACCTACAGCTGAGTTAGCCTTTGGTTTAATGCTTGCAGTAACCCGGCATATTGTAGAAATAAATAATAGGTTACGCTCAAATGAACTGCTACAATGGGGAGTAATGCGTAATTTGTCATCAACATTGGTTGGTAAGAAAATTGGAATTGTTGGTATGGGTGCCATTGGTAAGGCTGTCGCACGCAGGGCTGTAGCCTCCGGAATGGAGGTGTATTACTTTAATCGTAACAGGTTGGAAAAGAAAGTTGAAAGTACTTACAATGCAACATGGCTACCTTTTGATGAGTTACTGAAACAGTCGGATGTTGTATCACTTAATGTACCACTAACAAATGATACCAATGGAATGATGGGAGAGAGGGAATTTGAAATTATGAAGAATGAAGCAGTAATTATTAATACCGCAAGAGGTGCGGTTATCAAAGAGGGGGAACTTATCCGGGCTTTGAAAAATCGTGAAATCGCCGGTGCCGGACTTGATGTTTTTGAGAATGAACCGAAAATACCTGCAGAGCTATTCGATTTGCCGAACGTTGTTTTAATGCCGCATCTTGGGTCTGCTACCATGGAAGCCAGGGCTGAGATGTCACGTGTTGTTGCTCAAAATATATCTGATGCTTTCAGTGGAAAGATGCCACCGAATATTGTTAACGGTGAGGTGTGGGATGATTGGAAGAATTATGTGTTAAGGTGTTAATGAGATATATAGTGTTTTTATACTAGTGTCAAGGTAAGTCCTTGTTGACACATGAGATTGCTTCATCCTCGTTTCTCGTTTTCGCAATGACGTCATTACGAGGAGGTACGACGAAGTAATCTAAATATAATTTTATGGTTGACTTAACACTAGGCAGAAAAACAAATAAACAAATTTCACAATAAATAAATATTTGAATCTTCAAACCTCACAAATAACAGTTAAAATAATGGTTAAACAAATAGAATTCACTCTTCCGGCATTTAAGCGTGGCTGTCACATCATAACAAGTCATATCACTTCAAGGTTGACGGAGTTGCCTGAAAACGGACTGTTGCAGGTTTTCATAAAGCATACCTCGGCGGCTTTAACATTGAATGAGAACGCCGATCCAAGTGTGTTACGTGATATGGATTACATTTTAGATAACATTGTACCCGAAAATGATAAAGGGTATTTTCATACTTTAGAAGGCGATGACGATATGCCAGCTCATGCAAAATCTTCTCTGTTAGGTTCATCACTTATGATTCCTGTAGCAAACGGAAGACTGAACCTGGGAACATGGCAGGGAGTTTATCTTTGCGAGTTTAGAAATTTCGGCGGACCAAGAGTGCTTGTTTTAACACTGATTTATTAAATTTGCTATCGGTCAATCTTTTTTATTGTTATTATACGTACATTTACCACCTTAATATTATATAAATTGTATATGAATTTTTTTGAAGGACACACGTTTCATATTCCGGTTCTGGGAATTGGATATTCTTTAGATACTCCTGTTATAGTTGCGCCATACGGTATCTCTTCAGTTATGTCTTTGGTTGATGATACTCTGATTGAAGAGGTTCGAAAGTTTTACTGTGAAAAGTTAAACATTCCTTTTCAAGCCATATCTGATAAGGTCGATGATTTCAGGGCAAAAAGAATTACTACTTATCTGAATATGGTAGATGATATGGTAAAAGATAAAGTAGAAGAATTAAAAAAGTCTGCTTTAAAGGCCGGTAGTGAGATTGAAAAATATATTAATCTGTTACCTGATTTTTCTAATATTAAAGAAAAATTCAACCTTGCTGATAAAAGTCGTCAAGCTTTTGAGGACGTTACTAATTGGGTTAATGAAAATTTACTTCCCGGTTCTATTGATGTTAACATCATGACGAAACTGGATAAAGCAAATGTTAAGAATGGCGAATACTTACCGATTGAGTATAATGATGCTCATGCTGCTTTACGTGGATTTGCCAACAGTAAGTTAAGTTCGGCAATTGTATTTTCAGCCGGTATGAGTCCCAGATTATATAGTTATTTGGAGAATTTTAAAGACTTCTATCCTGATGAGGCCGGACAGATAAAGAAAAGAATAATTCTGAAAGTTAGTGATTTTCGCTCGGCATTTGTGCAGGGTAAAATGTTAGCAGCCAAAGGGCTTTGGATTTCGGAATATCGTATGGAATCGGGAGTTAACTGTGGCGGTCATGCATTTCCTACAAATGGTGTTTTATTTGGTCCAATACTTGAAGAGTTTCTGCAAAAAAGAGAAACGCTTTATACAACCTGTCTTGATGCTTATAAAGAGGGTTTGAAGAAGAAAGGTTTAAATGAACCTGCTGAAACGCCTGAGATTATAGTTACTGCTCAGGGAGGAGTAGGTACTACAGAAGAGCATGAGTTCTTACTTAATTATTATAAACTCGACAGAGTAGGATGGGGGACACCATTCCTGCTTGTTCCTGAGGTTATTGGCATTGATAAAGATACAGTAAATTTGCTTGCCAAAGCAAAAGAAAAGGATTTGTGTTATAGTGACATTTCTCCTCTTGGTATTCCTTTTAACAGTGTGAATGGCGCCTCAATGGGTGTCAGGAAATTTGAGCTTGCCAAACAAGGTAAACCGGGCTCTCCTTGCACTAAGGCTTTTTTGAGATATAACACCGAATATACTGATAAACCTATTTGTACATCATCACGACAATATCAAACTCTCAAATTGAAAGAATTGGATGAACTCAATTTGCCTGATAAAGAGTACAATGAGGCTTATAATAAAATTATTGAAAAAGAGTGTATTTGTGTTGGCCTTGGTGTAGCTTCAGTTATGTCGAAGAATATACCTATTAAGACAACTGATAAAGTAACTGTTTGCCCGGGTCCTAACATGGCATATTATTCAAAAGAGAGAAGTTTGCAGGGTATGGTGGATCACATTTACGGGCGTAAAAATATTTTGGATGACCGACCTCGCCCTCACATGTTTTTAAAGGAGTTGGAGATGTATCTTGATATTTTTAAGAAGAGAATAGAAGCATTCCTGAAAAACCCTGATAATAAAAGGGAAAAAAAGCAGCTTACACAGTTTAAGAAAAATATGCTGGAGGGTGTTCAATATTACAGAGAGCTTTTTGATGCAAAGAAGAAAGAGGTTGCAAAGGAACTTGATAACCTGCTTAATAAATATCCTGTGCTTCATCAGGATATTGATGTTGCTGAAAAAGTATAATAGCAATAAAAGTTTTATTTTAGACCTGATACATTTCTTCGTTATCAGGTCTTTTTTTTGATATATTTGCAGTTTAGAAACACAAAATTCTATGAGAAAAATATTGTTTTTTATTACTGCTGCTTTTATCGTCGTTTCATGTAATATTTCATCTAATAGAAATAATAACACTTCAAATAATAATATTCGTATAATTTCTCTCGCTCCTTCAATAACCCAAGAACTGGAAGAGTTGGAGATGACAGAGAATATTGTTGGTGCTACATCGTATTGCAATATCACCACTGATAATAAGGATTTGATAATAGGTGATGCCATAAATGTAAATATTGAAAAGGTACTTCTTCTTAAACCTGATATTATTCTGACTACAGCATTAACTAAGAAGAGTACAATTGACCTTTTCCGTGAAAACGGAATTACAGTTCAAATAATTGGAAAAATTGACTCGTTTGATGATCTATGCAATCAGTTTAAAGAACTTGGTGAAATAGTTGACAGAGAGGAAAAGGCAATGTCGGTAATTGCATTTGCAAGGAGTAAAATTGATAGTTTAAAAAATATTGTATCTCAATCTTATCCAAAACAAAAGGTCTTTATTCAAATAGGTGTTAATCCTATTTTTGCTGTTATTCCAAATACTTTTATGGCCGATTACATAGAATTTGCCGGATGTGAAAATATTACACAAGGATTTGCTAAAGGAACTATTTCGAGAGAAACCATTTTAAATCGTAACCCGGATGTAATTTTAATAGCTACGATGGGAATTGTAGGTGATCAGGAAAAAGAGTTGTGGGAGAGTTTTTCGGAGATGAGTGCTGCAAAAAAAAAGAAAGTGTATATTATCGATTCACAAGTTGCCTGTGTGCCTACAGTTCTTAATTTTGTAATAGCATTTGAGGAGATAGTAAAACTTATTAATGAATGAGGGAGGCTTATTTTATATGCAGAAGAAATACATAAAATGGATGATCTCGGTATTGGTGCTGGTTTTTCTACTGGCAGGCAGTGTACTGTTAGCATTAATGGCAGGTGAGATTGATTTTTCTATGCCGGAACTAATTAAGTTCTTTAGTGATAAAACGGGAATTGAATACACTATTCTAAGCAGGATACGGTTACCAAGGATTATATTAGGCTTATCTGTTGGTGGGGCATTGAGTCTTGCAGGAGTATTATTACAAGGGATATACCGTAATCCTCTTGTCGAGCCTTACACTCTTGGTATATCCGGGGGAGCATCGCTGGCTGTAGCTGTTACTATTGTTTTTGGTTTGAATATGTCATTGGGGGCTTATATGTTGCCTGTGGCCGGGTTTATTGGGTCTATGGTTACTATCTTTTTTGTATATTCTCTTTCGCTGGGCAAATACAGTATTAATGTCAATAAGATGTTGCTTCTTGGAGTGATGGTCAGTTTTATTGCATCATCGGCAATGATGTTTTTAATGGCTACTACAACAACTCAAAACTTACAAAGTATAATTTTTTGGGTTATGGGTTCGCTTGATGAAACGAATATGATGCTTATTAAAATAGTGTTTTTCACATCTGTTACAGGTCTGGTAGCGTCCTACCTGTTTGCCAATTCATTGAATGCACTCCGGCTTGGGGAATCTAATGCTAAACATCTTGGAATAAATACCGGTTTGGCAATACGTGTGCTGTTTATTATTGCATCGTTAATGACAGGTGTAAGTGTTGCAGTTGCCGGAGTTATAGGTTTTGTAGGTTTGGTTATTCCTCACCTTATGCGTATGGTTGTGGGTTCTGATTTTAGGGTTTTGTTGATTACATCGTTTCTCGGTGGTGGGGTTTTTGTTGTTTTGAGCGATATTATTGCCCGTATTATAATTGCTCCTAATGAGTTGCCCATCGGTGTGATTACCGGAATAATTGGAGGTACTGTGTTTATCGTTGTGTTAAGTCAGAAAAAGAGTTTATAAAGTAGAAAGCCTGCCTGTCGGCAGACAGGTTCATAAAGTTTGTAAAGGCATAATTCATAATTCGTAATTCATAATTCGTAATTCATAATTCTCATATGTGTTCGTTGTTAAAAATAGAAAATCTTGTATGTGGTTACCCCGGTAGTTTTATGCTGAAAGAGATAAGCATTGAGATTTCCAAAGGTTTATTTATGGGAATTATCGGTCCCAATGGGTCAGGTAAAACAACACTTTTCAAGGCTATTACCGGTGAGCTATCGGTAAAGAGCGGGAAGATATATCTAAATGGAATAAATACGTCAGGAATGTCTTCCAATACAAAAGCTCAAAAAATGGCTATCGTTACTCAAAATATAGAGGCTGCTGATGTTTGTGTTGAAGATTATGTGTTGATGGGCCGGTTACCATACAAAAAATCTTTTCACCTGTTCGACAGGGAAGTTGATTGTGAACTGGCAGAAAAGTACATGAAACTTACAGGAGTATATAAATACAAGGATAAGCTGATGAGTGAATTAAGTGGCGGTGAACAACAAATGGCAGCTATAGCAAGGGCTCTTGCACAAGAACCTGAACTTCTTCTGCTTGATGAGCCAACCTCACATCTTGATATTTCTCATCAGGTACAGGTTCTTAATCTTATTCAGCAATTGAATGAAGAGTATGGTTTAACGATTTTAATGATTATCCACGACCTGAATCTTGCCGGTGAATATTGCAATAGCCTTGTGATGATGAACAGTGGGAGTATTCATACATCAGGAACACCTGACGATGTACTTAACTATAAACATATTGAATCTGTGTATGATACGGTTGTCATTACGCAAAAAAATCCACTGTCAAACAGACCTGCCATTTTTCTTGTTTCTGCGAAAACGTTGAATAGATCTTAGTTCGCATTCCATACTACACAGAATACTGCCGTCTGCTCCCACTAGCTGGCGCGGATTTGCACTAGCTGGCGCGGATTTGCAATCCGTGCCATTACCTTACATTTCTAATAAGCCATTATTCGTTATTTACAGGCATAATACTGTCACTCGCCGAAAAGTGTTTTTAAAAATAGTTTATCATCTATATATTTGATCTAAATTAAAAACTAATTACAATGAAAACACATGAGATGAGATCACAAAAACACAATAGCCGATTTGGTTTAGGCGTTGTATTGGTATTTGCAGGAAGCGTATTGTTAGCCGGTAAATTGGGTTATATTACTCCCAATATTTATGATGTTATATTGAGCTGGCCTATGATACTTATTGCTGTTGCAGTAGTAAATTATATTAAAAGAGAGTATTTTGCAGGAACAATGTTACTGCTCATTGGAATCTTTTTTCTTCTTCCTGACTTGCTGCCTGAATTCTCTTCATCAGATGTCTTAAAGTATTGGCCTGTCCTGCTCATTTTTGGAGGTATATTATTTATCTTTCGCAGAAAGAATTACTCTAAATTGCCGGGAATAAATGTTGATAACAATGATGTGATTGATGAGTTAAATGTATTTGGTGGTAGTACCAGCAATGTAGAGTCTGAAAATTTTAAAGGAGGAAAAATAACCTGTATTTTTGGTGGAGGAGAGATGAGTTTTGCCAATTCGAAATTGGCTGATACGGGTGCAGTAATAGATATTATTGCTATTTTTGGAGGCTTTAAATTAATGGTTCCTCGTGATTGGAATGTGAAAGTAGAGGTGGTTTCAATCTTTGGAGGATTTACCGATAAACGAGTATTCCTGAAAGAAAGCATATCTGATGGGAAAACATTACTCATAAAAGGAATTACCATTTTTGGTGGTGGCGAATTACGAAGCATTTAAAACAGTTCATCTCTTCGATAGCTGTTTTTACAGCACAAATTGATTATAATATAAACAGATGAATCATCCCATTCTTTCGTATTATAAAACCTTGCTAATTTATTTTACAGCCTGGCTTATCGTTGCATTTACGCATTGGGGAATTATCCATATTGTAACTGATCTCTCTTTTTTTAATGCAGTTGTTGATGCGTTGGTGTATAATGGATTAATGATGCTAATGGGACTGGGCATCTGGTATTCGGTAGTCTATTTTGGCAATACCGGTAAAAGTTGGGGGATATTTATTTTGCAATACTTTTTTATGGGTTTGGTGTATGTTTCAATTTGGCTGTTTATAGGAGACGCTTTAAAAGGGTTGTTTATAAGGAGTGGGGAGGAACTTTTATTAGAAGACAGAATCCCACTGATTATTAGGTCTATAGTTGGGGGATTGATGTTTATGGTTTTTGTTATGGTGTATTATCTGTTTGTGTTTCAGCAAAACTTACAGGAACAGATTCAAAATGAAGAGAGGATGAACTCTTTATTACGTGATACCGAATTAAAAGCTTTAAAGACTCAATTGAATCCTCATTTTTTGTTTAATAGTTTAAATTCTGTGAATGCATTAACAATTAGTGATCCTGATGCGGCACGGGAAATGGTGAATAAACTAAGCGATTTTTTACGATATTCATTAAATAAGAATGAACATATGCTCATCTCTTTACAAGAAGAGATGAGAAATATTTCACGATATCTGGAAATTGAAAAAGTGCGTTTTGGTGACAAGCTGTATTGTGAATATTTTATTTCTGATGAGTGTAATGACATGATCCTACCGGTAATGATTTTACAACCATTATATGAAAATGCGGTTAAACATGGCGTGTATGAGAGTATCGAATCGGTAAATATTCGCACCTTTTGCAAAGTAGTGAATGGTTTCTTAGAAGTGTCGATCATTAATAATTATGATGATGAAATAAAATCCCAAAAGGGTGAAAGTGTTGGTTTGAAAAATGTATCAGACAGGTTGTTAATAATGTATAATCGAGATGACCTGATTAAGATTGTGAAAGAAAATGGATTTTACGAAATAACCGTATTGCTGCCTCAGGATACTCAATAATAATAACAGATTGCTAGATTTTAGTATCAAGTATCAAGATGGGATTTCAATATGTTTATTCTCAATAAATCAAAAAAAAATCAACGGAGTGTTGAATGAAAAATATGAAAAAAATGCTTACTGCTTTAATAGTTGATGATGAACTACCGGCAAGACAAATTATAAGAGCCTATTTAGAATCATTTGGCAACATTAAAGTGATAGGTGAATGCGATAATGGTTTTGAAGCATTAAAGGAGTTGCAGCAATTGAAACCGGATATTCTTTTTTTGGATATTCAAATGCCAAAAGTAACCGGGTTGGAACTTTTAGAAGTATTAGATAATCCTCCACATGTTATCTTTACAACGGCTTATGACCAGTATGCACTTAAAGCATTTGAGTTAAATGCAATTGATTACCTGCTAAAGCCATTTTCTCTGGAACGCTTTAATGCAGCTTTGAAAAAAGTTGTTGCCCAATGTAATGTTGGAGAGAGAATTAATAAATCAACTCTTGAAGATGTAAAACAGCAGATAGATACTAAAGTGGATCGTATAGTTGTGAAGAGAGGATCAAAGCTGGAGGTTATTGCATTGAATGAAATTTTATATCTCGAAGCCCAGGATGATTATGTGATGATTTATACTAACAATGGCAGATACCTCAAGTCTAAAACTATGAAGTATTATGAACAACATCTGCCAAAAAAAGAGTTTGTGAGGACACATCGGTCATATATTGTCAATGTAAACCATATTCAGAGGCTCGAACCATACGATAAAGACACTTATCTCGCCATAATATCTGATAATCACAAGTTGAAAATTAGTCGAAGTGGATACAAAAAACTGAAAGCATTATTGAATTTTTAACAAATGATATTCACAAAACTCCACAAGCTGGCGCGGATTTGCAATCCGTGCCATTAACGTCAACGCTTCGATATCCGTCAACTGACGCATGATCGAAGGTTTGTAACCTCAAATCGTTATGTGAACATGACATTTGAGCGTTGAGCAGCTTCTTGCTGCCGCAAGTTTGCAACTTGTGGCTTTTACTATTTAAAGCAAATTCATTTTCAAAGTTAAAAGAAAATAAGAAAGTCTGGCAATATTTCAGGTTAGCCTAATTTTTTCTTTCCAAATGTTACTGTATATTTGTAGCCACTTTGGTATTCCGAATATTTTTAATGTTCAGAATGAAAAGGGAATCCGGTGAGAATCCGGAGCTATACCCGTAGCTGTAAGCCTAATTAAAAGCTTTCTCAATCCCTCGCCACTGTCCGTCAGCTGACGGACGGGAAGGCCTGAGAAAGTTAGGTAAGCCAGAAGACCTACCATAGTTATTAATTATAAATTCAATAACAGGCCTCGGGGAAAAGGTTTTATGGAATTATGAAACAGATTAATACAAGTTTTCCGGTAGTTTCCTTTTTTCGTTATAATGTACAGCTATTAATTGTATTAATGGTTTATGTTGTGGGGTTAACTGAAGTTGTTCATGCACAGGTAAGTATTGAGGATACGGTTAAACTGAAAGAGGTTGTAGTTGTAAAGCAGGTTAAACGTTATCAGGTTGGCGCGAAAATAGCAGTTATTAATCACGAGGCTATATCGATGATGGAAGATGCCAATCTGGAACAGCTACTGAGCCGGTTTGCTGCCATTCCGTTAAAAGCCAATGCGGGTTCACTTACAACTATCCGGTTAAGAGGCACATCACCTAATCATACATCTATAAATGTAGGGGGGATAAATTTAAACTCGTTAACGCTGGGTAGTTCAAATCTTTCAAATATACCGGTCTATTTTTTCGAAAATATTGCCTTGCAGTATGGTAGTGCCAGTGTTGTAAATGGTTCGGGAAGTATAGGCGGTAGTTTGAATTTAAGCACTGCTGAAAAATGGGTTGACGGAGTAAAGACCGATTGTCGCATCTCTTTAGGATCTTTTGGCGAACAATTTTATGGAGTAAAAGTATATGCCGGTAATGGTAAATTTGAATCAGTCTCTAAAGCATACTATTTTTATAAAAGAAACAACTTTACTTTTCTTCATCCACAGACCAAGGATTTTGATATCGGTGAATTTGTACAGATAAAAGATACTCAGCGTAATGCCGCAATAAATAACATGGGGTTTATGCAAGAGTTTGGATATAAATTCAGATCTCATGAGTATTTTCGGTTTATGCTTTGGCTCGAAGATGACTGGCATCAGATTCAGCAAAATATGGCAACGAACCTGAATAATCCGGATATGAAGGAGGAGCTGGAAGACAAGAATCTGCGTATATGGAGTTTTTATCGAAACAATCGCAAGGCTCTTAAAAAATTTATTGGTGCCGGATATGTTATCGATAATTCTGTTTATAATAACAATGTTGATCAGCCTATTCAAACAAATCGTTTTATTACAGAGGGTAATCTTGAATTTCCTCTTATTATCAACGGGATGATGAAAGCAGGTTTTAAAACAGAGATTATTTCGCCTAATGTTTATGCCTATAAGGTAAACGATGTATTGCAATATCAAACAGATATTTATGCATCGTATATGCATACTTTTTTTAATAAATTGAAACTTAGCCTGAATTTGCGTAAAGGCTTTGTAACCGATTTTACTGTTCCTTTTACTCCGGCATTCGGAGTTTCCTGTGTTGTTTTATCAAAGACAACTTCCGGCTTAAACTTAACCGGAAATATATCAAAAAGTTACAGGGTTCCTACGTTTAATGATCGTTTTTGGGTGCCGGGTGGAAATCCAGATTTGTTACCTGAAGATGGTATAAATTATGAACTTGGAGCAAAGTATAGTTACTATGGCAATAACGTTGAAGCAAAGGTGTTGGTAAATGCTTTTTATATGGATGTGAAAGACTGGCTTCTGTGGAAGAATGCAGGAGCATACTGGACTGCTGAAAATGTTCAGAATGTGATAAGTAAAGGTGTAGAATTACAGTCCGATATTAAAATTGAAATCAATAAGTATAAACTGTTGTTTGGTGTGAATTATACACTTAACAGTGCCGAAAGAGTGGAGTCCAGAAATATTACAGCAGCATTATACAGGCAGTTGGAGTATGTGCCTTTTCATGCAGCTGTTTTTTATTCGCAATTGAATTACCGTAAGGTTGGTTTCTCTTTAGATGTTAACGGAGTATCGTGGCAATATACAAACGAAGAACCAAACAATATTCTTGATGGATACGCTTTAACCAATCTCTCTGTTAATTATATGTTTAGGCTGAATGAGAATCATAAGTTGAAGATGATGTTATTTGTTAACAATATTTTTAATGTTAACTATAACTCCTCGTGGAATTATGCCATGCCCGGAACTAATTTTAAAGGAAGTATATCGTATTATTTTAATTAATTATCAATAAAATAAATTTGAATTATGAAAACAAGACTATTGTTATTTATGGCTTTAAGCCTGATTGTTACATTTACCTCATGTGACCCTGAAAGTCCTGTAAACCCAGATGCCGGAAAAGGAACGAATTACATTATTAATTATGGAAGTTACTCAGGAGACAAGGGTAGTGTTTCACTGTTCGATACAGAAAAGGACACAGTCACGAATAGGCATTATGAAACTGTAAACAGTGTGCCTATGACCTCTAATTCTCAATATGCTTATCAGGTAAATGATGAAGTGTATTTTATGGGAAATAACGCTGACCAAATTTTTTGGGTAGATGCAAAAACTTTTGAACAAATGGCTAACGGAGTTACTTCTGATAACTTAGTTAAGCCTCGCTATTGTGTGGCTGACGGGAATACTCTTTACATATCATGTTGGGGTGGGGATATATGGTCTGATGAAAGTATCTCGTATATCACAAAATTTAATCTTTCTACTAAGAAAGTTGAAGGTACAATCTCTTTGCCCGGTGGCCCTGAAGGTTTGGCTATTGCACATGGTAACCTTTATGCAGCGTTGAATTATAAAGATAGTGTTGCTGTTATTAATCTTAATGATGATAAGATTTCGTATATCGTTACTCCTGCGGTTAGTTCATATCTTATTAAAGATAAAAATGACAATCTCTATGTTTCTTTAATTAGTACATACAGCGATTTCTCAACTGAAACCGGAATAGGACATATCAATACTAATGATAATACATTGGAACTATATAAAAAAGATGGCATTGCAGGTGCTTATGCTAATATTCTTTCATTTAATAATGACCAGACTAAACTTTATGTAATGACTTCAAGTTATGATGCCAACTGGAATCTGAAAGGATCTATTGAAGTGTTTGATGTAGCTTCAATGAAGTTTGAAGGAACTCCTTTTATATCAGATGTTAGCAGTATTAATGGTTTGGCGGTGGATCCTTCTACTGATAATGTTGTCTGTTTTATCTCTGAAAGTACAACAGCAGGAGGATTAATGAGAACATATAAGACTGACGGAACTTTTGTTAAAGAGTACAAAACCGGCATTTCACCATTTATGATGTTGAATGTTAAATAGTTTTAATGGTTAATATTACGTTTATAACAGGCGGAACTCGTTCAGGTAAAAGTAGTTTTGCACAAGTACTTGCAGAACAGGAATGTGATAACCCTGTATATCTCGCTACTGCACGTATTTGGGATGATGACTTTAAGCAGAGAGTAGAACGGCATCGGGAAGAAAGAGGGCCTCAATGGACAACTGTTGAAGAGGCGAAAGATATAAATGCACTTAACCTTTCCGGTAAAACCGTTGTACTTGATTGTATTACGTTATGGCTTACAAATATTTTCCATGATAAAGAATATGATATGGAGAAATCGTTAAGCGAAGCTAAAGTTATCTGGGATAAATTTATTAAACAAGATTTTACGTTGTTTGTGGTAAGTAATGAGTTGGGCATGAGCATTCACCCCGAAAATGAAGTGTCACGTAAGTTTACCGATTTACAGGGATTTATGAATCAACATATTGCTTTTTTAGCCAATAAGGTTTATCTGATGGTGTCTGGAATTGCTGTTGAAATTAAAACTTGAAGGAATGACCTCTGGGAGGGAAAAGGGGAAAGAAGCAAAATTGAATCGATTTTAATAATACTATCTGCAAATATTTAACAGAAAATGAATAGAGTATTGGTATTGTTGCTAGTTGGTTTGATGGTTGTCTCTTGTAATTATCAAAGGCAAAAGAGGCAATGCTCAACAAAAGGGTTGAGAGTTATATCGCTTGTGCCATCGTTGACAAAAGAACTTGTAGAGTTGGGCATGACAGATAATATTGTTGGTGCAACTTCATATTGCGAAATATCAAAACAAAATAGAGATTTGATAATTGGAAGTGCAGTTCAAATAAACATGGAAAAGGTTTTACTTTTAAAGCCCGATGTTGTTTTTGCCGGAGGATTGACTAAAGTTAGTTATATAGAATCTTTGAAGAAAGAGGGGATTAAAGTTTATAAGTTTTTAAACCCAAAGTCGTATGATGAGATCTGTGGCGATTTTATTAAGATGGGAAAAATATTGGGAAGAGAACACGTAGCAAAAAGTATTGTCTCTAATTCTCGTGCCAAACTGGATAGTATTTGTAAGTTGATACCGATAAGAAAACTAAAACTAAAATTCTTTTTTCAAATAGGTGCAGTTCCCATTTACACAGTTATAAAAAACACCTTTATGGATGATTATATAACTTTTGTCGGATGTGAGAATATAGCTTTTGACTTAAAAATGGGAACAATGTCACGTGAGAGTGTACTAAGGCGAAATCCGGATGTTATATGTATTGCAACTATGGGAATTGTGGGAGATAATGAAAAATTAATATGGGAAAGTTATAAGGAGTTAAGTGCAACTGTTAATAAGAAGATTTTTATAATCGATTCCGATATCGCTTGTTCACCAACGGTATTGTCCTTTGTTAAAACTCTTGAACAGATAATACATAAGGTATATAGAGGATAAGGAATAAGAAATGGGTTGTTAAATAATGGATATTGTCAATAATAAAGAAATATAATCGCATGGAAAAGGGACTGATACATATATATACCGGTGATGGTAAAGGAAAAACAACAGCTACCGTTGGATTGTCGTTGCGTGCAATAGGGCATGGTTTAAAAGTGTGCTATGCTAATTTTAACAAAGCAGAAGGAACATACGTAAATACTGAAGTTGATATTTTGAAAAAACTTGGAGCGAAAATTATTATCGGTACCAGTCAACATCCTACTTTCAATAGTCGTGTTAGTTCCGAAGAACAGTCGGAACTGACTCATAATTCCCTAAAAAATATAGATGAAGTAATACATGATGATAATTTCGATATGTTGCTTCTTGATGAGATTTTAATTTCGGTGCGAGACGGTTTTCTTAAAGAAGATACTCTTATTAATTTTATTCGGCATAAACCACAGGGATTGGAACTGGTAATGACAGGCAGGGGAGCTACTGAAAAAATTATAGCGCTTGCAGATTATGTGAGTGAGATAAATGCAATTAAGCACCCTTTTAATGAGGGGATATTGGGCAGAGAGGGAATTGAGTTTTGAAGTAATAAGCATAAAATAATTTGTGTTAATCAGTGTAATTCGCGGTTAATAAATTATACATATATGAAACTACAAGAACAATTACAACGAAAAATAGATATGAAAACCAAGCCGTTAGGTTCGCTTGGTAAACTGGAGCAAATAGCGCTGAAATTAGGGCTTAATCAAAACACCTTGTCTCCTGAGTTAAAAAATCCGGCTCATATTGTTTTTGCCGGAGATCATGGTTTGGCTGACGAAGGAGTAAGTTCCTTTCCGAAGGAAGTAACGGCTCAAATGGTATTGAACTTTATGAATGGAGGTGCAGCTATTAATGTATTTTGTAGCCAACATAATATTAACCTGAAGGTTGTGGATGCCGGTGTTGATTTTGATTTTCAGGATGCATCAGTATTAATAAAAGCAAAACTGGGACGGGGAACTAAAAATATACTTAAAGAGCCGGCAATGACGGTGGAGCTTTGTAGTAAGGCCATTGAAAAAGGTAGGGGTATTGTTGATAATGAGTATAATACCGGTTGCAATATCATCAGTTTCGGAGAGATGGGTATTGGGAATACTTCATCGGCTTCGTTACTGTTAAACAAATATACAGGTTTGCCAATTGAAGATTGCACTGGGCGTGGTACAGGTCATGATGATGAGGGATTAAAAAGAAAAATTGAGATACTAAAAGTAGCGGCAGCAAAATATGACATTAGCGATCCGGTTGAAATACTTGCTACTTATGGAGGTTTTGAAATTGCTATGATGACAGGTGCTATGTTACAAGCAAAAAAGCATGGCATGACTACTCTTGTTGACGGTTTTATTACCACCGCGGCACTGCTGGCTGCATATAAAATGGATAACACAGTTATTGAAAATTGTATCTTTTGTCACTATTCACAAGAAAAAGCTCATACATATATGCTTGAATATTTGAATGTAGAGGCTTTAGTTGATTTGAAAATGCGATTGGGTGAAGGTACAGGAGCGGTTGTTACATATCCGCTAATACAGTCTGCTGTTCTGTTTCTTAACGAAATGGCTAGTTTTGATGATGCAGGTGTTTCAAATAAAGATTAACTTTATTCTCTGTTATTGATACGATAAACCCAAAAATTTGAGAAACGAACTTAAAATATTTTTTACAGCACTGATGTTTTACACTCGAATACCGGTGCCCAAAAGCACAGGTTATTCGCCTGAGAACCTTAATAAAGCTACGAGGTATTTTCCGCTTGTCGGGATTATAGTTGGTAGTTTTGGTGCATTGGTATTTTTAGGGGTGTCTCTGATATTGCCTAAAGATATTGCAATTGTTGCAAGTATAATCCTTCAGATACTTCTTACCGGGGCATTTCACGAAGATGCTTTGGCCGATTTTTGTGACGGTTTTGGCGGAGGTTATACCAAAGATCGTATTTTGTCAATAATGAAAGACAGCCGCATTGGTACGTATGGAGCAGTAGGTTTGGTTATGTTGTTATTAACAAAGTTCTTGTTACTTTCTGAAATGAGCATAGCTCAAATTCCCATTGTTATGATAGTCGCCCATGCCGTTAGTCGTGTAAACCCGGTTATTCTGATCTTTAGTTCAACTTATGTTTCAGAAACAGACACAAGTAAATCAAAACCTATTGGTCAGAAAAGTTCGCTCACAACTCTTGTTATTGCCCTGTTTTTGGGGATGTTACCTCTGGTGTTTGTTTCACCTGTTCTGATTATTCCGGTAGTTTTTTTCTTGTTGATAATTTTTATCTGGTTCAGGTATTATATTCATAAACATATTGATGGATATACAGGAGATATTTTGGGTACTCTGCAGCAGCTTTCCGAAATCGGTGTCTATTTGGCAGTTTTGATATCAGTATCATGGATATGACACTCTATTTATTAAGGCATACCAGTGTCGATTGTACCCCGGGTATCTGTTACGGGCAAACTGATGTTAAGTTGAAAGATACCTTTGATTCAGAAATGAATTATGTTGCAGACAAATTGAAAAACATTACTTTCAGCCGTATCTATTCAAGCCCGCTTACTCGCTGTGTTAATCTGGTTAAGGCCGTTGCCCCTGCTGGAATTCGTGCAGAGCAGGATCACAGACTTAAAGAACTTGATTTCGGAGAGTGGGAAATGAAATATTGGGATGAAATTAGCAAAACGAGAGAAGCGAAATTATGGTTTAACGATTATGTTAATACACCATGTCCCGGAGGCGAATCATATATGAATCTGATTGGCAGGGTAGAAGGTTTTCTTGCTGATTTGAAAAAAAAGCACTCAACAGGCAATATTCTGATTGTTACTCATGCCGGTGTTATCCATGCTTTTCACTCTATACTGAATAACATTCAACCGCCTGATGCATTCCGGTTGAAAATTGATTATGGTGATTTTGTTGTTTTCCCTGTTTGACCTATCGGTTTTTGGTATGGTGTCGTGCGGGATTACGAGGCGATTTCCTATCAATTTATACTGTTCCTTTTTACGAGCCACAAACCTTCGGAAACCACTAAAACCCACATGCACTATACCATGTGGCAGCAAACAATTTTATTATTCAAGTTCAAATTTATTTAATTCGTCCATAAAATCATTTACATTTCTAAGCTTATTTGAATACCAGTGCTTGTAAATCCATATAATAATTGGATAAAATAATGCCATTGCACCTACAAATGCAATTGAGTACCTGTCCCAATGTTCTAAAATATCAAATCCTCTTAAACCCATTGTTAAAATTGGTGCGGCAACAATAAAAAACACTGGAAACAATATGAATTCAATTTTCTTACACTTCAAGTATAATGTATCAAATTTCATTAAAGACTTTTGCAAATCTACGATAGGTGCTTTATAATAATCAATGTTAGATAATATCTTTAACTTTTTATAGGCTCCAATTAATGCCAAAGTAAAAATCATTGATGTTAATATTCCAGAAGTGAGTAGCTCTATTCTATTGGCATATTTATAAGTAGTTGCAATAATAAAAATCATAAAGATACCTCCAATTATTAAAGACACTAACTCATAAGCAAAAGGTGCATTCATCTCTTTTTTTGACTTATCCAGATTCATCGTTCTTAATAATTGTTCATTAAGTTTTAAGTTCTCATTTAACTTTTTATCGTATTGAGCCCACGCTTGTTGTAAATCGTCTATTTCCATGATTTTGAATTTTAATAGTTACTAATCTGTTTTTTTAAGGATTTTTTAATTCTATTAATCTTTGTAGCTACATTTGATTCTGATATTCCAAGAATTGCGGAAATCTCGCTATGTTTTTGATTATCCAGGTACAATAGAACAAGAGCTTTATCCATTTTACTTTGACGCTCAATTATTTTATAAAGAACCGAAATCTTTTCATCAATTTGATAATCATATTCAATATCAGGAATGGAAATTATAGACGTATCAATATCTACTTTTCTAACACTTTGCTTACTGTTTTTTCTATAATATGAAATTGCAGTATTTAATGCAATTTTATACATCCAAGTAGTAATTTTGACACGTCCATCAAACCTCTTGAATGATTGCCACAGCTGCATTAATATCTCTTGCTCCAAATCCTTTTTAATTTCTTGGTCGGAACAATAAGAATTGCAAATCTTGTAAATTAGATTCTGATTTGCTGTGATAATCTGTACGAATTTTTCCTTTTCCACATTAGAATTTTTAATCATTTATTACATTATTCGCAGAATTGGAAAAATATCACACAATTCTCAATTTATTTTTTGCACGATGCCTATCGAAATTATTTGCTAACTGAATATTATAGCGTATATAATGAGTATGTAAATTATTATAAAACTTATAGTTGTTACAAAATTTATAACGCAAGATTTGTTTATGTCCTTGCTGGTAATTTCTCTGTTGTCTGTTCCTATGTAGGGTTTTTCTACAATCTTATTGTGATAAATGTTCGGGCCTCCAAAACGGCAGTTTAGTATTCCTGCCAGAGCAGCTTCCGGATAACCGGCATTAGGGCTTGAGTGTTTGTTGCCATATTTGAAAATGAATTTGAAACCTCTTTTGCTAAGTGTAATAGTAACCATTAGCAAAGCAGTAATGCGTGCAGGAATGAAATTTAGAATATCGTCAAGTTTAGCGGCAGCAAAACCAAAATTCTTGTATCGTCTGTTTTTATATCCAATCATCGAGTCGAGAGTGTTTACCATTTTATATGTCATCATTAGTGGTACACCCCCAATGGCATAGTAAAACAGAGGTGCAATAACACCATCGCTTAAGTTTTCTGCAAGTGTTTCCAGAACAGCAGTTCTTATCTGATTTTCAGATAACTTCTCTGTGTCGCGTCCTACTATATAACTTAACTGTTTACGTCCTGCTGTTAATCCACTGGTCGAGAGAGTTCGTTTCACTTTTAAAGCCTCTGTGATAAGGCTTCTGTTTGCCAGTCCATAAAAAACAAACAAGCCGGAGAATATCATGTAAGCATAATCAATATGTTGTAGCTTAATAAGAATTAAAAAGAAAATGCTGAACGTAGTGGTAGTTAAAATTAGTGTGGTAATTAATCCTTTTAGTTTTAAATTTATACCGGAGTTAAGATGCTTTTCGAATAGAGTTATCGTTCGGCCAAACAGTCGTATAGGGTGAGGAAGCCAGCGGGGGTCGCCCAGTAGCGTATCAAGAAGGATGCCGATTATCAATGGAATTACAGCATTTGAAAATTCATTCATTATTGATATTATTTAACCACTCTTTTATTCCCTGAATAAGAAGTTTATTGTTTTGTGGTGTTTGTACGGCAATACGAAAATATGACGAATCAAGTCCGCGAAAGTTCGAAGCATCACGAATTAGCAGTTTATACCTGTTAGTAAGGAATTGTTTTAAATGTGCTGCATTACCTTTTTCTAATTTTATCAATATATAGTTGCAATTTGTTGGGGTAATCTTTAACCCCGGAATCTCTGCCAATTGATTTTGCAGAGTAGCACTCTCATGCAGTAAAGACTCTTTATTCGGCAATAGCTCATTGTAATGTTTTGTGATATAGAGGCCTGCCCGGATGGCTATTTCGTTAACGCTCCAGGGCATCTTTATTTTTCTGAGATTATTGATAATATTTTTTTCCGCTATTAGATATCCTAACCTGATTCCCGGTATGGCAAATGCTTTGGTGAAAGACCGGACTATAATTAAGTTTTCACAGGTGTCTGTTATTTCTATTGATGATTCAGCACCTGCACATAACTCTATGTAAGCCTCATCTGTAACAAAAACAGAGTTGGGATATTTCTTACATAAATTCTGTATTTGATGTTGTTTGAATTGTGTGCCGTCAGGATTATTAGGATTCCCAATCCAAATCAACGATTGTGTATGGGCGAATGTAACTTTCTCAATCTCTTTGATGTTGTGGAAAACTAATCTGTGCTTGAATGTTTTGCAAGCGTCTTCGTATTCTGCAAAAGCAGGATAAAAAATGGAGCTTTCACAATTTGAAAACAGTTGTGCTAAAAGATAAAATGCTTCGGTAGCTCCGTTAGTAACAAGTATGTTATGTTCAGATATATTATGCAGTTTTGCTATTTTAACTGCTAACTTTTTTGCATCGGGTTCAGGGTAGTGAGTTATTCTGTTTATGTTGTTTTTCAGATACTCTGATAACCCGGCAGAGAAACCTTTGTACCATATATTGGAACTGAAGTCAGCTATTATGTTGTTGTATTTGTATAAATCGTTTCCGTGTCCGTGAATCATTTTATAAGTGTTTTATAAATATATTCCATATCGGAATTGTTTCTAACCAAATCTGCCAGTTTATTGTATTGCAATTCTCTGAATTCATTGATATTAAATGTAGTTATTTCTTTGTCACCACGGATTTTGATGATGCTATGAATAACCGGTATGTTGTCAAAAATGCCATGAATATATGTACCCCAGGTTTTTTCGTTTGAAAAATATCCATCGTGCTTTTTGTTGCCGATAATGCATACCGGAGATGATGATTCCGTTATAGTATCACCCATGTGTATCTCATATCCCCGGCAAATGTCTGTACCCTGCAAATAACGAAACTGACATTGCTCAGTAGTTTTTTCCTGAGTAAGAGTGGTTTTAACAGGCAATATTCCCAATCCCGATATTGATTCTATATCTCCTTCAACATGTTGGGGGTCGTTAATTTCTATTCCTATCATTTGGTATCCACCGCAAATGCCATACACTGACTTGCCATTTTTGTGCGCTGTAAGAATTGCTTTAGCCAGGCCGGATTTTCGTAAATGCAGTAAGTCGGCAATAGTGTTTTTTGAACCGGGAATAATAATAATATCCGCATTTAAGATGTCATCTTCATCGTGGGTGTAAAAAAGTTGAACCTCAGGTATCTGTTCTAAGATATTAAAATCAGTAAAATTTGACATGTGTTTTAGCAGTACAACAGCAATATTTACTCTGTTTTTGTTTATGCTGTTTCTTTTTTTACTGAGAGTTACTGAATCTTCATCGTCAATAAAAATATCACGATAATAAGGTATAATACCTACCACCGGAATTCCTGTAAGTTGTTCCAGTATTTTTTTACCTTCTTCAAATAGTTTTATATCACCTCTGAATTTATTAATGATAATACCTTTAATCAATTTTCGTTCGTTAGGAGGCAATAGCTGGATTGTGCCGAAAACGCTGCCGAAAATTCCGCCACGGTCAATATCGGTAATTAAATATGTAGCAGCATTTGTTTCAAGAGCAATACGCATGTTAGTAATGTCCTTATCCCATAAGTTTACTTCTGAGATGCTTCCGGCACCTTCAATAACAATGGGATTATATGTTTTTGCAAGTGATTGATATGCAGTGATAGCCTGTTGAAATAGCATATCTCTGTCAGTTTTCAAAAAATATTCTGATGCCGATTGGTTTCCGATTGGTTTGCCGTTAAGTACTACCTGCGATTTTTTATCCGATGTGGGTTTTAGTAAGATTGGATTCATCTCAACCTTGCACTCAATGCCACATGCTTCCGCCTGTACTGCTTGTGCCCTTCCTATCTCCAAACCGTCAGGAGTGGCATAACTGTTTAATGACATGTTTTGTGCTTTAAATGGTGCCGGCCGATATCCGTTTTGAAAAAAAATACGGCAAAAAGCTGCATTAATTATTGATTTTCCAACATCGGATCCGGTACCTACAAACATTATTGGGTGTAGTTTATTTTTTATGTTAGTCATGTGCTTTTGTGTATGGCTTTTCTGATGCTGAAAGATAATACCATTTGATTTGTGCAACAAATTTTATGATAAAACTGATAGAATGATATGAAATGGTTTAGTAAAAAAATAAGTAATAAATTTCGTAGTAAGAAAAAACTTAGTAATAATTATATCAGATGAAGGTTGTGGATGCTGGAGAGGGTTATGTGATAAAGGAGATTATTGGTTAAAGTGTTGATGAAGTTATCTTTATTTCCCTTTTTTCAGCATTTTTATTTTTATTGGCTCCATATAAACCATGCATCCTTTGGGCATTGATGTCAGTTCAGGTTCTATTGATTTGTAAAAATCTTCTAATACTTCTGTTTTATCAACCATCTCAATTACTATCGGTAGTTTTTCAACTAGTTCCCAAAAACGTGATGTGTTTACATGCTTACTGCTTTGGCCATATCCCATCACTCCCCGGTAAACCGTAACTCCGGATATGTTTTTCTTTTTAGCCAGATAAACAATGTATTCGTACAGTAACTCTTTATTAATCTTATCTGTGGTACTGGCGTAAAATTTCAAAACGCTGTAATCTTCCATTTGATTAAGTTTAAAAGTAAGATTTTTAAAAATTATAATAATAACAGCTAACAGCTATAAGCTCACTGTTCACAACACATTTGATGTAACGAAACCGAGATAAACAGCAATAAAACCAAAAAATATACTGATGCCCGTATAAAGTAACAAAGTCAGGAGCTGTCCGTTATGCATGAGCATTAAGTTTTCGTTGGCAAATGAGGAAAATGTGGTAAACCCACCGCAAAAACCCACCATAAGCAGAAGGCGAAGCTCATGGGGCATTAACATACTTTTATCAGCCACCCCAACTAAAAAACCCAGAATAAAGCTTCCTACAATATTTACTGCGAGTGTACCTACCGGGATAGAATAGAATTCAATGGAAAGGTTGAGCTTTGATACAAAATAACGAGCTACACTTCCGGCAAACCCCCCGAATCCTACCAGCAAAATTGTTTTTAACATCAGTTTTTATTTAAGTACAGGTAAAAGTATTAAAAATATTCATCCTATGACAAATAATATTTATAGAAAGCATTATTATGCATTTTCAAAATCAGTTTCTGATTTTTTGTGTTTTAGGTTATCAGTTAAGAATTTGACTGCATAATAAGAGCCGTATGAATCGAGAGGTTCACGTATCCCGAAACTTCGGGATGAGAGGTTTAGGGGTGAGATTCCCCTTTACCTACTCGACTAGGTTCCAATGTTATGTAAAGTTTATTTGGATGCTAGAGAAAATAAGGTATTAAAGACACAGCAATTACCTTTAGCTAGGGCAAGTGAAATATTACTTTTAGGCTTATCTAATATTGGTATTACTGCACTTATCGATGAAGCAACAGGTTATCAATATGAGAGAGAAAAGAACGAACTACAAAAAATACTTAACCCAACTTGGCTTTCGCGCATCAAAAAATAGAAAATATTTCCATATTTT
>CBDUZZ010000033.1:0-52192 GCA_965371855.1 uncultured bacterium
ATATTTAATAACTCAATTCGTTTACCCCAATTAGGTATTCATACGGATACTCATTATAATTTATTAGCTGAGCTTGCTATTATTAACTATGACCTTACAAACATATGGAATGGGACACAAAATTGCACTTACTTTTCTTCAGAAATTTTTACTGCTTATTCTTTAGTTCAGAGAATTAATCTTCTTAACCCTAATGCTTTAGTCCTGTCAATAAATAACATTCAGGCACTTGATTTTATGGACGGACTCTATTTATACCCGGATGCATTAGTAATATTCAAATTTTTTCGGTAATTTTATTTACCATACCAATTAGATAGATTCTGGATGATACTCACAGTAACTCTCAATCCGGCACTCGACAAAATACTCATTCTCAATGATTTTGAGGTACATAAACTGCATCGCCTTGAAAATGAAGAAATAAGTATGATTGCTCCCGGCGGTAAAGGTGTAAACATTGCCCATACCCTAAAACTTCTTGGGAACGAAGTGATAGCCTCAGGTTTTGCCGGTGGTCATCCCGGTCATATGCTTTGCGATGCTATCAGAGAAATTGGAATAACCACCAATTTTATTTTCACGAATGGCTCTACCCGAACCAACATTTCCATTTTTGACAGAAAGCATAATACCCTTACAGAAATAAACGATTATGGTCAGGAAATTCAAACCGAAGACATCGAATTCTTCATTGAAAATTATAAGAGCCTCTTAAACCGTGTTAGTCTGGTAATAATTGCAGGATCACTACCCAAAGGTGTTACTGTAGAGATTTACAAAACGCTAATTGAAAAAGCAAAGGAACACGGAAAGAAAGTAATTATCCATACTCAACCCAACTATATTGAAGATATAATGAAGTCTTCGCCATTTCTTATTAACCCGGATATGCGAAGCAACCACGAACTCTTTGGCAAGCCCATTGACGGAATTGCTCAATTTCTTGAAACAGGGAGATATATTTTAACTCACACCTCCGATACAGAGTATGTAATCTTCACACACCGTATTGAAAATGTTGTTGCTATCACCCGCGACAAATCATACATAGTTCGCCCAAAAGATTTAAAGATTGTAAATATGCTTGGTTATGGCGACGCATATTTATCGGGGTTTATTCATGCCTATGCACAAAACCTGCCAACACCATCGGTATTGCAATATGCCTCTGCGGCCGGATTAACTGATGTTGAAGATATATATAAAGAAATACAGGACTTACATAAAATAGAAGAAAACCTTTCGAGAATAATTGTGGAGGAAGTAGAATGAGAAAGGTAAAAGACCATATATATAAAGATATCTCTTCGGTTAATGAAAATTCAACCATACAAAGGGTTATAAGAACCATGCGGCTGCAAAGATTGAGTGCGGTTCCGGTTGTTAACTCTCTGGGTGAATATATAGGTTGCATCTCCGAACAGGATATTCTTAATGCTGCCATTCCAAATTACATGAAGTCAATTTACAACACTTCCTTTATGGCCAACCTGGATCAAATAACCAGTCATTTACAAGATATACTGGAAGAAAAAGCTATTGGGTTAATTAACGAAAAATATCCATGTGTATCGCCTAACGACTCAATGTCGTATGCTGCAGATTTACTATATCGTACAAAAAGTACCATCTTACCGGTTGTCGAGGGCAAAACCCTGATTGGCCTGATTACACAAATTGAAATACTATGTATTTCGCTTGATTATTAAATTACTTTTTTCATGGTTGACCTGATAACAAGTAATATAAGCACTACAGATATCATTATTTCCATAGTGATATTTGTGCTCACTTTTACCTTTATCACAACAGAGAAACTACCCACTGCTATAGCAGCAATGGTTGGTGCATTTCTACTTCTGGCATCGCATATTGTTACGCAGAAAGAAGCCATTTCTTTTGTCGACTTTGATACAGTAGGTTTGCTTTGCGGAATGATGATTACAGTAGCTATAATGCGAAAATCGGGGCTTTTTGAATACATAGCCATAAAGGGTGTTAAAATTACTAAAGGAAATCCATGGAAAATTCTGGTAGTATTATCAATTTTAACAGCAATACTTTCGGCATTCCTCGACAATGTTACTACAGTTTTAATAATTGTTCCTCTTACATTTGCTGTTGCCGACACCATTAAAATAAATCCTACTCCCATACTTATTTCAGAAATTCTATTATCAAACATAGGTGGTGCTGCAACCCTTATCGGCGACCCTCCCAACATAATGATAGGTGGAGCAACTCACTTGGGATTTATGGATTTTATCTATGTGAATTTACCTATTGTTCTGATTACATCTGTTGTTTCCATCTTCTTGTTAAGGTTAATCTATTATAAAAAACTCTCTACTGTAATTGTCGATGAGAAAAAAATTATGGCTTTTGACGAGTCAAAAACTATTCAAAACAAAAAGCTGTTTATTACCAGTCTCACCGTTTTTTCTTTAGTAATCCTTGCCTTTATTACCCATCATTACCACGAAATAAGCCTTGCATCAATAGCAATTGGTGGTGGATTTATCATGATGATGGTAACCAAACAAGATCCCGAAGAAATTTTAAAGGAAGTAGAATGGCCCACACTATTTTTCTTTTTAGGCTTGTTTGTTATTGTTGGCGGACTGGAAAAAACAGGTGTTATCAACTTCATTGCCGATCGTATGATTAGTGTAACAGACG
This sequence comes from uncultured bacterium, assembly GCA_965371855.1. Lineage (GTDB taxonomy): Bacteria > Bacteroidota > Bacteroidia > Bacteroidales > Marinilabiliaceae > JAADEM01. The sequence continues at coordinate 2,683 of CBDUZZ010000033.1, forward strand.
GGCAAATGGGATTTGCCACTCAACTAATATTATGGGTGTCGGCCCTGTCAACTACATTTATTAACAGTATACCTTACACTGCCACAATGATATCGGTAATCGAAAGTTTTGGAAACACTATGCACGGTAATATAGATCCCCTCTGGTGGGCTCTTTCCTTAGGGGCATGTTTTGGTGGCAATGGAACGCTTATTGGTGCTGCAGCCAATATTATAGTAGCCGGTTTTTCTCAGAAAACAGAATACCCACTGAAGTTTGTAGAGTACATGAAAGTAGGCATCCCCATTATGCTGGTCTCAACCCTTCTAGCTTCCTTATACTTATATATCAGGTTTACCCTTATGCTGTAGTTGTTGTAGTCATCGGATGACTGTTTGCCGGTACTTGGTAGTCATCGGATGACTTTGCATTTTTACTTACCGGGTGATTATGTCCGTGCTGTGGTAACGTATCTGTAAAGTCACGGGGTGACTCACTAAATTTATTAGGAGTCACCCCGTGACTAATTAATTAGTCAAAAATGCCAGCATTATACCGGCAGCAACGGCTGAACCAATTACACCCGATACATTAGGTGCCATGGCATGCATCAGCAAATGGTTAGTTGGGTCACATTTCAGTCCTTCCGCCTGAACAACTCTGGCAGAATCAGGTACAGCAGATACTCCGGCAGCTCCGATAAGTGGATTAATCTTTTTATCACCTTTCAGAAAGAGATTCATTATACGGGCAAAGATTAGGCCTCCTGCAGTTGCCACAACAAAAGAGGCAGCACCTAAGGCAAATATTTTTATTGAGTCAGGTGTCAGGAATCCTTTATTTATCATTTCACCTGTTTCCGGATCCATAACTAATCTCATAGCCTGAGTTGATGCCCCAACAGTAACACCAAGCAGGATAGTAACAATATTGATTAACGAATTTCTTGCAGTATCAGCCAACCGCTCAGTAACCCCCGACTCTTTCAGCAGATTCCCGAAGAACAACATTCCGAGTAGAGGTAATGCTGATGGAGCTATAAAATTGGTGAGCAATAATCCTACAATAGGGAAAAGTATTTTTTCAAGTTTCGATACAGCTCGTGGTGGTTTCATCTTAATCAATCTCTCGTTTTTAGGGATAAGCAGGCGCATTATGGGTGGTTGAATAACCGGCACCAAAGCCATATATGAGTACGCCGCTATTGCTATTGCTCCCATCAGATGAGGGGCAAGTTTGGATGACAAAAAGATAGCTGTTGGTCCATCAGCACCACCAATAATAGCTATTGCACCCGACTCGGCAGGAGCAAAATTCAGAAGTGATGCTCCCCAGAAAGTAGCAAATATACCAACTTGTGCTGCAGCTCCCAGTATCATCAATTTAGGGTTAGAGATAAGAGAAGTAAAGTCGGTCATAGCACCAATACCCAAAAATATCAGTGGCGGGTATATACCCTGCTGAACACCGAAATAAAGATAATTAAATACCGAACCCTCTTCGTATAATCCAATCTTATTACCTGCCAGAAACGGAACATTCCCTATTAAAATTCCAACACCTATAGGAATAAGTAACAGAGGTTCATAATCATATCTGATGGCCAAAAAGATAAAGAACAGCCCAATAGAGATCATGATAAAATGAGTATAGTGGGCATTGGCAAATCCGGTAAAATTCCAGAAACGCTCTAATCCTTCAAATGCTTTTTCGAAAATTTCGGGTTTTAAACTTTCAAAAGCAGAGGCATAAACATTAAATCCTGCTCCCAGAAACAGTACAACAAACAGTAAAAAGGGAAGTTTATATTTTTTTATCATCGTCTTCATTTTTTTAATTTTAGTTTTGACCCTTTGAGGTACTATGGACTATTGAAGGGCAAAAGAGGTATGGTCACTATTTTTTTAGTCAGTAATCTTCAGTCAATAACTGATAACAGTTAACTGAATACTCATTCCATAACCAATAACACATCATTTTGCAAAACGGCATCTCCCAATTTTATCTTGATCTCCTTTATTGTGCCGTCCTTTTCAGCCAAAACATTATTCTCCATCTTCATAGCTTCCATGATCAACAACACATCACCCTTTTTCACGCTGTCCCCTACCGATACATTAATCTTAAAAATATTTCCCGGCAACGGTGACTTAACAACATTGCCTTTTTCAGATTTCTTTATCATTCCTTCACCCGGCTTTCGCTTAACCTCCTTACGTACTAGTTTAGGCGTTTTAGGTGTTTTCACTTCCTTATGCATCTCTACTTCAAATGTAGTACCATTAACATCAAGTGTTACAAAATTACCCTCCAACTCTTTTATCTCTACTTTATATTTATTTCCACGTATGGTAAAATCAAATTTTTTCATCCTTTTTTATTAATCTTTATAAACTTTCTACTTTATGAACTTTCAACTCTCTTATCTTGGAAAATTCATATTATTCATACCATAAAGTTTAGAGCTCCATGGTGAATAACGCCTCTTCACTTCTTTTATGGTTATTATATTGCTCTCATCTTCATGAATTTCATTAAAATATAGAAAGAGAGCCATTGAGATTGCAGCATTCATTTCTCCGGTAAGCATCAGGCTATCATCTGCCAACTTTTTACCTGATTGTCTTGCTTTTTTATGCAAAGCTCTTTTCGTTGACCACTTAATTATTTTCGGTATAAAAAGAAATACTCCTACCAAAAAGAGAAGTGCTGCAAATACAATTAACCACCCGAGAATAGTGATAATCCATGTTTCAATATCAATAACTAAAAATATCATAATTACTTAATAAATTTAACAATTCAACAATTTACAACGGTATGTTTGAATGTTTTTTAGGTGGATTTGAAAGCTTTTTAGTCTGTAAAGTCTGGAATGCCCTTATAACTCTAAAACGTGTATTTCGAGGCTCTATAACATCATCAATATATCCGTATGAAGCAGCCTGATAAGGATTTGCAAAAGTTTTTTCATAGTCTTCTACTTTCCCGGCAATAAATTCTGCTTTCTCATTATCATCCTCAATCTTTTTAATGTTACGACTTTCAAGAACTTCAATAGCACCTTTTGCGCCCATAACGGCAATCTCGGCCGAAGGCCATGCATAATTGAAATCCCCTCGTAATTGCTTACACGACATCACATCATGAGCCCCACCATAAGATTTTCGCAAAGTAACAGTAACCTTTGGCACTGTAGCCTCGCCATAAGCAAACATCAGTTTTGCTCCCTGGATTATAATACCTTCATATTCCTGACCTGATCCCGGAAGGAATCCGGGAACATCAACCAGTGTTAAAACAGGGATATTAAAGGCATCACACATCTGTACAAAACGGGCTGCCTTACGTGAAGCATTACAATCAAGAACACCGGCCAGATAATTGGGCTGATTGGCTACCACACCAATCGACATACCACCTAAACGGCAATAACCAACCACAATATTTTTTGCATAATTACGGTGAACTTCCAGAAATTCACCTTCATCGGCAATTGTAAATATTACATCTTTAATATCGTATGGTAGATTGGGGTTATCAGGAACAATATCGTTTAACTCATCGGCCACCCTGTCGATAGAATCCTTTGTTTCCATTAAGGGTGCTTCCTCCATATTGTTTTGGGGTAGATAAGAGACCAATTTACGTATAAGTAATAATCCCTCTTCCTCATCCACAACTTTGAAATGTGCAACGCCTGATTTAGAAGCATGTACATCAGCGCCACCCAAATCATCTACCGAAATATCTTCTCCCGTAACTGTTTTCACTACCTTTGGACCGGTAACGAACATGTAGGAATTATCTTCTGTCATCAATACAAAATCAGTAAGAGCAGGCGAATAAACAGCACCACCGGCACACGGACCAAAAATGGCAGATATCTGTGGAACAACACCGGACGCAAGTATGTTACGTTCAAAAATCTCAGCATAGCCGGCAAGAGAAGTAACCCCCTCCTGAATTCTGGCACCACCCGAATCATTTATTCCGATTATAGGAGCTCCTACCTTCATGGCCATATCCATAACCTTACATATCTTAGCAGCCATAGTTTCAGAAAGTGAACCACCAAAAACGGTAAAATCCTGAGCATACACATAAACAACCCGCCCGTCAATAGTTCCATGACCTGTTACGACACCATCACCCGGAACTTTATATTGATCCATCTTAAAATTAACACATCGGTGCATAACAAACATATCAAGCTCTTCGAATGATCCCTCATCCATTAATAACTCAATACGCTCACGAGCTGTCATTTTACCTTGTAAGTGTTGCTTTTCAATACGTTTCTCTCCTCCTCCCAATCGCGCCTTACTACGGCGATCAATCAGCTCTTGTAACTTCTCTCTTGTTGACATATAAATCTATTATTTAGGCTCTTCGCATAATTCAGTTAATACTCCAAATGTCGATTTAGGATGTAGGAAACCTATATTTAATCCCTCTGCTCCTTTTCTTGGAGTTTTATCAATCAATCTTATCCCTTTCTCTTCAAGCTCAGGTAAAGCAGATGAGAGATCATTAACTGCAAAAGCAATATGATGAACTCCCTGCCCCCTTTTTTCAATATACTTACCAATTGGACCTTCCGGATCCGTTGATTCCAATAATTCGAGCTTTGTCTGACCAATTTTGAAAAATGCTGTTTTTACTTTTTGGTCTTTTACCTCCTCTACTGAATAGCATTTTAACCCTAAAACATTTTCATAATAGGGTATAGCCTCATCAAGACTTGCTACTGCGATACCAATGTGTTCAATATGTGACAGTTTCATTTTTGTATGTTTTTAGTCTCTCTATATTTTTTGCAAAAGTATTATATTAAAGAATGTTTTCAATATTTTTCGATTAAAAAAAAGATTGTTTTACAACATATTTATATGATGTGATGATTTGATGATGTGATAATTATTGAATTTGTTTCCGGTTAAATATTTGTTAGGTTTTAAATATCGTCAAATAAACAAATAACCAGATAAACGAATCTGAAACTAACACTTTAATAAATCTATTTTTATATATTTACGTCGTTAAAATAAGCAATTCAGAAATATTAATTAATTAATTCAGACTAACAAAATGAACCGTTTACTCACACTACTGGCCATTGCCCTACTATCTTTACCTTTTGGCACCAACACAATAGCATGTACAAATATTTTAGTAACAAAAAAAGCCTCCATCGATGGCTCAACAATGATCTCCTATGCTGCGGACTCTCACGTATTATATGGTGAACTTTATCACTGGCCTGCAAAACATTACCCGGCAGGTAGTATGCTTAAAGTTTATGAATGGGATTCAAATAAATATCTTGGTGAGATAAAACAGGTTGAACATACATACTCCGTGATAGGAAACATAAATGAACATCAGTTAAGTATTGGTGAAACAACATACGGAGGCCGTTCTGAGTTGAAAGATACAACTGCTATTATGGACTACGGCAGCCTGATTTATATCACATTGCAAAGAGCAAAAACAGCACGTGAAGCAATTGAAACAATGGCTGCTCTGGTTGAAAAATACGGTTATTACAGTTCGGGAGAAACTTTCTCTATTGCCGACCCAAATGAGGTCTGGATAATGGATCTGATTGGTAAAGGACATGGGAACAAAGGGGCTGTTTGGGTTGCTGTTAAAATTCCTGACGGATATATTTCAGCCCATGCCAATCAGGCTCGTATTACCACATTCCCATTAAACGATGAAAAGAATTGCCTCTATTCCAAAGATGTTATCTCTTTTGCCCGAGAGATGGGATATTTCAACGGTAAAAACAGAGATTTCAGTTTTGCCGATGCATATGCTCCTCTTGATTTTGGAGCAGTACGTTTTTGTGAAGCACGTGTTTGGAGTGCATTCCGTCTTGCAAATGCCGGGATGGACAAATATGTTGATTTCGCAAAAGGAGAATCAACTGAAAGAATGCCATTGTACATTAAACCTGACCATAAACTATCTAAGCAGGATATTATGGCTATGATGCGTGACCATTTTGAAGGTACCCCATTGGATATGAGTGTTGATGTTGGAGCAGGTCCTTATAAATTACCTTACCGATGGAGACCACTTACCTGGGAGGTAGATGGCAAAAAGTATCTTAACGAAAGAGCCATAGCCACACAACAGACAGGTTTCTCATTCGTTACACAGATGCGCAACTGGCTACCTGATCCGATAGGTGGAATTCTGTGGTTCGGTATTGATGATGCTGCTTCATCAGTATATATGCCTATGTATTGCGGCATAACTAAAGTGCCTCATTGTATTGAAGTGGGTAACGGTGATATGTTGACCTATTCAGCCACATCAGCTTTTTGGGTATTCAATACTGTTTCGAACCGTGCATACAGACAGTACAGTGATATGATTGTTGACATTAAAAAAGTTCAGTCGGAACTGGAAAACAGGTTTTTTGAACTAATACCCGCTGTTGATGCTGCTGCTAAAACTTTATATGCAAAAAATGCATCACTTGCACGTAAATACCTGACAGACTTTTCAATCAGCCAGGCAGAATTAACAGTGAACAAGTGGAGGGAATTAGGCAACTTTTTACTGGTAAAACACCTTGATGGCAACCTGCATCCCGAGAAAAACGGGGTGTTTGAACGTAATGCTTACGGCTACCCGGTACACCCCGAACACAACGGATATCCTGAAGAGTTCTATAAAATGATTATTGACGAAACAGGTGATAAACTTAAAATGAAAGAGTATCCCCCGGTTAGTGAATGAGTAAATGAACGAATAGATAATTAGAAAAGCTCTGGTTGAAACTATGTTGTAGCTAAACTTACAAAAACTCATACCTAACAAAAGCCTCAAAGGCTTCATATTCGGCCATTCCAAGTTTATCATAAGTTATGGCTGTACCTTTGTTACGGTCTTCGGCACGCTGCCAAAACTCCCTGCTGTCACCTCCAAGGAACATGGCTCCATCCTTTTGCGACTGGTGCTTAAATATGGCAGTACGCTTACGCAACAGTTCATCAGGGCTGATTGGTACAGCCATCTCTATCTGATGTATATCCCACTCGTGCCATGCACCGCGATATAACCATACCCAGCAATCTTTCATCCATGATTCTTTTTTCAGTTTATCAATGGCCTTGAATATAGCATCAAGACATACTCTGTGCGTTCCGTGCGGATCAGAGAGGTCACCTGCTGCAAAAATCTGGTGTGGTTTAATCCTTTTTATCAGATCAATAATAATATTAACATCTTCAACTCCTATAGGCTTTTTCTCAACACCCCCGGTTTCATAAAACGGTAGATTCAGAAAATTAATATTTTCATCTTTTATACCAGCAAAGTGGCATGCCGCTTTTGCTTCGCCTTTTCGTATTAATCCTTTTATTAACCTTACTTCATGAAGATCAACCTGATCAAGTTTTTTATTCTCCAGAAATTTCCTAATCTTATGATGCTGATCCATGATCATCTTATGTTCTTCGCTCATTGTTCCGGAATAATCACTAACAAAATCAAGGTAGCGTAATACATCGGCATCGGAAACGGCAAAATTACCGGAAACCTGATAAGCAATACTTACATCATGGCCCTGATCAACGAGTCGTAATAGTGTGCCTCCCATAGAAATTACATCATCGTCGGGATGTGGAGAGAAAATAAGCACACGCTTTTTTGGAGGATTTTTACGTTCAGGGCGATTAGAATCATCAGCATTTGGTTTACCACCAGGCCATCCTGTTATGGTACGTTGCAATTGATTAAAAATATGAATATTTATTTTATATGCAGAACCTTTTTCTGTGAGCAGATCTCCCATTCCATTGTCATTGTAATCCCTGTCAGTAAGCTTAAGAATAGGTTTATTCAATTTCTGACATAACCAAACTACGGCTTTTTTAATCAATCCATCATCCCATTTTACAGAATCAATCAGCCATGGAGTTTTAATCCGCGTAAGTTCAGCGCCACCTGCCTCATCCATAATGATACGTGCATCTTTGTGCAACTGCAGAAATGATGCCGGCACCTCTTCGGTATATCTCCCTTCAATAGCACGTGCAAGCACAATAGCTTTCCCTTCACCCCATGTAATGACTCGTATTCGTTTGGCATTTAAGATTGTTTTTATCCCCATTGTGATAGCTTTGCGAGGGACATTCTCTTTACCAAAAAATTTGGATGCTACTGCTGTACGTGTAATATCATCCAGAGATACAATTCGTGTTAATGAATTAACAGAAGAACCCGGTTCATTAAGTCCAATATGGCCTGTACTTCCAACTCCAAGAACAAGAAAATCTAAACCACCTAATTTTTCTATTTTTTCCTCAAAATTCATGCAAAAATCAGATACCTTCTCCTGAGATATTGTACTGTCGATATAATTAATATTTTCTTTGAGAATGTCGATATGATTAAAAAACTTATCTCTTAATTTACGGTTAAAGCTTTGTAAAGCATCGAAAGAAATAGGATAATACTCTACAACTCCAAAAACAATAACATTTTTAAAACTTAACCCATCCTCCTTGTGCATTCTTCGTAACTCGCTATAAATTTCATTTGGAGCTGAACCAACAGCAAGCCCCAATACACACATTTTCCCTTCCAGTTCTTTTATCTTAATTATAGAGGCTATTTCGTTTGTAATAGCCCTTGATCCAAGGGCTGATGATTTATAAATCTTAGTTGGTATCTTTTCATGACTTGTAATTAGTGACCTTAAATATGGGTCATTGTGATACCCATCATTTTTAAAAGATCCGGAAATAGCTATTTTTTTATTAAATTTTTCTATCATATTACTTTATATAATTTTGGGATTTATCAATATATCATTTGCAAATTTACAACATAATGTAGTTTTATATTAATTATAAAAGATAATTTATCTCTAAAAATCAAAATACTTTACTAATCGTAACCTCTTTTATCGATTAATTCAAATGTCTCCTTCGGTAAAAATGACCTGTAAATTACATCCTGAATCTTTGTACGAATGTTTTCCGTAATCAATTTTCTATTATAACTATATGGACACACTCTGTTTGAAAGAAAAATATAAATAAGGTTATATTTCGGATCAATCCACAATAAAGTTCCCGTAAAACCCGAATGTCCAAAAGATGATGGTGATGCATAGCCAGAGACCGGAGTATCTTTATCAGGATCAAATTCCGGTTTATCAAAACCCAACCCACGTCGATTATTACTATTTTGTCTGGATGTAAACAGTTCTAGTGTTTCAGGCGTAATAAAAGAAATGCCCCCGTAAGAACCTTTATTCAATAACATCTGTGCAAAAACAGCCAAATCAGATGTATTCCCAAAAAGGCCTGCATGAGCAGCAACACCCCCTAACATTGCAGCTCCGTCATCATTAACATATCCTTGCAACATCTCTTTGCGAAATACTATGTCTTTTCCCGAAGGAATAATATTTTTCGATTGAAAATATTTTAGCGGATTATAAACAAGCATATCTGTTTCTAATGACCCGGCAAACCACTGCCTAAAAAGCTCATCAAGATTCTGACCTGTCTGCTTTTCAATAACCTTCTGTATAAGATAATACCCCATATCACTGTATAAATACTCTTTATCAGGCTTTACCTTCATACTAACAACCCTTTTATATATCGAATCCCTGTAATGATAATTCATATACATATTATCAGAGATTCTGATGTTAAAAACAGAATCAGGTCGTTTTCTGAAAACGTTACTTTTATACCGGACATTCTTATTAAAATAGAAATACTTATCCAGTTTAACACTATATGTTCGTGAATATCTCCCACTGTATATCGAGCCTCGAAATGATGTTGAATCAACATATTCAAAGTGAAACGGTATATAAGATGGTAAACCGGCTTCATGCAGCAGAAGTTGCCTGATTGTTAGATGTCCTGTTTCCAGAGTATCTGTTTCAGGCAAATATTGTTTTAACGGAGTGTTAAGATCAATCTTTTTCTCATCATAAAGTTTCATTACCAACGGTAGTGTAACAACAACCTTTGTTAATGAAGCCAGATCATATATTTTTTGAGAGTCTACTTTAACCTTTTTGCTGTAAGTAGCATAACCGAATGATTTATCATAAACCACATAACCATCTTTTACCACCAGTAACTGACCTCCGGGTGTCATCCTTTTCTTTACTGCAACATTAAGTATCGAATCTATTTTTTGTAATGTATCCCTGCTCATTTGCACCAGACCGGGGAAACCATAGCCAATACGCAGTTTGTCGTATGTAACACTCCCAAATCCTTTCAGAGTTAGCTTTTCGGCAAAAGGCATAATGCCGGTTACTGCAACTCCCCCAAACATTACCTGGTCAAGCAACAGGTCGATGCCGGAAAAACTGCCGGGTGAGAAAAGTATCTTATCAAAATATCCCGCACTCTCCAGCCACTTTTCCCTAAAAAGAGACCGACTTCCAAGATATATCAATTTTAATACATGATCTTTACTCAATTCTTTTAATTTCTCTTCCGGCAAACTATCTTTCTCCGATGTCACAATTATTATCTGGTCAACATCAGGCAAAGAATCAAGCCGGGTTATGTCAGACAAAATAAACTCCGTATCTTCATATCTGCTTTTGACAGTAGTAAAGTTTCCTGTCAAGTCAAGCACTCCATACCGTGAATTGATTGACATAAATGAGTGCTCATTATCAATATCCCTCCTCTTTTGAACTATGCTAAACGATCTCAACCATACTTCCCATCTAAATTTTAGCTGCTCCGGTTCTTCCCAACCGAGTACAGCATCATCTTTAATCTCTTTCAGAGCTAATACTCGTTTTGCATATTTATCAATCATCTCCATGTTAAGGGTTTTGCTATCCACTGCCCTTTGGAGCTTATCAATACTACTTTCAGGATTATTAGTATAAAAAAGAGTACCCTGTTTCAAAAGTTCTTCAAAACTGATATCCATACTCACCGGTTTATCCGTAAACAAATCTATCCAGCTTTTGAAATTTGTATGCTCATTACTAAATGAAAGCCTTCCTGAATATAAACTCTCGTTTTGTTTCAACGGTTTCAACAGAGGTGTGCCATCAAAAACGGCTACTCTTTTTATTGTAAAATGCCCATCAGCAAAAGTAGCAAACCAATAAGGAGAGTTATTAAGACTTGGATTGCCTGAATATTTAAAAAGCAAACCGGCAGCTCCTTTACGTAGAATATCTAAACAGGCACTCTTTATTAACTTCTTTACGAAACCGGTATCACTGATGAAGTCAAGAGTATGAAAATCAGGAAAAGGAATTTGCAACTTATCATTAAAACCTGAAGAAACATCTACAACACAACCTGTAATGTCATGTATACTCTTTTCAAAGACATCTGTAGCTTTAAGAGATTTATAACCAGTGCTAACATCTGATGTATTGCCCGAAATAAACAGCAGTGCTAAACGCTGCTTTTTATCCAGATTTTCATATAAAGAATCTACAGACGATTGCCCATAGCTATTTATTAAAAACAAAAGATATAAAACTATTGTAAAAAATCTGATAATTATCCACCGCATCCACCAAAACCTATTTCGTCTGTATATAGTACTATTTCAATAACTCATCCATTTCTGCAGCTTTATCTTTCATATCAAGCCTTAAATAGCAGTTTTTCAGGTATCTTATATATTGTTTGTTTTCAGAATCCATGGTTCTTAGTTTTACAAATTTGTCACGTGATGACCTGAACATGACAGATATTTTTTTAAGGTCGCGGCGTAAATAAGCATAAGTAGTGGCATTTTTATTTTTATTGTATTTTGCCATTACTCTCTTGTACCAGTTTTCTGCTCTCGTGTACTTATCTATTGCCAACCATTTCAATGCTGCAATGTTATTTTTATTATTGGTTAAAATACTGCGACATAGTTTCTCTGCCTCTTTCTTTTTATCCAGCCTGTCCAGAACATCCAAATATTTTACAAACAGATCTTCATCGGGAGTATCTATGCTACTATAATTCGTATATGCAGCTTCGAAATTATCTAATGAGTAATTTATTTTGAACAACTCTGTTTCAGCAAAGTCATTCTTCCCGCTTTCTTTCAATAATTCAATATTGCTTTCAATCACACTCTTTAGTCCCTCCGTGTCAGATGAATATTTATACGAATCTATTAATGACATTAATATTTCGATATTTTTGTTTTCATCAAAAGATTCTTGAAAATATTTTATTGCTTTCTTATAATCTTTGACTTCAAAAGCAGATTTCCCTGCATCTGTTTTTATTTCAACAGGCACATCTTTATTGTTCTCTTTATACAGTTGCATAAGCTGTTCATACAATACTAAAGCCTCGCTAAAATTACCATTTTCAAATGCTGAATATGCTGAAGTTTGAGTTGTTTCAAGCTTTTTCAGAGGACTACATGCAAATAGTATCAGCAATAATCCTGCTGCTATAAATATCTGTCTAATACCGTTCATAACTATAGTGAGATTAATTTGTTGGTAACTAATCAGTGTCAAAAAGTCAAAGTTAACCAAAAAGAGTAATCATACGTAGTTCAAAATATAATTTTTGCTTTTTGTTACTCTATATTAAATATTGTTATATTTTTGCAAGCGTTTGGAGAGGTGTATGAGTGGTTTAAATGGCATCCCGATAATTCGGGAGAAAGCGTGTGTACCTCACCTAACTTTTTTTTTACCGGAGAGGTGCATGAGTGGTTTAAATGGCACGCCTGGAAAGCGTGTGTACCTCTAAAGGGTACCGGGGGTTCGAATCCCTTCCTCTCCGCTGAAAAGAGATTACTGAAAACAGTAATCTCTTTTTTATAAGTAAAACATTACAATAATCTTCGGAGCGAAAATTATCAATCCTACAATTACTGCTATGATTACACTGGCAAGTACACCGGCAGCACCGAGGTCTTTAACTTTTTTAATGGTGGCTTGCTCTGTAGGGGAAACATAATCAGCAAGATTTTCTATGGCGGTATTCATAATTTCAAATGCAAAAACAAGTCCTATAACAATGCATAACACCAGCCATTCAGTAACAGACACATCGAAAAAAAATCCCATAGCTATAACAACAATGGCAGCTACAAAGTGTATTCGAGCATTAACCTCCTCTGACATCAGAATTTTAAAACCATTAATGGCATATCCAAAACTATGATAACGACTTCGTAGGAATGATTTTTTTTTTCGCATCTGAAAGTTTTTTGTGCCACTAATGCACTAATATTTATTCATTCGTAAAAGTAACATTTTTTTTAAATGAATGTATTTTAAGAATTAACACTCTGTACCATGCGTTCTTAGCGGTTAGAAATCAGATTCCGGCATCTAAATCAAATCCCTCAAGATAATCGGCAATGCGCTTAAGGAAACCTCCACCAAGAGCACCATCAACAACACGATGGTCGTACGACAGTGATAGGTACATTTTATGCCTGATAGCAATCATATCACCTGTTGGAGTTTCTATAACTGCAGGTTTCTTCTCTATCAACCCTACAGCAAGGATTGCAACCTGCGGCTGATTGATAATAGGTGTACCCATGATATTCCCAAATGTTCCTACATTGGTAAGTGTAAATGTACCTCCCTGAATATCTACAGGTGACAGTTTATTATTCCTGGCCTTATCAGCCATTTGGTTTATGCTTTGTGCCAACCCCGGGATATTCATTTGGTCAGCTTGTTTTATTACAGGTACGATGAGATTTCCGGATGGCAAAACAACAGCAACACCAATATTTATATTTTTTCTGAGAATAATATTATCTCCGTCAACAGAGACATTAACTCCCGGAAAATCACGCAGTGCTTTCGCTACAGCCTCTGTAAACAGAGGCATGAAAGTTAACTTTATTCCATATTTTTGTTGAAAAACAACTTTATTTTTGTTGCGCCACAACACAATATTGGTCACGTCTGCCTCAACAACAGATGTAACATGCGGAGATACCTGTTTCGACATAAGCATGTGGTCAGCAATCAGCTTTCGCATCCTGTCCATCACAATAACCTCATCCTCCGATGATATCTGAATTTTCTCCGGCTTAGGCTTTGCTGACAAGTTATTTTGAGAAGAAACTGAAGTGCTTGCCTGTTCACCTGTTCTAATTTTATCTTTTCGGCTCTTAACAAAGCTATGGATATCATCTTTTGTTACCCTGCCATCTCTTCCTGTTCCCTCTATCCGGTTTAATTCTTTAACCGTAACTCCATCCTTTTTAATAATGCTTTGCACCAATGGAGAAAGAAAACGCTCTTTCAGACCCTTACCATCAGATTTAATGATACTACCTGTAGCAGGTGTTTCAATAACCGACTTTTGTTCAGGCGTGTATTCATAAGAATTTGGATTGATACCAATAGTTTTTTCTTTTACAATCTCCTCGCCCTCCTCTTCATCAGTTGAGATTACGGCCAGAACTCCTCCAACACTGACAACATCATCAACTTTATAGTTTAGTTGCCTTACTGTACCTGATACATGAGTTGGGATTTCCGAATCAACTTTATCCGTTGCTATTTCAACAATCACTTCATCCTCATTCACTTTTTGCCCAGGCTCAACAAACCATCTGGTGATTGTAGCCTCCTCAACTCCCTCTCCCATTCTGGGCAATACTATTTCTATTAATGCCATATTTTATAAGCTATCAGCTTTCGGCCTTTAGCTGTTAAATTTATTCCAGCTTCAGGCTTCCGGCAAGATGTTTATAGAATAACACATAAACCTGTAAGATGTTTAATTTGCACCTCTCAAAGTCATCGGATGACTACAGTAACCGGCATACAGTCATCTGATGACTGATCGAATCTCTTCTCCTCCAACGCTTCGATGACCGCTATCGCTAACGATCGAAAGTTTTGCAAGAACTCAAATCGTTCCACCATAGCGGGACATTTGAGCGTCAAAGGTTCTGTAAAGAACGAATACGAAGAGCTCGATATCCGGCAAACTAATTCACCCAAAGTACCGCTGTCAGAGTCTGCGACTGCTGACAGGGTGTAAAGAAAGATTACGGCTATATCCTGTTAGTGGTATTGTGCCCTGACAGTGGTAATTCAACAGAGACCTTGTCTACTTTCGGTATCAAATCACAATGTTGAACACTCAATTTCCAATTTCCAATTATTTCCTTGTTCAATGAATATTGGATATTCGATATTGCAAGTTCTAACGCTTCGATGACCGCTATCGCGGACGATCGAAGGTTTCACAAGACCTCAAATCGTCCCACTTAGCGGGACATTTGAGCGTCAATGGAATGGCTTCTAAAATATCTTACTCAAAACCTCTTTCACAGTCTCCAGAGATGGAGTAACTTCAAATATATGAACAGGTTTTAGGTATGTTACTTTCTTCTCTTTTTTAAATCTATCCTCGCCACCTCCGGTAATATTTATCATTATTACAGCATCTTTCTCCACTTCACCCTCTTTAACAGCTTTAACAAGTGTAGCAACCGCAACAGCAGCAGCAGGATGAATATCATTACCTTCCGTTTTTTCAAAAAGTTCAGCAGCCGCTCTTGCCTCCTCATTTTTGGCAAGCAATACATCACCACCTGCATCTTTCATGGCATCATACAATCCCCCATAAATAGAATAAGGCGGGCGACGGTTCGAAAGTACTTTAGCATCTATCTCCTCAACCTGTTTACGGGCTTCGTCATCATCAAAAGGAAGGATGCTTCTGGAATCAGCCTTCCAGGAGTCGTGTATCGGTTTGAACGGACAATTTTGTGAAACCATCAGTTTCATTTTATTTGTTCCGAACCTGCCGTCTTCTATAAATCTCAGGTTGGCTTCCCATGCAGCAATAGCACCCGTACCACTACCAACAGCCTGAAAGTAGTAATCAGGAATACGCCCGATCTCAGTTACGGCAGAAAGCACTGTTGTACCCATACCCTCACGCCGGGCTACATTCTTGGCACCCCCCTCAGGTATAAATCCCTCAACCTGACAAGCTACATTCGACAGATGAATTGCATCAAAATAATCACTCCCTGACTTTGTAATTACCAGTTTAACGTTATCTTTTATTGGAGTGTCGAACCACAGTGCATTAAGATTATCCTCCGGAACACATAGTAGCAACGGAATATTATTATCGGAACAAACACGGGCAAAAGCACGCGCGGTGTTCCCGGCAGATGCAACCACAAGTACCTTCCCGTCAGAGGTGTCTAATCTTCCACCAACCGAATAAGCTTCAGTCTCTTTAAATGAGCATGTAGGCATCTCTATCCCCTTTTCAGGCCAGTAACCGCTAAAAGTAATATACAAATTGGTTAATCCAAGCTCTTTGGCAAGACCTTCACTTTTATATGTTACAGGAGCATAAGAGCCTTCAAGCACCTTACTTATCGGTAGCCAGTCAGCAAAACGAAACAGCCCGTATGAGCTGTCTTTTACTTCAATCTGTTTTTTCTCATAAATTGCACGGATAAGAGTAGGTTCGCTCTCTCCCGGTGCATCTAATGTCCATCCTTCATCAGGAAATGTATTCCCTGTCTTTACCGATTGTAAAATGTATTTTGTTGGTGTGAATGTGTTTTTCATTGTTGTATTGTTGTATTGCCTGCCTAACGTCAGGCAGGTTGTATTGTTTCTGGTTTCTGGTTATTTGAGTATCTGATTATTGGTTATTGATTATTGGTTATTTTCTTGTCCTCAATTTATCAATTCATCATATTTTCACCCACCCCTAACCCCTCCGAGGAGGGGAATTAACTTTCGAACCTTCAATGTTATGCCCTGTATACCTACAGGCAGGTTTCGGGGAGGGGAATTAACTTTCGAACTTTCAACTTGATGAACTTTTAACTTTCTGCTTCGCGTTATACACCAGCCATATGCCAAATAATACGAACGGAATACTAAGTAACTGTCCCATGTTTAGCAACATTCCCTCCTCCCAGGCTTCCTGATTCTCTTTAAGAAATTCTATAAAAAACCTGGAACCAAAAATGCCGATCAAAAACATTCCGAATATTAAACCCTGCTTATCTTTGGCATTAGTCTTCCAGTATGTGTAAAGCAAAACCAGAAACACAACAAGATAACTCAGCGCCTCATAAATCTGTGTAGGATGTTTGGGTATGGTTTCACCATTACGTTCAAAAATAAAACCCCAGGGTAAGCTAGTGGCATGCCCGTATATCTCTGAATTCATAAGGTTTCCCATGCGAATAAAAACTGCCACAAGAGCCACCGGTACAACAACTCTGTCAAAAGTCCATATCATTGACTTTTTAGTAACTTTCTTAGAATAGATGTATAATGCGATCAGTATCCCCAAAGCACCGCCATGACTTGCCAGACCACCTTTCCACACCATTAGTATCTCTCCCAGGTGATGCGAATAATAAGGCCATCCGTAAAATATCACATGCCCCAGTCTGGCACCTACAATAGTAGCGATAACGATATATACAAATACCTTTTCCACCCATTCTAAAGGTAGCTTTTCAGATTTATACATCTTTTCAAGCATCATATATCCCACATAAAAACCAATGGCAAAAAACAACCCGTAATAACGTATTGCCAATGGCCCTAAACGTATTAATTCAGGGTCAACATTCCAGTGAATAAAATTTAGTAACATATTGTTAATTTATTATTTAATATTTATTATTGATGATTTAAGTCTGCAGCAGGCAGGGGTTTGAGGATTTTATTATTCAATTAATCAGTTCCTCAATATCCAATAAACAATATTCAATATTCAATTCCTACATCCCTTTACCATGACAATGTTTATATTTCTTACCACTACCACAAGGACACGGATCGTTACGTCCAACCTTTTTCTCCACTCGTACCGGTTCTAACTTTTTAGGTTTCTTGTCTTCTCCACCACCTGATGACCTTGAAAACTCATCTTTTTGTGTACGTAGCTTACTGAAATCCTGACGACGACGCTCTCTTGCCTGTTGTACTCCGCTCGAATCACTAATTGGAATGGAAGCCTTAACAATTGTGGAAACAACATTTCTGTTATTCTCTTCTACCATCTTTTTGAACAATCCAAAAGACTCAAATTTATAAATCAACAAAGGATCTTTTTGCTCATAAGAAGCATTCTGTACGGCTGTTCTAAGATCATCAAGTTCACGAAGGTGTTCTTTCCAGGCCTCATCAATGGTGATAAGCATTATCGACTTCTCAAATGCACGCATCATCTCTTCACCCTTAGTGTCATAAGCCTTTTTAAGGTTGGTGGTTATCTGAAAAACGCGTTGTCCGTCACTTATTGGAACAACAATATTTGTGTATTGTTGTGATTTGGTTTCATAAACATCCTTAATTACCGGGTAAGCCTGTTTCCCTATAGCTTCCACTTTGCGGCTGTAGGTAGTCCAGACCGTTTCAAACAGGTTATCGGCCAACTCAGTTTTATTACCTTGTAAAAAATCGTTCTGTACATATGGTGAATCTGTAGAGAATATCCTTAACAGATCAAGTTTAAATCCTTCAAAATCACCGGCATCATGGTACTCTTCAGTAATAGAATCACAAGTATCCTGCATCATATTGGATATATCGAGCTGAATACGCTCACCAAACAGAGCATGACGACGCTTTGTATAGATAACCTCACGCTGAGAGTTCATCACATCATCATACTCCAGCAGTCGTTTACGAATACCAAAGTTATTCTCCTCAACTTTTTTCTGGGCTCTCTCTATCGACTTAGTAATCATAGAATGTTGAATAACCTCACCTTCATCAAGCCCGAGACGATCCATATACTTAACAATACGATCCGACCCAAACAGACGCATCAAATCATCATCAAGAGACACAAAGAATTGAGATGAGCCGGGATCACCCTGACGACCGGCACGACCACGTAACTGACGGTCAACACGACGCGACTCATGTCTTTCGGTACCAACAATAGCCAAACCTCCATTCTCTTTTACTTTAGGTGTAAGTTTAATATCAGTACCCCTACCTGCCATGTTAGTAGCAATAGTTACCACTCCTTCGTGACCGGCTTCGGCAACGATATCGGCTTCCCTCTGGTGCAGTTTGGCGTTCAAAACATTATGTTTGATACCACGAATTTTCAACATACGGCTAAGCAACTCCGACACTTCTACGCTGGTAGTACCAACAAGTACCGGTCTGCCCTTCTTAACAAGACCTACTATCTTTTCAATAGCCGCATTATATTTTTCCCTTTTTGTTTTATATACCAGATCTTCAGAATCATCACGTACAATAGGCCTGTTGGTAGGAATTACTACAACATCAAGTTTATAAATATCCCATAACTCACCCGCTTCTGTTTCGGCAGTACCGGTCATACCTGCAAGTTTATGATACATCCTGAAATAGTTCTGAAGAGTAATGGTTGCATAGGTCTGAGTAGCAGCTTCTACTTTAACATTCTCTTTGGCTTCGATAGCCTGATGTAATCCGTCAGAATAACGACGTCCTTCCATTACACGACCTGTCTGCTCATCAACAATTTTAACCTTGTTATCCATTAACACGTATTCAACATCTTTCTCGAAAAGAGTGTATGCTTTAAGAAGTTGATTTATAGTATGAACACGTTCCGATTTGATGGAATAACTTTGTAATAACTCATCCTTTTTTGCCAATTTTTCTTTTTCGGGCAATTCAGACTTTTCTAATATGGCAATCTCCGAACCCACATCAGGTAACACAAAAAATTCTTTATCTTCTGATGAATCGGTAATAAGATCAATACCTTTATCAGTAAGCTCTATAGTATTATTTTTCTCATCAATCACAAAATAGAGGGGATCGGTAACTACATGCATATTTTTACTGTTCTCCTGCATGTAAAAATTCTCCGTTTTCATCATACTGGATTTCATTCCCTCTTCACTTAAGAACTTAATAAGTGCTCTGTTTTTAGGCAATCCTTTAAAAACCCGGTATAGAAACAGTGACCCTTCTTCCCTGACTTTAGAGTCATCAGATTTCATCTTTTGCTTTGATTCAGCCAATACTTTAACTAACTCCTGTCTTTGGGTCTCAACCAGTCTTACCACTTTTCCCCGCATCTCGGTAAACAGCTGATCATCACCTCTGGGCACAGGACCTGAAATGATTAGAGGCGTACGAGCATCATCAATCAATACGGAGTCAACCTCATCCACGATAGCATAATTATGCGGACGCTGCACCAGGTCTTCAGGTGAGACAGCCATATTATCACGCAAATAGTCAAAACCAAACTCATTATTTGTTCCGTAAGTAATATCAGCTTTATAAGCGGCACGTCGTTGTGGTGAATTAGGCTGATGCTTATCAATACAATCAACTGATAAGCCATGAAACATAAAGATTGGTCCCATCCATTCGGCATCCCTTTTAGCAAGGTAATCGTTTACCGTAACAAGATGCACACCTTTCCCTGCAAGAGCATTCAAAAATACAGGCAGTGTTGCAACAAGTGTTTTTCCTTCACCTGTAGCCATCTCCGCAATTTTTCCCTGATGCAAAGCAACACCTCCAATAAGCTGTACATCATAGTGAACCATATCCCAAACAATAGTGTTACCACCCGCTAACCAACTGTTTTGATAAATAGCCTTCTCCCCCTTTATCTCCACAAAATCTTTTGTTGTAGATAGGTCACGGTCAAACTGATTAGCAGTAACCTCAATTGTTTCATTCTCTTTAAAGAGTTTTGCCGTTGCTTTAACTACTGCAAAAACTTCAGGTAGAATATTCAGCATTTCCTTCCCCAAAACCTCAAAGACCTCTTTCTCTAAGCTGTCAATCTCTTTGTAAATCTTATCACGCTGCCCGATAGGGACATTCTCATTTTCAATTTTCCCCTTAAGCTCTTTAACTTTATCATCAAGCGGTTTAACAACATCCCTTAAGCGTTGTTTAAGTTCAACTGTTTTACTTCTTAAGTCATCGTTATCTAACTTTTCTATTTCAGGATAAACTTCTTTTATTTTATCCACATAAGGAGAGATTTCCTTAATATCTTTATCATATTTATTACCAAATAGCTTGGTTAAAAATTTATCTACAATTGCCATTTTTTTGTTTATTGGTTATTTGTTGATTTGTTTAGGGTTTAAGGTTCAAGGTTCAGAGTTTTTGCGAGAGGAATAAATCTGGGACCTTTATGAACTTTTATCTTTCAACTCTACTTCGCACATCTAAAACCCATGTTAAACAGAGATGTTTCTGTAGTATTCTTACTTCGAAACCAAACGGAGTTACTCAGAGGGCCAAATTCATCGTACATAAAAGAACCACCTCGTAAAACCCTGACATTTTCATCAGGGCCGGCTCTGTTTTGAATAGGAGAACCTGGATATGGTATAAACAAACTTTCAGTCCATTGCCACACATTCCCTGACATATCATTTAACCCTGCAGGTGTCTCACCATAATACCCTACAGGTGAAGCATATAAAAATCCATCTTTTACCTCCGCATTTGTCTTTAACTGTCCCTGCCAAACATTTGCCATATATTTGCCATCAACCACCAATTTATCGCCCCACGGATAGTTTTGTCCACTGTTTTTACCGTTACGTGCAGCATACTCCCATTCGAACTCGGTAGGCAAACGTTTACCTGTCCATGTTGCATACTCTTTAGCATCACGGTATGATATCTGAGTAACAGGTAGATTATCGGTAGTAGCCTTTTGGGCTCTTCCTAACGGATACTCCCAGTTGGCACCATCAATAAAATTCCATTTTCCTGTTTTGAAATCAAATACCAGGCTATTCCCATATTTATCAGCATCTGTTTTATAACCTGTTTCGTTTATAAATTTCCTGAACTGTTGTACAGTTACCAGATTTTTGTCAATCCAGAATGGCTGCAAAGTAGCAGTAAAAACAGGTTGTTCGATATCTCTACCGGAAGAGTTACCAATCTTAATAGCTCCTCCCGGAAAATATACCATATCAGGATAATTCTCATCAGAATTAAAAGCAACAATGGACGAATCAGTACTACGCAGTTCTGTAATGATCTGTTCTTCAGCCGTTGTTCCGGACTCTTTTGTGGCGTTCCCACTTTTTTTCCCTGACTCCGAAATACACGATGCAGTTATCACAAGAGAAACCCCTATCCACTTCAGATAATATCCCGATTTCAACTCTAAAAACATATATTTCTCTTTAAGTAAAGTGCTAAATTATAAAATCGCCTGTAAAGATGCCAAAAAAATACTAAAGAGTTACGAATAAAGTTCATAAAGTTCAAGTAAAGTGAGCGGGTGACTTGAAGTCACCCGCTCACTAGCTGACATTTGATATTTTTTAAAATATCCATTATCTTAGATAATGAAAGTTAATCTTAAAAACTCAATCATGCATTTCGAAAACGGATACATATACCACATTTACAACCAGGGAAATAACAGTCATAAAATTTTCTTCAACAACGAGAATTACCTCTATTTTCTACGTAAGATAAAGATTTATATCGTTTCTCATGCCGATATTCTTGCATGGTGTTTGATGCCTAACCATTTTCACATGATGGTGTTGGTTAATGAAGTTGAATTAGCTATTAATCCGGAAGAGAGTGAGCGGGTGACTCCAAGTCACCCGCTCACTATGTTACTGTGTGGTATAGTCATCAGATGACTGTTTGCCGGTACTCGGTAGTCATCGGATGACTTCCAATAGTCGATGTACCGCTGTCAGGGCTAAAGGCTGCTGACAGGGTGTGGTCAAAACTTCTTTACATCCTGTCAGCAGTCGCAGACTCTGACGGCGCTGCTTTTTTGTATACTATACCTCAATTTATGAGTCAAACTTAAAAGCGTAAGAGATTATTTTGAAAGTAATACAGTTTTGAAGATATCTGCCATCAAAAAACATTCAAATCTTTATTTCCATTTCATCATATCCAAGTTCAATGCCATCAGGCAACTTTTTACTGACTTCCCTGTGAAGCCCGATTTCATGACTCATGTGTGTAATAATACCCCGTTCGACATTGATTCGATTAATAAAATCCACCGCTTCCTGCAAACTAAAATGTGAAATATGTGGTCTTAATCTCAATCCATTTATCACCAATATCTTTAATCCTTTTAACACATCTTCCGTAGCTTTCGGGATATAGTTAGCATCAGTAATGTAAGCAAAATCGCCTATTCTGAAACCGGCAACAGGCAATTTGTGATGCATTACCCTGAAGGGCATAATCCTGACACTCCCAATAACCAAAGAATTGTTAACAGTAATTGCGATATTTTTAATTGACGGTACTCCCGGATACTTATTCTCAGTAAAAGCATAATCCAGAGTTTGTTCTATCTGATTTAACACACGCCTTTCAGCATAAACATCAACAGGGCTTTTCCGAATTCTGTTAAAAGCCCTGATGTCATCCAATCCTGCAATATGGTCATAGTGTTCATGAGTCAGGATTACAGCGTCAAGATTTTTCACCCCTGCCCTTAACATCTGATAGCGGAAATCAGGGCCGGTATCTATAACGATAGTCGTATCTTCATGTTCAATCAATACAGAAGAACGCAGACGTTTATCTTTCTTATCAATAGACTTACATACCCTGCAATTGCATCCTATTACCGGAATACCTTGGGAAGTACCTGTACCAAGTAAAGTTATTTTCACTTATCTCTTTTTCTTTTATTAGGAGAAACAAATATAACAGTTTTGTGGTAAATAATGAATGATGAACATCGAATGAATCAATCAACAAAAGGGCTCTACTATCATTTTCGTGGATAGATATTTAATCATTCACTAAATTGACATATTTATTTAGTGAAATATATAAATCCTTATTCATCTTTCACCTCAACCCTAACCCTTCTCCTCACAGGAGAAGGGAAATTGAGGCTAAATAGTCATAACTGCTCCCTCTCCTATCTTGAGGAGAGGGCCGGGGTGAGGTGTTTTAATAACAGTCTTTTCGCACTCACAAAATTCGTAGTAGAATCAACAAAAAAACAAAACAAAAACCCACACATTCAAAGAATATAGTGGGTTTTTGAAAACATTTACATGTTTAGAAAAAACAACGAACAAATCTACTTACAAGCGAATGCCTCTTCAAAATCAACAACAAGTTTAGGATAGTAACATGCAATTAAACCAAGACAATCTCTGTTTGAAAGATTTGATCTTGTTAAAACTTTTTGATGATAATACTCTCCATTATTGAGTTGTTCAGATGAATTAGTGATCCCGGCTTTTACATATTTCTTTTCCAATTTTTTTACTCCAAAATGAGTCGTCTCACATCTGTATTGCAGATTAAGATTTTCACCTAGAACAATAAAATTCTTTCCATTCTTATCTGTATCAACGGCAACACGTATTACCTGATCAGAATTTTGATAAGAAATAATATAAGTAGGCATAGCAACTTCGTTTATTACAACAAAATCAGCTGTTTTCTCAATAACATATTTTCCAAGAGCACTTTGTGTATCCCCTGTTCTAATAACTTTTTCTGCCTTTAATGCGAAACTGGCAACGACACTAAACAGTGTTATAAAAATTAACTTTTTCATGGCTTAAAATTTTATAGATTAATAATAGTAACCCTAATCATTTTATAAATTACTCATGCATGAGATTAATTTCTGTTTAATAATTAAGTTTTCATGTTATTTCATACACACTTTGTGCCATAGTTTACAATTGACTATGTCACAGGAATTAACGGTATTCGTGAGGATGATTGCACAATATTAATTATGTGCGAAACCGGAATCTGATTGTCCTATTCCGAACAAAAACGGCACAAAAAAATAACTGAGGAGTTGAGAAATTGAGTGACTGAGAAATTGGTAAAATCAAATTTAATCATTAATAACTAATTTCAGCCTTAAATATATTCAGACAAACAATGCGACTGCATATAATTTCGAAATTCTAATGTCATCTTATGAGACATATCACCGAAAATACATTTTTTGAAAGGACAAGTAATTTTATTGCCGAAACAAATATGTGTATCAATAACTCCTTCAATAGCTTCATAAATATCAAGTAAAGATATCTGCTCAGGAGCCATCTTTAGCTCAAACCCACCTGAAGGGCCACGATTAGAAGATATAAAACCCTCTTTAACTAATCGTTGCATAACCTTGGCTACATGATGCCTGGAACTGTTAATAAAATCAGAAATCTGACCTACATTAACTTTTTTATTTGATGTGGCAATATAAACCATGCTGTGCAATCCAATTGATGCTGCTTCAGAAAATGATATTAGTTGAGCCATAATTCTGTATAACGGAATTTAATTACCCAAATATATATAAAACCTTATAATATTTTTGATTTAACCTGAAATAAAAATTTTACTTCACTTGTTCCAGTTGAAGGGTTTTTGTAGTATTGTCGCAAACCATTGATGGGCCAAAATATTGTATCGGACCCGGATAGATATATTTTGTATTTATTGCCCAGTCGTCTCTCTGTTCTGCAAATTTCATAAATGGCTTATCGTCTAATCGTACCAAAGCTTTCTGAATAACAGGTTTCATTTCTCCATGTCGCCTTTCCATATTCATCATCATGGTAACCGGTACACCACCGGCAATCCATTCGTCAGCTGATGCCGTAAGATTACGCACAGAAGCCATATAACCGGTTTTTTCTTCATTAATAAGTACCGAAGCAGTATTTCCTAAAGAGTAGCAATAATCTGCATCAAAATTAGAGGGAGAAGCACAACGGCCTTCATATCCGAAGAAATGCGGCTGACCACTGAACTTACCTTTAAACTGACCAACTTTCTTCATTTTCTTTAGTTTGGCTTTTACCATATCTATCAATAACTTCTCTGTCTCAATCATTGACACCTGCACATTACCATGAGGATCGCGGTCAAGCATTAACTGATTGGCAAATGTTGATGGTAAAGATTTGAAAACCTCAGATGACTCCTTAGTCAATTTTTCAGCCATATACTGACGTTTCTCTTTATTACTTTCAAAGACCGACATATCAGATTCATGCATAGCTAAAAGGTCATTTAGCTCAGAAATAAGCTTTTTCATTGCAGGAATAAATTCAACCAAACCTTCCGGTATTAATACCGTCCCGAAATTTTCATTCTTCTCAGCACGTTTAGCAACAATACTTGCAATATAACTTACAACATCATCAAGTGTTTGCTGATTAGCTTCAACCTCTTCTGAAATAATTGTAATATTTGGTTGCGTTTGAAGTGCACATTCAAGGCCAATATGGGATGCTGATCGCCCCATAAGCTTTATGAAGTGCCAGTATTTCTTGGCTGAGTTAGCATCACGCTGAATATTACCAATCAGCTCGCTATAAACTTTAACAGCAGTATCAAAACCAAAAGAAGCTTCAATAACTTCATTCTTAAGGTCACCATCAATGGTTTTAGGCACACCGATAACCTGAATCCCTGCTCCTTTTTGTTTGTAATATTCAGCTAAAACGGCAGCATTTGTATTCGAATCATCACCACCAATAACTACCAGGGCAGATATATCCAATGCTTTACAATTCACTATTCCTTTATCAAATTGCTTTGTTTGCTCCAGTTTTGTACGCCCTGATCCAATAATATCAAACCCACCGGTATTACGATAATGAGCAACCATATCAACAGTGATTTCGACATATTGATTATCGATTAATCCGCCCGGGCCACCAATAAAACCATATAACCTATTTTCAGGGTTAAGTTTTTTCAATCCGTCAAACAAACCATATATCACATTATGGCCACCAGGAGCCTGACCACCAGATAGTATTACTCCTACATTAAATATTTTTGATGCTAAACCCGGCTCTACCGGTTCAAATGTAATAATGGGCATTCCATAGGTATTTGGAAATATCTCTTTAATACTATCCTGATCTGCAACAGATTCAGTTTTATCTCCCTCAACAATTTTTACTGTACCCTGTAATGACTTAGGCATTTTTGGGACATAACTCTCTCTTGCTATTTGTAACGGACTTTTAATCATTTTATATAATATTGAATTATTAATTTTTTATTCCTCTTTCACCCTCCTGCATATTACCGATTTGAAAAATCATGCAAATTTGCAGATATTTTCTTAAAACAGAAAAGAATTACTGCCAAAAATCCATAATTGTTAATTTTTAATCATTAATTATTATATTTGATTAAAATAAATTTATATTCCCAAAACATTAAGTAAAAACTATCTAATTAAATAAGTTATGGAACCGATAAAAGCCAGAGGAAAAACAATTGGGATACTTACCGGAGGTGGAGATGTGCCCGGATTAAACCCGGCAATCAGAGCTATCACTATAAGAGCAATAAAAGAAGGATTTAATGTAATTGGAATAAAAAACGGATGGAAAGGAATTATTTCCATTGATCCTTCACTTTCCATTGAGAATCAAAAGTATTGTATAAAACTGGATGATCAGGTTGTAACCCGCATTGGCCGCACAGGTGGTACCTTCCTGCATTCGAGCCGTACCAAAGCTGATAGAGTACCTCTCAAAATGATTCCTGAACATTTAAAAGATAAGTATAAGGACGAATATAATGACCTTACCCCTGATGCTGTCAGAAACCTTAAGTACCTGGAAATAGATTATCTGATTCCCATTGGCGGTGATGATACATTGAGCTATGCAGTTCGTCTTCATAATGAAGGAATTAAGGTTATTGCCATACCCAAAACAATGGATGGTGATGTCCCCGGTACCGAATATTGTATTGGTTTTAGTACTTGTATTACCCGCACTATTGAATTAGCACACGCCCTCCGAACATGTGCCGGATCTCATGAACGGATAATGGTTCTTGAAGTTTTCGGAAGGAATGCCGGTTTTTCTGCCTTGCTGCCTACCCTTGGCGGTGCTGCCGACAGATGTGTAATCCCTGAACATCCATTTGATATTGAATTGCTTACACAATTGTTGGTTGAAGACAGGCTAAAGAACCCCAGTAATTATTCTATCGTTCTGGTATCAGAGGGAGCAATAATTAAAGGTGAAAGCATCAAGTATGATAATGAAGAAAGAGATATGTTTGGTCATAAAAAACTGGGCGGAATAGGTGAAGAGGTGGGCAAACACATTAAACGATTATCACCAAAATACAATAATGGACAGGAGATTAATATCATAAACCAGAAATTGGGATACCTTGTTCGTTCAGGCGAGCCCGATGCACTGGATTCGATTGTTCCAACAGCCTTTGCTAATCTGGCTCTGGATCTTATCATTCAAGAAAAATCAGGGATGATGGTTAGTATCAGAAATGGGAAATATGCAGCAGTATCAATAGATAATGTGAAAAAAGATGCAAAAGGTCAAAGTACGAAAATTGTGAATGTTGAGTTGTTTTATGATACTCTAAGATATCGCCCTATTTATAAAAATATAATGGGTGATCCAATGTTGATATTAACCAGTGATTAATAATTTAACTAAGGATTCTTGTTATCTTTGCATCCAAAATTATTTAGTATGCCAAGATTTTCTGTAATTATCCCTATATATAATCGTCCGGATGAGATTGTTGAGTTATTGGATTCCATGACTTTACAATCGCATAAAGATAATATTGAAGTAATTATAGTAGAAGACGGGTCAGATAAACCATGCAAAGAGGTTATTAAATGCTATACTAAAGAGCTTAATCTTAAATATATAGTTCAGGAAAATGGCGGGCCGGGATTAGCAAGAAATAGAGGAGCAGAGGAAGCCAATGGTGAATATCTCATTTTTTTTGATTCGGACTGTATTATTCCTGCTGACTATTTCAAAATCATTAATGCACATCTACCTGAAGATGGACTTGAGTTGTTTGGTGGCCCGGATAAAGAACACTCATTCTTTACTCCTATACAAAAAGCAATATCATATTCCATGACTTCATTTCTTACAACAGGAGGAATTAGAGGGAGCAAAGAACAAATGGACAGATTTTATCCTCGTAGTTTTAATATGGGCATAAAAAAAGAGCTGTTTCAAAAATTAAACGGCTTTTCAGATATGCGGTTTGGCGAAGACTTGGATTTAAGTATGAGAGCCATTGAACAAAATATTTCTGTTGGGCTTATTGTAGAAGCATCTGTATATCACAAACGAAGAACAAATTTCAGAGCCTTCTATAAACAAGTCTTTAATTCCGGTGTTGCCAGAATAAACCTTACATTATTGCATAAAAATACACTAAAACCTGTTCATCTCCTTCCTGCCGGATTCACAATAGGATACTCATTGTTGTTTCTTATGGGTATTTTCCTCAATAATGCTTTCCTATATCTGTTTTTTGCATTTCCTGCAATTATATTTACAGATTCGTTATTAAAAATGAAGAATTTTAAAGTTGCTCTATTAAGTATCGTTGCCAGTACGATTCAACTGACAGGATATGGTTCCGGCTTTATCTATGCTTTCTGGAAACGTATAATATTAAAAAAAGGTGCATTCAGCAGTTTTGTTAAAAACTTTTACGATTAATTCAAAATTGCTCCTTCATTTCCAATAACAGTATAAACTCTTGCATACTGTTTTAGTGTTTTTATTACTGATAGAGAAGGCTTACTATCAAGCTTTTGGAACATACTGTCGGGTAATTCGTCAAACACACCTAACCAAAAAGTTGCTTCTGATTCGGAAGCATTTTTTGAGTTTAATAGAGTAAATAATTCATTCATAGGCATTCAATAAGTTAATATATCATAAAACGCCAACGATGAATAAATATTGTATGCTAATTGATTGACAATGAAATATTTTTTTCTTCGGCAAGTTTTCTCAAGTTAATAATAGCATAACGCATACGTCCTAAGGCAGTATTAATACTCACACCTAACTCTTCAGCTATCTCTTTAAAGCTTAACTCCTTATAATGCCTAAGCTCCAATACTTTTTTTTGTGTATCAGGTAATAAAGCTACCAAACTGGAAACATCTTTCAGTATCTGTTCATAAACAATTTTATCTTCAACAGGTTTTGCCGAATATTTTGACTGATTGAAAAGGTCAAAATCAAAATTATCATTAGAAACTAAAGCCAAGTGTTTCTCTTTCCTGTAATGATCGATAATAAGATTGTGTCCTATTCGCATGACCCATGAAGAAAATTTACCATTCTCTGTGTAGCGGCCTGCTTTCAATGAATGAATAACCTTGACAATAGTATCCTGAAAAACATCCTCAGCTAACTCACGCTGCTTTACACATACTAAAATGTAAGTAAAAATTTTATTTTTGTGCCTGTCGAT
Organism: uncultured bacterium; assembly: GCA_965371855.1. Taxonomy (GTDB): domain Bacteria; phylum Bacteroidota; class Bacteroidia; order Bacteroidales; family Marinilabiliaceae; genus JAADEM01. The sequence continues at coordinate 32,873 of CBDUZZ010000033.1, forward strand.
TAAAACATCAATGCACTTAGAATTGCCTGACATGTATCCCTTTACAAGTGATTCATCAGTGAGCATTTTTAATTCTCTCATGATTTATTTTTATTGTTTCGAGTAAAGGTCTTTCTATAAGCAATTATTTTTAGAGGTTTATAAACAGATTATAAAGGGCGAAAAAAGCAAAATTTCTTAAACTTACCAAATAAATCATTAACAATTTTTCACATTTCTGTTATACGCAACAATATCAAATATGTTACAGGTGTTTTTTTTGGGTTGAAATTTTTTAAAGTTGATATTAAAATTTGACAAACTTTGGCTAAACCTAAACCATAATTTTTATATCTTTACCGGTTTAATTTAATTGAATCGTTATCCGGAAAGAGTCAGATGGAAAGATTAATCATCGTAATTACCCACAAGAAAAAGCTGGGTGATATCATAATTCCTTACATAGCCGAGATTGAGGATAAACCCGCCATAACCCTTCTTGAGCAGGCTGTACCCCAACTTTTTAAAAATGCCGGATACTCTTTTTCCAACAATGAAAAAGAGATAATTGAGTCACTTTATAAAATCAATGAAAAAACTATTTTCAAAATCTTTTCAAAAGAAAAAACATTAAAACTATTCTTTGACAAGTTGACTAAAGAATTTGCACGTACACACATCAAACCATATATTGAGAAACGCATTGCACTTATAATCAGGCAACTTTCTGAACTTCAAATACCTTTTTATTATAAAGACCCTAATTACAGCAACATTTATGAGACAGACCTGATAACTTTTCATCGTGAACCATCAGATGCCCTCTTTCAATTTAGCCTTAGCGGAAATGAGTTAACATATAGTTTAAAAATCTTCTCAGAGAACAAAAAACTTGTGCTGAAAAACCATGAAGTTATTGAACTCTCTGTTGACCCGGCAACCTTACTGGTAAACAACCATCTCTATTGGTTTGAAAATATCGACAGTAAAAAATTCAGGCCTTTTAAAGAAAAAGACTTAATCAGCGTACCCAAAAGAAGTATTAAAACATACATGTCATCGTTTGTAAAAAAATGCATTCTTAATCACAAGGTAGAGGCAACCGGATTTACCATAGACAATACTGATGAAACTCCAAAGGCAATATTATTCCTTGAAACCGATCTGGCACAGAATCCGGCATTAACACTTAAATTCAGATACCGGGATCATCTGTTTTTAGCAAACACCAGATCAAAGTTTTTTGTTAAAATGATGACAGATGATGACATATACAGTTTCACGAAGTTGAAAAGAGATGAGCATTGGGAGAACAACATCAAAGAGTTAATTATCCGACTCGGTTTGAAAGAGACCAACCACACACAGTTCATCCTACATGAAGAAGCTGTACTTTCAAATAAATTGCATCTGTTAATATCCTGGATTAATGAAAATTCCGTTGAGCTAAACAATCACAACATAGAACTTATTCAGGATTGCTTTGATGAAAAGTATTACACTGAAAGGATAATCTTCAGCTTCAGTTTTTCGGATAAAGAGGATTGGTTCGACATTAATGCTATAATCAAAATCGGAGAATTTGAAATTCCTTTTTACAAATTCAGAAGACACATTATTAACAGCACTCCTGAATACACGCTTCCTGACGGGCAGATATTCATCATTCCTCATGAGTGGTTTTCTAAATACTCTGACATTTTGCATCATGCCATTGTTGATGATAAAAAGCTGAAACTGGACAAAATGTTTTTCAATCTTTTGAATTTCGATGAAAACAAAAAGAAAGATTCTTCATTCACTGAAAAATTATTATCACTTTACAACAGCTCTGGGAAAAACAGAGAGGTTTCCAAAGACATAAAAGCAAAATTACGTCCATATCAGGTTGATGGGTACTCATGGCTATATGCCTTATATAAAAACAGTTTTGGGGGTATTCTTGCTGATGATATGGGGTTGGGCAAGACATTACAAACAATCACACTTATCGCTAAACTATACGAGAACAACGACAAAAACAACAAAACAGGTAAACCTAAACAACTTAATCTTTTTGACACAAACAACTCTATCCATACCAATACATCTTCACACCAGGGGGTATTTAGTGGGGATGCTATTCCTGCCAGCTTGATTGTGATGCCAACCTCTCTTGTCCATAACTGGTATAATGAAATCTCCAAATTTGCCCCTCGCTTGAAGATTTATATCTACACCGGCATCAACAGGTTAAAAACAAAAGATATCGGAAAAATATTAAGGCACTACCATATCGTACTAACTACGTACGGAATTGTCAGAAATGACATTAATTATTTGAAAAGCTATCAGTTTTATTACACTATCTTAGACGAAAGCCAGTACATAAAAAATCCATCTTCCAAAACATATCAGGCCGTAACCGAAATAAGTTCCAAACACCATCTTGTATTAACTGGTACTCCCATCCAAAACTCTTTGTCTGACCTATGGGCGCAGATGAATTTTGTTAACCCCGGCCTGTTAGGAAATTACAACAGGTTCAAACATCACTACATAACTCCTATTACAAAACGTAATAATGTTGACATAAGTAAAAAGCTCCAACTATTGATAAATCCTTTCATTCTGAGACGAACCAAAGATAAGGTTGCCAAAGATCTGCCCCCAATGACAGAACAGGTTGTTTATTGCGATATGACTTCAGAACAAAAGGAGGTTTATGTACGCGAAAAATCGGGAGTACGTAACGAACTATTAAATACGTTTGAATTAACAAACAGCAACTCTTTTTTGGTATTACAGGCACTTACACGTCTGCGCCAAATAGCTAATCATCCTATACTGGTGGATGAAACATATACAGGTTCATCCGGTAAATTTGAACAAATAATGACCGGGCTGGAAGATATTGTTTCTGAAAAACATAAAGTACTTGTTTTCTCATCATTCGTAAAAAATCTTGAAATCATAGAAGAAGAGCTCAAAGAGAAACAGATAACATACAGCAAACTTACAGGTTCAACAACTAACCGGGAAGAGGTAATAAAGGAATTTACCGATAACGATGAATGCAGAGTATTTCTTATTTCTCTTAAAGCCGGTGGTGTAGGGTTAAACCTTGTTGAAGCCGATTATGTATTTATGCTAAATCCATGGTGGAACCCGGCAGCCGAGGCTCAAGCCATAAACAGGGCACACAGAATAGGTCAAACAAAAAAAGTTTTTGTTTACAGATATATTTCAGCAGAAACTATTGAAGAAAAAATCGCACACCTGCAAAAGAAAAAGCAGAAATTGGCAGATACATTTATAACTACTGAAAACGTGTTAAAAAATCTTACTAAAGAAGAATTTGATAAGCTTTTAACTTAATTTTAGTATTTTTGAAACATTCAAAAAAAATAATAATTATAAAACGCCAATTACAATATAAAGGACGTTTAATCTAAAATCTAATTTCTAAAATTATTAATATGAAACGTATTTTTGCACTTTCTATCATCACACTGTTTTTTGTTGCCGGATCTTTTGCACAAGATAAAAATCAGGAAAAGCACAAACAAATCCGTAAAGTAGGTTCTTTCGATGAAGTTAAAGCCACAAAAGGAATTAATGTAACTTTGATTGAAGGCACTAAAGAACAGATTGAGGTAACAATTGTAAACGGCTCACCCAATGATGTTGTTACTGATCTTAAAAACAAAAAACTTACCGTAAAAATGAAAACCAAAATATATAAGGATGTAGCCGTTCAGGTATATGTAACTTATGTAATAATACGCGAGATTAACGCCGGCACAGGTGCAAGTATTGATGCGGAAAACACTATAACTGCCGACAAATTATTGATTGAAGGAGGAACAGACTCTGAGATAGTTCTGGAAATTGATGCAAATGCATTAGAAGCATCAGTTTCAGCAGGTAGAATGGAATTGTCAGGAGAAGTAAAAGCTCAGGTAGTGAAAGCCAATACAGGTGGCAAGTATCTTTCTTATGACCTTACCAGTACTGAAACTTATGCAAAGGTTAATACAGGCGCCAGAATTGAAGTAACAGTTAATAAAATGCTTAAGGCTACGGCCGCAAATGGTGGAACTGTAAACTACAAAGGAAACCCTGATAAAGTAGATAAAAAAATCACTTTGGGAGGTAAAGTTACTCCTGCGGAGTAGAATAATGAGGTGATGAGCTAATTTGGTGATGAAGGATAAGATAGGCATTTGAGAATTGATGGTTTGAACGGCAGATCGAAAAAAATGAACTTGAACCTGAAACCATACAACCAACAATTAACCACTTACCATTAATAATTAAATCTATGCCTACACGAGAAGAAGCGTTAGAGCTGTTTAAGAGGTACAACGAATCGGAGAGTCTTACAAAGCATGCCTATGCAGTTGAGGCTGTAATGCGTCATTTTGCACGTTTGTATAACAAAGACAAAGAGAAGTGGGGTGTGATAGGGTTAATTCACGACCTTGATTATGAAAAATACCCCGACCAACACTGTGTGAAAACAGAAGAAATACTCAAGCAAGAGAACTGGCCGGAGGATTATATTCATGCGGTAATGAGCCATGCCTGGGGTATCTGTACCGATATTGAACCTACACATAGAATGGAGAAGATTTTGTTTGCCACAGATGAGTTAACCGGTTTGATAACCACATCCGTACTTGTTCGTCCTGATAAGAATATTCATAACCTGAAAGTAAAATCGGTAAAAAAGAAGTGGAAAGACAAGCGCTTTGCAGCAAAAATAGATCGTGAGATAATTCAAAAAGGAGCTGACATGCTGGGTATGCCAATAGAGGAGCTAATAGAAGAAACCATCAAAGCAATGCAAGCCGTAGCATCTGCTTTAGAACTTAATGGAGAAGAGAGTTAGTTAAAAGCTCTTAAGGTTAAAAGTTCAGGATTGAGAGTAAAATAAGAAATCAGTAGGCAGAATTCAATAGGCAGAATTCAATAAACAATATCCAATAAACAATATTTCAATAACCAATATCCAATAACCAATATCCAATATTTCAATAAACACCGGCAAATTGGAAATTGGTTATTGAGTGTTCGAAATTGGGTGTTTGAAAAACTGTTCGCAGTATTAACCATCCAGTACCCGGCAACCACTAACCACAACTTAACCCTCATTATACAAAATGCCTGACAGCATCTCCGACTCATTTTCACCCTTCTTCTTAATACTTCATTTGTTACCAAACCCACTGCATAATAGTGAGATCATCGGTGACGTCAATGTCGATTATTACTTGCGTTCTACCTGAAAGGTTTTTACATATACCTATTCCCTTTTATCCTAATTTATTAATAATAGTATCCCATCTCTTACAATGGAATATTTCCATGTTTTTTAGGAGGATTTGATTCACTTTTGTTTTTCGTCATTTCAAGTGCCTGAATAAGTTTCTTACGTGTCTCTTTCGGGTAAATAACCTCATCAATATAACCCAGTTCGGCAGCGCGATATGGGTTGGCAAAGTTCTCACGATAATCCTCAACACGTTTCTCTTTAGATTTCTTATCCTTATCACCTCTGAAGATAATATTCACAGCACCTTCAGGCCCCATGACGGCAATTTCAGCAGTTGGGTAAGCATAGTTAATATCAGCACCAAGATGTTTGGAAGCCATTACATCATAAGCTCCTCCGTAAGCCTTACGTGTGACAACTGTGATTTTAGGCACTGTAGCTTCGGCATAAGCATAGAGTAATTTTGCACCATGCTTGATTATTCCACCATATTCCTGAACTGTTCCCGGTAAAAACCCCGGGACATCAACAAATGTAACTACAGGAATATTAAACGCATCACAGAAACGCACAAAACGAGCAGCTTTTAATGATGAATTTATATCTACCACACCTGCCAGATAATTGGGTTGATTAGCAACAATACCTACAGGTTTACCATCAAACCTGGCAAATCCGATTATCATATTTTGAGCATAATGAGGCATCACCTCAAAGAGATAATGATTATCCACCACCGATTTAATAATCACCTGTATATCATACGGTTTATTTGGGTCAACCGGAATAAACTCCTGGAGTGATTCGTCTATCCTGTCAACATCATCGGTAGAGGCAATTACAGGAGGTTCTTCAAGATTATTTGAAGGTAAAAAGCTCAGTAGCTCACGAATCATTATTATTGTATTCTCATCATCACTGCCGAGAAAATGAGCCACACCACTTTTTGAGTTATGTGCCATTGCACCACCCAGCTCTTCTTTTGTAACATCCTCATGAGTAACTGTTTTAATCACATCAGGTCCGGTAATAAACATATAACTCGATTTATTCACCATAAAAATGAAATCAGTAAGAGCAGGAGAATATACAGCACCACCGGCACATGGTCCCATAATTGCAGAGATTTGTGGTATTACGCCGGACGATTTGACGTTAAGATTAAAAATATCACCATAACCAGCCAGGCTGCGTACACCTTCCTGAATACGAGCCCCTCCCGAATCATTCAATCCAACTATTGGAGCTCCCATTTTAAGAGCCATCTGCGATATTTTTATTATCTTATTTGCATTAGTGCGGCTTAATGAACCTCCAAAAACAGTAAAATCCTGGGCATAAACATAAGTTAATCGTCGGTCAACCTTACCATATCCGCAAACAACACCGTCACCGGGTATGCGTTTTTCATCCATGTTGAAATTAGTACAACTGTGAGTGATGAGTTTATCAACCTCAATAAAAGTACCCGGATCAAAAAACAGGTTGATACGTTCGCGGGCAGTTAACCTGCCTGATTCATGAATCTTTTTTATTCTTTCTTCACCACCTCCCAGTTCAGCGGCTCTGTTTCTCTCTTCAAATTGTTTGTATTTATCTTCAATAGTATTCATCTGTTTATTCTTTGAACCACATAAGTCACATAAGTAAACATAAGTCATTATTATTAAGTGAACTTATGTGTCTTATGTAGTAAATTTATAATCATCTCGCCTGTGTGTTTAAAATTTAGATTTAGAATAGTTTTTTTTATAAAAACTATTCCGGTTCAATCTCTACCAGTTTCGCACCTCCTTCAGTGGTATCCCCCTCTTTTACAAAAATTTTCTTTACAACACCGTTAAAAGGACTTTTATATTCACTTTCCATTTTCATAGCTGAAATGATAATAACTGTTTGTTCCTTCTCTACTTCATCACCTTCGTTAAGTAATATTTTCACCACTTTCCCTGGCATTGGAGATGATATAAATATGTCACTGTTTTCCATTCTGTCACCTGAATTGCTTCTATAGCGTGCTACAGCGTCAATAATTTCAATCTCGTAAAATTCATTAATGGTGTTGACATTATATTTATTTGGAGAATCACCTTCAATCATTTGCATATTAATTGATCTGTTTTCATGAAGAATTGAGTATACCCCCTCCTCTACTCTTTCCACATCAAATTCATACTCCTTATCATCAATTTTAACACGATATACGGAATCATTTTGTTCCAACACCTCAATTTTAGCTGTGCGATCTTTTGTTTTTATTTCAAATGGCATATTCTATTATTATAAGCGTAAAACATTCTTTCTTCTTGCAAAATCTCTCCACCCAGAGGGTTCTGTTTTAGTATCACTATTTGTTGATGAATTGCGTTTTTTAATCTTTTCAGTATAGTCCAGATAAGCAACAAAAAGAGCAATATCCTCACAAGTACCATTCCAACCCACATCTTCAAGTAAAGAGTCTATATTTTTTTCTATGAAATGGGTATCATATTTACCTTCATAAAAATCCTCTGTATCCATAATTTTAGTTAGAAATGGAATAGAAGTTTTAACTCCGGTGATTTTATACTCATACAAAGCCCTTTTCATACGTGCAATAGCTTCTTTACGAGTGGGTGCCCAGGCTATTAATTTGGATATCAAAGGATCGTAATAGTGCGGGATTTCATATCCTTCATACACATAGCCATCAGTACGTATTCCCAGTCCGAGAGGCTCAGTGATATGCTTTATCAAACCCGGATTCGGCATAAAATTATTTTTATGATCCTCGGCGTAGATTCGACACTCGATGGCATGCCCGTTTTGTATAAGATCTTCCTGTTTGTATAGTAATGGCAAACCATCAGCAATTAATATCTGTGCTTTCACCAGGTCTTTACCTGTAACGCGCTCTGTAATAGGATGCTCAACTTGCAAGCGGGTATTCATCTCGAGGAAGTAAAAGTTATGATCGTTATCAACCAAAAACTCAATGGTACCTGCTCCGACATAATCTACCGATTTAGCAGCAGCAACAGCTTGTTCTCCCATCTTCTCACGAAGTTCGGGTGTCATTAATGGTGAAGGAGTTTCTTCAACAACTTTTTGATGTCTTCTCTGTACTGAACACTCCCTTTCGAAAAGATGAATTACATTACCATGGGTATCAGCCAGTATTTGAAATTCAATATGGTGAGGCGACTCTATGTACTTCTCAACATACACGGCATCATTTCCAAACGACGCACTGGCTTCTGATTTAGCCATCCGGAATGATGATATTAACTCCTTCTTGTTACGTACCAAACGCATCCCCTTTCCCCCACCTCCAGCAGAGGCTTTAAGCATAACGGGATAACCAATGGATTCAACAGTAGAGACAAGCTCATCTTCATCCTTAACAGGATCTTTAGTTCCCGGCACAATAGGAACACCGTTTTCTACCATTTTTTTCCGTGCTGTAAGCTTATCTCCCATTGTTAAAATTGCCTCGGGAGTCGGACCAATAAATATTATGCCTGCTTCAGTCACTTTTTTTGCAAAATCTGCATTTTCTGACAAAAACCCATATCCCGGATGAATAGCATCAACTTTAGCTTCTTTTGCTATTTCAAGTATTTTCTCACTGTTAAGATAACTTTCATTTGAAGGTGCCGGGCCTACGCAATATGCTTTATCGGCATACCTTACATGCATAGCCTTCCGGTCAATTTCAGAATATATTGCAACAGAGTTGATACCCAGCTCTCTACAGGACCGCATTACCCTGACGGCAATTTCACCTCTGTTTGCAACTAAAATTTTTTGAATCATAATTAGAACTAAGGATTATTAATAGCAAGTTACTTCTTTTTATAAAAAGTATATAATCAATCTGTGTAAATATTATTGTTTTAATATTTACATATATCAATATATATTTATACAAATATAAATTTAATCTTTTTGTTTTGTTACAAAACAGATTATATTTGAGTAAAATTAACAAGGATAAAATTTCATAGTTATGCTAAGCAAAAAAATAGAAGATATTTTAAATCGTCAAATCGAGAGAGAATCATACTCCTCTAATTTATACCTTGCAATGGCTGTATGGGCAGAATGCAATGGACTTGAAGGCACAGCAAAATGGTTATATGCACAAGCCGATGAAGAAAAAATACATATGTTAAAATTTATCTCATATGTAAATGAGCGTGGTGGCAGGTCAATAATTACAGCTATTGAGCAACCTCCTGCGGAGTATGCTGATGTAATAGAGGTATTTGATAAAGTGTTAAAACATGAACAATTCGTTACTGCTTCTATTAATGAGATAGTTGGAATATGTCTTGAGGAAAAGGATTTCACAACAAATAACTGGATCCAGTTTTTTGTTACCGAGCAAATTGAAGAGGAAGCTTCTGTTGCAGCAATAAACGATAAACTTAAATTGTTAGGTGTACACAATCTTTATATGTTCGATAGAGACATAATGGGAATGAGAAGTTCTGGAGGCTCAGCAGAATAGATATACCTAAAATAGTTACCTCTTTTTTGAATATTTCTTCTCAAAAATGGGGAAAGGATTGGTGTATTCAGCTTGCAACAACACTATTATATTAACTAATGATCCATTTGCAGTTTTGAATTTTTGGCAAATCAAAGTCGATAATTCATCAATATTGATTATCCAAATTTATAATTTGGCATCAAATTCGCTCATTAGTTGTGTCAACTTCTCAACAACTTCAGGATATTGTTTTACCACATTGTTTTTTTCACTAATGTCGGTGTCCAGATTATAGAGTGATACCGGAAAATCACCATCTTTATCGGTATTCCATCCTCTGGACTTTTTAATATGTAGTTTCCATTTTCCCAATCTAAAAGCTTCCATTTCGCCATTTTTGGCATAAAAATAAAACGGACGTTCAGGTATTTTAGTTGTTTCAGTGTGTAGTAGATATTTATTTATATCCAATCCATCCATTATTAAATCATTTGGTATTTTTGCACCTGAAATACTTGCAAGTGTTAAATATAAATCCAAAGTACTAACAAAATCATCACTTATTATTCCCCGAGGAATTTTACCCGGCCACACAATTATTCCGGGAACACGCTGACCTCCGTCCCATGTTTCAGCTTTTCTGCCTCTCAACGGCTTTGCCGAACCAACTCTGGGGCCATTATCTGATGTAAAAATAAAAATAGTATTTTCATAAATTCCCTCTTCTTTTAAGGTTTTTACTATCTCTCCGGCACTCCAATCCAACTCCATTATAACATCGCCATATAATCCTTTTTTACTTTTCCCTTTAAAAGCCGGCGAAGCATGTAGCGGTGTATGTGGCATATTATGGGCAAGATAAATGAAAAATGGTTTTTTACTTCTGTTTTTTATTTGATTAATAGCCTCTTCGGTATATCTTTTAGTCAGGAATTGTTGGTCGGGACCACTTTCTATTAATTCAGTATTTCTATAAAAAGGAAGTGGCGGTGACTGAAAATCGATATGTTTATAATAGTGATTATCCATATCATTTGAATATGGCACACCATAAAACTGGTCAAAACCGTGGTTATTTGGCATAAAACTCTTATTATGCCCAAGATGCCATTTACCTATGCATGAAGTTGTGTAACCATTTTCTTTTAGCATTTCTGCCATAGTATACTCATCAGTAGAAAGACCTCCCTCGGAAAAGGGAAAAAGAACTGCCTCGTGAAGATTACTTCTTTTAGGGTAACGACCTGTTAAGAGCCCGGCTCTTGAAGGAGTACAAACTGTAGCAGGTACATAAAAATTAGTAAACCTTATTCCCTCTGAAGCTAAACTGTCAAAATGGGGAGTTTCAAAGCCCTTTGCACCATAACAACCTACATCTGCATAGCCCTGATCGTCAGTAAAAAAAATGATAATATTTGGTTTCTTTTCTGTTTTATTATTTTCATTTTTACATGCCATTGTAACCAACACTAGTAAAAATACTATTATTATTTTTGTATAAAGATTGTAAGAAGACCGAAATTGAACGTTGGAAGTTGCATTGCTCATATATTTATCTGTTTTTCATTATTTTAACAAGGTAGCATTTACAATCAATTACAACTCTATGTGCAACCCAGCCCCGGCACAGAAACATCTTCCTCATCTCCTGCCAATGTTCCAATACGGTCGATTAAAATCATATAGTTTTGTATTAATACTTCCACTCTTTAGCAGCTTCATACATAGCAATTACATTTTCAACAGGCGTTTCTACTTTTAATTTATGTGAAGGGCCTAAAATAAATCCACCTCCCGGAGCCATTGCATCAAGTAGCTCTTTCACTCCCTGCTTAACCGTTTCCGGAGTTCCCTGTCTTAACAACAACTCTTCATCCAAAGCGCCTGAAAAAGTAATATATTTACCAAAGTCTTCTTTCAATCCGCCGGGTTCCATACCATCAGCACGGGTTTGGATAGGATCAAGTACGTCAGCTCCAAGACTAATCATCTCGGGCAACAGTTTTCTTACAGCACCACAAGAGTGCATATAAAATTTAACACCATGCTGTTTTGGAATTTTAATAAAAGTTTCGATAGCAGGCTTACAGTAATGCTCCCATAACTCTTTACTTATATTCAGACCGTCATGAGCTCCAAAATCATCAGCAATACGAATAAAATCAACGCCATCACCGGCATAATCGAAAAAGAGTTTAATAAAGTCTGTATAGAACTCCGTAACCCTATCAGCAACAGCCTGAAAAAATTTCGGATGATACATCATAACATCTATAAAGTTTTCCTTGCCGATAAGACGCTGCATAATACGGAACAAGCCGGGGGAAGAATAACCCGGAGCACTCATTATAGCATAATCTTTGTATTTCTCAACGAGTTCAGGAAGAACAGAAAAATCAAAAAGGTCAGTAGTGGGCCAGGGATAATCAACAATATCTTCGGGTTCTGTAATGCCGGCCAGAGGGAACGTATCAGCATCCCAATATTCAAACTCTCCGTTTTTAACTCTTGAATAACCAACACCCCAAATATCTTTTTTAACTTTTTTATCCCAGTCAATCAGGTTAACTCCGATATACTTAGGTTCTATCCATCTAAAATCAACATCCAAAAATTCCAGAAGTTGATCTCTTGTATTAAAACCGAGATGTTTCATTATTTTAATCCCGAAATCGGGCACATCCCAGTAAAAAAATGGCACGCGGTCAGGTTGTTCCTGGTTTAGTGCCATAAGAACTCTTTCCTTATGATTCATAAATGGTGTTTTCGTTTAGCAAAAAGAAGTTTATTTACATCGCATTTATAAACGAAAAGTATAAAGTTTATGAGAGAAATCAAATTTTTGGTGACAAACAATCATTTTTCTTACACCAAAAACAGAGTAATAATTCACATAAGTCCGTTGAGTATCAAGGAAACTAACCAAAAAGCGCCTTTTTATTTTTTAGGATATTTTAACATTTCATATAACATAATACCAGCAGCAACAGACACATTTAATGATTTTATCTTACCTGTAATTGGTATTTTACTGAAGATATCAGCAATTTCTAAAATATCATGTGAAATGCCGGTATCTTCAGCTCCTATCACTAAACATTTTGGTCCTGTGTAATCGGCTTTAGTATAATCGTCAGCACCTTTTTCAGTAGCTGCAACAATCTTAATTCCACTCTCTTTCAGAAACAGAATGGTATTATACAAGCTATTAACCCTGCACACAGGTGTAATATGCAATGCCCCTGCTGAGGTTTTAATTGCATCAGCATTTACCGAAGCCCCACCTTTAATAGGAATCACAATAGCGTTTACGCCTGCACACTCAGCAGTACGCGCTATGGCACCAAAGTTTCTTATATCTGTAACCCCGTCGAGTACCAAAATAAACGGCTCTTTACCCTCCTCGTAAAGAGTTGGTATTATCTGCTCAATATTATAGTACACGATAGGTGAAATATATGCAATAACCCCTTGGTGGTTTTTTTGTGATATCCTGTTCAGTTTCTCAACCGGAACATATTGAAACGGGATTTTTTGTTCCTGCAACTTTTTAAAGAAACCTTTGAACAACTCTCCCTGTAACCCTTTTTTTATAAATATTTTATCAATCTCTTTACCTGCATCAATGGCTTCTTCTACGGCACGTATTCCAAATATGGGCTTCTCTCCTGCCGGGTTGTTTTTTTTATATTCCATGTGTTTTTTGTTTTTTATTCATACATACGCGATTAAATAATTATCTTGTATGCCTGCCCTACTATCAATTGTTTTAAATTGTGATCAGGCAAGTGTGGAAATAATACCTAATTCCTTGCACCTTAACCTTAACCTTAACCTTGTACCTTACACCTTTATCCCAGTTCGCTCCTTTGTTTTTCTATCTCTTCAAACTTTTCATTATGCAATTCCCACTCATACAATAATTCATCCAGTCTTTTCTGAGCTTTTTCAAAATCAGTAAAAAGTCCTTGATCGGCATTATACTCAGGGGTATTTAAAGTTTCATTAAGCGATTCAATCTTTTGTTCAATAACAGATATCTCTTTTTCATTGTTCTCAAGCTCCTGTTTTATCTTTTTATACTGTCTGTTTATAGCTTTCCGCTCTTCAAACGATACTGAACCTTTTTTCTTTTGTTTCTTATTTGCTAACCTGGTTTTTGTTCCGGATGGCTGCATTAACTCCTTCAACGACTCCATTTTCTTTTTTTGCAAAAACTCGAACACCCCGGATAGATGCTCCCTTATTTTTTTATCTTTAAATTCATACAGTTTTTGCACCAAACCGTCAAGAAACTCTCTATCGTGAGAAACAACAATAACAGTACCCTCAAAATCTATTATCGCCTGTTTGAGTATCTCTTTTGAATGCATATCAAGATGGTTTGTAGGTTCATCAAGTACAAGAAAATTAACAGGCTCAAGTAACAGCTTAACCATTGCCAAACGTGTTCGTTCACCACCTGACAAAACAGAAACCTTTTTATCAACATCTTCACCACCAAACATAAAAGCTCCAAGAAGATTTCTGATTTTAGTTCTTATCGCACCAACAGCGACATTATCAATTGTTTGCAGTACGGTTAATTCATCATCCAGGAGCTCAGCCTGATTTTGAGCAAAATAACCGATTTTTACATTATGCCCAATTGTTAAATCACCTGTATAATCTAACTCCCCTAATAACACACGAGCCAATGTGGTTTTTCCTTCACCGTTTCTCCCAACAAAAGCAACCTTCTCGCCCCTTTCAAGAGTGAAATCTATACCACTTAAAACATTTAACGAACCATACGACTTAGAGAGACTGATTCCTTTAGCCACAACGGTACCCGACCTTGGAGCTGGTGGAAACTTAATATTTAGTTTTTTAGTGTCAAATTCATCTACTTCAATCCTGTCAATTTTATCCAGTTGCTTTATTCGTGACTGCACCTGAACGGCTTTTGTAGCTTTATATCTAAACCGTTCAATAAATTTCTCGGTATCTTCAATTTTCTTCTGCTGATTAATATATGCTGCCATTTGCTGTTCATGACGTTCTATTCGAAGAACAACAAATTTATCATAGGGCACTTTATAGTCAAATATTTTCCCCAGAGATATCTCAATGGTTCTGTTTGTCAGGTTATTCAAAAATGCGCGGTCATGCGATATTATAACAACTGCACCACTATAATCTTTCAGGAAATCTTCAAGCCACTGTATTGAGTCAATGTCAAGGTGATTTGTAGGTTCATCAAGCAGAAACAGATTAGGTTTTTTCAATAGTATCTTTGCCAGTTCTATTCTCATACGCCAGCCACCGCTAAATTCACCTGTGTTACGTGCGAAGTCACTCTGCTTAAATCCTAACCCTTTTAATGTTGTTTCTATTAATCCTGAATAATTGGCACCACCAAGCAGGTTAAACCTGTCAGTTTTTTCGTTTAAACGGTCAAGAAGATTCAAATATTCCTGCGATTCAAAATCCTCTCTTTCTGCTATTTGCAGGTTCAGCTTATCAATATCCTTTTCAATACCTTTCAACTCTGCAAAAGCCATTTCAACCTCTGCTACTACAGTTTTTGAATTGGTATGCTTCATGTGCTGAGGCAGATACCCTATTGTAAAATCTTTTGGTAATGCAACAACACCTGATGTAGGAGGCATTAATCCGGCAATAATTTTTAAAAGAGTTGATTTACCGGCTCCATTTTTACCAACAAGGCCGATTCTGTCTCTTGTATTAACTAAAAAAGAGACATCATTAAACAACAAAAACCCGCCAAAATCAACGGTTAACTGACTTACTGAAACCATGAATAATTAGAATTTGCGCAAAGATAAGATATTGTTTGGTTATTTGTTGATTTGGTTATTTGTTGATTCGATGCGAAAATTCAAGATGCAAGTGCGACTTGCCAATGTGTATGGATGCGAAGGGCTGGCAGTATTATCAACATGAGTGTGCTATGCGCTACTCTACCGGGTTAGCGATTTATGTTTATAAACATTGTCTCGTCCTGAATTTAGTTTACACTTTTTACTTCTTAATCCTGTTAGTTTGATGAAGAAGTTTTCTCTTGATGATATTGTTCATGTGGAATTGCATTCTATTAGTAAAGAAACCTATGATTATTACAATACACTTAGTGATATTATAGGAGGAAATATGGAAGGAAGTTCTGCACCTGCTAATCCAACTACAAACTTAAACAATGGAGCTTTGGGATATTTTGGTGCATTTGCCATAAGCAGTAGAACTATTGTAATAGAATAATAAAACAACCATTTTAGTTATTGATAATATTGTATACACATTTGCTTTATTAGGAGAATATGGAAACGCACAAATAATATCATTATAAACATTGCTATAGAAAGTCATGAATAAATTAATAAGTAAAATTTCAAATCTCTTCAGAAAGTATGGTATTAAAAGCGTAACTATGGGCGATATTACTAAGGAGCTTAGTATTGTTGGACTAAAAAAACTTAAAAAAATATTTGGAAATAAAAAAATAGTTATATATTTGCACCCGAATAAAAAACCAAACTAGTCTAGAAGTGTAATAAATAAAAAATATTGTGATCCAACAAGACGACATAAAAGAAACTATCATAAATGATGCACAAAGCATTTTCAATAAGTTTGGCTTCAAGAAGACCACGATGGATGAAATTGCACAGGCAGCAAGAAAGGGTAAAAGTACGCTTTATCATTATTTTAAAAGTAAAGAGGAAATTTTTGCATCAGTACTTGAAAAAGAGAGTGATATAATGTATCGGAAATTGAATAAAATTACTATCTCCAATACTGACTGCAAAACTAAATTGAAAGTATATATTATTACAAAAATGAAAATGATTGACCAGTTATCAAATTTGGATAATGCGATTAACAATGACTTTCTTGATCACTTTCCCTTTATTCAGAAATACAGAAAAAAATTTGATGAATTAGAAAAAATACTTTTAGAAAAAATTTTGCAGGAGGGTGTTGACAGAAAAGAGTTTCAAATAGAAGAAAATAATATTAAACCATTTGCATATAGCATTGCTATTATTATTAGAGGGCTTGAAACACCTTTCTTTATAGAAAAAGATGCAAAAATAAGTGACCTTGACACCATAATGTCTATATTGTTTTATGGCATAGCAAGGGAATGATTTTTTTTTGACCTGAACCCGACCAAAATACCAATATGGTCGGCAGGTGTGATAAGGGTAGATTGAAAATAGTACAAATTAATAAAAGAATAAAATATGGAAAAATTAGCGAAAGCAGTAGTAAAATTAAAATGGCTCATAATTTTAATTGTTGTAGCATTAACCGTATTCCTCGGTTACAACATAAAAGATATTAAGATCAACTCGGATATAATAAGCTCGTTGCCTGACGATGACCCTACAGCACTTTTGTATAAAAATGTAGGTGCAGAATTTGGAGGAAATGATCTTGGAATGATTGTTCTCGAAACTGACAATGTTTTTAATGCAGAAGTGTTGGAGCATATCAACCAAATAACAAACACTTTAAAAATAACCGATGGAGTTTCAACAGTAACAAGCCTTACAAACATTATTGATATTAAAGGGGAAGAATGGGGTATAGAAATTGGAAAACTTGTTGATGAATACGATATGCCCAACACACAATCCGAATTAGACAGTTTACGTGACAGGGTTTTCTCAAAAGAAATGTATAGAGGAGCAATAGCTTCTGAAGATTCAACTTCCGCCCTGATTCTATACACCACTCTCGAAGGCGAAGACAAACAGGCGGTTGCAAAAGAAGTTAAAGACAAAATAAAGGGGCTCGGCTTACCCGGGAAAATTTATTTTGGAGGATTACCAATGATGATGAATGATGTATCGGACTTAATCAAGGCAGATATGGCTATACTAATACCAATAGTATTTTTACTAATTGGTTTTATACTCCTCATTGGTTTTCGTTCAGCAAGAGGTGTTATTTTGCCTTTACTTACTGCTGCTATCTCAGTTGTTTGGTCGCTGGGAATGATGGTTTTACTCGGTTACGAAATGACCATGATTTCTAATAATATAACCGTTATACTTGTTGCAGTAGGTAGTGCATATACAATACATGTTATAAACAGGATAAATCAATACACGGAAAAAGACCGTAAAAAAGCTCTAATAAAAGCTGTAACCTATATTATCGTTCCTGTTATTCTTGCTGCAACCACAACAATAATTGGATTTGTTTCTCTTGTTTTCGGGGCTTATCTTACAATGGTTAAAGATTTTGGGATTATCGTTGCACTCGGAACCCTCTTTGCACTGATCCTGTCTGTTTTCTTTATTCCTGCAGTTATTTCTACTTTCTCGATGTATACGGAAAAAGGACATATTAAAGAAAAAGTACAAAAATCTGTTATTTCCGGTAAGCTACTTAAACCCCTTACCGGTCATTTATTTAAACATCCCAAATATACATTAGCCACATGGGGTATTTTAATTCTTATTGCAGTAGGAGGTTTTTTCCTAATTAAACGAAATGTAAATATGGTGGAATATTTTAAAAAAGGTAATCCAACAAGAACTTCAGAAAGGATAATGCAAAAAAAGTTTGGAGGTTCTCAACCTGTTTTTGTGGTATTCGAAGGTGATATGCAAAGCCCGGAAGTTTTAAAAACGATAATTAAGACTCAAAAATACATGAAACAAAGCCCTGAAGTTTCATTTACACAATCAGTCGCCGACCTTATTGAACAAATGAACGACGTTATGGGCGAAGGCAAGAGAATACCGGATGAGCAGAGCAAGATTGAACAACTTTGGTTTTTGCTTGACGGACAGGATGTTATGCCGCAGCTTGTTGCAGATGAATTAGATAAAGGTATTATTTTGTCCCGTATGATTTCAACCGACACTAAGGATATGAAAATATTTGTCGATTACATGGATAAGTTCATTCAGGAAAACTCAACCGAAAATTGTAAAATTCAATTAACAGGGATGCCATCTATTAATGTTAGAATGGACGAGAGTTTACTTGTAAGTCAAATGTACAGTATAGCTATAGCTTTGATTCTGGTTCTTGTAATCGTGGGTTTAATATTACGCTCATTTTCAGAGGGAGCTTATGCTATCATCCCTATTATATCAACTATTGCTATTTTGTTTGGTTTTATGGGATATGTTGGAATTCCACTCGATGTTGCTACAGTATTGTTAGCCAGTGTTGCTCTTGGAATTGGGATAGATTACTCCATCCATATTATTACACATTTTAACCATTCGTACAAAGGAAATGGAGATATAAATAAAGCAATTGAAGAAACGATAATGATAAGTGGGAAAGCAATTATTATTAATGTGATATCGGTTGCAGCAGGATTCTTAGTATTGGTTTTTTCTCAAATGGTTCCACTACAAAATTTCGGAATACTCGTAGCACTAAGCATGATAGGTTCGGGACTTGGTGCTTTAACACTATTACCTGCTGTGTTAATACTTGCATACAGGAAGAAATTAAAGCCTGAGTTAACTAGTTCTAAAACTCTAAAAAGAGAAAGTATTACACAAACCTAACAAGCAGAATTAGTAACTCAAGTTTCGCAGTTCCAAAAGTACAATAAACATTGGTAATTCTAAAGCAA
>CBDUZZ010000034.1:0-50725 GCA_965371855.1 uncultured bacterium
ATTGGAAAGGATTAAGAATGATCCTGAGTTGGCGCATTTGGTGAAGGAGGGATAGAAATTCAATTGTATTTTTACCCTTCTCCTTTTACCGGTTTATAAAAAGTACTTCTTCCTTGTCCTTTTCTAATGATAAGGTTCTTCTCTACAAGTGCAGTAAGTATCTCATGAACTTTTGTTTTTTGGAGCTTTAAGAGTTCAATAGCTATTTTTCGTGTTATGGTTTTATTATCCAAGATATAAAGTAATAGCTTTTTTTCGTTTTCATCTAATCGTCCGTAATCGTCCGTAATCGTCCGTAATTGATCGAAATCGCTCTTTTCTACCTGTGGGCGATATAATTCCACATCAACAAAGTCATTTTGTTCTTCAATATTTGGCTTTTGTAGTCCATTATTCTTTACAAGCGTTAATAATGCGGTTTATTCCGCTTCCCCATTGCTCAATCAAGCCAAGTTCTTTAAAAACATGGGCTACCACTCGGTTGCGGGCTTCGCTTCGCCCGTTAAATACATCTTCAATGGTAATAGTATTGGGTAAACTGCCAGGAGAAACAATGTTTACAATATCATCGTAAATACCCACTTTAATGTCCCTGCCACGATTCACATAATCACGATGTATTAGTGCATTTACAAGAGCTTCACGCAATGCTACCGTAGGAATTTCATAAGTTTCGTTGCGGTACAACCCCTTAATTTCGGCTTTAAGGTTGATGTGGTTTAAAATAAAGCTTTGGATATTTTCCAATACCGAGAATATATCTCCACCGTATTCTTTTTTGTCAATAAAAACATCCATAGTTGTACCCTTAAACCTTGCACATTTTACAGTGCAATGCGAAAACTTACCAAGAAGAATCATCAAGGCATTGGTAGGATACACCTTATCGTTTTCTGTTTTAACTAATTTGAGGTTTTCAAGTTTTTCATTGTTTAAAGGCTTACCAATGCTTTCAAATTTTCCAAGCAACGAAGATAAGTCCAAGTCTGGAAATTCTATATCGTAACAAATTTCTTCATCAAAACTGATATGGCGTTTTTGTCGTTCAAGTTCGGCAATGGTATCAAGGCCGGCAATCCGGTTGGTGGCTCCTATTCTTATGTATGTTCCATTGTTTCTGCCCCTGTTTTTCAGAAAGTAAGGCTTCAGATTGCCACGAACAATTTCGATAACCAATATCAGTTTATTCTTAATATTTACGCTGTATATTTCGGGTAGTATTCCCGGAGAGCAATTGTCTGCAATTATGGATGCTACTTTATCCTGCATCTCAAATAACTCGTTATCATCAATCCCGATAATTTCCCGTTTATCGTTAACACCAATAATAAGCCTGCCACCACTTGTATTCGAAAAAGCAATAACCGTTTTGGCTATGTTATCGCTCTTGGGCAAAGCCTCTTTAAATTCAAGGGTTTTGCTTTCTCCTTTTTGTATTTGCCCTGATAATATCATAATTCTATCCCAATTTTAGCTGATTGCAATTTTGTTTTTCTGGCAAGTTTTTAAGCTTCATTTATTTAATTTTTAACATTGACAAACTAAAAATTTCAACAAAAATAGCAATTATATTACGGCAGCAAATCAAAATAGCTACCGATAATTAGATGTAAAGAAAAAAAATTGAATATAAGATTTTTTCAACAGCCTTTTTACGTTGATTTCTTAGTCTGTCCGGATAAACCCTACCACCCCCCGGACAACCACTACCCCACTCTAACAACTAAAGAATCAAACTCATATTTTCGATACATTAATTTAATTTAATGTAAAAAGTTATGAGCAAAAAAGTATCAGATAACCAGCCCCGGGAAAACGGGGAAACCTTATTGGTCGTTGAAAAAAACGAACAAGGGAAACAGAATGTAAAGGCAGTAACAGGGGAGTTTGACAAAAACGGAAGCCCTAAAACCACTCTTCCTAAGAATGAAAACAATCCCGATTTTCTGAAAATCAACAAGCACAACAACGCATTGGAAAACTTCTTTTCCAACTTCATGCGGCAGTGCAAAAACCCAACACAGTTTACCTTCTTTAAAGTTCCCACCGATGGCATGGAGCAAATAGCAACGGTTATTGGCGATGTTGTTAAAAATGGCTACGAGTCAGGGAAAGAGATGCTTAATGAATACATGGTCAAACCCGAAGATTATACCGCAAAACAAAACAAGGAACAGGGACAAGCTCCTGAGCAACATAAAGAGGTGCAGTCCGCGAAGAAGACAGCCATTAATGAAAATGAAATTGATTGGGAGGGTTTAAGCAAATACGGAGTATCCAAAGAGATGTTGGAAAATAGTAAATGCCTTAATACCATGCTCAATTATGGAAAGTCTCCCATGCTATTTCCCGTTAAGATGGATTTGGAGGGAATAAAAGTTGAAACGGAAGCCCGTTTGGCATTCCGAAAAGACCAGGACGGAAAAGTATCCCTGTCCGTTCACGGGGTGCGTAAACAACCGGAGCTTGACAAACCTTTTTACGGCCATAAATTTACCGATGAAGAAAAAAAAGCACTTACAGATACCGGAAACATGGGCAAGGTGATGGACATGAAAAAGAATGACAGTACAACCTTGCCCGTTTACGTGAGTGTTGATAAACTGACCAACGAACTGATCGCCCTGCGTGCCGACAGGGTGAAAATACCCAATGAAATAAAAGGGGCAACACTCAACGAAGGGCAGAAACAACAACTGCAGAAAGGCAAACCGGTTTTTGTGGAAGGGATGACAGCCAAAAGTGGCAAAGAATTTTCTGCCCACCTTCAGGTAAATGCCGATAAACGTGGTCTGGAGTTTATCTTCGACAGGCAACAAGACCAGTCCCAACAAAAAGGGCAGGGTTTCCGCATCCCGACAAAGCTTGGTGGTGTAGATCTGACCAAACAGCAACAGGATGACCTGAAAGGTGAAAAGACTATCCACGTAAAAGGCTTAACCGATAAAAAAGGGCAGACTTACAACGCCTACATAAAAGTGAATACTGAAAAAGGCAAACTGGACTTTTTCAAATGGAACCCGGATAAAGCCCAGGAGAAAACACCGGACAATGCTCACAAAATCCAGGAGGCGGTCAATTCACAGGGTAAAACCAATGAGGCTACCAAAGAGGTAAAAGAACCAATGAAAAAAGGCCAGTCCCAGCCTACCGAAAAACAACAGGAGAAAAAAGCAGAACAACAAAAAAAAACCATGCCCATAAGCAAAGGGCGCAAAATGTAACCTAAACCATGAAAACAACAAATATGAATTTAAATGTTTCCCCCTTTGGGGGAAATCCCGAAGGGAAAGGGGGCTCTAAATGATAGCAATAATAGCAGAAAAACCCAGTGTTGCCCGTGAGATAGCACTAATCATAGGGGCTAAAGAGAAGAAAGACGGATATATTCAGGGAAATGGCTACATGGTAACATGGGCATTCGGCCACTTAGTGGGTTTGGCAATGCCCGAAGAATACGGGTACAAAGGTTTCCGGAGAGAAAGCCTACCCATACTGCCACCTGAATTTATTCTGACACCCCGGCAAACTAAAGTTGGTAAATCTTACGAGTTCGACAAAGGGGCATTGAAGCAACTTAAAGTAATCGAATCAGTGTTTAACAAATGCAGCAGCATTATTGTAGCTACCGATGCAGGGCGCGAAGGGGAACTTATCTTCCGGTATATCTACAATTATTTAGGTTGCAAAAAACCATTCTCCCGGTTATGGATAAGCAGCCTGACCGATAAAGCCATACGGGAAGGTTTAAACAACCTCAAAAAAGGAAGTGACTACGATAACCTGTACCGGGCAGCCAAAGCACGTAGCGAATCCGATTGGTTAGTGGGGATGAACGCCACACAAGCCATAACCGTAAGTGCCGGGCGTGGGCTCTATTCGCTTGGCAGGGTACAAACACCTACTTTAGCAATGGTTTGCTCCCGTTATCTGGAGAATATAAATTTTGTCCCAAAACCCTATTGGACAATAGAAGCAGAACTTCAAAAGGGAGGCGCAAAGTTTATTGCATCAGTTCCCGGACAGTTTGAAGAAAAGACAACGGCGGAAAGTATTTGCCAAAGGATAAAGAAAGTAGCCCAGTTAACCGTCAAGACAGTAGAGAGCAAGTTGCGCAACGAAAAATCCCCGTTGCTTTATGATTTAACAACGTTACAGAAGGAAGCCAACAGTAAATTGGACTTTTCGGCTAACAAAACGCTTTCTATTATCCAAAAACTTTATGAAGCAAAACTCACCACCTACCCTCGAACAGGAAGCCGGTATATATCAGAATATATTTTTGAAGAAATTCCCTCTTTAATCAAGGGTTTACACTCTCATGCCGACTTAGGAGCGTATGCAAAGACGTTGATCCGGTTAAACAGGCAAAGTGTTAATGATGACAAAATAACCGACCATCATGCTATCATTATTACCGAAAACAGAGCACAGGGATTGAGTAAAGATGAACAAGCCATATATGATATGATAGCCGGACGTATTTTGGAAGCTTTTTCACCCAATTGCATAAAAGAGGTTACGAACGTTGTTTTTGAGGGTGGTGGAACGAACCTGATAGCAAATGGAATGGTCATCAAATCCAAAGGTTGGAGAGAGGTGCTGAATACCAAAGAAAAGGGCGGATCATTACTGCCCCAACTTTCCGAAGGGGAAACATTTCCAACCAGTCAGGTTAGCTCTCTTGAAAAGCAGACCAAACCCAAACTATTGCTTACAGAATCGTCTCTTTTATCGGCAATGGAGAACTCCGGTAAAACACTGGAAAATGAAGAACTCCGCAGCAGCATGAAAGAGTTGGGGATCGGCACTCCGGCAACTCGTGCCTCCATTATTGAAACACTCTTTTCGAGGGAGTATATGGAACGACAAAAAAAGTCGCTTGTGCCAACTGAAAAAGGGCTGGCGGTATATGATATAGTTAAGAATATGAAGATAGCCGATGTGGAAATGACCGGGATATGGGAACATGATCTGGGGCGTATAGAACAGGGACGTACTGATGTGGGGGCATTCATAGAAAGCATCAAACATTACACAGTAAGAATTACCGAAGAGTTGTTATCATGTAACATCACCACAGAAGGCGGGAACAGTACCACTTGCCCAAAATGCAATACCGGCAAAGTGATAATCTATTCCAAAGTTGCCAAATGCAATAACGAAGAATGCGGCCTTTTGGTGTTTCGTAATGTATGCGGCAAAACACTTACCTATAGCGAGGTAAAACAGTTATTGACCAAAGGGAGAACCTCTGAGATCAAAGGATTGAAAAGTAAGAAAGGAACAACTTTCAGTGCTTACCTGGTTTTTGATAGCGAGCACAAAACTGCTTTTGAATTTCCCAAAAAGAAAAAGCCTTTCAAACAACGAAGTTAATATTTGAAAAAGATGCTCCGGGTACATTGGCTAACTTCGTAAGGGTCATAGCCCCGAACCGTTTCACCGGTACGGCAGGCCATGCCCCTTTTTACTTCGTTTACGCCAAAGAACCCCCACATATCCCGAAGCAGGAAAACGGACAGACAGTACGTAAAATCATTCAATGCTGTCCTGTCCGTCCGCTCACCTGCTTTTTTCGGGCATAAAGCATCTCATCTTCTCTCTTCTCATTACTCATTACTACTTACTAATATCTCATTACTGATTTAATCATGGAACTATCTTATTTCAAACTGCTACTTACCGCATATCTCAGAGAGAGCCATCCGGAGAAAGCGGACGACCACAAATTTATTCATCAACGTAGCGAACTGGCAACAGAAAATTATGCCCGGGCCATTGCAAACGGTTATAAGCACATAGAAACAATGGAGCAGGCAAATATTGTACTGTTTAGGGATTTACTCTTTTCAAAATACGATATCCTTTTTGAAATTCTTTCTGAAGAATTCACCAACACCGTAGCCGAAGAACAAATAGCTGAACGGGCTTTGGAACTTTTGCCTTTATGTGCAGATACATTTACAAAGTACGACTTGGGAGATGACTTTGCCGATACACCCGAATATGAAAAGCTTTATACTGAACTAACCGGAAAACTGGCAGGGTATGGCATATAACAAAAAGCAGCACCTGCAAGACAATATCGAAGCCATACGCACCATGTTCAACCTCGATAAAGAAAAGCGTAGGGCAACCACCGAAGAACAGGCAGCATTACGCAAATATTCGGGCTTTGGCGGATTGAAATGTATCCTGAACCCCGTTAAAAGTCTGGCCGACGCAGTGCACTGGACAAAATCTGATCTTCCCCTGTTTTCGATGGTCAGGGAGCTGCACAGTGTCATTCACCAAAACGCCAGAGACAGAAACGAATATCGGCGGTACTTCAACAGCCTGAAAAACTCTGTGCTAACCTCATTTTATACGCCCCCTGAAGTGGTACAGACTATGGGGCAGGTTTTAAACAATATGGGCATAAAACCCAATCGTTTCTTAGACCCGTCGGCAGGGATGGGCGAGTTTATTTCGGCATTTAAAGAACAGGGGGCAATAGATGAAGTTACCGGTATTGAAAAAGACCTTTTGACAGGCAAAATGCTCTCTTACCTCTATCCCGATAATAAAATCAGGGTTGAGGGTTTTGAGAACATCGGGAAAAACAGGGAAAACTATTTTGACATCGTTGCATCTAATATCCCTTTCGGGGATATTGCCGTTTTTGACCCTGCTTTTCATTCTTCAACTGTAATTGCTGAAAAAATGGCAGTCAAATCCGTACATAACTATTTTTTTCTGAAGGGTGTAAAAACACTGCGAGAAGGAGGGCTATTGGCATTTATTACTTCACAGGGAGTAATGGATTCTCCTAAAAATCAACCTGTACGTAACTGGTTAATGGGCGAATGCAGCCTGGTATCTGCTGTCCGCTTACCCAACAACCTCTTTTCTGATTATGCGGGTACTGAAGTTGGAAGTGACTTGGTTATACTGCAAAAAAACACATATAAAGAACGTATCACCAGCAGAGAGGAAGATTTTATCCATAGCCATGCCCTTTCCAGTGGCATCACTGTAAACGACTATTATCAGAATATGCAACGTATTGTCCATACCAATGGGCATATAGGTACTGACCCTTACGGTAAACCGGCATGGGTTTATGAGCATGACGGAGGTATTAAAGGTATAGCCAATGATTTACGAAAGATGCTTACGACTGATCTGTCCAGACATTTAGATATTGGCCTGTTTAACAGGAACAGGTATCAGGAGGTTCAACAAGCTCCCGTACAGAAAGAAGAAGCTGTGCTACCAATCTCAAAGCAGGAAACCCAGTCACAGAAAGGCACACAATTAAGTTTGTTTGATTTGTTTGGTATGTCTCCGGCATCCCAACAACCTACAAAGACAAGGAACAACAACAACAACAACAACAACAGACGGGGGATGCAAAAGAGAAATCGTCCGCTTCAAAACACTAACAGTATTTTCGATTCCCCACAACTACCAAAAGCCGAAAGCTTTGATCCACGCCTTTTTGAGGGAAAACTGCACGGTTTTCATGGAGATGGCAGTCTGGTAATAAACGGCACACAGGTAGGATATTTGAAAGGTGTCAAAAACAAAGGTGTAGAATTTCACCCTTTAAACATCAGCGAAAAACAAAAAAACATCATTAAGTCCTACATCAGTGTCCGTGACACTTACGAACAACTTTACAGCTTTGAGGTCAATGAAAAAACAGAAGACCCCGAAACCCGGCAACTGTTGAACAGGCGTTATGACAATTTCGTGCAGAAACATGGCAACCTGAACGCTCCTGAAAACTTGAAACCCATTAAAATGGACAGGGGGGCATTAACGGTATTGGCACTTGAAAGGTTTATTGACGGCAAAGCAGAAAAAGCCGATTTCTTCCATGCCCCCGTCAGCTTTTCCGTAGCTAGCAAGCAAGAAAACGTCAGCCCCGAAGAGGCACTGTTCCTTTCATTGAACCGGACGGGAAAAGTGGATATCGGTTTTATGGTACAACGCACAGGCATTGAGGCGGACGAACTCAAAGAGCAATTGCATGGGCGTATCTATTTTAACCCTATGGAAGAGGAATACGAAATAGCAGACAAATTTCTTGCCGGAAATGTTGTGCATAAAGCCAATTTGCTAAGGGGGTATCTGGATGATAACGTTGGTGATTCTATCGGTATCGACAACCCGGAAGCGATGGAATCATACAGGGCTTTGCAAAAGGTAATCCCCGAAAAAATCCCTTTTGAACTGTTGGATTTTAATCTGGGCGAACGTTGGATACCAACGGGTATTTACGCGAGATTTGCATCCTATCTTTTCGACACAGATGTAGAGATACACTACTCTGCAAACATGGATGATTTTTCGGTGAAAGCCGACAAGCAAAATGCACGGATAAACGATAAATATTGTGTTCGTGGCGAAAGCCGTTCTTTTAACGGTTTGGCTTTAATGAAACACGCTCTGGTAAATACCACGCCCAATATTACCAAAAAGATAATGATTGGCGATAAAGAGGCCAAAGTACCCGACAACGAAGCCTTACAAATGGCCAACAGTAAAATTGACGATATACGTAACGGTTTCACAGAATGGCTTAACGTGCAAACCCCGGAGTTCAAAGGACGTTTGACCCAACTGTATAATGACAAATTTAACTGTTTTGTACGCCCCGGTTATGACGGTTCGCACCAGTCGTTTCCCGGGCTTGACCTAAAGAACCTGGGCATAGAAGATTTGTATGGCAGCCAGAAAGATGCTGTTTGGATGCTTAAACAAAACAACGGAGGTATCTGTGACCATGAGGTTGGTACGGGTAAAACTCTTATTATGTGTTGCGGAGCTTACGAAATGAAACGTTTGGGCATTGCCAACAAACCCATGATTATTGGTCTGAAAGCTAACCTACACGAGATTGCCCATACTTTCAGGACAGCTTATCCACATGCCAAAATCCTCTATCCGGGCAAACAGGATTTCACACCACAAAAGCGATTAAAAATATTCCACGACATTAAAAATAACAATTGGGATGCTATCATTCTGACACACGACCAATTCCAAAAAATACCACAGTCACCAGAGGTGCAGGAGCAGATATTGCAAACTGAACTTGATAGCGTAGAAGAAAATCTGGATGTTATCAGAAACCAGATCGGCAGTGTCTCCAACGCCATGCTTAAAGGACTGTTGAAACGCAAAGCCAACTTAGAGGTAAAACTTCAAAACACAGCCTTTCAAATAGAGCAGCGTACCGATGATATTATAGATTTTAAGCAGATGGGTATTGATCACCTGTTTGTTGACGAAAGCCACAAGTTTAAGAACCTCATGTTCAATACCAGGCATGACCGTGTGGCAGGCCTGGGTAATTCACAGGGAAGTTTGCGGGCATTAAACTTACTGTTTGCTATCCGTACTATACAGGAGCGTAACGGCAAGGATTTGGGAGCTACCTTTTTGTCAGGCACAACAATCAGTAATTCACTCACAGAGCTCTACCTGCTTTTTAAATATTTACGACCAAAGGCATTGGAAAAACAGGACATACACTGTTTTGATGCATGGTCTGCTATTTATGCCAAAAAGACCACCGATTTTGAGTTTTCGGTGACCAACCAGATAGTACAAAAAGAACGTTTCAGATACTTTATCAAAGTACCGGAACTGGCCACTTTCTACTCCGAGATAACGGACTATCGTACGGCTAAAGATGTGGGCATTGACCGGCCACAGATGAACGAACAACTATACAACATACCGCCCACTCCCGACCAGGAGGATTTTATTCAGCGATTGATGGATTTTGCCAAGAACGGCGATGCTACTTTACTGGGACGGGAAGAATTATCACCAAAGGAACAAAAAGCCAAAATGCTTATCGCAACCAACTATGCAAGAAAGATGAGTTTGGATATGAGGATGATAGACCCTGCATATGGCGATCATATTGACAATAAAGCTTCGCATTGTGCCAGAAACATAGCCCGATACTACCAAAAGCACAATGAGCATAAAGGTACACAGTTTGTATTCTCCGATTTGGGAACGTATAAGCCCAACCGTTGGAGCGTTTACGGCGAGATAAAACGCAAACTGCATGAAGACCATGGAATCCCTGCTCATGAAATTCGTTTTATCCAGGAAGCAAAGACCGACAAGGCACGTAAAACTTTTATAGAGGGAATGAACACAGGTAAGATAAGGGTGCTTTTCGGCTCTACCGATATGTTGGGAACGGGCATTAACGCACAAAAAAGAGCCGTAGCTATCCACCATTTGGATATACCGTGGCGGCCTTCCGACCTTGCCCAACGCAATGGACGGGCTGTACGTAAAGGCAATTTTATTGCCAAAGAGTTTGCCGGGAACAAGGTAGATACTTTTATCTATGCCGTTGAAAAGTCGTTAGACTCCTATAAATTCAACCTTTTACATAACAAACAGCTTTTTATCGACCAACTCAAAAACAACAATATGGCTACCCGTACCATTGATGAAGGAAGTATGGATGAAAAATCGGGAATGAATTTTTCTGAGTATGTGGCGATACTTTCCGGTAATACCGAACTGTTGGAAAAAGCAAAACTAGAAAAGAAAATTATCGCTTTGGAGAGTGAGCGGCAAGCCTTCCACCGTTCCAAAAGTTCATCGGAGTTCAAACTACGGGAAATACACCACACCCTTAAACATAACAACGAAATGGTTGGAAAAATGACAGGCGATTGGGAATTTTTCAGCAACCGTATGCAAAAAGATAGTGATGGCAAGCCCCTGAACCCAGTTAAACTAGACGGCCTCAATACTTCCGATTTTAAACTTGTAGGGGCAAAACTCAACGAGATTGACGATAACCTGAATACCAAAGGTGAATACCGAAAAATCGGGACACTGTACGATTTTTTGCTTTTGGTCAAGTCCGAGAATTCTAAAAAGGAGAACTCTCTTTTTGGTGATGAAAAGTACTTTGACAATAAATTCTTTGTTGAGGGCGAGAGTGATATCAAATACACCTACAACAACGGTAAAATTGCCAATGATCCGAAACTGGCATCCATGAATTTCATGAATGCTATGGAAAAAATACCTAAGCTGATTGAAAAGTATAAGGAGAGCAACAAAAAAGTGCAAAAAGATGTTCCTGTATTACAGGAAGTGGTGAGTGGAATATGGCGAAAAGAGGATGAATTAAAAGTGTTGAAAAGTGAGCTGTCAATCCTGGAGCGAAAGATTCAACTGTCGCTTGCCCCACAAAGCGAACAGCAGGATAGTACCATTGGAAAAGAAAGCGAAAATGAAAAAGTGGCTGTTATGGCTGAGCCAGGACAAAAATACAGGGCTAAAGTATACGGTTTGTAATACCAATTATTTTTCAAAATGCGCTGAAAGGCATTTTGAAAAATACAATAGCCTCGATTTTGCTTCGGGAGTTAACGCCGATTCGAAAATTTTGCGTATTTTAGTCATAGTCAAAAAAGATATTACCCCGAATTTAGTCATTTTTGGCTGTCTTTGGGATGATTTTTATGACTTTTTATCAATTTAATGCACTAGTTATTAACAATTTGTGATTATACTGAATGACCCTCGTTAACGATTGGACAGAGTTCAGTTTACATACCCAGAGTTGTTTCTATTTACGCTATCTTCATCTGTATACCGTTGTTTATACTCTTTTGGGGTCATCTTGTAATGCCGTTTAAAACTCTTCGAAAAGTAAGAATGGGAATTGAATCCAACCTGATATGCTATTTCGTCAACGCTAAATTGATCATATTTTAACATCTCTGATGCTTTCTTAAGCCTTATCATACGGATAAATTCAGTAGCAGAATAATTGGTCATTTGTTTAAGCTTTCGGTGTAGATGTACCCTGCATAGACCAATTTCGGAAGCCAGCATTTCAACTGTAAAATCCGGATTGCTAAAATGTTTCTCTATTGTCTCTCTTGTTTTATCAAGGAAATAATTGCCCGGAGTATTACCATCGAATGGTTGATTCTTGATAATTTGATCCCTGAAGGTTTGCCTTAACAATTCCCTTTGTTTTAAAAGGTTGTTTATTTGGGTGATAAGCAGCTCTTCGTCAAAAGGTTTTGGTATATATGCATCTGCGCCTTTTTCTAATCCTGCAATTTTATTGTCGATTGATGACAGGGATGTTAGCAGAATAACAGGGATGTGGCTGGTTTCAATCCTTGATTTTATTTTGGCACAAAGCTCAAACCCATCCATTTTAGGCATCATTACATCAGAAACAACAATGTCAACGTTACTATCTAACAGGTACTCTAATGCTTCAGCCCCATCTATCGCTTCTGTTGTACTGTAAAAAGGGCTTAATACATCTTTAATATATTCTCTTAAATCATTATTGTCTTCAACAATTAAGATATGATTTACTTTATTGTTGGTGTGAACATGTATATCTTTTTTCGATTGTTGTGGCAACTCAGGAGAAAGGGCATTTGTTGAATATTGTTTGCTTTGGAATATTTGGTGTGCAGCTTGTTTTAATGGAAGCCTGACAGTAAAACAACTTCCTTTTTTGGGAGTACTTGCAGCCATTATTTCACCATGGTGCAGAAGGGTAAAGTCTTTACATAGCGAAAGTCCTATGCCCGATCCAAACTCATTTGGTTTACCCTGCTCAAAACGATTAAATATTTTAACCAAGTCTTCACTTGCTATACCTTTCCCGGAATCAGCAACACTAAATTCTACAAAATCTATCTCTCCAATATCTCCAAACTTTAGCCGATTGGTAAAACTTCTACCTGAGTTGCGGCCTCCTTTAGTAATCTCAATAATAATCTCCCCATTATTACCGGTGTTTTTGAATGCATTTGAAAGGAGGTTAAATATGATCTTATCTACTTTATCAGAATCTGCTTCAATGTTAATTTTGTTAGTGGTAATATATTTTAAATCTATCTGTTTAATGCGTGCTTCTTCTGTAAAACTAAGATATCGTTCACGGATGAAGGGCACAAGGTCAAATCGTTCTATATTTAGTTTTGCTTTCCCTTTTTCAATTTTTCGCAGATCCATAATCTGATTAATAAGACCCAGTAAACGATTAGAATTTCTCTGAATTACGTCCAGGTTTTTAATTTGTACGGGATTTAGATTTCCTGCTTTCAGTATATTTTTAAGAGGGCCTGTAATTAATGTTAGCGGAGTCCTGAACTCATGAGATATATTGGTGAAAAATTTTAGTTTCATCTCATGTAAGTTCTCTTCCTGTGTTCGTCGGAATTTTTCAAATAATACATTCTTTTTAAGTTGCTGTCTTTCACTGATTACTTTGTAAATCAGAAATAACATCAGAGCAGAAACTAAAAAATAGCACAAATATGCCAGGTTGGTCCTCCACCATGGAGTTGAGATTATGATATGTAGCCTTGCAGGCTCATCGTTCCATATACCGTCATTATTCGCCGCTTTTACTTCGAATATATACTCTCCGTATGGGATATTGGTAAATACAGCACTTCCCAGATTACCATTATCAATCCATTCGTCATAAATTCCCAATAACCGGTATTTAAATCTGTTTTTTTCGGACAGGAGGAAATTGTCTGCTACAAATTCAATCTTAAATGAAGTCTCCGAAGGTTTCAGGTTAAGAGAGTTGAAATTAGTATTTTCAGAATGGGGAAAGGAGTAAATTTCCCTCTTGTTGTTGACAACAACTTTGTTCAGTATAATATCAGGGGCTCTTTTGTTTAGCCTGATCCTGCCTTTTTTTATTTGGGTAAATCCATTGGTTCCTCCAAAGTAGAGGTTTTTGTCACTGTCCATAAATATAGACTGGGGGTTGAATTGGTTGCCCTGTATCCCGTCAACCATATTAAATTGCCGCAATGATTTATTTATAGGATTGTATAAAAAGAGCCCGGCATTGGTTGTAATCCAAATCCTGTCACCTGAATCTTTAAGAATACCATACACGTCTTTTCCTGTTAGTTGCTGCTCAGGGTTAAAATAA
Source organism: uncultured bacterium (assembly GCA_965371855.1). GTDB lineage: Bacteria > Bacteroidota > Bacteroidia > Bacteroidales > Marinilabiliaceae > JAADEM01. Next base: position 13,964 of record CBDUZZ010000034.1, read on the forward strand.
CTGATACTGTCTGTGTCAAAATGGTATATATTTATTCCTCCGGCTTTTGTTCCAATCCAAATTTCATTATCGGTTACCTCGTTTAGATGATAAATGGTATTACTGTTTAATATCTTTCCCGGTTTCTTTCCTGTAAAATGATGCATTTTTCCGGTTATTAAATTCAGGCGGCTAAGCCAATAGACTGAACCTACCCATAACCCATTGTGGGAATCGAGTAGTAGAGACCGGATTCCTTCAATTTTACGATTTTTTGCCGAAAACAATTGGTTTATAGAATATATATGGTCTCTGGCAAAATGATAAAAATAAACACCCTGCTCCAAACATCCTATCCATACCCCTGAATCGGAAGGGCATAGGGCGTAAACACTTTGTGCAGATGCCGGATACCCTTTACCTTCCTGCCCGTTAAAATGGGTGAAGTTCTCTGAGCCGGAAGGTTTATACCATAAATGGTTTTTATGGGTTCCTACCCATAATCCTCCTTGTTTGTCGGTACATAATGATTTTATATTGAAAACCTTCTTTTTGTTATCGGCTAAATTTACTTTTTTGAACGTAGCAGAGGTAGGATTGAACTCATTTAACCCGCCTGTCTCAGTCCCGATAAAGATCTGACCATTGGTGAGCTGGGCAAAGGAGCTTACGAAATTATTGCTTAAGGAAGAGGGGTTTTCAGAATGCCGGTATGTGTAAAATTTATTGTCTGAATTATTCATGTAAAAAAGACCACCCGACCAGGTTCCAAACCAAATATTATCTCTGTTGTCCCTAAAGACTGAGTAGATTGAGTTGTGAACTATTTCAGGATTTAACTCCGGGTCAATCCTGTATATCTCATTATCTTTTTCTATAAAAAGTCCCTGATAAGCTCCTATCAGTAAATCTCCTTTAGCATCTTTTATAATCGACCTGACATTCCCGTTTCTAAAATCCCATGTTTTATTTTTATCGTAGCAATAATGGCGGAGTAGGTTCCCCTGCATATTATATAACCTTGCCCCGTGATGGGTATATCCTACCCATATTTTGTCTCCTTCTGCCCATATAGTACGTGGGATAGATCCGGGTCCATCTATAACTTTTGTAATTTTATGATCCCCGTGGTGAATACGATATATCGAGCCGTTAGCGGTGCCGATCCAGCCACGTTGTAACCGGTCAAAATATATAATACGAGGCCTGAATTTCGGATACTTACTTTGTACGTATTTAATGGTACGAGCCTCTTTATCAATTACTCCGAGTCCGTTATAGTCAATAATCCACAGGTTTCCTTCTTCGTCAATACCCATACTATATATAAAAGGCCATTTTACAGGTTCGGAATTGTGTTTATATTCAAAATGTATAAAATCCTGCGTTTCCCTGTTAAAAAGTTCCAATCCATTAAATGTTCCTATCCACAAATTATTTTGGTTGTCAACAATAAGTTGTGTTATAGCATCTGTAATCAAACTATTCGGATTGTTTGGGTTATTGCAAAAACGTGTAAAGTTTCTGGAGTCATACCTGAATATTCCCTGATTACTACCTAACCATATACAACCATCATGATCCTGTGTAATCGAATGTATTGACTGAAAGCTTAACCCTCCCGAAGGAGAAAGTTGCCTGAATGTTAATTCCGGAATTTGTGCTGATATGTTATTGAAAAAGAAAACTGAGATTATCCACAACCACTTCATAACCTGATTTTTTGGTAAAAATATATTATTCTGATGAAGTTCACTGTAACACATGTTACATGGAGGTAACATGTGTTACAGTGAGGTAACTTTTGTAACAGTATTAGTAACATTTGTCTTAATCAGTCGATTTTATTTGATATATTTTTATCAAAGCTAAAACAAAATAATGTAATTAAGTGATAAAGAACTATAAAAATAAGATTGTTTTTGCCTTGTTAGTTGTTTTAGGTGGTTGCAATCCTGTAGAGAAGTCTCCTTTTGATAAGGTTATTGAGAATTGGGGGAGACAATTAAAAATTGCTATTACGCAATCTGATACGCTTTGTGCAGGTCATAAGGGGTATGTGCTGCCCGTATCTTATAATGCCACCGGAGAAATATCGATGGTACAGGCAGGTAACCGGTTCAACGACTCTTTTTCCGGTAAACTCTGGCTGATGTATGAAATTACGGATGATAAATTCTGGGAAGCAAAAGCAAGGGAATTTACGAAGAAACTCAATATAGAAACTCATGATACAGGATTTAGAATATTATGTGGCTACGGTAATGGATACCGTTTGACAAATGATTCCGGGTATCGGGAAGTATTGCTTCAGGCTGCAAAAGCATTAATGACACACTACAATGAAAAGGTGGGTTGTATTCGCTCCCTGTGCCATAACGCAGACAGCCTGCGCTTTTCTGTTGCGATTGATAATATAATGGATCTGGAACTCCTGTTTTGGGCAACAAAAGAAACAGGCAGCCCTATATATAAAGAGGCAGCCGTTAATCATGCTATAAAAATAGTTGAAAACCATTTTCGTGACGATAGCAGCTCCTGGCAAGTGGTAGATTATAACCCCGCGACAGGTGAAGTGCAAAACAAGGCAACACGTGATGGTTATGCTGATGAGTCGACCCTATCCAGAGGACAGGCATGGGCGCTGTATGGCTTTACAATGGTTTATCGTGAAACAGGAATGCATGAATTCCTTCAGGAGGCTGAAAAAATAGCGCAATTTATTATAAACCATCCTCGTATGCCTGAGGATATGGTGCCATACCGGGATTTTGATGCACCCGGGATCCCTGAAGAACCACGGGACGTTACGGCTGCAGCTATAATTGCCTCCGGGCTGTTTGAACTTGCCGGATACACTGAGAGTAAGGAGAAATACTTAACCGCAGCTAATAAAATATTAAGCTCTTTGTGTTCCGATGCATACCTCCCCTCATCATCCCGGGATAATGGAGGGAGTATGTCATCCTTTATTGAAAGATATCCTCCTGATATGGAGGCAGATAAGCCAATGTTCCGTATTGACTATTTTCTTATAGAAGCCGGAAAAAGAAAACTAAATATTAACTAATTAAATTCTGAATTTTATGAAATGAAAACTTATGAAAAATTAATGAGTACGAAAAAGTTAACTTAAATCTGAAAAATTATGAAAAAGAAAAATTGGATTTTCTTATTTGTTTTAACCCTGTTCTTTTCTTGGGGATGTGAAGATCCGCTTGAAAAGTATCAAGATCCTGAATGGCTTGATGGAAATATGTGGGAAACACTTGAGAAAATGGAGAATTACTCTGTCTTTTTAGAAGGAGTAGAAAAGGCCGGTTTTAAAGAGGCTTTAAGCGGGAAAGGATTGGTTACAGTTCTGGCTCCTGATGACGAAGCATTTAAAAGGTATTTTCAAAAGACGGGATATTCGTCATTAAATGATATGCCCGAAGAAGAACTGAAACTCACTATTTTAATGCATGTGTTGAAATACCATTATAAAAGTAGTGAAGAGATGTTACGTTTTGTATCAGCAGGTGCGGCTGCCAGTAGTGCAGCCGGTTTTGACAAGGGATGGAAACATGCCCATGTTACCTGGGCACGCAGTGAGGTAAAGCAGGAGTTGGATGAAGATACCGACGAGGATTTGTGGGTTTTTAGCGGCTACAAAAGGCTGTTTTTTTACAGTAACCTGTATTTTGCCGATGCTTGTAATTTGTCTGATCCCGCTTATAATTTTGAGAAAATGTTCCCGGGTTACAGCTTAGAATCAAACGCAATTTATGCGGCAAATGCAAAAATAATTAATGATGTGGGAATCCCCACCGAGCAGGGATATCTTTTTAAAACAAATGATGTTATTGAGTCGCAACCCTCTCTCGATGAGAAAATCAGTACCGATCAGTTGTATAGTAAATACAATGAATTAGTGAAGCCATTTGTTAATTATATTTATAGTGAGGCATATTCTGAAACCTATTCAGGAAATATCTCAGGAGTTGATTCGCTTTTTATAAAAGAGCATCACAATATTTATTTCCCTGTTATAGCTAAGGAAGATACTTATGAGTATTACCTGACGTCTAACAAACTTAATACTCAACCATCCTTAGTAACTACTGAAGGAACTACTCTGTTTGTGCCGGATAATCCAACTTTAGAAGATTATTTTAATCAAAATATCCTTCCGTCCTATCCTGATGGCGATTTGCCGTTGTTGTCTCTTAAATACCTTATACGCGGTACGTATAACAATGGCTTTATTAAGCCTGAGCAGATTAAAAATGGAACTGCTGAAACTTTTGATGGTGATATACTTCAAATTGATATAGAAACTGATGTAAATGAAATTCAACATTGTAGCAATGGCTTGTTTTACGGGGTGAAAAAAATGCAGGAACCATCTATATTTTCCAGTGTTGCAGGACCTCTGTTACTTGATTCTACATTAACTGACTTTATGTTTTTGCTGGAGAAAACAAATTATGTTATACCATTGGCGCAGGAAGATTTTGACTTCACGCTTTTTGTTCCCGAAAACCGGGCTGTAAGAGAAAGCGGCTTTTATCCTGATTATTACGAGTTGAAATCAGGGGAGATTAATGTGTATGACGGAACGGGTGGAGATGCCGAATTAATTGAAGATGACTTATTATTAGATGTCTTTTCCAAGAGTCATATAGTGTTAGGCCTTTTTGATATAGGAAGTACTCCTGTTTACCTGAATACAATGACTAACTATTTTGCTATAAAAGTTGATGAAAACGGAATAGACAACGGAGACAACGAACCGTCAGAGATGCCTCTGTTCCTTAAAGATTATGGTTCATTATCCAATGGCCGTACTTATAAAATAGATCAGGGAATAAGCGCAGGTAGTAATGATGTAAAAAGCGTTTTGGAAAAACCTGAATTTTCAGAATTCTATAGCTTGTTGGTAGCAGCCGGACTTGATGATTATGAATTTTTTATTGGCGAACATGTTAATGTATTTGCCCCTTCTAATGCAGCAATTGTGGCTGCAAATGGTGCCGGGCTTATCCCTGCGGATCCTGATGAACTGAAGGAGTTCCTGAAATACTTTTTTGTGCCACTGGAATCAAATAATCTTGGGGATTATTACCTGCCGGCATATAGCTATGATAATGAAATGGTTTATACTTCCGCTATTAATTTGGAGACATCTACTAAGTATGAAACTTTTTATCAGCCAATGTATATTTTTGGTGACGGAACTCAGTTAATAATAAAGAACAGAGATAAAAGTCAATCAGCACAGGTGAATAGTGAAGATATATACATCACTATTGACGGTGTGGTAGCTACGATTGATGAAGTAATTTGTATTTAGAATTTCAAATAAAAAAAGATGAATAAAACTATTGTCAGAATAACTATTCTCTTTGCCCTGATGATTTGTTATATGCATTCATTTGCACAATCTCAAATTATCACAGGTAAGGTTACAGATGAAAACCAGGAACCAATTCCGGGAGTTAACGTTGTGGTGGTAAATACCCAGGAACGTTATATGGGAGGAACAATTACCAATATGGATGGGAATTATACTGTTAATGTACCTAATCCTGAATACTCATTACAATTCTCTTTTATCGGATATAAAACTGTAAAGAAAAGCGTCGTTGATAAATGGATTATTAATGTTGCTTTATTAGTTGATAGTGAAATTATAGATGAGGTTGTAATAACAGGAACTCAATTAGCAAATGACGGACTTACAGGTGTGGCTTTAAAAGACCTTGCCTCGTCTGTTGTCAGAATGGATTTTAAAGAAGTTGAGGATCTGCCTGTTGCCTCTTTGGATGAGGCATTGCAGGGAAGGCTTGCTAATGTGGATATTATTGGTAATTCAGGTGAGCCGGGGGCAGGAATGTCTATCAGGATCAGGGGTACGACTTCGTTGAATGCCTCTTCAGAACCACTTATAGTACTGGATGGGATACCATACGATACTAACATAGATGATGATTTTGATTTTACCACTGCAAATGAAGAAGATTATGGATCATTAATAGATATAGCACCCGAGGATATTAGAAGTATTGAGGTGCTGAAAGATGCGGGAGCAACAGCTGTTTGGGGATCAAGAGGTGGTAATGGAGTAATTGTAATTACAACCAAACGTGGAAACAGAGGAAAAACGGTTTTTAGCTACACTTATAAGTTAACATCCCGTTTTGAACCCGAACCGATGGAGATGTTGAATGGAGGACAGTTTAAAACATACATACAGGAGGGTTTATGGAATGCAGTGCTAACAAAGGGTACCGGAGGTTCTCATCAAAACGTTAGTTTACTAAGGGCAGGAATCCCGGAGTTGACTTATAATCCTTCAGATACCTATTTTGATGAGTATAACCGTGATACTGATTGGTTAGGGCTTATTACACAAACAGCATTTGGCCATAACCATAACCTGTCGATGAGGGGTGGTGGTGAAAAAGCACGATACAGGTTATCGTTTGGGTATCTTTCTGATATAGGAACAACTATTGGTACATCTTATGAACGCCTTAATACGCGTATTAATATTGATTACCGGTTGTCAAAGAAGATGACTTTTTCTTCTGATTTTAGTATTACTAACGGAACCAAAGAAGGTGATTACTATATTAATGAAAAAGATAAAAACAAGCTTGTCAGGAGTGTAGCTTTTAGAAAGCTGCCAAATATGAGTCCCTGGATTATTGATGATGAAACAGGTAAGCCTACTGATACTTATTTTTCTCCCGATTCATACTGGCAGGGTAAAAGTACAAGCGGATGGTATAACCCGGTTGCAGCAGTTTATGGTTCGGGTACTAAAACCAATAGTGTCAGGATAAGGACGAAATTAGCATTAAGGTATAATGTAACAGAAACATTGCTTTACGAATTGAGTGTTGCTCTGGATAAATCAAATACAAAAACAAATAAATTTTTACCTCAATATGTAACAGGAGTTAGTTGGGACAACAGTAATTCAAACCGGGCGTCCGATGGAACGTCAGAGAGGTATAGTGTAAATACATTTAATAAATTGATTTACCGCCCCAAAATTGGCATAAATCATAAACTAACTGTGTTAGGTTCGTTAGTTACTTACGAGCGTTCTAATTTAAATTATAATGGAACTGTAAGCGGATTAGGCTCGGTAGTTATCACCGACCCCTCATCCGAAGGTAATGTCGTAACTTTTGGCTCCGGGGCATCAGCAAACAGAACAATAGGTCTGTTAATGAATGCTCATTATATGTACAACGATAAGTATATTGTTTCAGGAAGCGTTCGTGGTGATGGTAATTCCAGGTTTGGAGAAGCAAAGCGTTGGGGAATATTCCCTACAGTGGCATTGGCATATCGAATTTCAAATGAAACATTTATGGATAATGCAACGTGGATTGATGATCTGAAAATCCGGGGTAGCTTTGGAATGAGTGGAAACCCTCCTACTAAGAGTTATGCCTATTATGGAAAATATAGCGGAAGTGGTGATTATATAGATTGGTCGGCTATTAAACCATCAAATATTCAGCTCGACAATATGAAGTGGGAGAATGTTGTTCAAAGCAATATTGGATTAAACTTTTTTGGCTTTAAAAACCGCTTAGAACTTTCATTTGATATCTATCAAAAGACTACCCATGATATGCTGTTTAAGGATGCTGTTTTACCTGGAACAACAGGTTTCTCAAATGTTGGCTACCTGAATTACGGTGATATGAAAAATTATGGTTGGGAGTTTGCAGGTAACGCATATGTTGTGAAAAAGAGTGACTGGAAAGTTTCATTAAACTGGAACATAGCAAGAAACAGGAATGAGATACTTGAACTGCCTGAAAATGTGTCTGCTGAGAGTTTTACATTTGGGAATGGTAAATATGCCACCAGGGTTATAACAGGTAATCCTTTGGGTTCATTTTATGGATTTATGAGCGAAGGTATTTATGACAATAAGTTGGAAACGATTGCTTTAGGTAGTGATGGAAACCCTGTTTACGGGCTTAATGGAGATCCTAAGTATATGAAAGCAAAAGACGGTTATGTTTTTCAACCGGGAGATGCCAGGTATAAGGATATAAACTTTGACGGTGTTATTGACGAATATGATGTTGTTTATCTCGGAAATGCCATGCCTGTTGTTACAGGTGGATTAGGCTCCAGAATTAGCTATAAAGGCTGGTCTGTGGGGCTCTTCTTTCATTACAGGTTTGGACAAAAGATTGTGAACAAAGCGAGAATGGATACAGAAAATATGTATAACAAAAATAATCAAAGCAAAACGGTTCTGTCACGCTGGAGAAAACCCGGTGATGGGGCACATACTGATATTCCAAGAGCTTTATATGGTTATGGTTATAACTGGTTAGGATCTGACAGATTTGTAGAAGATGGATCTTTTTTAAGATTAAAGCAGTTGTCGTTAACTTATAAGGTGCCTAAACCGGTTTTGAAAAAGGTTGGATTGTCAGAGATGAGGTTATATGTAATGGGATACGACCTGATTACTTTTACCAAATATACAGGGCAGGATCCTGAAGTGGGTGTGGGTGGCCGTAATCGTGCCGCAATTGGTTATGACAATGCCAAATCTCCAAGGCCTAAGAGGTTTACATTTGGCGTTAATGTTAAATTTTAAAGAAAAGCATGATGAATATAAAAAACAGATCAATAAAAACAGTGCTCATGACCCTGATAGTTGTTGTATCAGGTTGTAGTGACTGGCTTACTCTGAAACCTGAAGACAGTCTTATAAAAGATGAATTCTGGAAAACACAGGAACAAGTGGAGGCAGTGCTGTCATCTGCATATAAAGACCTCAGGAATACAGTTCAAAACAATATCTGGTGGGGTGACTTACGTGGAAATATTTTCACAACCGGTGAAAAAGCATCAAACAAAGAAGATAAATTAAAATCATTTCTTATTCTTCCCGAAAATTCCATTTGTAAGTGGAATAGCTATTATAGTGTAATAGGTATTGCCAATTCAGTTATTCATTTATCTGCGGAAGCAGTGGAGCTTGATGAATCATTTTCTGAATATGAGATGAATGAGATATTAAGTGAAGCCCGGTTTCTACGATCACTCTGTTACTTCTATCTCGTAAGAACGTTTAAAGAGGTTCCTCTTATTACTAAGCCATACGTTACAGACGAACAGAGTTTTTCAGTTCCGAAAACTACCGAAGAGGCACTGTTTACCTTTATTGAAAGTGACTTAACTGAGGCATTGAAATATGCGAAAGAGACTTTTGATGCTAAAGATGCAGGTAATTGGATGAACAGGGGAAGGGCAACAAAATATGCCATACATGCCCTGCTGGCCGATGTGTACATGTGGACCGGAAAATATCAGAAAGCTTCAGAGTCATGTGATGCGATCTTAAATTCAGGTAAGTATGCCTTGCTTGAAGGAGGCAGATGGTTCGACATTTTTGCTACCGGTAATACTAATGAAGGAATATTTGAGATACAATATGATATTGCTGTAAATCAAACAAATTTTTTGTGGGACTATTTTTTTAAAAATCCACACTGTAATTTATCAGAGGTATTATTAGAAGAGATGTATGAAAGTAACGATGTGCGCGGAGAAAATAGTACAGTAAATACAGATTTGATATTATGGAAATATGTTGGGTTAGAGAGTGGGCAAGATGCCGAGGATCGAGGATCAGAGAATAATAGCGATGCCAACTGGATAATTTACCGTTTGGCCGAAATTTATCTGATAAAAGCTGAAGCTTTGGCCGAGTTGGGGGAGTATGAGCAGTCGCAGACTTTTATAAATGCTGTACGCGAAAGAGCAGGTGCTTCTTTACTTGAGTTATACAATCCGGAAGGTGATAATGATAAGACCCTTTTTCAGGATGCTATACTCGAAGAGAGAATATTGGAACTTACCGGTGAGGGAAAGAACTGGTTTGATATTCTTCGAATTGCGAGGCGTGATAACTTTGCCCGAAAAGAGATGCTGATCTCTATGATTCTGCAAAATGTGTCGGCATCTGATCAAAATATTATAAGATCGAAACTGTCTGATACCTGGGCTTATTATCTGCCAGTTTATTATAAAGAGCTGGAGGTTAATATTGAACTTAAGCAAAACCCTTATTACGAAACTAAAACGGAATAAAAATGAAAATAATAATAAGATTATTGGCTGTTTGTCTGATGATTGTATCAATCGGGGTCTTTTCATGTAAAGATAATTTGATTGATGCAGACAAACCATTTTATGTATTTACTACCCGGCCGGTTGGGTTATACCTTACCGAAACCGAGAAAGCTGCTGACTATACCCTTTGGGTTGAAATATTAAAAACAACCGGTTTTTATAATTCCATGAACTTAGATGGTACTTATACCTGTTTTGTTCCGGATAATGAAGCAGTAAAAACATATCTGAATGGAAAAGAGATTGATGATTTAGATGAAGGTTTTCTGAAAACTTTAGTTAAATATCATACGCTTAATGTAAAAGTGCCTCATACCTCATTTAGTGACGGGGCGTTGCCCGATTCAACATTTTCAGGCGACTACTTAATAACTGAATTTGGCGATGGTGGAGTGAACAATATCATTATAAACAAAAAAGCAAAAGTTATTGAGCGTGATATTGAAACAAGTAATGGTATAATTCATGTTATTGATGCTGTTTTAGATCCGGTAATAGAAACCGTATTTGAAAAAGTTAAAGACAATGAGCAATACTCCATATTTGTTGAGGCTTTAACCAGGTCAGGATGGGCTGATTTTATCAATCAGGTCTATTATACAATTAACGAGAATACACTTCGGCTTTTTGTAACTCTGTTTCTTGTTCCTGATGATGTTTATAATGCCAACGGTATAACAACTGTTGATGATTTGATTGCTAAATATTCTGATACAGATAACATTACCGATCCCGAAGATGGGTTTAATAAATATATAGCATATCATATTCTGAAAGGAGTATATTATTTTAATGATCTGGCAACTTTCCCCGAAGAAAAAACCGGTAAACTCATTGAAACATATGCACCCAATGAGTTGATAAGTATTGAAGAGGTTGAAGGAGAAATTGTAATGAATGTGGATACAGTTGAGCAGGTTGTGCAGACTGTAAGATTAGATATGGAGCATTATAATGTTCAAAGTAAAAACGGGGTTGTTCACCTCGTTGATAATCTGATGCCTGTATTTTCGCCTGCTCCTGCTCAAATAATCTGGGAGGTTACAGATGTGCCTGAATGTAAGGCTCTTCCTTTTTACCAGTATCCAATTGGTGGTAGCACAGCGGTGAAACATTCTTTTCCTGAAGAAAATTCTGTTACAGGTTGGGAGTGGGATGTAACTCCAAATAGTGGAGGTGCTGTTTCTTATACTGTAAGAGATAAAGGAACGATCGGATCGGCAACGAATTATGACTATGTTCATTTTAGTCCACCTAACGGAGGAGCAGGATGGATTGAATTCACTACTCCTGTTGTGGTAAAAGGAACATACAAATTATATTTTAAGTATTGCCGTACTTTAGGACGCGGTATTTATCAGGTTTCGCTTAATGGTAAAAAAGTTGGTAATCCGGTGAATCTTGAAAAAACACAATCTGTTAAGTTTGTATGGGCAAATCCGGGCTTGGTAAATATCACTTCAACAGGGCCACAAAAAGTCAGGTTTACTTTTGTAAAAGCCGGCCCGATTAAGCATAAAACATTAATGCAATTAGATGCTGTTGCATTTGAACCATATGAGGAAGAAGAGTAATGTAGTATTAATTAAAAAAATAATATAGATGAAAAATTACATATTATATATCATTGTTAGTTGTATGCTTCTCTTTTTCTCTTGCAAAAAAGATGTTTGGGAACAGCACTACAACGTTACCGGGGGTAGTTACAAATCACTATTAGAAATAGTGAGTACAACTCCCGAATACAGTAAATTTTATAATGCCCTGAAAAGTGCGGGGCTTGATAAAGAGCTTGAAAAAAGGCAGGTTATGACTTTGTGGATTCCAACAAATGAAACAATAGGTGAATTGCCTTCCGATGCTGAGGTGTTAAAAAAGGTTCTGTTTTATCACCTTAATATTGGTGCCATATATTCCGATCAGTTTGATAAACTGATAATTGAAAAGAGTGGATGGGTTAAATCATTTAATGGGAAATACCTTCATATAGATTCTGAAAACAGCGGGTTTATAATTGATGAAGCAAAAATTATAAACACTAATGTGATGGCTAAAAATGGTGTTATCCATGAAATTGACCAACTGTTATTGCCAAAACTTAATATTGATGAATACATCAGCCTGTTGGATGATAGTTATAGTTATATAAAAGGGTTTTTGGAGGCTAATGCCTACCGGGTAGCTGATATTCCCAATTCGATACCTACAGGTGTGAATGATATAGGGCAGACAGTTTATGACACGATATGGGTTGATAAAAATATTATCTACGAAATGGGAGATGTCTCATCTGAAGATTACAGGTTTACAGCTTTTTTATCTTCTGACAAGATGATTGATATTGCAATAACAACTGCGAGAGACATGTATTTTTCAATTACAGGTGAAGTAATGCCTGATGAATTGGAAAGTGAGCTTTTGTTATGGTGTGTCTCTTCTCTCTTCTCCGATCAGGAGTGGGATATATATCCTGCTGATGAGACATTTCTGCTGACAACAGATAACAGATGGAAAACCGTTAAGCAGGAAGTAGAGCCGTTACCTGTAGCGCTAAGTAACGGGCTGCGGTATAATGTAACAAAGCTACATATTCCTTTGTACAAACTCCTCCCCTCTGTAAAGGTTGAACCTGAAATCTATTTTCAGTTGACTACTCAGGAACAGGATGATCACTATACTTTTTATGGAAGTGCCGGTATTAAGAAAATAACTATCAAAGATGAAACCACATTAATGGTAGTTTCTAATGATAATAAGAATCCGGAGTATGATTTGTACGTTGAATGGGACGGTTTAAGGCTAAATGAAGGATCGGGAGTTTATGAAAATGTAAACGCAACACCGGCTGAGTATAATGTATCTATCCGCCTAAGAACCTGGTACGGCTCTGATACTAATACATTAACGATAAACGGGACTGTTGTAAACGATCAGATTGATGCAAATGTATATGACTCGGGAAACCGGTACCGTACCAGAGATGCAGGAACATTTATTCTTGAAGGAGACTCACCTGTACCACTTACGTTTAAACTGGAACATAATCCCATGGAAAAGTTTCCCACCACAAGGCAGCGGACACAATTAGGAGTAGATTATATTGAGTTAGTTCCAACCCAAAGTGATTATAACTATTAAACGATATCGTAATGAAGAAAACAATAATAAATATCATATTGATTTTAACTCTTGGGGTGTGTTCATCTTTTGAGTCTGTTTGGGCTCAGGAACATATACTCATTACAGGAGTTGTAAAAGATGCAATTGGCAAGATGCCTCTTGCAGAAGTAAATGTAAGTATCCCCGGGTATCCGGATATTAAACCTGTTAAGAGTGCCGAAGACGGATCATTTGAGATAGAAGTTATCAAAGATGTGCCGAAGCTGCGGTTTACCTTTCCCGGATATAAGAAGAGAGAAATAAGTATTGACTTTAAGAAAAGCATGGAAGTATTTCTTTTTTCAACAGCTGACAGATCGCTTGAGGATGATGTTTCGATGTATAAACGAAGTGTTGAACAAGAGAAATTAAATATAGCTTCAAGTGTGCTTTACAATGAGAAAATTGATGGTAATTTAACATCATTTGAGCAGAGTATCCAGGGAAAAATACCCGGGATGCAAATAATTACACGTTCTGGTTTGCCGGGTGAGGGCGCAATGATCTTGTCAAGAGGAATAAATTCATTGAACCTGATAAACCAACCATTAATCGTTATTGATGATATGGTTGTTTATAATCCCGGTGTTATCTCTCCTGTTATTGACGGGTATTACGGTAATCCTCTGATTAATCTCCAACCGGAAGATATAGAGAGTATTACCTTTTTAAAAGGAGCAGAAGCATCACTGTTTGGCTCACTTGGTGGTAACGACGTTATTTTGATATATACAAAAGAAGCGAGTCAGTCAAATACTGAGATAAATTTTACCGCTACAGGCGGAGTAAGTAATTTATCAAAGAAAATACCGATGCTCGGCAATAATGGATTTGTTGATTTAGCTACTACTATTGCAAAGAGTAAATATTCTGACGTTGAGGTTATGGAACTTTTTCCTTATCTGAAAGATGATAATTCGATGAGGGAGTATCAGTCATATAATAATAATACCGACTGGCAGGATGAAGTGTTTTCTCAGGCAATTGACCAAAATTATCAATTATCATTGAAAGGCGGGGATGCAATTGCTAAATATTATATCAGTTTAGGATATAGAAATCAGGAAGCAATACTCGATAATACCACACTGCAGAAGTATAATAGCAGAGTAAATGCAGATGTGAAGATAACTAAAGATTTAACTGTTAAAGCGAGTGTTGGTTTTGGAAACCGAGAACTGAAAATGGCTAATTTGGGTACATCTTTTGCCACAAGTCCCATATATTCGGCTTTAGCAAAATCTCCGACACTATATCCGATAAGCAAAAATTATGAAGGTGAAGAGCTGGGGAAATGGGATCCGGTACGTGAATATGGAGTAACCAATCCTGTTGCTCTATTGGCTGAACAGAATGTTTATAGCAAGAATTTTAATATTTTTTCAAAATTAAGCGCCGGCTGGGATATTACCTCAAAGTTGAAGTTAAATGGTACTGTTGGAATGAATTTCATGCAGGATCGTCAAAATTCATTCATTCCCGGAAAGAGTTATCTGATCACTTCACCCATGAGGGATGGAGAAGCTGAGAATTCAGTTGGACATATGGTTGGAAAATCAAATAATATTTTTACAGATATTGGAGTTAGTTATACCAGCCCGGTTGGTGATAATAATATGTTTTATGGAATGGCCGGTTTTCGTACGCTGTCAAATTCGTTTGAATACGATTTTGGAACGGGAATAAATACTCAAACTGATGATTTTACCGGACTGGGAAATACACAAAAACCGAGCCGGTTAATATCAGGTATGTTGGGAGACTGGAACTGGATGTCAGGATATATGCAGCTGAATTATGATATATCAGGCAAATACCTGTTTAATGTAAATGCGTCGGTAGATGCTTCTTCTCTATATGGTGCAAATGTTAATAAATTTTCTGTATTCCCTTCAGTTTCTGCTGCATGGAATATATCAAACGAAAATTTCATGGTTCATAGCCGATGGATTAAGCAATTGAAAATCAGAGCTGAAGCCGGTATGACAGGAAACGGGAATGTACCTTCTAAAGCTGCCCGGTTTTATTATATGACAAAAGTTTACAGGAATCTGGCCGGTATTGTTCGTAAGAATATTCCGAATGAGGATTTAAAGTGTGAAAATATTTTCAAGTATGGTGTTGGATTAGACCTCGTTACACGCAGGGAGCGTTTGTCAATAAGCTTTGATTTATATAATAATATTATTAAAGATATGGTTATTACAGCTCCTGTTTCGCCTATATTAGGATTTGATGATCAGGTACTTAATTCAGGAGAGATGTCGAATAAAGGATTTGATATCGGGGTGAGACTGAGATTGATTGACAACCCGGTGAGGTGGTCGGTTTATGCCAACGTAGGAACTTACACATCTCAAATTGAGAGTCTTGGTAAATTCAATCGACTTATTACTGATATCCCCGGCGGTGGGGAGTTGATAACTCAAAAAGGAGAAGCTCCTTATATGTTTTACGGGTATAAAACTGATGACGTTTTTATATCAGGCGTGCAGGCTGAAGCTGCCGGACTTGTTGATCAGAATGGAAACTCCTTTAGTGCCGGTGATATGAAGTTTGTTGACCGGGATGGCAATAAGGTTATTGATAAAAATGATAAATTCATTATTGGTAATCCTAACCCTGACTGGGTTGGTGGTTTTGGAACTTCTATTGCATATAAAAACATTCAACTTGATGCAGACTTTACATATAGCTATGGAAACGATGTTTTTAATTATCAAAGAATGCAATTGGAATCGATGAGTAGTATGAATAATCAAACATTGGCAGCTCTCAAACGCTGGAGGTACGATGGACAACCGGGAGTTGAATTACCTAAGGCTGTGTATGGCGACCCAATGGGGAATGCAAGGTTCTCTGACCGTTGGATTGAAGATGGCTCATATATTCGATTGAAAAAACTTATGATCTCCTATCGATTGCCTGAAGTAAAATTTCTTCAAAACAGCTCTGTCTTTATAGCCGGTTATAATTTAATGACCTGGACGAACTACCTTGGATTTGATCCTGAATTTCATACCGGTAACGATGTTGTTAATCTCGGTATTGATTATGGTAGAATACCTATCCCAAAAACAGTTATGATAGGTGTGAAAATTGGATTGTAAACTTAAATAATTGAACAAATGAAAATTAATAAATTTATATCATTATTACTGGTAACATCATTATTGTTTGCATCATGTAATGATTTTCTGGAGGTCGCTCCGGCAGATGTTATCGCTGCAGATGATCATTATAAAGTTGAAAATGATGTGCACAATGCGGTTATCGGTATCTATTCGTTACTTCAGGAGGTAGGTGATCAGAATCTTATCCTGAATGAATTGCTTTCCGATTTGGTGGAGCCTACATCTATTGCTGATGGCGACTTTCGCCAGATTAACGAGTTCAATGCTGATACTGATAACGAATGGACAGACCCTGCGAAATATTATAAACTGATTATTAATTGTAATGATTTTCTTTATAATATTGAGAAGTTTAAGGAAGCCGGCACTAAAATGGATGAAGATCAAATTAATGCACATATTACTTCTGCGGTTCATATCAGGAGTTGGGCATTCTTTAATCTTGCCAAACTATATGGTTCTGTAATGTATTTTACCGACCCCATTCAATCAATTAGTGATTTGGATAATAAGGGTATTTTTACAACTTATAGTTTGAATGCCTTATTAGATGTATTGTTGAATGATATTAAGACTTTGGAAGATGCCGGACAGATTAGTACAATTAACTGGCCTCCAATACTCGGAAACAGTGACTATTTATGGAATCGAATAACTGTAAACCATTATTGTCTGAAAGCAGAGTTGTTATTATGGAAAGGCGAATATCAGGCAGTTACAGATGTGCTTCTGAACTCATTCGCGTTTACAAATACAAGTACTACAAAATATAAAGTTTCTACGAAATGGAAGAATTCGAAGTGGATCAATATATTTAAAGATGATGCAAGTAAGAATTCTGACGAACTGTTAACGTCTGTTCCGTATAATAAATCCAAAAACCAGACTAATAATTTGCAGTTACTGTTTTCAAATGAAGGATCCAATTTG
This sequence comes from uncultured bacterium, assembly GCA_965371855.1. Taxonomy (GTDB): domain Bacteria; phylum Bacteroidota; class Bacteroidia; order Bacteroidales; family Marinilabiliaceae; genus JAADEM01. The sequence goes on from CBDUZZ010000034.1 coordinate 31,330, forward strand.
TATCAATTGTGTCCAACAGCTTATTCTATTGGCCTGTTTGAGTCGCAACAGGTTGAAGAGGATGAAGACCCGGGTGACCGGTACCGGGGAGAAGGAAGCTCTTATCTTAATGGAACGGGTAGCCCGGAAGTGTATAAATACACAATTGGAAGACAACCATTTAGCAGAGATTGTGATATCCATTTATACCGTATAGCAGAGTTTCACCTTATGATGGCTGAAGCACTCAACCGTCTTGGTGAGTTTGAAATGGCACTGGCGATCATGAACAACGGGATTGGGGATTATTTTGGCGATGATGAATTTCTGCCTCCTTTTGACAATGAGAGTTACCCTTTTAACCCGGCTATGAAAACTAATATTGGGATTCGCGGGCGTGTAAGCCTTGAGGCTGTTGATGCCGATTATAATTTACCCGTTGATGCCACGCCTGAGGATAGTCTTAACTTAATGAATAAAATAGAGGATTTTATTGTTGATGAGATTGCTCTTGAGTTGGCGTATGAAGGTAAAAGATGGGGTGCACTCCAAAGAATTGCCTTGCGCAGGAATCAACCCGGATATCTGGCCGATCGAATTGGCGCATCTATTACTTCTGGTAACGGAGATGCTGTTCGCGCTAAATTGATGGATCAAAATAACTGGTATTTACCATATGATAAATAGTAAATTTGATTTTTAGTCTGTTAAGAAGGCTGCCTCTTTGGAGGCAGCCTTCTTAATAAATATTTGTTGTGAAATTCTTTTTTAACCAATAAAAATATATAATAAGATGAAATTATTAAATAAGTTACCTGGCGTATTTTTCTTGAGTTTGTTAATTGTAATATCATCTTGTGATGATAAAAAAGATAGTATTCCTCCCGGAGAAATTATTGTTCATAATTCAATTAATTTTGGAGAAATAAACCTTGATGGAGCTCAAGAACCAATATCTTTTACGATCAAAGGTAAAGATGTGTACAAAGAGATTGTAGCCGTGGTATCCGGTGATTTTGAAATTTCTATAGACAATATTAATTTCTTAAAAACTATTACTATCCCGGCCGAAAAGATTAACAAAGGTATTCAATTAGCGCTGCGTTGCACTCCTACCGTAGAAGGAGAAACTAATGGTATAATTACTATTACCGGTGAAAACTTCGAACCGGTAAATATTACTTTAACAGCCGTAGCCATTCCCGGAAAAATTATTATTCAGAGTGGTTCAATTAATTTTGGAGAAATAGACCTAGATGAAGTTCAAATACCAATATCTTTTACGCTCAAAGGTAAAAATGTGTACAAAGAGGTTGTAGCAGAGGTATCCGGTGATTTTGAAATTTCTATAGACAATATTAATTTTTTAAGTACTATTACTATTCCGGCCGAAAAGATTAACAGCGGTATCAATTTAAAGGTACGTTGCACTGCAACCGAAGCAGGTGAAACTGAAGGTGCAATTTCTATATCCGGTGAAAAACTCGAAACGGTAAATATTACTTTAGCAGCCGTAGCCGTCAATGTGGTGAAAGTGTCTGCTTTTAAGGGGCAGCGCGTGGCCTTTGGCGGTGGCTTTAAGCAGTATAATAAAAATACAGTTAATTTTCCGGTGAACCCGGAAAACGTAAAGAAGATTACAATGTTTGTAAAACTTCGCTGTCCGGGAGTAGGGTGTAATGCCTGGGATATGTTTGCCAATATTAGAGTAAAGGATACCGAAAGTGGTGAATGGTATGAAATGGGCAGGTTTATTACACCTTATGGTGTTGATAATCACCAGAGAAGTAAGGGCTTTGATATTGATGTTACAGATTTCAAATCCCTTCTTCATGGCGATGTTGATTTAAAAGCATTTATTGAGGTGTGGGGATCTGACGGATGGCTGCTATCTGTTGATTTTGAAATTATAGAAGGTACTCCTGATTATAAATATTATTGTATCGCTCCTGTTTTAAGTTATGACAAACACAGTCTTGCCGGTATACCTTACGGCGTACAGAATAGTTTTGATGTTGATAAGTGTGTTAATGTTCCCGATAATGCAGAACAAACGGTTTTACGAACGATAATAACAGGATGGGGACATGCTACTCCAAAGGATGCCGATGGCAGACCTTGTGCTGAGTGGTGTTTCAGAACTCATAATATTCTAATTGATGGTGTGAAAACATTTACACATGACCTTAAAGGAATAGGATGTAATAAGAACCCGGTAAATAATCAAAAAGGTAACTGGCGCCCCGATAGAGCCGGTTGGTGCCCCGGAATGGAAGTGCCGGTCAGAAGAGATGTTTTCAATTCATCAATGGCAGGTATTGAGTTCTGCTATAAATATGAGCTTGAGCAATGGGTCAATGATAAGAAGAGTGGAGATGCATATTATGCAATTTCCAGTTTTGTAATTGTGAAAAGTAATTCTCCGATAGAAAAACCTGTTGTAGAATAGTCTCAAAACATATGTATAGTATGCAATGTCTGATTTTGAACATACAACAATATGTATTATAGGAAATAGGATACTAAGTGGGTAATATGATAAACCAGTTCAGGCAGATTGATAGTGGAGCAAAATATTAACATGAAAGATGTTTATACTTTTTCCGAATGATTATTCAAAGTATATTTATTCATATATTGTTTCGGACTGACTCCGTAGAATTTCTTGAAACATTTAGTAAAATAGGAGTGGCTGTTAAAGCCTGACATTGAGGCGATCTCATCAATAGTGTATTCATCAGATTTGAGTAATTCAGATGCATTTTTTAGGCGTATGACCCTAATATATTCTGATGTTGAGAAATTTGTTAGTTGCTTTAATTTACGGTGTAGCTGGCTTCTGTGAATTCCAAGTTCATTTGCTAAGTCCTCTACTGAAAATAGTTCATCATCTAAGTTTGCATGAATTTTTTTAGTGATATTATCCAGAAAATAATTATCGAGAGAACCAATATCTGTTGCCTGCCCTTCAATTAAGCTATCTTTATAATTCTCCTTTAATAATTTACGCTGTGTCAATAAATTATTAACCATGGTAATAAGCAAAACATCCTCAAAAGGTTTACTTATGTATGCATCTGCTCCCTGCTGCAACCCCGTTACCCTGTTTTCTGTTGACGAAAGCGCTGTGAGCAGGATAACCGGTATATGGGAAGTTTCCAATTGCGATTTTAGTATTGAGCATAATTCAATGCCATCCATCTCCGGCATCATAACATCTGATACAATGAGGTTGACAGGGAACGATTTAAGTAATTTCAATGCTTCTACACCATTGGGGGCAGTTACTATTTGGTAATATGGTTTTAGTACTTCTGTAATATAAAGCCTCAGGTCACTATTGTCTTCAACAACCATAATTTTTGCACCTTTAAGGATATTTGCATCCACAATTTTTGGTTCGATTACCGTGTTTGATAATGCCGGTTTTTTAACTTCCTGTACGGTTTCTGATAATAAACGTTGTGCGGTTTGTTTGCGTGGCAGGCAAATATTGATACGTGTACCTTTCCCCGGTGAACTTTGAGCAATAACCTCTCCCTGGTGGAGCAGGGTATATTCCTTAACAAGTGAAAGCCCTATCCCTGTCCCAGTTTTAATTTTTGATTTCCCCTGTCCGAACCGGTTGAAAACCTGTAGTAGATCCTCACTATCTATTCCTTGTCCTGAATCCCGGACACTAATTTCATAAAAATCGTGAGAGCTTAACTCTCCAAATTTCAATTGGTTCGAAAACATGGGGCGTGTGTCCGATGGATCAGAAATGCGGACTTCGATATTACCTTTATCCGGGGTATATTTGAATGCATTGGATAACAGGTTGAATATAATCTTATCGAGTTTTTCTTTGTCGCCCTCAAAAAACAGTTGTTTTTTGTCGTGATGAAATATAAAGTTGATATTACGCCTTGAAGCTTCTTCCGTGAAATTTGAAAATAGTTGCCGGGTAAACCCGATAAGGTCGATGGAAGAAATAAAAAGCTTATCCTGCCCTTTCTCAATTTTACGTAAATCCATTATCTGGTTAATCAGATTAAGCAACCGGGCGGAGTTACGTTCAATAATATTGAGCATGCTTTTTTCATCATTATCAATATTAACCGAGCCTAATAATTTCTTGACAGGTCCCGATATTAAAGTAAGGGGCGTTCGGAACTCATGCGAGATATTCGTGAAAAACTTCAACTTCATCTCATGAAGTTGTTCTTCATGCTCACGCTGTATTTTTTCGATTATAACGGATTTTTTTAATTGTTGACGGTTTCTGATTTCATGGGTAACAAGAAAAACAATAACCATGAAAATTAAATAATAGATAATATAAGCAATTATTGTCCGATACCATGGCGTGGCAATATGAATGAAAATCCGTGTTGGTAAATTATTCCAGATTCCATCATTGTTACAAGCTTTTATTTCAAAAATATATTCTCCGCTAGGCAGGTTCGTAAACGTGGCTATTCCATCATTTCCGGCATCTATCCATTCATCATAGATATTCAGTAACCGGTACTTGAACTGATTCTTCCCGGGAAGGAGGTAGTTGTCAGCAGTAAATTCGAATCTAATAGAATTCTCAAAGGGACGTAACTTGAGATTTTTGGCGATGTTAACCCCATTATCCGATAAAAGGGAGATTTCTTCTTTATTATTGATAATAATGTTATTTAGGATAATATTTGGGATACGTGAATTTAGTTTTATTTTTTTTGGATTTACTAAAGTTAACCCATTTGTACCTCCAAAATACATACGGTTTTTGCTATCTTTAAATATGGCTTTTGGATTAAATATATTTCCCTGGATACCATCTTGTACGGTAAAACGCCGATACGTATTTATATTCGGGTTGTACAAAACGATTCCTTCGTTACTTGTAATCCATATGCGTTTTTCCTGGTCTTCGACAAAACCATAAACATCCCTGCCTGTTAATAGCCCGTTTGCATCAAACCACGAAACAGAGTCACTTTGATTATGTATAATATTAATCCCGCCTGATTTAGTGCCAAGCCAAATGTTTTCTCCAACTTCATAAATATAGTAAATAGTTGAACTACTTAACCTCCTGTTGGCTGGTTCCAGAGTGGAAAAATAAACTTGATTACCTGTCCTTCTATTAATCTTTAAAATCCCATCTTGATTGCCAATCCATAGGTTGTTATAAGAATCTACATATAACGACCTGATATAATTATCTGGGGAAATTGAATTAAAATATTTTGATTTAAGGTGACTTATTTTTTTCGTTTTAAAGTCATAAAAGTCTACACTATTTCTTGATCCCCCTATCCAAACGCCAGAATCGCACGGGCACAATGAATATACTGATCTCGATGAAATATGTTTCCCATCTTCTAATCCTTGTGGAAAATGAGTATAATAATCCTGATCAGATGGTTTATACCATAATTGCTTATTGAATGTTCCAACCCATAATCCACCCTTATTATCTATGCATAATGACTTTATATTGAAATTATTTTCCCCGTATTTATTTATTGATATTTTTTCAAACTTGCCATCATCCGGATTAAACATGTTTAGCCCGCCAGACTCTGTGCCAACGGCAATACGTCCGTCTGTCATTTCAGCAAACGAACTAACCATATTGTTAGAAATGGATGTCAAAGTATTGTCATGCTTATAGTGTATGAAATTATTATCGGAAGGATTCATGTAAAATATGCCACCAGACCAGGTTCCAAACCAAAGGTTGTTGTTATGGTCTTCATAAATTGAATAAGTTGAGTTATGCGGAATCTCGGGATAAATATCTGAACTGATCTTGAAAAGGTTACCTTCGGATTCTACAAACAATCCCCGGTAAGCACCAATCCATAATCTCCCATCTGTACCTTTTATTATTGAGCGGATTTTCTCATTTTGTAAAGAGTATTTAGAATCTTGCCCATATTGGTATTGCTTTATTAAATCTCCTTTCAGGTTGTATTTTTTTGCCCCGTGTTCTAAATATCCAATATACAACTCATTTTTATCGGCATAAATTGTGTTTACCCTCGATCCCGGGCTGTCAATAAATTTTGATAGTGAATGAGATTTTAAATCAATACTATAAATAGATCCGTTAAAAGTGCCTACCCATCCGCGTTGGAAAGCATCAAAATAGACAATGCCCGGGCTTTCAAGAGACGAATCAATTTTAAGCCTGTGTAATATATGTTTTATTGTGTCTAATTTACCTACACCTGTTTCATCTACAATCCATATATTTCCATTTTGATCCTTACTTATATAATGTATGAAGTTTTCGGTAGGCTGCCCATCTTCTGTCCTGTATTTAAAATGTTTAAATATATTTTTTGATCGGATAAAAACGTCAAGCCCATCTTGTGTTGCAACCCAAAGTTTATTGTTGTTATCTATAAGTAACCTTGAAACATCATTGCTAATGAGGCTTGTCGAATCTTCGGTGTTATGCCTGAATTGTTGTAATTCTTTTGAATCGTAACGGATAATACCCTGGTCTGTCGTTGCAAACCACATATACCCGTAACCATCCTGTGTTATTTGGTGTACGGCTTTAAAGGTTACCCCGCCTGATGGCGAGACACGGCGAAATTTATAATCAGGTGATTGTGCAAATAATCCGATTGATATAACGAAGTGCACAAAAAATATAAAAACAATCTTTTTCATAATGTTTGCAAAACACAAAAATAGGGAAAATCAAAAACAATCCCTAACACTGATGTTGCATTCTTGCAACATAGTTTTAAAAATGAGGTGATTGTTTTAATAAATACAACATAAGTGTTAAGATACAGAAAATATGCAGGGTAATTTTAAATAATTATTCATAATTCTTATAATACGATTTTATGGTTCGCATTTATTTAATATTGATCTTGATTTTATTTGTATGTCCAAAGGGTTTCTCTCAACAAGATTTGAAGCTCTCAGATGGTTGGGAGTTTTACAAAGGTGATTTTAGCAATATCTGGGAAGTTGTTCGCTATGCAAAAGAGGGGCAGCCCGAGTCGGTCCCGGTATGGCAAGAGGTTACTTTGCCCCATTGTTATAATTCTTCTGATGCTGTTAACCCTGATGTGAATTACTATCAGGGGCCGGGTTGGTACAGAAAATATATGAAATTTAACAACCCCTTTAAAAATGGCAGGACACTACTGCATTTTGAAGGAGCAGGACAAAAAACCGAAGTATATTTATTTAATGAAAAAGTTGCATCTCATGTTGGTGGGTATGACGAATGGACGATTGACATAACAGATGTTGTAAATAGATACAACACCAATTCATATATAAAGGAACATTATGACGGTAAAATTCCATTGGTAATACGTACGGATAATTCAAGGGATGTTGAGATGATTCCTTCCGACCTGTCTGATTTTAACCTGTATGGCGGATTGTATCGAAATGTACATGTTAAATATGTACCTGAAGTATACATAGAGAATATTAAAATCAATCCGAATCTTTCACAAAACCTTAAGAAAGGCAACTTAACCATTTCGATAGATTTAAAACGTTACAAACAGCAGGATTGTTTGTTAGAGGTAACAATAAAAGACAAGGAAGGAAAAATTGTAAAAACAACTGAATCTAAGGTTTCTTCTGCAAATGAGAAATTTTCAGTAATAATAGAAAAACCACTGCTTTGGTCGCCTTTATCTCCTAACCTGTATTCATGTGTTGTTGAAATACAAACACCGGAAGGGAAACAAGAGGTGACTACCAGTTTCGGATTCAGGACTTATAAATTTATTGATAAAGGCCCCTTTGTGATTAATGGCGAACGCTTATTAATAAAAGGTATGAGCCGGCACGAAGATCACGCCGGAGTTGCAGCAGCTATGTCTTATAATCAGATAAAAAAAGAGATGCTGATGTTGAAAGAGATGGGGGCTAATTTTATCAGGTTGGGGCATTATCAGCAATCAGGGCAGGTATTGCAATTGTGCGATAGCCTGGGAATATTGGTTTGGGAAGAAATACCCTGGTGCAGGGGCGGCCTCGGTGGAGAAAAGTATAAAGCGCAGACCCGGCGGATGCTGCGAAATTTGATTACACAGCATTATAACCATCCTGCTGTTATTATTTGGGGATTGGGAAATGAAAATGACTGGGCTGGCGATTTTCCTGAATTTGATAAAGATTCAATACGTACATTTATGCAGGAGTTGAATACCCTTGCCCATGAACTTGATCCTGAAAGGGTGACCGGTATTCGAAGATGTGATTTTTGTAAAGATATTGTAGATGTATATTCTCCATCAATATGGGCAGGATGGTACCGGGGGAAGTTTACAGAATATAAAAATGTTTCGCGCAAAGAGTTTGATAAAGTAGATCACTTTATACATATGGAATGGGGGGCAAGCAGCCATGCCCGCAGGCATTCAGAGAACCCCGATATTGGGTTAGAAGATATTGCAACAGGGCAGGGAGCAGATGAACGCGATGGGGATGCCTCTCTGCTGGGAGGAAAAGCAAGGGTGTCGAAAGATGGCGACTGGACAGAAACTTATGCATGTAACCTGATTGACTGGCACTTGAAGGAACAAGAAACAATGGAGTGGCTCACCGGGGCAGCATATTGGATTTTCAAAGATTTTTCAACTCCGGTACGCCCTGATAACCCAATTCCTTATGTAAATCAAAAAGGTGTTTTACAACGCGACCTTACTCCTAAAGAGTCTTATTACCTGTTTCAATCGTATTGGGCAAAAACCCCAATGGCATACATTTACGGGCATACCTGGCCTGTACGCTGGGGGAGCGAAGGAGAGGAAAAACTGCTTAAAGTATATTCCAATTGTGAAAAAGCCGAGTTATTCTTAAACAATCAAAATCTCGGTATGAAAACCAGGGACAGTCAGGATTACCCTGCTGCCGGACTTCGATGGAAAACTCCATTTAAAGAGGGTGTAAACCAAGTGAAAGTCAGGGCTTATCAAGGGGATATTGTTATCGAAGATTCAATAGAATTTATTTATGAAACCCGTAAATGGGGCCTTCCAGAAAAAGTTGAGTATGAAATTAAGCAGCTTAACGAAAATGAATCAGAAATAGAAATTATAGCTGTTGATAAACAAGGTGTAATATGTCTGGATTCTAAAAATTGGGTAAAATTCAGTTATGTGGGAAGTGGAAAGATGGAAGATAATATGGGGACCTATGGGGGGTCACACAAAATTCAACTTGCTAACGGAAGGGCAACAATACGGGTAACCCACAGAAATAGTCAAGGTGTTTTGTGTGTTTCTGTTGATGGATTGAACCCGGTGTTTATCACTGTAAATAATCAGAAATAATGAATAAAGTATCAACTCTGTTTTTTGTGTTAATAATTTGTGGGGCATGTTCTTGTTCCAACAATGGAAACCATGTTTATGACAATCTGGAGAAGCAACTAAAATATGCGGTCAGGCAAGCTGAAAATGAGAATGATGGGGGACTCGTTTCTCCCAGGACTATCTCTGATGGTAAGCTTAAAATGGTTGCTGCAAGTGATTGGACAAGTGGTTTTTTTCCGGGGATATTGTGGTACATGTATGAAAGTTCCGGCGATGATTATTGGAAAAAGAAAGCCGCTTCGTTTACGACACTTCTTGAAAATGAGAAATGGAATGACAAAACACACGACATGGGTTTTAAAATGTATTGTAGTTATGGAAACGGATATCGTTTAACTCATAATCCGGAATACAAAGAAATTCTTATCCAATCGGCTAAAACATTATCATCAAGGTTTAACTCAAAAGTTGGTTGTATAAAGTCATGGGATAGCAATAAGTGGAAATACCCGGTGATTATTGATAATATGATGAACCTTGAATTATTGTTTTGGGCTTCAAAAGAAACAGGAAACCCCTATTATAAAGAAATAGCAATTAAACATGCCCAAACAACCATAAAAAATCATTTCAGGGATGATAATTCCTCATTTCATGTGGTTGACTATGATCCGGAAACAGGTGAGGTAATTCAAAAGAATACTCATCAGGGTTATGCCGACGGGTCAGCCTGGGCAAGAGGCCAGGCATGGGGGCTTTACGGATTTACAATGGCTTACCGGGAAACAAATATTAAAGCATTTCTCGAACAAGCTGAGAAGATCGCCGGCTTTGTTATTAACCATCCCAACTTGCCCGATGATAAAATCCCTTATTGGGATTTCGATGCACCTGGTATCCCTAACGAGCCCAGAGATGTCTCCGCAGCGACAATTATTGCTTCGGCACTTTACGAACTAAGTAATTATAGTAATAATGGAGATAAGTATATAAATACTGCTGACCAGATAATGAGAAGCCTTGAATCCGAAAAATATTTAGCTAAGGAAGGCAAAAATTCAGGTTTTTTATTGATGCACTCCGTTAGCTCAAAGCCCGGAAACTCTGAAGTCGATGTGCCAATTGTGTACAGCGACTACTATTATATAGAATCTCTTTTAAGAAAATCGAAATTAACTGTTCACTAATTTAAAATTTAATTTATGAAAAAGAAAAACAAAGAATTTTTGATGATTATGGTGTTTGTGCTATGTGCATTAGTTACACATGCACAACAAACCGTACTTTCAGGGAAAGTTACCGACTCAACCGGAGATCCTATTCCCGGTGTCACTATTAGTGTGAAAGGGACAACTATTGGTACAATCACCGGTGTTAATGGTGATTACTCATTAGGTGTTGCTTCGGATGTTAAAACTCTGGTATTTTCGTTTATTGGAATGAAAACACAGGAAGTTAGTATCTCGGGGAAGCAGACAATTAATGTAACCATGGAAGATGAGATGACAGGACTGGATGAAGTCGTAGTTATTGGGTATGGGACCCAGCTAAAGAAAGATTTAACGAGTTCTGTTTCAGTTCTGGCTGTAGATGAGATGCAAAAAATGCAGGCTCCTCAGATTGGGCAGCTGTTAGCTGGCAGGGTTGCAGGTGTAAATATCTCAAGTGTTAATTCTGAACCGGGAGCAGGTTTGAAAATCAGGATCAGGGGGAGTAACTCAATCAATGGCGATAATGACCCACTAATTGTTATTGATGGCGTATTAGGAGGAGACCTTGCATCGCTGGATGTGAATGATATTGAGTCTATGCAGGTTCTGAAAGATGCTTCGGCAACTGCAATATACGGGTCGCGTGGAGCTAATGGTGTTATTATTGTTACAACAAAACAAGGCAAAACAGGTTTTGTCAATGTCAATTTTGTGTCTAATGTTGGATTTCAGCAAGTGCATAAAAGGTTGGATTTATTTACTGCCGAGGATGAAATAGGAATACTTAAGGAAAATCCTGATTTTGATTTCCCTGAAGATATTGATGGTATAGAAAACCCAATATTAAGTGGGAAAGGAACCGACTGGCAGGATGAGATATTTCAGACTTCACTTTATCAAAATTATCATCTTGCCGTTCGTGGTGGATCCGAAAGATTGAAAATTTCCCTTTCGGCAGACTACCTGGATCAGGAGGGTGTCATTAAGATGTCAGACTATTCCAAGGGTTCTGTCAGGGCTAATATAAGTTTAAAGGTTAGAGATAATTTTACAATCGAGAATAGGACATCGATGTATAAAAGTACATCAAACCGTGTCAGGACAAACGAGTCATTTGGTAGTTTTGGAGGGCCTGTTACTCAGACAGCATTGCTTTTTTCTGCCCTTGTTCCTGTGTATGCCGAAGATGGAAGTTTTAACGGACCTTTGAGGGCAAGCACTACGAGAGATAACCCTGTGTCGTTGTTGCATAACTTAGATGATGTTTATACAAAAGATTACTTGCAAAATACAATATCTTCGAAATGGGATATAATTGAAGGGCTTACACACAGGTTTTCTGCAACCTATACTAATATTACTGATCTTAATAAGCGTTATACCGGGAAAGTTTTATTGCGGTCGCTGAATAATGGTGAAGGCAGGATAAATAATACGGAATATAATGGATGGCAAATTAATAATACGCTAACATATAATAAACGGTTTAATGAAAAACATTCACTTACCGCACTTTTTGGTTACGAGGTTAGTTCATCTAATAGGTTTAATAGCAATTTTACGGTTTCCGGGTTTGCAACAGAAGCACTAACTTATAATAATTTAGGCATAGGCTCGGAAGTTACACGCAAAGGGTCGTCGTATAGTGATAATTCTTTGATCTCCTACCTAAGCAGGTTTACTTATGCTTATAAAAGTAAATATTTGTTTTCTGTGTCAGGCAGGTCAGATGGATCATCAAAATTTGCAATGAATAACAAGTGGGCATTTTTCCCATCCGGTTCATTTGCATGGGTTGCAAGTGAAGAGGGGTTTTTGGCAGAAAACAGCACAATTAGTTTCCTTAAGTTTAGATCAAGCTACGGAGTGTCTGGAAGCCAGGCAATTAGTAATTACCAGTCATTAGCCTCATATGCAACGGGAAGGCGTTATAGCCTTGGGGATGTTCAAATGACAAATGGTGCTTTTATTCAGCGAGTTGCAAACCCTGACCTCAAATGGGAAACTACAGCACAATTTAATGCAGGTGTTGATCTCGGGTTTTTTGATGGCAGGCTGAATTTTACAGCAGACTATTTTATTAAGAGTACGACCGACCTGTTATATGATAAACGGTTACCCTTATATTCGGGTTATACAACTCAAATCCAAAACATTGGAGAAATGGAAAATAAAGGATATGAGTTTATGGTAGATGCAGCCATAATAGACAACGATTTTAAGTGGAATTTATCAGCAAATATTTCTTTTATTAAAAATAAAGTAATTAGTTTGGGCGATGATACAGAGGTATTTATAAATCCACCAAGTGGCTCCAGAGGATCAGGTTTCAAAACATCTGGTATTTTAAGGGTGGGCGAGCCAATAGGTAATTTTTACGGATTTGTAGCTGATGGTATTTTTAAAAGTGAAGATGATTTGGCTGCCATAGAACAACCGGGCGGGGTAATTGGAGAGGTACGGTATAAAGACATAAGTGGACCTGACGGTGTGCCTGACGGAAAGATTGACTCTAATGATAAAACGATCATTGGAAATGCTTTGCCCGATTATATGTTTGGTATAACAAATACAATGAGCTATAAAGGTTTCGACCTAAATATTACAGTGCAGGGATCTGTTGGCAGAGATGTGGTATGGTTTGATAAAAGAAGTATCAAAACAACAGATAAACTGAACTATTGGACACCGGAAACTCCGGATTATGATATGCCCCGACGTGGTGATTTGGGAGATCAGGCTAATTCAAATTATATTGAAGATGCTTCGTTCCTGAAATTTAAAAATATTTCTCTTGGATATTCATTGCCCAAGTCTGCTATAACCGGGTTAGGTATTAATAGTTTGAGATTTTATGTGTCTGCTGTTGACGCTATTGTTATTACAAAATATTCGGGATTTGACCCGGAAGTGAATTCTCATCACGACAATGGCAGCTTTAAGCGTAATGTTGCATTGGGTTATGATTCTGGTGCGTATCCGGGTGTTAGTCAATTCCTTTTTGGTATGAATGTAACTTTTTAATAAAACTATAAATTTTAAAAGATGAAATACTATAAAATAATATTTGCCGGGTTGCTTATTGTAATCTTTTCGGCATGCAGCGACAGCTTTCTGGAAGAAAACCCTAAAAGCCTTATGTCTCCTTCTAATTTTCCGGCAACTGCCGATGACTGTGAACTTATTATGGGTGGGATAGTTGATATTTTGGATGGACAGGATTTTTACGAAAGACCATTGTATCTTTTGGCGGAAGCCGGAAGTGATGAGACCAGGGTTTATTATACCTCTGGTGATCGTTACGAATTGGATTATATGGAATACACCACAGATAATCAATATATCAGGAAGGTATGGCAATCCTGTTATCAGGTTGTTAACCAATCGAATGTGCTAATTAAATATTTGCCTGAAGAAGATTGGGCAAAATCATACGTTGGCGCAGCTAAGTTTTACAGGGCATGGATGTATTCGTATATTGTTCGCCTTTGGGGATCAACGATTTTGGCTACAGAACCAACTGAACAGTTAAACGATGATGATGTTGTTGTAAGAGCGCCGGAAACAGATGTTTATAATTTAATTGTTGAAGATTTATTATTTGCAGAAAAGAATCTGCCTTTAAGTTGGACAGGGAATGCTGCCCATCCTGATGATGGCAGGCCTACCGCAGGGGCAGCAAAAATTCTTTTGGCAAAAATGTATGCAACAATGGCCGGTTGGCCTGTTAACGATGCTTCTAAATGGGCACTGGCATCTGCTAAAGCAAAAGAGGTAATAGATATGCCTGAGTATGGCTTAGAAGCTAATTTTTCAGACCTGTTTTTAATTGCTAAGCAAAATGGGAAAGAACATATCTTCTCAATTCAGATAACAGAACCCGGAGGCACAATGATGACTGTGGCATCACGCCCAAAAGGAGGCGGAATAAAAAAAGGAGGATGGTATACGTGGCAGACAACAGAAACTTTTATGAACACCTTTTCAGACGATGATACCAGAAAAGCCGGAAGTTTTATGACTGAATTAGTCCAGCCTCCATATGAGACTATTCCATACACAAAATTTAAGTATAATAAGACTAATGACCAACCGGGGCCTGCCATACAGAAATGGCAGGATTATGGCAGGGAGAAATTTACTGACAATGCAAAACGTACTGCTTTAAATACTCCAATTTTCAGGTATGCCGAGGCTTTACTTATTCGTGCCGAAGCTGAAAATGAAGTAAACGGTCCTAATGCTGCGGCGTATGAAGCTTTTAATGCAGTCAGGGGCAGGTCAAATCCTGATAATCTACTTCCTGACGGTTTGTCGAAAGATGATTTTAGGACAGCCGTAAGGCAAGAGTGGAGTTTTGAATTAGCTTTTGAGCTGAAAAGGCGTTTTAACCTGCTACGCTGGGAGCTTTTCGATGAGGTTATGAGTGTTGAACCACATGCCTCTAAAGGGTATGCTTCGTTTAAAAAGTATTACCCAATCCCTCAGGCAGAATTTGATGCCGGTATGGATCCAGACTTGCAAACTCCAGGTTATTAAATAATACTGTTTTTATGAGGCTGTTTCAAAATATAGTGAATTTTTTGAAACAGCCTCTTTTTTTAATTGGACTTCTTGAACCGAAATCTTTTAGTGGTCATATTTTAAAAATCGTGGTATATAATCGTCTCCCGTTAAAAATTAACCTGTAGTTCAAACTTAAAAATGAAGTCATGATATCAAATAAAGCTCATAAAGGAAGAGTTTCGAGTTTTAGTGAAATAGATATGAGCTCAATTGAGTTTGTTTCTATTTTTTATGAAAATGGACAAACTTTTAATGTAGTTGGAGAACTAGTTAGCAACAAAAAATTACAAGCCATGTATATTCAACCTTTTCTTTTTGCATTAATCAACATAAAAGGAGGTGGATATATTATTTTGAAAAAACGGTAGCAGAGGATTTTATTTTTTGATTTACCGGGATGTTTCGGTTGTTATTATATTTTTTAAAGTCTGTATATATTACATAACATCCACTTATAAAATGGAAAGAATATATAAAATAGTTAAAATACCTGCGTTTATTCTTCTTCTCCTTTTTCTTTCATGCAAAAAGGAAGAAATAATTGAGAACCAACCTCCTTCTGAAAAAGAAGCACTTCCTCTCGTCAAAAAGGCAGACCTAAATGAAATCAACCCTGATTTATTTGCAGAAGAAGAGTGGTATGTACCTTATTACCTGTCACATTTTGCTACAGTTGCAAATAGTGTTTCCGATACGGAAAATAATTATGGGTTTTTCAATCTGTCGGTATGGAGGGGAACGGCTAATCACCACACTTATAACGCCAGGATTATGGAGGGTATCCTTAGCCTTGTCTGGTTTTACACCAAAGAGCGGCCATGGAACCCATACTACAACGACCCTGCATTAAAAGCACGTATTGAAGCTGCATTTACATTCTGGTGTAATATGCAAAAGGCAGATGGCCGTTTTACGGAATATTCGCCAACAGGGTCAGGAATGGCTGCTACACCTTTTGCTACTAAATTTATTGGGCGGGCTATCTGGCTATTGAATCGTGGTCCCAATATTGATAAAAATATCTTTGAGAGGTCACGTATTGCCTTAAGGAAGGCCCTTGATTTGGGTCTTACAAGTAATCAATTTTGGGGGCATGGCAAGAGTTTTACAAATCAATATGCTAATTTTTGGGGCGGTGCAATGATGTATTTAGATTGTTGGCCTGATGCAGAAATTAATAATCTTTTGAAAAACCGCTTAGAACAGAGTATGCAGGAATTTCAAAGCCCTGCCGGTTTTTTTTATGAAAGAGGAAGTACCGATTGGGGATATAACCTCAGTACTCATCACAGCGACTTGTTGGTTGCCTGGGATTATGCCCGTGGAAAAGAATTCCATGATGAAATTATTGAGAAGGTCAATCGTTGGTATGATTGGTTCTCATACAATGCCGTTAAAGAACCGGGCAGCCAATGTTATTACCTCAACAGGGGAATAGAAGCACGCCAGCAAAAAGGATATTATTTAGTTGATGGCGTAAATGATCCGGCTTCAGAACGATGGGTCCCTCAGGCTGAGTATGTGCCTATGGCCCGTGCATTTGAAATAACCGGCAAAGAATTATTGTCATCGCAACAAGAAAAATATCAGGCAATGAGAGAAAAGTACCCTGCTGTAAACGAGTTAAAGGTAGGTAGTTTTAGTGCTTTCTCACCTTATGCTTTTCTTCATGACGGGATGGTAACATGGTTTCCGTCAGATGCCCAAAAGAATGAAGCCATAGCAATGTTGCCGTACCTGAAAAGTGATAATTTTATTCATGTCAGGAGTGACAAATATAGGAGCCGGTCAACCTATTCGTATATAAGAAAACCTACTTATTACGCAATATTCAATAGTGGATATATCGCGACCGAACAGCAACGGTATGGATTGGGATTAATATGGAATCCTGTTCTCGGAACGATTTTTCAGTCGCAGTCTAAAACAAATGTAGCTGCCTATGGTACGAAAGCCGAAAATACCGAAGCAGTTTACGAAGCAAGTGATATCACTTCATCTTACAAACTTGATGGAACAATATGGACACCCGGGGAAGGAATACACAATCCTGAAGGAGGACTCTTTGAGGTATCGTACCCTCTTGACAGTAAGGGTGAAAAAACAATATTATTTGATAATGATAAATTGATTGTCAGGATTAAACACAAAGGCAAATTTTCTGAAATCCTGCCACTATTAAAAAGTTCTTCCGATGATCTAACATGGGATACAAATCAAATAAATCTTCAGAATACTAAAGGTTTAATGACTATAAAATTTAAAAACAGTAAAGGTGTGAATCAATCATTGTTCAAAGCTAACCTTGACAAAAAGAAGTGCCATGTATTTAAAGTGACAGCTACTGATGAACTTGAGTATGAAATTTATTTTCAATAAAAGGATCAGTAGTTACAGTTTTTTTGTACTGTCATCCGACTAAATCCCCCTTGGAGAAGGGGGTTGGGGGGATTGATGCTGAAAATCAATGAGTTACAATGGATATAAATATTACTTTTGCAAAGGGGGGTCTTTTTGAAACTTGGTTAAAAAGTGCCTATACGCTTCAAAAAGCATCATTTTTCCATGAATTTATTTTTACTCGGATGACAGTAGTTTTTTTGTAGATAAATTAAAATTAACTTGCAGAATTATGCAAATACAAATCAACAAATTTTTAATTACCATATTTATTTGCCATTTATTTGTGGTGAATATTCAGGCGCAATGGAATTCAAAATATGTATATTTTGATGAACAAGGAATATTACAATACCTGCCTGATGAAAAAGGGAACATTATTCCTGATTTTGGCAAGGTAGGATACCACAAGGGGGAAACGCCACCTGTTATCAATGTTGTTGAGACCGTATCCCCGGGGTCAGGAGATGACCTTGAGCGTATTCAAGATGCAATTAACCGCGTAGCCGCTCTGGCACCGGATGCCCAGGGTTTTAGGGGCTGTATTTTATTAAAGAAAGGCACTTACCAACTCTCTGAGGAATTAAAAGTCACAACCTCCGGTATTGTAATCCGTGGAGAGGGGGATAATGAGAATGGGACAGTATTGGTTGCAACGGGGACAAAGCAATATCACCTCTTATCTGTCAGAGGTAGTGGCGAGCCTGAGGAAATAACCGGCACAAGGGTAAAGATCAACCAATCATACGTTCCGGTAGGCACAAAAGAAATAACACTCCAGTCTGTTCAGGGATATAGTATTGGGGACAAAATAATATTATACAGACCCGGGACGACCAACTGGATACATGACCTGAAAATGGACCAGCTTCCGCCAAAGTCAGATGGGACCCCGAGTACACAATGGACTCCTGAAAAGTATACTTTCCGTTTTGAACGGGTTATCGAAAAAATATCCGGTAATACCATTACCATCGACCAGCCAGTTGTTATGGCAATGGAAGATAAATACGGAGGTGGGTATGTGTATAAATATACCTATGCGAAAAGAATATCACATTGTGGTGTTGAAGATATACTGATGAAATCAGACTATACCTCCGAGACCGATGAAGACCATGGATGGAGGGCAATTTATATCCGGAATGTAGAAAATGGCTGGGTACGTAACGTAACATCAAAATATTTTGGTTACGCTTTGGTTGAGATAAAAGGGTATTCATCATATATATCTATCCTCGATTGTACATGTTTGGATCCGAAGTCCAAAATTACCGGTGGCAGGCGTTATTCGTTCTCTGTTAACGGGCAAATGTGCCTTGTTGCCAATTGTACGGCAAGGAATGGAAGGCATGATTTTGTTGCAGGAGTGGGGGTAGCCGGCCCGAATGTATTTACCCGGTGCAAGGCAACAAAAACCCATGCCGATATAGGTCCGCACCACAGATGGGTTATGGGGGCACTTTATGATGTAATAGAAACAGATGGCGATATAAATGTACAGGACAGGGGGAACTCTGGAACCGGCCATGGCTGGGCAGGTGTAAACCATGTACTTTGGAATTGTGAGGCAAGAAAAATTTGCGTTCAAAGCCCGTGGGTATCAGGCAAAAATTACAGTATCGGATGCCGTGGGCAAAAAACATCCGGTAGATTATCAGGCCGCCCTGATGGTGTCTGGGAAGGCAAAGGTGAAACGAACCTGGCTATTGAATCGCTTTACGAGGCTCAGAAAAAACCAACAGCATCAGCAATTCAACACTCAAACAAAACAGATAATTCTCTGAATTTAACCGTTTGCCCAAATCCGTTTACTAATAGTACATTAATAAAATTTAATCTTCATGAGTACAACTATGTGGTTATAACAATACATAACAGTTCTGGTCAGGTAATACAAACCTTATTAACTCAAGTTTCGCAGTTCCAAAAGTACAATAAACATTGGTAATTCTAAAG
>CBDUZZ010000035.1:0-46993 GCA_965371855.1 uncultured bacterium
TTTTTGAAATTTATTTGTTGGTTTTCAGGTAATTGTTACTTGCGAAACTTGAGTTCAATAACTTTCAGAAAATAGACAGAAGGTGAAAGGCTTTCCATCTTTATAGATGTTTCGTTACCGGTTACTTTACCACTTTTAATTATTTCACCGTTTATGCCGTATAATTGAAAGATGATATTCTCAAAATCACGATTTCCTGTTGTTAATTTGAGAATATCTTTTACCGGATTAGGATATGCCTTAAATTCAAGCAAAATATCAGTAGCATTCTCAATGGCAGTAGATACCGATATCTCGTATGGTTGCTGTACTCCTTGTGATGCCGAACCGTTTGATCCTGTATTGGTGGTATAAACCACCTGACCCACCGAATAACTTACTGTACCACCTGTTCCCGAAGCATCTCCTCCCGAAGAAAGGATAGCTTCCTGTGCATTAGTGTTAAGCGTAGAGATTCCTAATAATATAAATGTAATGTAAAATACAAAGATACTCCTAAGTCCCATTGCTTGCATTTTTTGATTTTCCATAAGCAATTTTATTTTGAGAGTTAAAAATGAGCGAATTATATAATTTTTGACATTTATACTATACGGTAGGAAATAAATAAAGTTATGTTTTCATTTTCATAATTATTTATATCTGTAAAAAGAGGTCTGGTTATTTGTTTTTAACAACAGGAATATGTCAGGTCTGTTAGTGGATTAGCAATATGTTTTTTGTTGTTTCGTCAAATGAAGATTTAGCTTTCAGAATAAGCTCATGAGTCTCGTCTGTTCTTACAAGAAAAGAGGCTATTCCTGCTTCGGGATTTATAGAGTTTGGTCCTTTGACTTCTCCACCTGTTTCTACCGAAAGTGTTATTCTGGACGATTCTGAAACGCATAAAGTGCCATTTTTATCTTTTATCTTAACATAAACAATTAACAGGTCATTTTTTGAAGCTGGTTTTCCCGACTCAAAGTAGCTGATGTTTAGTGTTGCCGGCTTCTCCGGAGTACGAACAACATGCCTGCACTCTTCGTGTCCGTTAATGTATCCTACAGCAACAATTTCCCCTTTTTGCCAATTAATATTTCTAAATGTAAATGGAGGGTGGTTCAACTGTTTACAATTACCTCCATCGAAAGGGTGGCCACCTTTGTACCAAAGCTCTTTTGATTTGGCATATTCACTATCGGAACCGTTGTCAGGTCTCTGACGTGACACTTCTTTTCCGTTGATAAAAAGTGCTATCTCTTCAGTGTTTGAGTAAACAATGACTTTGTTTTGGGGAGTTGGTTTGTTCCATAGTGTGGCAAGAAAAACATATGGTTTAAATGGTTCAGCCGGTAGAGGAGTGCCTATAGCCATCTGGCTTTTGAAAAACGGTACACTGAATTTATCTATCCTGAAAATGTCGGCAATTCCGCTATAACAAATATTATCGCAGCAGCCACGGTTGTAGTCGTACATACTCCAAACTGCGTCTCCCGATGTCCAGGGGTAATATGCCCTGTAGCGATTATGTGACCATTGGGCGTTCCATGCGTTTTGCAGAAGAGCTTTTTCGCCGTCACCTCTTTTAATTCTTGTGGTGCTGTAATGTCCGCCAAACTCATAATCGTAATATTCGCGGATAAAACCCGGTTTTCCACTGTTGTTAGGACGGTTAAAACCTTCTTCCCAATCGTTGTATTGAACATCCCAACCATAATATTCATAACTGTCACCTGAGGTGTAAAACTGGTCACCGGGATATTCGGCATGTGCTGTTGCTGCAGCTTTATCTTCCCACCATTTTGGAGGCCATGATTCGTTCAATATGGTTTCCCACATAATCATTGAAGGGTGGTTACGATCGCGACGAACCATTTGCTTGATATCACGGTAAGTATATTCGCAGAACTGTTCGTTACTGTTAAAGAACTGCCATCCGGGGATAGGTTCAATAGCAAGTACTCCTAACTCATCGCAAGCATCTAAAACAGATTTGTCCTGAATGTAATGTCCAAGTCGTACAGTATTAAATCCACTCTCTTTAATGTGATAGATATCCCGGTATTGTGCATTGTCGGATATGGCATTCCCTATGTACGGATACTCCATGTGACGGTTGCTGCCCACAAGCCGAATCTTTTGTCCGTTTATTTCAAAACCGTTTTTTACGGTAAATTTTATGCGCCTTATACCTATTCGTTGTTCTTCCTGATCAATAATTTTTCCGTCTTTAATAATTTCAGTTCGTAACAGATATAACCATGGATTATCCGGTGTCCATAGTTTTGGACTTGCCACATCAAGGATTTGTGCAAAATGTTTTGAGCTGTTTTTGTCAATCGTAACAGTGGTTTCATTAACCGAAACTTGTTTCCCGGTGTCTCTTTGAGTGTAAAGGCCATTTATTTTAAATAGAGTTTGTTTTATTGTTATTTCAGCCGGAATATCCTGCTCATTGGCAACATGAGTTTTAATTGCAATTAAGGCCTTGTTGGGCGACACTTCGGGGTAAGTAACAAATACACCACCACCGGCAACTTCATTTACAAAAACCGGATCAGTAATATGAATTTTATTTTTAAAGATCAGATTTACATCCCTGTAAATTCCGCCATGGTAGCAGAAGTCAAGGTTTTCGAGAGGTTTTCCGGGAGGAATCAAAGGATTATTGCGGTTATCAAGCCTCACCAGTATTTCGTTATCATCACCGTAATTTAAAAATTTGGCAACATCAATGACAAAAGGAGTATAACCTCCGGCATGTTGTATCACATGTTTTCTGTTAATCCATACATCGGCAAGTTGCATGGCTCCTTCAAACTCCAAATAGCACAAATTATTTTTTCTGTTTTTCTTTACTCTAAATTGTTTTTTGTAGTAGCATATTCCCTGCCACTGGTGTTTTATGGTAAGGTCTTCAATCACAGGGTTGTGAGGAAGGATGACATTTTCCCACTCTGAAGAGTTGAGTTGTTTAAACTCGATATTAAGAACACTTTCAGAAACAGCAAGTTGTGCATTGGATGATGTATGTGTTACATCATATTGAGAAGACCAGTCACTTCCCTGATTTTTCACTTCTGCTTTATTCGCAGTATTTTCATTGATGTGTGTGAATTGCCAGTTTTTGTTAAAATTAATTTCTTCAGGAACTCCAGGCTTGGAGGTGCAGGAAAACAAAACAAATCCTATTAAAATTTGTGCGAGTGTTTTAATCATATAAATCAATGTTGAATTTTTATTAGGGCTACAAGATAATTTTTTGAAAGAAAAAACAGAAATAAATTTGTTATTTTATTCTAATTTTCAAATCTAATAAAGGAACATTGTGTTCGAAGATTACTATACCATAAACAGGGAAGCCGGAAGGAAGAATTTTATAACTAAGATCAAGCTTTTTCAAATCAGCAAGAAAAAGGGCATTTGCCTGTTTTCTTTTTTTAGAGTCACTTTCCACTACACTGGAGGTAATACTTTTGTTGAGTTCCGGATAAAGATCAAACCCGTTTTCATCTTTTGGATAATCACTTTTAGGGAAAATCGCTTCTTCAAGAATTATAAACGGGATCGCAATAAACGGTGCTGCACTCATCTTTTGTCGTGCTTTTTTTGCAAACCAAATGTTGCTTACCGGAATTAACCGTTTGTTTTCTATGTAGTATTGCAGTTGAAAGCCTTTGCGGAATTTCCCGGAATTGTTTATTACTTTTATTCCGATTACGGAATAATTGTGTCTTTCAGCCCAACGTATTAAATGCTTGTTGCCGGAGCTTTCAAGTATGTTCTGGCAGAAAAACACTTTTAGACTATCTTCACTTTTTGTTTGAAAATTTATATGTTGATTGAACATTCCCGGAGGGATGCATTTATAGTCAGTAGCGCACGATGTGAGCAGTATGAAAAAAAGTAGCAGCCAGTTTGAAGAGCTTTTCATGGATGTTGGTTTTGGTACCATTAAGACAAGTAATGTATTGTATTGTATAGTGACGGGGTGACTACTTTGTTATACTGTAGTCACCCCGTCACTAGATTTGCTATCGTATTTGATTTAGAATTTCAAACCAAATGTAAGTTCAAAATGATTTGTTTGTGAATTGTCTATGTCTTTAAATACTTTATTAAGTCCCCAGTTGTAACCTAACTCTGCAAAAAACATTGAAATCTCAACACCGGCACCAGCTTTTACTCCCCAAATGGCATTATTTATATCAGAAAATTCATCAGGAATCCCGTTGTCATCTTCTGAGATTACAAATTTAGCAGATGGCCCTCCAAAAATTCTTACGCCAAGAGTTGACTTTGCATCGCCAATAATATAATATCCTAAGTAAACAGGTATTTTTATGTTACTATAATTGCCTTTAATAACATCTTGTCCGGTGTTCCATGCGTCTTCAACTTCATAGTTGTCTTTTTGCCAAAAAATTCCGGGCTCAAAAACAAATTTACTACCTATGGCAACGGTACCTCCAATCATGTAACCCGTTTTACCTTCCATCTTGTATTTATCCGTGTTAATACTTGAAAAGTTAATCCCGAAAGCCGGTTTAATTGTAAGTTGTGCACTTGCCATGTAAGTAAAAGCCAACAGGCCAATTGCGATAGAAAAAATAATCTTCTTCATAATAATAATTTTTGATTTGATAAATTTATACTAAAACTGTTCTCTTTTAACGATTAATAATTATTATTGTTACATTGATGCTTTAACAAATTAGTCTATACCTTTGGTTTACAAGTATTGGTTAATGTATAGACAATTTAATAATAACTTTTACGTAGTTTTATAGTTATTTTTCTTTTTCGGTTAGCTTTGTTATTACTTCAATTTCTTTTGTGTCATAAGGTGTTCCGTCATTTCTGAAAATGTCATGAAACCATAATTTAGGTTCTGATCCGTCAGGGATTTTTTCATCCCATGCATAGATCGTATTTGTTTTGCCCGAAACAAGTCCCCAGTTAATTGCTCCAATATGATTTTCTTTTAAAAGCGGCATTATATTTTCAAATTAACGAATCACCAAATCATCATATTACCTCTCTCTGTTCTCCAGCCTGTCTTTGTCCTGTTCTTTACTATCTCGAAGCATATCATCTACGTTGTCCATTTCCGGCGATTGCTCAATAGCTTTCCAGTCGAAATTTTCATCAAATGGATCAAGGGCTATCTGGGGGTCGAAAACTCTTTTATCGACAGGAATAGCGTTGTATGGTTTGTAATCGGGCACTGATATGAAAAAGTCAGACAGATCAGTTGCTGCAGCATCATATTGATTCAGGTATGGTAACCCCAAGGTGTTCCAGAATGTTTTAAAAATGCTGCCAAAACTATAATGTACATGACTAACATAATCTCTCTTTACCCATGGTGAAATAAGCATTAAAATACTGCGGTGAGCATCAATATGGTCTACGCCGTTTTGAGCATCATCTTCTGTAATTACTATCAACATATTTTTCCAGTATGGTGTGCGGGAGAGATACTCAACGATGCGTCCTATGGCAAGGTCGTTGTCTGCCATGTAACTTTCACGAAACGGATAACCTGCTTCGGGTCTGTCATTGGCACCGTGGTCATTTGGGATTATTACTGTTATTAAATTGGGCATTGATTCAGTTCCGTTTATCCATTTTTTATTGAACTCTTCAATGAAACGATCAATTCGGAACTGGTCAGGAATTGCCGTATTGTATGTGGGGTACATCTTAGATGTACGGGTGAAAAGGGGTTGCGGAACAGGGTAGTTAATGTACTGGCGTATGCCTGTGTCAGTAAACCTTTGACGATAAACAGCCGGTTCGAACATAACACTGAATCCGAAATTATAGAAATCAATGTTATTACGTTCCAGATGATCCCACATCGATCCGGCTTCGTTGTAATCTTCAGGAAAGACTGCTCCGGCAGCTCCATTCATTGCAAAAACTCCGGGTGCTTTGGAGTTATCCTTATAATCTCTATTCCCTCCGTAGCTGGCAGCAGTTGATGTTTCGCACCACTCGTTAGGGTAGGTGTTTACCAGCCATCTGTGGCCGTCTGCCGAAACATCAGAATCAACATAAAAATTATCAGCGAATGCAAACTCACTGGCAAGCGAGAGATGGTTAGGCATTATGGTTGCATTTGAAACAGAGTCTGTTTTTTTTCTGTTTTTAAATGATGCTCCTTTTCCGTATCTTGCAAGTGAAGCATTGCCGTTCCCATTTTTCAATTGGCCGAATACTTCGTCATATGTTCTATTTTCTTTAGAGATAAAAACAATATGTTTTATTGGGCTCTCTTTCTCTCCCGGATATAAAGGAATAGGATTGTCTTTTCTTTTAGCAAAAAGAGGATCATCTGCTTTAGTAAACCTGAAATTGTTTGAAACAACTTGCTCAGTCAGCTCTTTTAGTTTGTTGTTGTCAGGAATGTCAACTATCTGAATCGTGCCTTTCATCAATGAACCAATATAGCTTCCCTCTTTTCTCCTTTTGAAAATTTCCCCACCGTTAGGGCCACTACCATATCCTTTTGCATTGGTGATGATAAGTTTTGTGCCGTTTTTGCTTACTTCCACTTTAGCAGGAAACCATCCTGTAGGAATATGGCCAAGAACCTTAAAGTTTTCTGCATCAATAACAGCCACAGCATTTATTCCTGATTCGGCCACATACAAACGTTTCTGGTCGGGGCTAATGGCGAGGCCGAAAGGAATTACACCTCTGAACTGCTTTACTCGTTTGTCGGGAATAAGAGCTATAGTTGCAACAACTGTATCTTTTTCAATAGAAATCACAGAGATGTTATCGTTATTGCCGTTACTTACAAACACATATTTATCAGTTGCTACTATTGAATTGGGACTTGAACCTCCTACAGCCGGGATGTCCTCAACCAGTGAACCAACAAGATAACCGGTTTTGATTTTTGCAACTACTTTAGGCTCTTGCTTGTTTTTAACATCAATAGCAAAAACAGAGAATGACTCTATAACATTTGGGTCTCCAAGAGCAGGAGCAAATATAGTGTCATTCTCAATACCTTTTTTCATCTCTTCCGAGCCATAGGCATAAACTGGAAAATTCACCGGTTTAATTCTTGCTCCGTCTTTTGAAGAAGTTCGTATAATTGCGTATTGAAACATACCCACATTGGCAACATATGCTTTGGTTTCGCCAGGTGACAGAGATATGCCGAATGGATATCTTCCAACAGGAACAGAATATTCTAAAGTCTTGTTGGCTGTATTTAGAACTACCATTCTGAATCCTATCTGATCAACGGCATATATCGTTTTTCCGTCTTTTGTAAGAGTCAGATCTCCTATATAACCATGTGAATAATTTACAATGTCTGAAACAAATGCACAATTAATCTCTCCGGTTTTCTCTCCTGTGCCGGCATCAAAAATGAATACTTTGTTTTCCTGTCCTCCTGCAACATAAATGGTTTTGTTATCTGGGGCAATTGCCAGACCCATAAAAACAGAAGCCAGTACCCCTTTGTCGGTGTATGCTCCCGGGGGAACCTGTTGAACTTCCGGGTTTTCAGATAAAAGGTTCCGGATTATGGTAATTGACAGAGGACTGGTGCCGGAGTTGGCAGTTACTGCAATGTTTCCGTCAGGACTAATTGTTAAGCCGTATGGGTGGGGAGCCGTCATAATACTTTTTCCGGCAGGAGTAATGAACCTGCCGTTAGGGATAACTGTTTTGCCGGCTTTGTTGATGCTCGTAAATTCCTTTCCTGCAGGTGCTGTAATTATCCAAAGAGAATCGTTTTGGTTGCTGAAGTAAAAAATAGTAAAACCGATAATGAATATAGCGGAAAGAAATAAAACAATTTTTTTCATGATGCAATTTTGTTTGTCAATAAATGTTTATCCCGACTTATGCAGTAGGAGTTATGAAATAACGAACTATCTGCATTTAGTAAGGGTTAACCCCGATTTAGAAATACACCATTTTGGTTTTTATCCAAAATGTATGTATTTCTTTATCGCTATGCATTAGGAATATTGGTAATATTTCTAATGCATAGTTTGGGTTTGTTGGTAAATGTACTATTTCTTATCAATCTATGGTTTTTACAAAAAAAGAGGCTGCCTATTAAGACAGCCTCTTTTTTTTGTAAAAGGAGTTTGGTATTATATTCCAAGTATTTTAGCGTCAACAAAGAATGTTGATTTAACATCAATAGAGGTTTCTGTTGTAACTATTTTATCCGGTGTGATTTTTAATCTTAATTTCATTGTATCAGCAAAGATGTATTCTTTCAAGTCCGTATTGTCGACGTCAAGTGCCAGCTCTGTTAATCCGTCCTCAACATTATCAATTGAAGCGATTTTTACTTCTGTAAGTCCTTCTGCAATTAAATAAACATCTATTGACTTCAAAAAATCAAAAGTTTGTTCATCGGGAGAAGTAATAACTAATGATATGTTTTTTAAAACAATCTCTTCTACGAGATTTTCTGCAGTGTTTTTCAGTTCAAAAGTAGATTCTGAATTTGTATTAATATCAGGTGTGGTAATGTCAATTGGAATAGGAGTGTCTATTCCTGCTTGTGATGGAATATCAACTGATGTATCATAGTCCAGATCAAATTGAGTTAATTTATCAAGCATCTCACACGATACAGCAAAAAATGATACTGCCGTAATAATCAAAAATAGTTTTTTCATGGTTTTCATTTTTATAAAATATTTAATTGTTGTAATAATTTTATACCAAAAAATGGAATCGTTTTATAGGCTATACGGTAATATCTAAATTTTGTTTCCTGTGCAATGATATTCTTTGTGAATTATGCCCTTGTTTCAACTTTTTATTACTGTGTAATGATTTATGAACAGTGAATAATTAATTTTTATTTAATCTAAATAATTTATAGTTTTGCGACTCTGGAATTGATAGAAATGGATTTTGACAGCTTGTTTTATTGAACTTTAGTTGAATATAGTTGTTAGATGGATATATAAAGTTTACAATCACAGAAATGGCAGAAGATAAAAATAAGATACTTGATGAAGTAACTGATAGTGAATATAAATACGGGTTCCATTCCGACATTGAGATGGATTTAATTCCAAAGGGATTGAGCGAGGATGTGGTTAGATTAATATCGGCTAAAAAGAATGAACCGGAATTTATGCTTGATTTTCGCTTAAAATCATACCGGCAATGGAAGAAAATGAAGACTCCTAACTGGGCTCATCTGAATATCCCTGAGATAGATTTTAATGAGATAATTTATTATGCCGCTCCTAAAAAGAAGCCCGAACTGAAAAGTATAGATGAAGTTGATCCGGAGCTAAAGGCTACTTTTGAAAAGTTAGGAATTCCACTAGATGAGCAGAAAATGCTGGCCGGTGTTGCTGTTGATGCTATAATTGACAGTGTTTCAGTTAAGACGACCTTCAAAGAAACGTTGGCTGAACATGGAATTATTTTTTGTTCTATAAGTGAGGCTATTCATGAATTTCCTGATCTTGTTAAAAAATATATTGGTTCGGTGGTCTCTTATGCCGATAACTACTTTGCTGCATTGAATTCTGCTGTTTTTAGTGATGGTTCGTTCGTTTATATCCCTAAAGGAGTGCGTTGTCCGATGGAGTTATCAACATATTTCAGGATAAATGCAATGAATACCGGGCAGTTTGAGCGTACATTAATCGTGGCCGAAGATGATAGTTATGTTAGTTATCTGGAAGGGTGTACTGCTCCACAGCGTGATGAAAATCAATTGCATGCTGCGATAGTTGAGATAGTTATTATGGAACAGGCTGAAGTGAAGTATTCTACTGTTCAGAACTGGTACCCAGGCGATAAGAATGGTAAAGGTGGTATATTCAACTTTGTTACGAAACGTGCTCTTTGTAAGGGTGACTATTCAAAAATATCATGGACACAGGTTGAAACAGGATCAGCAATAACATGGAAGTATCCGAGTTGTATTTTAATGGGCGATCATAGTGTCGGGGAGTTTTATTCGGTGGCTGTTACCAATAATTATCAACAGGCTGATACAGGAACGAAGATGATACATCTCGGTAAAAATACACGGAGCCTTATTATTTCGAAAGGTGTGTCGGCAGGCAAAAGTCAAAATAGTTACCGTGGGTTGGTAAAAGTGGCTAAGAAAGCCGGAAATGCACGTAACTTTTCGCAATGTGACTCTTTGCTACTTGGTGATAAATGTGGAGCCCATACATTCCCTTATCTTGACGTTCACAACAATTCGGCACTGGTTGAGCACGAAGCAACAACCTCGAAAATAGGTGAAGATCAGATATTTTATTGTAATCAAAGGGGTATCTCTACAGAGGATGCTATAGGATTGATAGTTAATGGTTATGTGAAAGATGTAATCAACCAATTACCTATGGAATTTGCTGTTGAAGCTCAGAAATTGTTGCAGATAAGCCTTGAAGGAAGCGTAGGGTAATTGTTAGTGGTGAGTGGTTTTTTAGTTAACGAATATAAGTCACGGGGTGACTTCACGAATATTTAGGTAGTCACCCCGTGACTATCATAGAAATAGTCAATATAAAATATACAATCAAAAGATGTTAGAAATAAAAAACTTACATGCAAGTATAGAAGGGAAAGAGATACTCAGAGGAATTAATTTAAAAGTAAAACCGGGGGAGATACATGCTATTATGGGTCCTAACGGCTCAGGAAAGAGTACTTTAGCCTCGGTGTTGACAGGTAATGACAAGTTTGAAGTTGTTGAAGGGGAGGTGCTCTTTAACGATAAGAACTTACTTGACCTTCCTCCTGAAGACAGAGCCAGAGAAGGTGTCTTCTTAAGCTTTCAGTATCCTGTTGAAATTCCGGGAGTAAGTATGGTTAACTTTATGCGTACTGCCCTTAATGAGCATAGGAAATACAGGGGGGAAGAGCCTTTGTCGGCGAGTACGTTTCTTAAATTAATGCGTGAAAAAAAGAAACTTGTTGAGATAGATTCCAAACTTACAAACCGATCGGTTAATGAGGGTTTCTCAGGAGGAGAAAAAAAGAAAAATGAGATTTTTCAGATGGCGATGCTTGAGCCCAAACTGGCTATTCTTGACGAAACAGACTCAGGATTAGACATTGATGCTTTGCGAATTGTCGCTAATGGCGTTAACAAACTTAAAAGGCCTGATAATGCAGTAATTGTAATTACTCATTATCAAAGATTGCTTGATTATATTATTCCGGATTTTGTACATGTATTGTATCAGGGGCGTATAGTGAAATCGGCGGGTAAAGAACTTGCATTTGAGTTGGAAGAGAAAGGATATGACTGGATTAAGAAGGAGCTTGAGGATTAGTTGATGTGTTGATTAATTGATGTGATAATGATATCAGGTTAACCTTTGAGCGACCCAAAGACCTCAAAGCGTCAATTGTAAGTTGGACAAATAAGTGTAATTAAAAGTGTGTTTTTAAAAGCTAAAGGCTGTAAGCTAATAGCTAAAAGCTAACAAAATGAACATTACAAAAAGAATAGAGAATATAAAAGAGCAATATATTGAGCTTTATAACCAAAATAAAGTTCACCTGACTAATCATGCTTCACATGAAGTAAATGTCTATAGGGAGGCAAGTCTTCGAAGCTTCGAAAAGTCAGGTGTGCCGTCCGATAAAGATGAGGATTACAGATATACCAACATACAACCATTTTTGAGGGGTACATTTGATTTTAATTTTTCTCATCAGGATGTTGAAACACCGTTGAGTGATGTTTTTAAATGTGATGTGTCAGCATTGGAGTCATATTCTGTTTATGTTATTAATGGTTGGTACTCAGCAAAGAATAAAATTGAAGGAACTCTTCCTGAAGGTGTTTGTTTTTGTAGTATGGCTGAAGGCTCTTATAGATTTCCGGAGATATTTGAGAAATATTACGGCAAAGCTGCTCTAATTGAGCGTGACGGATTCACAGCTCTTAATGGTATGTTCGCACAAGATGGAGTATTTATATATATTCCGAAAAATGTTGTTCTCGACAAACCTTTGCAGATAGTTAATATTTTAACCGGAGATAGTGATCAGGTTGTTTTTCAGCGCAACCTGGTTGTGATGGAAGAGAATAGCCAGGCTAAGATTCTAGTTTGTGACCACACTCTAACTCCAAGTAAATATGTAGTAAATACCGTTACGGAAGTTTTTGCATCGGAGAGTGTTATTTTGGACTATTATACTTTGCAAAATCAACATAATATGACTACTCAGGTTGCAGGTGTTTTTGTTGAGCAAAAATCTTCATCAAGCGTAATGACTAATAACCTTACACTCCATGCAGGTATCTCACGCAATAACATCTATTATAAACTGAATGGGGAACATTGTGAAAGTCATTTGTACGGTCTCTATGTGACCGATAAAAATCAGCATGTAGATAATTTCACTTTTATTGATCATGCAAAACCTAATTGTACAAGTACCGAGTTGTTTAAAGGTGTTATGGACGATAGGGCAACAGGTGCTTTTACCGGTAGAGTACTGGTTCGTAAAGATTCACAGAACACAAATGCTTATCAGTCAAATAACAATATATTGCTTACTGATTTAGCTCGCATAAGTACACGTCCTCAATTGGAGATATATGCTGATGATGTAAAATGTAGCCATGGTGCTACCGTTGGTCAATTGGATGACGAGGCTATGTTTTATTTGCGTTCACGGGGAATTAGCGAGGAGGAATCACGGATATTGTTAATGTATGCTTTTGCATATGAAGTTATAGACAAAATACGGGTAGAACCCTTGAAAGAACAAATCAGGGATCTCGCAGAGAAACGTTTCAGAGGAGAATTTGATAAATGTGATTTTTGCGTTGTCTGTGGTGAGTCTGCTTCTCATTCATTAAATTGCTTCTGATAAAGTGTACTGAGAATCTATATTTAAGCAAGCTTTTTCTTATTTTTCTGTAAAAACATTTGTGTTTTGCACATATGTTCATTATATTTATGTGATCAAATAGATAAAATAATGGCACGACCGAAAAATTACAGAATAGTGTTTGAACCACCTCTTTATAAAGTCTTTACTCCACAAGGAGGGGCAGACAGGCCTCTGGAGCAGGTGCATGTCAGTTTGGACGAGTTTGAAGCTGTTCGTTTGGCTGATTATACCGGGCTTACTCACGCAGAAGCATCGGAAGCTATGGAGATATCACGTTCTACATTTTCCAGATTGATTGAAAAAGCCAGGAATAAATTAGCCGATATTGTTATTAACGGAAAGCAATTAATCATTGAGGGAGGGAATGTTCATTTTAGGAATAATATTATTAAGTGTTTGGATTGCAAGATCCTGTACAAAACAAAAATAGAAGAGTGTGTTACGGAGTGTCCTGCGTGTCATTCAAATAATCTGATGGATTTTGCCGGTAGTTATGGGCATGGGGATTGCTGTGTTTCGTAGATTGTTAAACAATAAAAAAATAATGATCATGGGTTTATTTGGTAAAGGAATTAACAAAGGTAGTGGACAAGGACTTGGCCGCGGTGGTGGTCAGGGCAGGAATAATGGTGGAGGTTTTGGTATTGGCGGATATTGTGTTTGCGCTAAATGTGGGGCTAAGGTGTCGCATGATCAGGGAGTGAAATGTACAAGAATCAAATGCCCTAAATGCGGGCATACAATGGTTAGAGAAGAACTGTTAAACAAATGATAATTGGAGGATGATGAAATGAAAAACATAGTAAATTTATTTGATGATCAGAATTGGGAAGATGCTGATGAGTATTATGATGGAACAAAAAGAAAACTGTTAAGAGATGAAAACGGTGCAAAAACAGTACTGCTTAAATTCCCTGCAGGCTTTAAAATAGCTCCTCATTCTCATATCACTACAGAGCAACATTTTGTTCTCGAGGGAGAATATGACAGTAACGGACAATCATTTATAGCAGGCTCATATCAAATATTTTATCCACACGAAGAACATGGTCCATTCGAGTCAAAAAATGGTGCTTTAATATTGGTAATTTGGGATCCGTTGGTGAAGTAGGTGCAGAATAAATAATACATATACATGGAGTTAGATTTTTTCTTTAATGCATTAATGGAGATATTTCATAGTTTTAAGCATGCCATCATGATAACAGGTTTTGTGTTTGTTATGATGTTAGTTATTGAGTATATAAATGTTCAGACAAATGGTATCTGGCAAAATAAGATATCTAATAACCGTTGGAAACAATATTTGTTGGCTGCATTGTTAGGTGCCATACCGGGGTGTTTGGGAGCCTTTACTGCTGTTGCTCTGTTTTCTCACAGGCTTATCTCATTTGGAGCTATTGTTACAGCAATGATTGTAACCAGTGGCGATGAGGCTTTTGTTATGTTGGCTATGTTTCCTCAGAAGGCTCTGTTGTTAACCGGTTTTCTTTTTGTTATCAGTATTCTTGCCGGCTATATTTCCGATTTAGTATACAAACCTAAAAAATTATTGGCAGAATTTTCTGATCGCAATTTCCCTTTACATAAAGAGGAGAGGTGTGGATGTTTCAGGAAAGACACTTTTTTCGCGCAACTGATACACCCTACACAACCACGTCTGCTGTTATTTTTACTTGTAGCTTTCCTGCTTATTGCTGTTTTAACAGGGGTTTTGGCAGGTGATGAAGAATCCTGGATAAAGATTACACTTTACGTAGTTATAGGGTTTTCGCTTTTTATAGTTATTTCAGTACCGGATCATTTTTTGCGAAAACATTTGTGGGATCATATCGTGAAAAAGCATATCCCACGTATATTTTTATGGACTTTCGGAACCTTACTGGTAATGGCTGTGCTATTGAATTACCTCAATGTTCAGCAGTTGCTTTCTGATAATATGTTAATAGTTTTAATTGTCGCTGTTCTGATTGGTATTATTCCCGAGTCAGGTCCACATTTAGTGTTTGTTACGCTTTTCGCTACCGGGCAGTTACCGTTCAGTATCCTTTTGGCATCTTCCATTGCTCAGGACGGACATGGGATGTTACCACTTCTGGCAGAATCGAAAAGAAGTTTTTTGGCCGTTAAGGTTACAAATATAATCTTTGCATTCATTGCAGGTTTATCAGGCTACTTATTAGGATATTAACCTGAGTTATTAAAGAGCTTCTAATAAAATTGGAAAACAGATATCGTTCTAATGAAATTTTCTTTTTTCTATATCTTTTCCAGCTACTTACATCGCTGGCTGTAATATAGCCTGTCAATGGCGGTTGCTATTGTTTGGTAAATGTTATTGTAATACTGGTTCAATTAAAAGGTTGTGGAGAACATAATTATTAGGATTAATTTATAATGGCATATTGAACTCAGGCTTTTACTCTTTCACTTCAAGTTCTTCTTTATACTTTTTTGCCAGTTGTGCTAAGAATTTACTGAAATGCTTTATTGCATCCTCTGTTCCTTCCGAAATATTTTTGCCTTGTAGTTTTAACAGAAAAGAAGAGTAGATTGCCGAAATACAGGCTTCAACATCGTTGTTGTATTTATTGTTGCTTTTATTGTCAAAGTCTTTTATCAGTACTGCAACCGAATTGAAGTTATGTTTGTATGCTGTCTCAGAAGGGTTATTTAGTAGTTGGTCATGTAATCTGTTAACGTCATTCAGGGTGTTTGTAATAAACTGCAAGTGTCCGTTTTTTTCTTTTTTCTCTGTTTTTATCATCTCAACAAGATTCTCCCACCACTGTTTTATCTGTTCCATTACTTCAGCGGGTTGGTTGTATTGATTTATGATATTTTTTTCAATTTCATTCATATCTAAATTATATGCCCTTGCCATATCTTCAACCTGCCACATATAAATTATGTACTCTATTATATTGTTCTCTTTTTTCTGCTGTGCTATGATCATCTTGAGTTGTTTATTCGTTTATCTATTTAGTTTCTGCAAGAAAACTATCAAATTTAGAGGTTTGCGTCATTGCGAACGAGGTACGAGTGAAGCAATCTCAATTGAATATCAATAGATTGCTTCGTCCTATCGTCCTCGCAATGACGACACTAACTTAGTTTTCTTGTAAGCACTAATTTACCATTTATCATTAACATTTTATCACTAACCATTAACAATTAACCATTAACAATTAACCATTAACAATTTATCATTAACCATTAATCATTTTATCTATATCTCTTCGTTCTTTTTTTGTTGGTCTTCCTAATCCTTTATTCCTGCCCTGAGAATGTGCCAGTCTTGTTATTTCCAGTATCTCCAGTTGATCAGGAGGAGTAATGTCTTTTATGAAACCAGGTGTTAGTTTAGCACCCATTCTTTTTTCGGCTACAGCAATTATTTCAAACGATCTTGTGACAGGAGGTGTTTTTATACTTACCGTATCGCCTGCTTTCACTGTTCTGGATGATTTGGCAGTTGTTCCGTCAATACTTACTCTACCCTTTTTGCAAGACTCAGCTGCAGAACTACGGGTTTTAAATAAGCGTACCGCCCATAGAAACTTATCTATTCTGACATTCTCCGGGTTTCTCATCTCATTTTTAAGTTAATATGAATTGTTTTTTTTATTCAACAGATAAACAGATGAACAAATAAACTATTTGTTATTGAACTGATTCATAGTTTGGGCTGTGCCAATTGTACCAAAATTTTTTATAATCTGAATAGCTCGCTCCATTTTCTCAGTTAATATCTCTTTTTCATCACTGTCCCATTTGCCCAGCACATAGTCAACTTGTTGGCCTCTTGAAAATTCATTTCCAATTCCAAATCGTAATCTGGCATAATTAGTAGTTCCCAGAATACTCTGGATGCTTTTTAGCCCGTTGTGGCCGGCATCGCCACCTTTGGGTTTTATTCGTAGTGTTCCAAACGGAAGAGCAAGGTCATCAACAACAATGAGGAGGTTATTCACTTGAATTTTTTCTTTTTGCATCCAGTAGTTAATCGCTCTCCCGCTTAAATTTACATAGGTATTAGGTTTTAACAAAATGAAGCTTCTTCCTTTGAACCGGTAATTAACAACATATCCATATCTTTTTTCTTCAAAGCTAAGGTTATTTTGTTTTGCCATTTCGTCTAAAATGTTAAAACCAATGTTATGTCTTGTGTGAGAATATTCCGTTCCAATATTTCCGAGCCCTGCAATAAGATATTTCATTTCTGTAAATTTAGCAATAAAAAAAGCCGGTAATAAATACCGGCTTTCTGTTCCGTGAATTCCGGATTAAGATTCTTGTTCTTGCTCTTTTTCTTGCTCCTTACCTGGCTCTTGTTCCATTTCTTGTTCCAGACCTGGTTCTTCCTCTTGCTCGGCACGGGCAGCTCTTGTTAGGCGAACTGCTACCACAACGGCATTATTAGCATTTATTAATTCAATGTTTTCAAAATTCAAATCACCAACTTTTACTGAATCATTAAGTTCCAGCTCTTCAACATTTATAGATAAACTGTCTGGTAGATGTTCTAATAGCCCTTTAACTGTTAGTTTGCGTTTTTCAAGCACTAAGATTCCTCCTCCCTGAACACCTTTGGCGAAGCCTTCAACCTTAACAGGTATGTCAATAACAACAGGTTTGAGAGTGTCAAATTCTAAGAAGTCAACATGTAAAGGTGTTTCTGAAACAGGGTGAAACTGTGTATCTTTTAATATTGTTGGATATTTCTTTCCGTCAATATCAATGTTTACAAGGTAAACATTAGGAGTGTAGAACAGATGTCTGAATTCATTCACAGGGGCATGGAAATGTACTACATCATCACCTCCATACAAAACACAAGGCACGCTGCCATCTTTTCGTAATTGTTTTGTGGCTTTTTTGCCAACAGTTTCTCTTTTGAAACCTTTAATTTCAATGGTTTTCATGTTCTTAAATTTAATTGTGCTACTCAAAATTAAGTCCGCTATAATAGCGGGGGAAGCTTAATTTCCCATCACACTTAGTAAAAATGTGGCCGCAAAGATAATATTTAAATTACAAACTGACTACTTATAGACTGGTAATTATAAACTTTTTCAATTGTATCGGCTAATAAATCAGCAATAGATAAAACTTTAATCTTAGGTGACGATTTTAGCAGTGGTATTGAATCAGTAACATATAGCTCAGAAAGCCCTGAGTTGTCAATTCTTTCGTAAGCAGAGCCGCTTAGTACAGGGTGTGTTGCAAAAGCCCTTACACTAATTGCTCCCTGATCAAGCATCATGTTTGTTGCTGTGGTTAAAGTACCTGCCGTATCAACCATATCATCAACAATAATAACATTTTTGCCTTTTACATCACCAATAATCCTCATCTCTTCTATCTCATTTGCTTTTGCACGCTGCTTATGACAAATAACCATTGGAGTATTCATGTATTTGGCGTATGTATTAGCACGTTTTGAACCACCTACATCAGGAGATGCGATAATAAGGTTGTCAAGATTTTGTTTTTTAATAAATGGTAAAAACTTATAAGAAGCGTATAGGTGGTCGACCGGAATATTAAAGAATCCTTGAATTTGATCAGCATGTAAGTCCATGGTTATAATACGATCTACGCCGGCAGTAGTTAACAGGTCGGCAACCAGTTTAGCAGCAATAGAAACTCTGGGTTTATCCTTACGGTCTTGTCGTGCAAAACCAAAATATGGGATTACTGCAACAATCTTGTAAGCAGATGCTCTTTTAGCTGCATCAATCATCATAAGCAATTCCATTAGGTTATCGGCAGGAGGAAAAGTAGACTGTACAATAAATACATGAGTGCCTCTCACAGTCTCTTCAAAGCTTGTAACAAATTCTCCGTCACTGAATCGTAACATGTTAATTTTGCCTATACTTCTCCCGGAAGCCAGGCTAATCTTTTCGGCGAGGTATCTGGTAGCAGTACCCGGAAAGATTTTAATTGGTGCTTTAGGTGGCATTTAATGTGATGTTTGTAGTGTTTGTAAATATTAGGACATTACAAAGATAGAAAAAAACGCTATTAGTTAAACATTAAAAATAGATATGAAAAATATAATTTTCACAAATGAAATCATTAGTTGATTGTAGCAATGATTACCACTCATTATTAACATCATCGATGAATTGTAAAATCTCATCTCTGCTTTTTCCGGTAACTGCAGAAGAATAAAAAACAGGAGGGAGCTCTACCCAATGTCCCAGCAACTGCTCTTCAAGGTCAGATATCTGTTTTTCGTATGTTGTCTTTTTTAGTTTATCGGTTTTTGTGAATACAATACAAAATGGCACCTTTTTCTTCCCGAGAGTTGTTATGAATTCCAAATCTGATTTTTGTAATGGAATTCTGGAATCAATTAATACAAACAGGCTCATAAGGTTTTCGCGGGTATGAATATAATTTTCAATAAGTTTCCC
This sequence comes from uncultured bacterium, assembly GCA_965371855.1. GTDB lineage: Bacteria > Bacteroidota > Bacteroidia > Bacteroidales > Marinilabiliaceae > JAADEM01. The sequence goes on from CBDUZZ010000035.1 coordinate 19,284, forward strand.
GAAAATAACACGTTTTGTTTTTGACACTTTAGCATATCCGTAACCCGGCAGATCGACCAGATACCACTTTTCGTTTATTAAGAAATGATTCACAAGTTGTGTTTTACCGGGGGTTCCGGATATTTTGGCAAGTTTTTTTCTGAGGCATAACATATTAATCAGAGAAGATTTTCCTACGTTCGACCGCCCTATAAATGCATATTCAGGCTTGTCTGGCTTAGGACACTCCTTTACTTTTTGACTGCTTTTAATGAATTTTGCTTCTTTGATTTGCATATTTTCATATTTGTTGCAAAGGTAGTGATAGATTTTTAATTGAGCTATTGCGAACCTTGCGATCGTTGCGGTTTTTCTTTTTGAACTCGTATGTCTGTCAACTTTAACTCATAATATCTTTTTATACACCACTATAAAAGGTTGCTTTTTAATAAAAATTCGCGCCTTCCTGCTACAGGCAGGTAATTCGCGGATAAAATATTTTCCTATTTATGAATTCACCCAATAGAATCAACATAGAGCCATAATTTCTCGTAGCACCTCAAAATAATATTTAGCCAATATTTGTCCACACCTCCATAGTTAGTAATTGAACGATTCGTGATTTTTTAATTATATCTTCCATATATTTGCATTAATTATTTGAAATCAGTAATCCATATTAGAAATAAGGTTATTTAAGTCTTTCTCTCTTATAATTCTTTTTATACCTTATGTGGTTCAAAAAACATACATATGAAAAATTCACTGTATCCATTAAAGTTTGTTCCCATTTTGAAAGATAAGATATGGGGTGGAACAAAATTGAAAACTATCCTTAACAAAGAATTTTCCTCTTTGCCAAATGCTGGTGAGAGTTGGGAGATATCTGGAGTAGAAGGAGATATTTCTGTAGTAAGTAATGGTTTTTTAAAGGGAAATACTCTTAATGAATTGCTGGAGATATATATGGGTGATTTAGTAGGTGATGATGTTTATGGTAAGTATAGAAATGAATTCCCTCTTTTGATAAAATTTATTGATGCCAATGATGTATTGTCTATTCAGGTTCATCCTGATGATGAACTGGCGAAGGAAAGGCATGATTCAAACGGAAAAACGGAAATGTGGTATGTCGTTCAGGCTGATGAGGGGGCTTCACTGATTTCAGGCTTCTCAGGAAATGTTACCAAGGAGGAGTATTTGAAATATCTGAAAGAAAACAGGCTGGAAGATATCTTAATGAGTCATGAAGTAAAGCCGGGTGACGTATTTTTTATACCTGCCGGAAGGGTTCATGCAATTGGGAAAGGGATTCTGCTTGCAGAGATACAGCAGACATCTGATGTTACATACCGTATCTACGATTTTGACAGAAAAGATGATTCGGGGAAAACACGTGAGTTACACACTGAGCAGGCACTTGATGCTATCGACTACAACTACTACGATGATCTTCGAACAGAATATACTCATAAATTAAATAAAACGGCAAATGTTGTATCGTGTGATTATTTCAGAACCAATCTGTTGGAATTTGATCAAACAATTGAAAAAGACTTTTATCATCTCGATTCTTTTCTTATTTATATGTGTATTGATGGGGAGTTTGATATCTGCTATGGTAAAAACAAATGCCTGAAAGTGAACAAGGGCGAAACAGTATTGGTTCCTGCAGAACTCAGAACCATTCGTTTGGATCCAAAGGTTGTAACAAAAGTTCTTGAAGTGCATTTGTAGGCCTCACTCTTTTACTAAGTTGGCGGTATAACCAAATAGATTAAGATAATATTTGTAAATTTGGGTTATGAAATCTTTACAAGAAATAAAATCAACTTTAAGTGCGAACAAAAATTATTTGTTTGCAGAATATCCAATTAAATCAATTGCTATTTTTGGTTCTTATGCACGAAAAGAACAGACCAGTAAAAGTGATTTAGATTTGATTGTAGAATTCAATGGACAAATTAGAATACGTTTCGTTGACCTTGTAGACGAAATTGAAAATTTAATTGGTTTCAAGGTTGACTTGATTTCTAGAAAAGGTATTAAGGATAAATATTATGAATCAATTTCATCAAGTTTAATTTATGTCTAAGAGAGATATTATACTTCTTCTTGAAGATATGCTTGACTCTGCATTGAAAATCAAGCGATATACTAGCAACCTAACTTTTGAATCCTTTTCTGAAGACGAAAAAACACCTAAAAAGTAGAACGTATGATTCTAATACGAGTTATTCTCAATAAGGGTTTTTGTGAGTTTTGGGTATAAGGGTACATCAAGAGAAACCGACAATGAAAGTTAAATTTTTAACAAAAAATTAAAAAACAAACAAAATGTCGTTTGATGCGATTGATATTAGCGTATAATTATTAATTTTGCAGCCTCGAAAATAGTGTTGTGTAAAGTATTATTGAAATGATAATTTTAAAGTTTGGTGGTACCTCGGTGGGTTCAGCCATAAGGATGAAAGAGGTTGCAAATTTGGTTTCTAATGGACAGCGAAAGATCGTTGTGTTGTCTGCAATGTCAGGAACAACAAACAGTCTGGAACAGATTGCAGGTTTTTTGTATGAGAAGAAAAACAAGGAAGCAAATGAAATAATTGATAGTATCGAAAAAAGGTATCTTGATACAGTTGATGAATTCTACTCTGTAGATGAGTACCGGGAGAAAGGGAAGGAACTTGTGAAATCCCACATGGATTTTATCAGGTCTTTTACAATTGATTTGTTTACAGTTTTTGAGGAGAAAACAATTCTGGCACAGGGCGAATTACTTACTACAGCTTTATTTCACTACTATTTACAGGAACAGGGGCAAAATGCAACCCTGCTTGCCGCACTTGACTTTATGCGTATTAATACGAATAATGAGCCTGATGCAAATTACATAAAAGAGAATCTGGATAAGTTACTGAAAAAACACAAGTCGGAAGAGATACTAATTACTCAGGGATATATATGCCGAAATGCTTTTGGAGAGATTGATAATTTGAAAAGGGGAGGAAGCGATTATTCGGCATCATTGATAGGCGTTGCAACAGGTGCTTCGGAGATACAAATATGGACAGATATAGACGGAATGCACAATAATGATCCGAGATTTGTAGAAGGAACGAAATCTATTTCGGATCTCTCATTTGATGAAGCGGCTGAGTTGGCCTATTTTGGAGCAAAGATATTACACCCCACAAGTGTTTTGCCGGCTAAATTGGCAAATATTCCTGTTCGCCTGCTGAATACATTGAAGCCGGAAGCCCCGGGTACTTTGATTTCTTCAAAACAAAAAAAGGATCGTATTACTGCTGTTGCAGCGAAAGATAATATTACTGCTATAAAGATCAAATCAGGACGAATGCTATTGAGCTACGGGTTTTTGCGTAAGGTATTAGAGATTTTTGAGAGTTATAAAACTGCTATTGACATGATTACAACCTCTGAGGTTGGGGTTTCTGTTACTATCGATAATAATAAACACCTGAAAGATATAGTAAACGACCTGAAAAGGTACGGTACGGTTCATGTTGATGAGAATCAGGTAATAATATGTGTAGTAGGCGATCTGGTAGCAGAAAATAATGGTTATGCATATAAGATACTGGAGGCCGTTCGTCAGATTCCTTTGCGCATGATATCCTACGGAGGTAGTAACTACAATGTGTCGTTACTAATAAATGCAAAAGACAAAGAAGCTGCACTAAATGCACTTAGTAGTAAACTCTTTTAACAATCAGTGAGGATGTTTGATAATAAAGTTATAAAAAAACTCGGAAGAATAGATACTCCCTTTTATTACTATGACCTTAAGTTGTTACGTGATACTCTTTCTGTTGTAAAAGAGGAGGCAGATAAATATAATTATAAGGTACATTATGCTTTTAAGGCTAATACCAATAGTCGTATTCTGAATATTATCAAAGAGTATGGTTTTGGTGCAGATTGTGTTAGTGGATATGAAGTGAGAAAAGCTCTTGAAAAGGGGTTCAATACCAATAAGATTGTTTTTGCAGGAGTAGGTAAAGCTGACTGGGAGATAAACCTGGGAGTTGATGCCGGTATAGAATCTTTTAATGTTGAGTCGATTCCTGAGTTGGAGATTATTGATGAGCTGGCCGGTAAGAAAAACAAAATTGCAAATATAGCATTGAGGATAAATCCGAATGTAAATGCTAATACTCACCATTACATAACTACCGGATTGGAAGAGAATAAATTTGGAATTAATCAGTGGGATTTGGATAAGGTTTTAGATGTGCTGAAAAAGTTGAAGAACGTTCGTTTTTATGGATTACATTTTCATATAGGTTCTCAAATTACAAATCTTCAATCGTTCAGGGATCTTTGTTTAAGAGTTAATGAGTTGCAAAAGTGGTTTGTGTCAAAACGTATGTTTCCCCGGATTATTAATCTTGGTGGCGGACTAGGTGTGGATTATGAAAATCCGAATGGTAATTCAATGCCTGATTTTAAAGCGTTCTTTGCTCTCTTTAACGATATCCTTGAGTTAAACCCAAATCAGGAGGTGCATTTTGAATTGGGGCGTTCAATGGTTGCGCAGTGCGGAACACTTATCTCTAAGGTGTTGTATGTAAAAGAAGGAGTAAACACTAAATTTGCAATTATCGATGCAGGGATGAATGATCTTATTCGGCCTGCTCTGTATCAGGCGTATCATAAAATTGAAAATCTGACATCAGAGATGAACGAAGAGAAATATGATGTGGTTGGACCAATATGTGAATCATCTGATAGCTTTGGTAAAGCTGTAAAACTCCCTCTTACTAAAAGGGGAGACCTTATTGCAATACGTACAGCCGGAGCTTACGGCGAAGTGATGGCATCACAATATAATCTTAGAGTACTGCCACTTGCGTATTATTCTGAAGATGATCTGTTTTAACCCGGATTATCAGCCCCTCCTAACCTCCCCCTCTGCAATGATCTAACGCTAAGAGGCTGTTCAAAAAGAAAGAACTTGACGTCATTGCGATGAGGAACGAAGAAGCAATCTGTAGAATTACAGCAGTTTAGTTTTGTGAGATTCCTTCGCTCCACTCGGAATGACGACTTTTTGGACAGCCTCTTGAATATTCACGCACCTGAAATAAAATATGTATATAAAAGCGTAGTTAAAACTATGCTTAGTACCGGTATACACATATCAAAAATCCAACATCCATACATCACACATCCACATAGTCCACACAGGCTCTTTTCTCTTTCACATCTTTAATTAGTGCAACTACCTCAAGGTGGGCATGATGTTGAGCATAGACTTTTATATCTACAAATTTGTAGAAGGTTGTTATTAATACCAGGTTGTATTCTTCGTCAGGATTGCTGTTCAGGCCAACTTCGATTGATCTTAGTACATCTATCTTGTCTTTCAGTGCCAGTAAAGCATCTTTTATTTCTTGCTCTTTAGCCTGTTGCTTTTGTTCATTTATAAAAGGTTTAAACTTAAATAATACCACATGTTTTATCATAACTCAGGTTTTTATTTTATTTTTGATGAACAAAAATAGGACTTTGAAACAACTTTATAAACTTTCGACTTTATAACTTTATAAACTACATAGATATGTTAGAAAAATATAGAATTGATAATATTTTGTTTCTCGACATTGAAACGGTTCCACAGGAGAAGGGTTTTGATGATGTACCTGAAACCATGAAAGAGTTATGGGATAAAAAATCAAAATACTTTAGGGGAGATGAGGATAGTGCAGGAGATGTTTATCAACGAGCAGGTATTTATGCTGAGTTTGGTAAGATAGTTTGCATCTCTGTTGGCTTTATTATAATAAATGGTAAGGAGAGAACTTTAAGGGAGAAGTCGTATGCCGGACATGATGAGAAAGTGTTGCTTACTGATTTTGCCTACATGCTGAATAAGAACAGTCAAAAGTTTTTATGTGGCCATAATATTAAAGAGTTCGATATTCCTTATATAGCACGTCGTATGCTTATAAATGGGATTACACTGCCGGGTAGTCTTGATGTTGCGGGCAAGAAGCCCTGGGAGGTGAATTTTATTGATACATTAGAATTATGGAAGTTCGGCGACTATAAACACTATACATCACTGAACCTGTTAACTAACATTTTTGATATTCCTTCGCCTAAAGATGATATTAATGGAAGTGAAGTGGCCGGAGTCTACTACGAGGAGAATGATATTGAACGAATAGCACGATATTGCGAAAAAGATGTGTTGGCTACAGCACAACTTTTTTTACGATTTAAGGGTGAACCTCTCATTGATGATGATAAGGTGGAGAGTGTGTGAGTGGATACAATTGTAATAAAAGTCGGTAGTAATAAAATAGTTACGCCACACATCTTGCGACACTCTTTCGCTACACATTTACTTGGACAAGGTGTAGATATTCGTTATATTCAAACCTTGTTAGGACACGAATCGAGCAAGATAACTGATATATTATATACCCATGTAAGCAAAAAATCTCTTGCAAAAATTAAAAGTCCGTTAGACCAAATTTTAAACAATAAACTTTAGATTAACAGCCAATTACAGATGTAAGATATAATAAGATATATAATAACAGTTACTTTACACATCCGTTGGGCCTAATTGCTGTAATGAAATAGAAATTAATTGTAGTATTAGTTAACGTTTGAGTTAACTTGACGGCGCGTTGTTTGCGCCGGTCAAGTTGGACGATTTGTTATACGCTTTAAACCTTACCTGCATCAATGTCGTTTTTGAAAACATCAGTTACTAAGCTAACTATATCTTCTCCAGTTTGAGTCTCGAAGTCATTCGCCGTTTCTTTTGATACATGACACGATGCTTGTTTATGAGAGCTATCGTTGCTCAATAAAAATTGGAATTCTTGTTCATCTTGACTCTTAGCGAACCTTAACGTGTAAGATTGTCCATTAATATTCAAATTCTCAGTTCTAACTATATTTAGTGAAAGCAATTCACTCATGATTTCTCATATTGCGCCTAACGGCAGAGATAAGCTGACAAAAACGTATGTAAATACTTAACTTAGCCAAAATCATCGTACGCGTTTTTGTTCAGCTTAATTGAATTGTTAACTGCCGCCTACTTTAAGAAAACCATCTTTTTGACCTGAGAGTACCCGGAACCAGTTGTAAGTTTGTATAAATATGTTCCGGATGGCAAGTTTTGGTCATAAAATGAATAATTGTAAGTGCCGGCAGATAGTTTTTCGTTAACCAACGTTGCTACGTTTTGACCGAATGTATTAAAAATAGATAAGTTTACCTGGTCGAATTTGCTTAAATAGAAACGGATATTTGTTACTGAATTAAATGGGTTTGGATAATTCTGGGAAAGAGAAAAATCTTTTGGATTAATATTCCCCTGGTCTACTTCGGTTGTTACTCCATTCCAATCCCAGCTAACTATTTTTGCATAGACGTCCCATTTTTCGGGTCGACGGTCATCCTGCCATGAAAAAATTATGCTTGAGTTATCTGCACATACTACCGGTGATATCTCGCCATTATTTGGACCATCGGCAACAATACGATAATTCCCGCCATTTGGATTTCCATTTGAATAATATCTTTGACCAATAATATCTGGGTTATATTGTCCATATCTATAGTCTTGCCACACAATAACAAAATTACCCACTCCGTCCATTGATATGGAGGGAAGCTTTTGATGCATACTACCAGCATCATCGTTTACTTTTATGTTAGCTCCTAAGGCTGCGCCTGCACTAGTGTATCTTTGATAATAGATATCCCCATCGCTATTCCTATAATCTTGCCACACAATAACAAAATTACCCGCCGCATCCATTGAAATTGAGGGATACATTTGAAATTCATTACCAGCATCATCGTTTACTTTTGTGTTTACTCCTAAAGCTCCTCCTGTGCTGGTATATCTTTGATAATAAATATCCCAAGTGGCATTCCTAAAATCTTGCCACACAATAACAAAATTACCTGCTACGTCAATTAAGATGACGGGAGAAGTCTGATCGGCATCGCCAGTATCATCATTTACTTTTGTGTTAACTCCCAGAGCTCCTCCTGTGCTGGTATATCTTTGATAATAAATATCCCAATTGTTATTCCTTTCATCTATCCACACAAGCACAAAATTACCTGCTGCGTCCATTGAGATTGATGGATCCCATTGTTTTGCAGTACCTGCGTCATCGTTAACTTTTGTATTAACTCCTAAAGCTCCTCCTGTGCTGGTATATCTTTGAAAATAGATATCATAATTGTCATTCCTGGTATCACCCCACGCAATCACAAAATTACCTGTTGCGTCCATTGTAATTGATGGATGCTCTTGAGATGCATCTTGAGTATCATCATTTACTTTTGTATTAACTCCTAAAGCTGTACCTGCATCGTTGTATCTTTGAAAATAAATATCCCAATTGGCATCCCTAAAATCGTACCACACAATAACAAAATTACCTACCGCATCCATTGATATTGAGGGAACGTATTGATCTTCACTACCGACATCATCATTAACAAGGAAATCTTCTACAATTGTGCTTTTTATAGTTTCAATCTGTTGTTCATTAGGTTTTAGACCATTATGCGTGTTTATTGGTACTTCACGATTGCCTAATTCCAGCTTGTATGCTGTATTAATTATTAAATCTTGGCTTTGATTGTTGAGATGGTCAATAGACTGGGCACAATTATTTTTGCAGTTTAAAACAACTAAAAAAACAAGTAGTATTGAAATTTTCATAATTTCTTCCGATAATGTTTGAATTATTATTTTGTTTTAAGTGCTATAAGCTTTCTGGTTTAAAAGGACGGTTGATTATTTTTATGGTTTCTTGCAGCGTATAACCCAGATTATAATTAGAGATTGCGGCATAAATTATTTTGGATGAATAAGTTTTATGGGTAAGTTTTGAATCAACGAATTTCTGTTGACAATCTTTGCATAGATAAACTTGTTTCAGAGAATTCTTTGCGTAAGATTTACTTTTTTTTATCAGATTCTTGCTACTACAATTTTTACATACTGTTTCCATATTAAAGCCAAAATATAATTTTATCTGATCACCTTAAACTTAAAAACCTTTCGGAAAAAAAGGCAGTTAACATATTATTCTACTGCCAATATCGGTATAAGAACAAATATACAACATCCTATACCGAAAGTCAATAAGAATTTACAGGGGCTTTTATTCCGGAAGCATTGGAAAGAAAGTATCCGAATGCTTCTAAAGAACTGTCCTGGCAATATATTTTCTCCTCCAGGAAACCAGCAATTGACCCTCGTTCGGAAAAATTGAAACAACACTATCGTCATGTAAGTTTTTTACAAAAAGAAGTGAAAAATGCAATCAGAAAAACACAGATAACTAAAAATGCCTCCTGTCATACTTTTCGCCATTCATTTGCTACACATTTACTTGGACAAGGTGTAGATATTCGTTATATTCAAACCTTGTTAGGACACGAATCGAGCAAGATAACTGATATATTATATACCCATGTAAGCAAAAAATCTCTTGCAAAAATTAAAAGTCCGTTAGACCAAATTTTAAACAATAAACTTTAGATTAACAGCCAATTACAGATGTAAGATATAATAAGATATATAATAACAGTTACTTTACACATACGTTGGACACCATAAAAACGAACAGAACTGCAACATGACACAATATTTAAAAACAGACTGGGATTATAATTCGGAAAAACTTGTTGAAGTATTTGACGAATTACCATTATGGGCAGCACCATTTGGATTAAAACTACTTGATGGAATCAAATATAAAAAAGGGATTCATGCCGTTGATATCGGATTCGGAGCTGGATTTCCTTTAACTGAAATTGCCATGCGACTGGGTAAAGATTCAAAAATTTATGGAATTGACCCATGGGATGCAGCAGTTGACCGAGCAGAGAAAAAGATAGACTTTTACGATATTCAGAATATTGAAATCATTCGAGGAGTTGCTGAGAGTATTCCGCTAAATGATAACTCGATTGATTTAATTGTAAGCAATAACGGATTGAATAATGTTGCCGACCTTGATAAATCATTATCTGAATGTTCAAGGGTTATTAAAACTAGTGGGCAATTTATCCAGACAATGAATTTAAATGATACAATGATTGAGTTTTATTCGACAATGGAAAAAGTATTGACGGATTTAAAACTTGATAATTGTTTGGACTCTATGCGAAACCAGATTTATAAAAAACGGAAGCCACTTGACCAATATCTTGAACAGATAAAGTCACATGGATTCTCAATTGAGTCTGTGAGTCATGACAAATTTGAGTACAAATTCGTTGACGGGACAACAATGCTCAATCATTATTTTATAAGACTTGCTTTTATTGATGGCTGGAAAGAAATTGTGCCATTAGATAATCAAGCAGAAATATTTGAACAGATAGAAAATGAATTAAATAATAAATCTCAGACTGATGGAATAATGAAATTGAATGTTCCATTTGTTGTGATTGATTGTAAAAGACATTAAAACAATAATTTACGGTGTCCCACAATAGATATAAAAAATAAGCGAGATAGTAGTAATATTCCTGAAGTTTCGGGATAACCTGTTTAAACTTTCTTGGAAGTTGAAAGTTTTGTGCTTCGAAATCGTTTACTTTTCATATACTCACAGTCATTCCCATATCGCACTTCCCTACATCCTACATCCCCATATCGCATATCCTATATCCCCACATCATCCCATCAAAAATTCCAAAACAGTTTTTACAAACAGTTTAGGTTGTTGGGCATGAAGCCAATGGCCGGCTTCAGGTATTGTGATTATCTCAGAATTAGGGAAAAGGTCTTTTATCCGGTTCGAATCACTCCTTTTAATGTAGTTGGAAGCCTCTCCTTTCAGGAAAAGAGTGGGAACCTCAATGGGTATAGTTAGTTCAGAAAAACCGTTCATGATCTTTTCAAGACTTTTGTCGATGCTGTTAATGTTAAGTCTCCAGCTATAAGTGCCGTTGCTGTTTCGTTCAATGTTCTTAAGCAGGAACATATTAAGTTGTGGGTTGGGTATATACTTGTTTAGTCTGTTTTCTATCTCTATTCTGTCCTTCGCCGTTTCCGGATCTACCGATTTTAATGCTGATATTATCATTTTATGTACACCGGAGTTAGAGTCTGACATGTCATAAGTTTTTGGTGCAATGTCAACTATAATAAGTTTATTCACCAAATCCGGATATTTTAATGCAAACCACATTGCCGTTTTTCCACCCATCGAATGGCCAATAATATGAGCCTTGCCGATATCATGACTCCTGAAAAAAGTATGAAGGTCAGCAGTAAACAAGTCGTAATTCATTTCAGATGAATGTGGGGATCTGCCGTGATTTCGCTGGTCGATAAGGTATACCTGAAGATGATTTTTCAGCACTTGTGCTATAGAAATCCAGTTGTCGCCCGAACCGTAAAGCCCGTGTAATATTATTAACGGAATTCCTGTTTCCCCTTTTTTTCTGTAAAATAGTTCCAATGCTATTAACTTGATTTATATGATTGTACTGCCGATGTATGTATAGTCTCAGTTTTGCTTTTGCAGCTCAGTTTTCTCCTTTTCCCTTTCTCCTTTTCCCTTAATACTTACTTCACTAACTGATTTTTATATAAAGCAATCGTCTCTTCCAATCCGTAATAGAGTGCATCACAAATTAAAGCATGACCGATAGATACTTCTGCTAAAAAGGGGATGTGCTGATTGAAAAACTTCAGATTGTCAAGGTTCAGGTCATGACCTGCATTAATCTTCAGCCCTGACTTGTTTGCCAGCGTTGCAGCTTCAATATATGGTTCAATGGCTTTTTGAGGATTATCACTATACATTCTGGCATAAGGTTCAGTATACAATTCCACTCTGTCGGTATTTGTTAAGGATGCATTAATAATATTTTCCGGATTAGTATCAATAAAAATGGATGTTCTGATCCCTTCCTCTTTAAGCTCTGCAATAATATCCTGTAAAAATGTTTTATGTTTCACGGTATCCCATCCCGCATTTGATGTTATTGCTTCCGGCGGGTCAGGAACTAAGGTAACCTGGTGAGGCCTGACCTTTTTAACTAATTCAAGGAATTTTTTTGTAGGATATCCTTCTATGTTAAATTCAGTTTTTATTATCTGATAAAGGTTTATGACGTCTGAATACTTTACATGACGTTCGTCAGGTCGGGGATGAACAGTAATGCCATCAGCTCCAAAGTTCTGAACATCAGTGGCAACTTTTAATATATCGGGCATGTTTCCACCTCTGGAATTTCTTAATGTGGCTATTTTATTTATGTTAACGCTTAGTCTGGTCATGGTCAATATTTAATGTTTTCTGAAATTTTTTGTTGTAAATGTATATTGTTCTATATTTATTGTTTGATAATTTGCAAATTTACTAAGTTTTTATTGAAAGATACATATGTTAGCTAAAGATTTATTATCAGAGGTAATCCCTGTACTTAAGACTTCAGACACGGGGCTTGATGCTCTGAATTGGATGGAGGTATTCCGGGTGTCTCATTTGCCTATCGTTAACAATACCGACTTTTTGGGATTAGTTTCTGATTCTGACATTTATGATTTTAATAAGGCGGAAGAGCCTCTTGGTAATCATGCACTTTCGTTAAATAAGCCATACGTATATTATTATCAGCATATTTATGATGTTATTGAAATAGTATCAAGACTGAAACTTACTGTAATGCCTGTTTTGGATGAGAATAAAGAATTTTTGGGAGTTATTACTCAAACTGACTTATTACATCGGTTTGCTGATTTGATTGCAGCACACACACCGGGAGGAGTCATTGAATTTGAGGTGAAAGAAAAAGATTATAGTTTATCAGAGATTGCCCATATAATTGAGGATGCAGAGGCAAAAGTTCTGAGTTTTTATGTGTCGCAATCTGAACAGGATGACCGACTAAATGTTACCATAAAACTTAACCGTAACGATATTCAGCCGGTTTTAAATGCTTTCGATAGATATGGATATATGGTTAAAACTACTTACGTTGGTGAGGGAGTTAATGATGTTAAAGCTCATGATAATTATGAAGCTTTAATGAGATATTTGAATACTTGAGATATGGTGTTAATGAGCTAATGAGTCAATGTCCGGATAGCGAGATTAGGTAAAAGTAGGTTGTAGTAAAAGGCATATTTTTTTTAAAAATATAAAATTAAGCGATGAAGGTAGCAATTTTTGGAAAGCAATTTGGAAGTGTTTTTAATGAGTCATGCATTAAATTATTTCAATTTTTGGAAGCAAATAATATTGAAGTTACTATCTATAAACTTTTTTATGAGTTTTTACAGAAAACAAATATTAAACCTACAGTTGTTGAATTGTTTGATGATTATAATGGTTTAGTAGGTGTTGATTTTGTTTTTAGCATAGGTGGTGACGGCACTTTTTTAGAGACTGTTACTTTTGTGAAAGATTCCGGTATTCCGATTGTTGGTATCAATAGCGGACGACTGGGCTTTTTGGCTGATATTTCAAAAGAGGAGATTGAGAATGCTTTAAAAGAGATTATTGCCGGGAGATATAAAATCCGCAAACTAGATCTTTTGGCTACATATACAGACCAGGGAGAGTTTAATTCTTTGAATTTTGCTTTAAATGAATTGGCTATTACAAAAATCGACAGCTCTGCAATGATTACGATCCATACTTATCTGAATGATATATATGTTAATTCATATTGGGCCGATGGTCTTATTATATCAACTTCTACAGGTTCAACAGCTTATTCGTTAAGTGTTGGAGGTCCTATCCTGCATCCTGAAACCAGTAATTTCATTATTACACCTATTGCCCCGCACAATCTCACTGTTCGCCCAATGGTTGTTCCAAATAATCTGGAAGTTACTTTAAAAATGGAAGCACGTGCAGGCAAATATCTTGCATCTCTCGATTCAAGAAGTCAGGTTCTTGACGAAAATGTTGTTATCCATGTGAAAAAAGCAGATTTTCAGATTAATGTGGTTGAGCTTACTGATCAGTCCTTTTATGCCACTCTGCGTAATAAATTAATGTGGGGTGTTGATAAAAGAAATTGAGATGTACTAATTTCATTGGTTAAACAATATTTTTTCATTCCTATTGTTATTATTTAAATAAAGTTTAAACTTTTAATTTTAATATTAAATGTTACATTTGTGGCGGTTGAAAAAAAAATAAAAGTGCGGAAACTGAAAGACTCCGGAAATAAAAATATTATACAGAGGATGAGATTTTTATTTTTTGTGAGCCTCTCATTAAATATCCTGATTTTATCAGATGGTAATGTTAATGCACAGGATCGATTGGAGGTGGGGCCATTGGTCGGAGTGTCATATTATTTTGGTGATTTGAACCCTTCGACTCCGTTTGTTAATAATCATCTTGCTATCGGTGGATTAGCAAGGTATGTATTTAACGACAGGATAGCTCTTAAAGTATCTGCGATTTATGCCGGGCTTAGCGGGTCTTATGATCCTTCAAACGGTATATTACCGGGAGTACCTGAGGGGTATTCTTTTAATAGAAATATTGGTGATGTTGCTCTTATGGCTGAAATAAATTTGTTTTCGTATGATCATAAATATATTTCTACCACAGTGTTTACACCATATTTGAGTTTTGGAGCAGGAACAGTTTTATACAATAGAGCTGGTGAAGAAGGAGAGAAATCGGTTTTTGTATTATCTTTGCCTTTTGGGGTGGGGGTGAAATATAAGTTTAATAAATGGGTGAGAATTGGTGCTGAGTGGAGTTTCAGAAAGTTGTTCATTGATGATATTGAGGGGAATATGGTGCCTGATGATGTAAGTGTTATTTATGGAAATGTCAAGACTCATAATAATGACTGGTATTCCATTGTTAACGTTTATGTTACTTTTAGTTTTTTAACGCGACGTAATAGTTGTATGGGAGGTTATGAAGATTAATTGTTGATACAGTTGAAAAATGGAGTCTTTAAAAGATCAACTGGTAAAAGATAAATTACCAAAGCATGTTGCTGTCATTATGGATGGTAATGGACGGTGGGCTCAGAAAAAAGGAAATTCAAGGCTCTTTGGCCATAAGCATGGTGTTAAGGCTGTAAGAGAAGTAACAGAAGCTGCTGCCGAGTTGGGTATAGGATACCTGACTTTATATGCATTTTCTACTGAGAACTGGAGCCGCCCCCAAGGGGAGGTTAATGCATTAATGTCTCTTTTAGTTTCTACAATAAGTTCTGAAACTAAAACATTAATGAAAAATAATGTTAAGCTTAATACCATAGGCTGTATAGAGAGTCTTCCTAAAAATGTTTTAAGTAAACTGGAAGATTCGGAAAAAGCAACAAGAGGTAATACAGGCCTTACATTAACATTGGCACTTAGTTACAGTTCGAGGTGGGAGATTGTTGAGGCAACAAAAAAAATTACGGTTGATGTTAAAAACGGAAACCTTAAAACTGAAGAGATTACAGATAAGGTATTTAATAAATATTTGACAACACATAATTTGCCAGACCCTGAACTTATGATCAGGACCAGTGGAGAATTACGAATTTCTAATTTCTTGTTGTGGCAAATAGCTTATTCAGAACTGTTTTTTTCTGATGTGCTATGGCCGGATTACAGAAAAGAAGATTTTTATGAGGCTCTTCTTGATTATCAGAAAAGAGAAAGACGATTTGGAAAAACCAGCCAACAAATTTAGTTAGTGAGTATTGAAAAAACGATTATAAATATGCGATATAGTTTCCTGTTATTATTAGTTTTATTATTCCCATTCATATCTGTTCATTCACAAACAGAAGTTCCTAAGATTTCTTATACCGGAATACCAAAAAAGTATGAAATAGTCGATTTAAAGGTTACAGGTATTGAGAATCTAGACCCCGATATATTGATTAATCTCTCCGGCTTACGCATTGGTCAGACGATTTCTGTTCCTGGCGATGAGGTTTCAAGTGCCATTAAACGCTATTGGAAACATGGGTTGTTTTCCGATGTTAAAATTCTGGCAACAAAAATTGAAGGTAGAAAAATACATCTTGAAATTCAACTTAAAGAGCGCCCAAGATTAACGGAAATTAATTTTTTGGGATTGAAAAAGAGTGAGACTGAAACAGTGGCAGAAAAGGTGGCTATGATGAAAGGTTCTCAGGTTACCCCTTATGCTGTGGATCGTGCCAAAAAATACATTACCGACTATTTTGTTGAAAAGGGTTATTATAATACGGAAGTTACAGTAGTTCAGAAAGATGATCCTAATCAGGAAAATCATGTAATACTGGATGTGCATGTTGATAAAAAAGATAAGGTAAAAGTGCAATCGCTTGTTTTTAATGGAAATGCCATTTTGAGTGATGGGAAGCTTAACCGTGCCATGAAAAAAATTAATGCAAAGGGTAACTGGAAGAATTTTTTCAAAACAAAGAAATTTGTTGAAGAAGAATACAAGATTGGTCTTCAGGCATTGATTGATAAATATAATGAAGAGGGATATCGTGATGCTGCTGTTGTGGAAGCAACAGTTAAGCGTAATGAAGATAATACTGTTGATATTGAAATTACCATTGAAGAAGGAACCAAATATTATTTTGGTGATATTACATGGGTAGGTAACAGTATTTATCCTTCTGATTTTCTTTCATACAGGTTGATGATTGAAAAGGGTGATGTGTTTAATAAAAATCGTCTTCAAGAGAGGTTAATGGATGATGAGGATGCTGTTAGTAATGAATATATGAATCATGGTTATCTGTTTGCAAATATTTCTCCTGTTGAAACAGGAATACATGGGGATACTATTGACTTGGAGATGAGAGTGTATGAAGGACAGCAGGCCAGGATTAATAAAGTGATAATAAAAGGAAATACTAAAACACATGAGCATGTTGTTCGACGTGAGATAAGAACCAAGCCCGGACAACTGTTTGATAAATCATTGTTGATACGTACAGTTCGGGAGTTAGCTCAGTTGGGGCATTTTGACCCCGAAAAAATAAATCCTGAAGTGTTACCAAATCAGGAAGATGGAACGGTTGATATTGTTTATAACCTTGAAGAAAAAGCTAACGATCAAATTGAGCTCTCAGGTGGTTGGGGAGCAGGTATGTTTGTGGGGTCTCTTGGTTTGAAATTCTCAAACTTTTCTATTCGTAATATTTTTAATCCTGAAGCATGGAGACCTCTACCTACAGGTGATGGTCAGACATTGTCCTTAAGAGTACAAACTAACGGTAAATTTTATCAGTCCTATAGTATCTCTTTTGTTGAACCATGGGTTGGTGGTAAACGCCCTAATTCATTAAGTGTTTCAACTTATTACTCTATACAAAGTGGTGTGAGCAGAAGTTACTATAATCCTTATGGAGGTGGACAGGGAGGCTACAGAGGAAGTTATGGAGGTTATGGAGGCTACGATAGAGAAGCTGTTCCTGATCAGTATATGAAAATTTTAGGAGGTTCAGTAGGTTACGGAAAAAGACTGAGCTGGCCTGATGATTGGTTTTCTGTCTATTTTGAAGCCAGTTACCAACGTTATGATTTGAAAGACTGGAATTATTTTATTATGCAAAACGGGATTTCAAACAACCTTGCTTTTAAAGCTATTTTAAGTCGTCGGTCTACTGTTAATCCTATCTATACCCGTAGTGGCTCTGACTTTTCTATAGGATTGGAAATTACACCACCATGGTCAGCATTTAGTGATAAGACCGATGAGTATTGGGCAAAGGCTCCTCAGCAAGAGAGGTATAAATTTATTGAATATCATAAATGGTCATTTAAAGGTGCATTGTTTAAACCTCTTGATGGTGCACGTAAACTTGTATTGATGGGGAAAGTTGAGATGGGATTTCTTGGATATTATAACGAATATCTGAAGTCTCCTTTTGAGAAGTTTGTAGTTGGAGGTGATGGAATGTCAGGTTACAATACTTATGGAAGCCAGACAATTGGTGTCAGAGGGTATGAAAACTCATCGTTAACTCCGATGAGATATATTGATGGTCGTCAGGCTTATGACGGTAATCTGTATACAAAATTGACCATGGAACTAAGGTTCCCTATTACCTTACAACCATCAGCAACCGTTTTTGCACTTGTTTTTGCAGAGGCCGGTAATTCATGGAGTGAATTTAAAGATTATAATCCTTTTAAATTAAAACGTTCAGCAGGAGTAGGGTTACGTATATTCTTACCTATGTTCGGATTAATGGGTATTGATTGGGGATATGGATATGATGATGTTCCTTTCAGACCTAGTGCCGGGGGTAGTCAGTTCCATTTTGTAATGGGTCAATCATTTTAATGAAAATTAATTTTGTTATTGTGGCTCGGTTTTTGAGCATGTCAAAAACAAATATTAAACATATGGCCATGAAAAAGATATTGTTTTTTGTAATGATGATTTTAGCCGGACAAATTGTTTTGGCACAAAAGTACGTATTTGTTGATTCTGAATATGTTTTGAAGAATATTCCTGCTTATGAGGCTGCAAACGAACAATTGAGCCAGTTGTCTGCCGGTTGGCAAAAAGAGGTAGAGGCATTGTATCAGGAAGTGTCTGCATTGTATGAGGCATACCAGACAGAGAATGTATTTCTGTCCAATGAGATGAAGAAGAAAAGAGAGAATGAGATAGTTGAAAAAGAGCAAAAGGCTAAATTGGTACAAAAGAAGTATTTTGGGCAGGAGGGAGAACTGTTTAAGAAAAGGGAAACCTTAATACAACCCATCCAGGATGAAATTTTTAATGCCATATCAGAAATTGCAGGCGAAAAAAGTTACGCTGCTGTATTTGATAAGGCTTCTGGTATAGGAGTGTTGTATTCAGATTCGAAATATGATATTAGTGATGACGTTTTAGAACGGCTTGGAATAAAAAAACAATAATTAAAAATTAAATAGATGAGAAAAAAATTGGGAGTTTTAAGCTTATTGCTTTTTATTGGAGTTCTGGTATATGCGCAGCAACCTATGAAGTTTGGGCACATTAACACACAGGAAGTTTTAAATGCTTTGCCTGAATTAAAAATTATTCAAACCCAGTTGGAAGGCGAGTATAAAAATAAGGAGGATCAATTGACAACCATGCAGGAAGACCTGAAAAATCAACAGGATGAGTATATGAAGGTTGCCGAGTCAATGAATCCTCAGGCAAGAGCTGCCAAGGAAACTGAATTACAAACCTTGGGGCAGAAAGTACAGAACTATTATTTGTTGGCACAGGAACAATTGAAGGCCAAAGAACAGGAGTTAAAAATGCCTCTTTTGCAAAAGGTGCAGGCTGCCATACAGGAGGTTGGTGATGAAAACGGATTTTTATATATCTTTGAAGTGGCTGGTGGTATGCCTATATATCGATCTGAACAGAGTATTGATGTTACACCTTTGGTGAAAGCAAAAATGGGAATTACTATAACTAAATAATAATAAATAAAAAACTAATATTGTATTATCATGAAATTATTGAAGATTTTTATTCTAACAATTGTTGTGGTTTTTGCTGGAAAAGTTACCGCTCAAGAACTTAAATTCGGACATATTAATATCCAACAACTTGTTGCTGAATTACCTGCTAAAAAAGCAGCTGATGCA
Source organism: uncultured bacterium (assembly GCA_965371855.1). Classification (GTDB taxonomy): domain Bacteria; phylum Bacteroidota; class Bacteroidia; order Bacteroidales; family Marinilabiliaceae; genus JAADEM01. The sequence continues at coordinate 38,845 of CBDUZZ010000035.1, forward strand.
CAATTACAAGCAGAAGCTGTTAAACTTCAGGATCAGTTAAAGGTTATGAGCGAAGACTTGGATAGCAAATACTCAACTTATCTTACTCAGCGTGACTCTTTACCCGATTTGATCATAGCTACTAAAGAGAAAGAAATTCAGGATCTTGATGCACGCATAAAGCAGTATAATCAAATGGCTCAACAAACAATAACTCAAAAAGAGCAACAATTGTTACAGCCCATTATTCAGAAGGTTCAAAATGCGATTACTGAGGTAGGTCAGGAGAAGGGCTTGATATACATTTTTGATATCAGCTCGCAGGTCGTTGTTTACCACTCTGATAAGAGTATTGATTGTGCTCCTTTTGTAAAAGAGAAACTTATTACTCAGTAAATATCATAAAGGACTCTTATTGAGTTAACAAATTATTATATTTAGGGTGGCTTTACGAAGTCGCCCTTTTTTATTGATTAGGTACTATAAATTTAATACTTTCAACTTTCAACTTTTAACTTACATGAAAGGACCAATAGCAATATTTGATTCAGGATACGGTGGGTTGACGATTCTTGAGAGTATCAGGAAAGAGCTTCCGGAGTATGATTATATTTATCTTGGTGATAATGCACGAACTCCTTATGGTCCCCGATCCTTTGATGTTGTTTATGAATATACACTTGAAGCTGTTAAGAAACTTTTTTCATTGGGTGCTCATCTTATAATACTGGCCTGTAATACGGCATCTGCAAAAGCATTGAGAAGTATTCAACAGAAAGATTTACCCGGGATTGATCCTGAGAGAAGAGTACTTGGGGTAATTCGTCCTAGTGCAGAAATTGTTGGAACTTATACAGAAAGTAACCATATTGGTATTGTTGGTACTGTTGGTACTGTTCAATCAAATTCATACCCCTTAGAAATTAAAAAACTCAGCCCGGATGTGATCGTTGAGCAAGAAGCATGCCCTATGTGGGTGTCTTTAGTTGAAAACAGTGAATTTGAAAATTCCGGAGCAGATTATTTTATTGAGAAAAATCTTAATGCTCTGTTTGAAAGGGATCCTTTAATCGATACTCTTATTCTTGGTTGTACTCATTATCCATTGTTGATTCCCAAAATTGTGAAATTTACCCCCCCCGGTGTTAAAATTCTTTCACAAGGTGATATCGTAAGTATAAGTTTGAAAGATTATCTTTTAAGGCATCCTGAAATGGATGTTAAATGTACCAAAGGTGGAGCTGTAAAATTCTACACAACCGAAAGTCAGGATAAATTCAAACAAACTGCCGGCATCTTCTTCAAAGGAGATCTTAATGTGGAGCATCTTGTGATTAGCTAACTGATATATTGTTTATCTGATTGTCTCCATTTCACTTTCAACTCCTGAATATCGCAAATCCCTCCATCCACAAATCGTAAATCCCTAAATCGTAAATCTCAAATCATAAATCCTTATACCATCCTGCATACATCAAGTAGTTATTGGCTATTTTTTCTATCATCTCTTTTGTCTGGTTGGGTTCAATATCTTTCACTTTTTTGGCAGGAACTCCTGCGTAAATACTGTTTGGCTCAACTACAGTACCTGTTAGTATCAGAGAGTTGGCAGCAATAATTGAGTTGTGACCTATTACTGCATGGTCAAGGATAGTAGCCCCTATCCCGACAAGCACATTATCTTCTATCTTAGCACCGTGAATGGTAACATTATGCCCTACAGAAACATTATTTCCTATGTCAATTGTAGACTTTTGATATAGTGTATGTAAAACCGATCCATCCTGGATGTTTACTTTGTTACCTATTTTAATGGAATTTACATCGCCGCGTAGAACAGTATTATACCAAATACTGCAATCATCTCCTATAATTACATCACCTATTATTGTTGCATTTTCAGCCAGAAATACATTCTTACCAATAACAGGTGTAAATCCTCTTACCGATTTAATTAGTGCCATATTATTTTTTTTATTGTAAAAATACAACCATTTCTTAATATAGTGAAAATGACTTATGTTTTAATTGTCAAAAATTGTCAAAAAAAATCATTAAATGTGTATTTGTAAGATAATTAGGGGTTTGTGTACTTTGTGTTTTTTCATTTAAAAATAATAGAAATATTTTGAATAAAGAGTCAGTATAACTAGCTTATTTTTAAAAGGAATATCAAATAATTAAATGGTTTATTCGATTGTTTTTCATTTTTTTAATATAGTTTTGCAGCTCAATAAATTTACTAATTTTATAAAAACTACAGAACCATATTATTATGGGAAAAAGGTCAAAAGTAATTGAAAAAGATGAAGTAGTTGTTAGGTTTTCAGGAGATTCCGGTGATGGAATGCAATTAACCGGAACGCTCTTTTCATACACTTCAGCATTATTTGGAAATGATATTTCAACATTCCCCGATTATCCATCAGAAATTAGAGCTCCTCAGGGAACAATTGGTGGAGTTTCCGGTTTTCAGGTACATCTTGGGCACAACGAGATCTATACCCCTGGTGATTATGCAGATGTTTTGGTTGCCATGAATCCTGCAGCATTAAAAGCTAATGTTAAATGGATGAAACCTGGTGGAACCATTATTATAGATGTAGATACTTTTGATGAGAAAAATCTTAATAAAGCAGGTTACAAAACTAACGATCCGATAACTGAAGATAAGTTAGGGGATTATAATATTATCAAAGCACCTATTACCAATCTGACAAAAGAGAGCCTGAAAGACATGGGGCTGGACAATAAGAGTGTTTTAAGAAGTAAAAACATGTATGCTCTTGGCTTGGTTTACTGGTTATTTAACAGGTCACTCGAGCCAACAAAAGAATACATTAACAAAAAATTCAAGAAGAAACCTATTGTTATAGAGGCTAACATAAAGGTATTGCAACAAGGGTACGACTATGGTTCAATTATTCAGGCTTTAACACCTTCGTACCATATTTCCCCCGCTGATATAGAAAAAGGATTTTACAGAAATATTAATGGAAATACTGCTACTGCATGGGGATTGCTTGCAGCAGCAGAGAAAAGTGGATTAGACCTGTTTTTGGGTTCCTATCCTATAACACCTGCTACAGAGATAATGCAGGAGTTAAGTGCCCGTAAAGATCTTGGAGTTAAGGTATTTCAGGCTGAGGATGAGATAGCCGGAATAACCAGTTCTATCGGTGCCAGTTTTGCTGGGAAACTTGCTGTTACTTCTACTTCCGGCCCGGGGTTGGCATTGAAAGGTGAGGCTATTGGATTAGCTGTTATGGCAGAATTACCTTTGGTTATTGTAAATGTTCAGCGTGGAGGGCCATCTACAGGGTTACCTACCAAAACAGAACAATCTGATTTATTGCAGGCTCTGTATGGTAGAAACGGAGAGAGCCCGGCTGTGGTTGTTGCAGCCAGTAGCCCTACAAACTGTTTTGATTATGCATTTTATGCATCAAAGATTGCTGTTGAACATATGACTCCGGTTATTCTTTTAACCGATGGGTTTCTTGGTAATGGTACTCAACCTTGGAAGATTCCTGATATGGATGATTTTCCGAAAATTAATCCTCCTTTTGTTGATGAATCAATGAAGGATGACTGGACTCCATATCTGCGTGACTCAGAGAAGTTGTCACGTTTATGGGCATACCCCGGGATGTCTGGTTTTGCTCATCGTATTGGTGGATTGGAAAAGGACTATTCTACCGGTGCTGTTTCTCACAACCCTGAAAATCATCAGGTAATGAGTGATGTTCGCAACGCAAAAATTGAGAAAATTGCTGATTTTATACCTGAACTGGAAATTATTGGTAATGAAGATGCTGATTTGTTGTTGATCGGTTGGGGGGGTACATTTGGCCATCTCTATACGGCTTATGAGGAACTTACTAATGAAGGATATAATGTGGCATTGGCTCATTTTAATTATATTAATCCTTTACCAAAAAACACTTATGATGTGCTGAAGAAATTTGACAAGAAGGTTGTGTGTGAATTGAATTTGGGACAATTTGCAAATTATCTGAGGATGAAATTTCAGGGCTTGTCATTCAGTCAATATAATAAGTTGCAGGGATTACCTTTTACCGTTAATGAATTGAAAGAGAAATTTATAAAATTACTGGAGGAATAAAATATGGCAGGCGTTTGTAAATTAAAGTTTACCGAATATAAAAGTGATCAGGGTGTACGCTGGTGTGCTGGATGTGGTGATCATGCTATATTAAATTCAGTACAAAAAGTTTTTTCCGAACTGGAGTATTGCAGGGATGATATTGCTATTATCTCAGGTATTGGATGCTCTTCGCGGTTTCCATATTATATGAATACATATGGGTTTCATACACTTCACGGGCGTGCTTCGGCAGTAGCTTCAGGTGTAAAGATAGCTAATCCTGATTTGCATGTTTGGCAAATTACCGGTGATGGAGATGCTTTGGCAATTGGCGGAAATCATTTTATTCATCTTATTCGTCGCAATATTGATATTAATGTTATACTGTTCAATAACCAAATTTATGGTTTAACAAAAGGTCAATTTTCTCCAACATCTAAACGTGGTTTTATTTCTAAAACATCACCATTTGGAACTATTGAAACTCCTTTCCGTCCGGGTGAGTTATGTCTTGGTGCGCGTGGTCAGTTTTTCGCCAGATCAGTAGATAAAGAGATAAAGCTATCGGTTGAAGTATTTAAGGCTGCTGCTGAACATGAAGGAACTTCCATTGTTGAGGTTCTACAAAATTGTGTGATCTATAATGATAAGGTGCATAATGCAATTACTGATAGAGAGCATAAAGAAGACCGTACAATCACTTTAAGGCACGGAGAGCCGATGATATTTGGCAAGGAACGTAACAAAGGTCTTGTTATCAGAGATTTGAAGATGATGGTGGTAACTATTGGTGAAAATGGTGTTACTGAAGATGATGTGTTGGTGCATGATGCTAAATGTCAGGATATTAGTTTGCACATTAAACTTGCTAATATGGAGTACCCTGAATGTCCTGTTGCTCTGGGGGTTATTCGTGATGTTGAAGCCAAGGTATATGATCAGTGTATGGAGAGACAGATAAAGGAGATTCAAGAAAAATCATCTGTAAAAACATTGAAAGATCTTTTATACTCAGGTGATGTTTGGGAGGTTAAATAGTATAAAATCATTTGCATAAAGTGACGGGGTAACTTTTTGAAAAATAGGGTAGGTCACTCCGTTACTATATTTTTAAGCCGTTTGAAACCATCTCAGGCGGCTTTTGTTATGTATTACGTTTACGTTATCTTTGTTGTTTTAATAACGGGTGAACTGATAATTGTTTGCTGATAATTGAAAAAGATGCCGGAAGAAAAAATTGAATTGTCAAAAATATACCGTCGCAGGCTTACCGACAGGGATATCTTTCAGGAGTTGATGTCTTTTAAAGTAAAAGAGGTGCTGTTGATAGCCAACTATTACGACTCATATAGTATAGTAAGGGAAGGGCGTTTTTTTGATAAGATTATTGGTGAATATCTACAGTTGAATTTGTTTACATCTCCCCGAATAACAAGTGTAGCAAATTGTGAGGATGCTTTAAGCGTTTTGCAGGAGCGTAATTTTGAAATGGTTATCATAATGGCAGGCCTTGATAAGCAACTGCCGGTTATGGTTAGCAAAAAAATATTTGATGTGATGCCTGAGCTCCCGGTATTACTTCTTGTAAACAACAATGCCGACCTGAAGTTTTTTGATGATGAAGGGGGAAATACCGAGCATATCGACAGAGTATTTGTTTGGAATGGAGATACTCGTGTTTTCCTTGCTATGATAAAGTATGTTGAGGATAAGATGAATGTGGAGAAAGATGTTAGGGTGGGTGATGTTCGTGTTATTCTTCTTGTCGAAAACTCCCGTAAATATTACTCTCGATACTTACCACTGCTCTATTCCATTGTTATGCGGCAGACACAGTCTATCCTTTCAGAGGAGACTTCTGACCAGCTTTATAAGATAATGAAAATGAGGGTGAGGCCTAAAGTATTATTGGCAGTTAACTATGAAGATGCTGTTGAGATATTTGATAAATATCTGGATAATATTATTTGTGTTATTTCTGATGTGAAATATGATAGGGGAGGCATACCAGATGAAAATGCCGGTGTTGAATTAATAAAATATGTGAAGAGTAAGTCTACAATGCCTACTTTATTACAATCATCTGATCCTGAAAATTTAAAAAAAGCATTGGAGGCAGGAGCCGATTTCATAGATAAAAACTCTGACAGCTTGTCAATGGATATAAATAATTTTATTCATCATAAGTTGGGTTTCGGTAATTTTGTTTTTCGTAATGCTCGTGGAATAAAGGTTGCCGTTGCCAGTAATCTGAAAGAGTTTATTACCTGTATTAAAGAGGTTCCTGCTGAATCGTTATTACATCATGCACGGCGAAATGGGATATCAACCTGGTTGATGGCAAGGGGAGAAATTAATATTGCCAAAAAATTAAGACCATATAAAATTGAAGATTTCGATAGCTCCCAAAAATTAAGGCAGGCTATTTTAGATGCTTTTGAAGACGTGAGATTGGCCAGATTGCGAGGAAGAGTGGTTATGTTTGATCCTGCTCTGGTCACAAGCAATCGTTATATTGTTAGGATTGGTGAAGGGTCATTCGGGGGTAAGGGACGTGGTATGGCTTTCCTTAGTAATTTTATTGAAAATATAGATTTTAAGAATAATATTTCAGGATTGAATATTAGCATACCAGCTACCACAATTATTGGTGCAGGTGAGTTTACCCGTTTTATTGAGAAAAACAATCTTTTTCACAAAGCATTTGTTCAGAAGAACTATGAAGAGATAAAGGATTTATTTTTGAAATCTGAGTTGAGTGATGAAGTAATTTACCGATTAAGACAATATGTTGACGTAATGGACAAGCCGTTGGCTGTTAGGTCATCAGGATTGTTTGAGGATTCGCTGTTACAACCTTTTGCCGGTGTGTATGCTACATATTTACTTTCTAACAATAATCCTGATAAGGAGGAGAGGTTCAAACAACTGTCTATTGCTGTTAAGCTGGTATATGCTTCTATGTTCAGTGACCCTGCTAAAGCCTATTTTGATGCCGTAAATTACAAGATTGAGGAAGAAACGATGGCAGTAATTATTCAGGAATTAGTTGGCCGGCAGTCGCATAACAGATTTTATCCTCATATCAGCGGGGTTGCACAATCGTATAACTATTATCCTTTTTCATATATGAAGCCGGAAGACGGCTTTGCTGTTCTGGCCGTTGGATTGGGTAAATATGTTGTTGGAGGCGAGAAAGCGTGGAGATTCTGTCCTGCATATCCAAACCTGGAATTAAACACCACTAAGGATCAGATTAAAGACTCTCAGAATTATTTTTATGCATTAGATCTTGATAATAATTCTGTTGACCTGGCAAATGACGGTGAAGATGCCGGTATAGTGAAATTGGATATACTGGAAGCTGAAGAGGACGGGAACCTGAACCATTGTTCTTCAGTATATGATTTACAGAACGACAGGCTGGTTAATAATCTTTCCATAAAAGGTCCTAGGATTGTTAATTTTTCAAATATCTTAAAGTATGATTACTTTCCTTTGGCCGAAACGCTTGAAATATTGATTCGTTTTTGTAAACAGGCTATGGGTGCTCCTGTTGAGATAGAGTTTGCCGTTGACATGGAAAGAGGTAAAAGAAACCTGCCAACGTTATACTTGTTGCAGATCAAGCCTCTTATCCGTCTTGAAAGCCATGCCGATATTAGCTTTGAAGATGTTAACCCTGATAATATTATTGTACAGTCGGTGAAGGGCATGGGTAACGGACGCATAGAGACCATACGTGATGTAATTTATATGAATACCGAAAAGTTCAATAGGCTTGATACCGTTGAGATGGCAAGAGAAGTAGCAGAAATGAACAAACAATTTGATGAAGAGAATGGTGAATATGTATTGATTGGCCCAGGCCGGTGGGGAACCAGAGACCGTTTTACCGGTATCCCGGTATTATGGTCGCAAATATCCCATGCCAGAATAGTAGTTGAAATGGGGTTAAAAGAGTTTCCGCTGGAAGCATCACTGGGTTCTCACTTTTTCCATAATGTTACTTCCATGAATGTGGGTTATTTTTCAGTGAACCATACTTCAAAGAACGATTAT